>CAUZCL010000007.1:0-138921 GCA_963578475.1 Acidobacteria bacterium bin61 | reverse complement strand
GGTCTTCCAGTCCATCGCGACTCCCCGAAGAACTGGAATACCTATCCGACAGGAAGGGCGGATTCAACCGGCCCGCGGGGTCCGCCGAGGACGTCGAGGACGGCCTGATCGCTACGAACCCGTGTCTCTATCGTGGCGGCCGACGAGGAAAAGCTGGAACGGTGTCAAAGGCCGAACGGCGCAAGATTCGTCCGATGAGCTCGAAAGAACGTGACCGCTTCCTCGCGGTTGCGCGGAAGACGTCGCTCGCTGCGCTCTTCGAGCTTCTCATCAAGACGGAGCTCCGACCCTCGGAAGCCTACGCGCTTCGGATCGACGATCTCGACTTTCGGGCCAGCACCCTACGCGAGCCAGGTTCTCGCCCAGGGCGCCCCGATCTCGTACGTGGCGGCCCAGCTCGGCCATGCGAACCCCACGACAACGCTCGCACACTATGCCCACTGGATTCCGAGCGAAGGGAAGAACTACGCGGCGCTGTTGGACGGCCCCGCCGGGCAGAAACAGGGAGCCGAGTCCCAACGATTTTCACAACACCGGAAACGGAAGGCTCGCAAGTTGGTGAGCCGCGACGGAATCGAACCGTCAACCTACGGATTAAGAGTCGTGCTCAGGTGATCACCAACGAGCACCAACCGACACTAACCAGCACGAAAGACTCGAAGAAGCGGTGACAGTCGTCTCCGTTGGTTCGGTGCGCCCGGAGTAGTTTTGGCACCAAGTTGGCACCACGCAACATCAACTCCCGTTGCTTCAACTTCATCCCCGTCCTCGCTCGTCAAGTTGCTTGGCTGTGGCTGCCCATCGAGCCGTGACACGAACTGGAGGCAGTTTCTCAATACGGCTACGCTTGAATGGCGTTCGCCGTTACCGGGACGGCAAATGTCAATAACTTTGAGACACCGAGATCGTGTATTTAGTGAGCAACCGTTTATGTGTCGCCGCCCGTGAAAGGACGTTCGGGCGGCGGAGGGCGGACGAACCGTCACGCCGGATTTCCCTGAGTCTGCGCGTCGTTCTGCTGCGTGTGGGTCACTGAGGGAGCCGAGTCCGAGACGACGGGTTCCCCGTAAATGTTGCAAATGAGGGGTACCTGCAGGTCGTCCGCGGCCTCGGAGGTGGCTTGTGCGCCAATCTGAGGCGTCGTTTTTGTCGTCGGCGGATTGATCCACGCCGCTGAGGGTAAATCGGGCGGTTTTGGCGCTCCGTTCACAAAACGCTCCGGATGGGCTTGGAAGAAGTCCACGAGCACCTGCTGGCGACCTTCGACGATCGTCGCCGCGCGGCCGTAGTGCACGGACTCGGGTGTAAGCAGGCCGATGCCTGAGTGATAGTGTTCGGTGTTGTACCAGCGGAACAGATCTCTACAAACGTCACGAGCGTGTTGGATCGAACCGAACCGCTTGGGGAACTCGGGACGGTATTTGAGCGTCTTGAACTGGCTCTCCGAGTAGGGATTGTCGTTGGAAACTTGGGGGCGGCTGTGGGTCTTCGTCACCCCGAGGTCCGATAGGAGCATCGCTAGCGGCTTGGATTTCATCGACGTGCCGCGGTCGGCGTGAAGCGTCAGCTGCTCTTCAACGATACCCTGCTTCGAACACGTCTCTTTGATGAGACGCTTCGCAAGCTCCGCACTCTCTCGCTCGGCCAGCATCCACCCTACGACGTAGCGGCTGAAAATGTCCAGGATCACGTACAGGTGGAAGTACGCCCACTTCAAGGGACCGAGAAGCTTTGTGATGTCCCAGGACCAAACCTGGTTGGGTCCCGTCGCCAGAAGGACCGGCTTTTCATAGTTTGGGTGGCGGAGCTGATCGCGCCGCTCTCGCAGCTCCGCATGCTCCTCGAGGACGCGATACATGGTGCGCACCGAGCACAGGTACTTACCCTCGTCCAGCAACGTCGCGTAGACCTCTGTGGGGGCCTGGTCCACGAATCGTTCCGAGTTTAAGGTATCGTGCACCGCCTAGGGGGGGGTACGAGGCACAACCCCTTCTCTAATAGAGCTACAGCTCCAAGAGGGGTGCCAGAGGGGTGGTTCTACTATATCTCCAACGCTGTAAACTGTTGAATCTAAACAAATAATCCAACCTTGTCAACCTTGTCAACCTAAAAGAGAGTCAGGAGTAAAAAAGAAAAGAGGTTTAGATTTATAGGAGAAAATGGCGAAAAAGGTTGACAAGGTTGACAAGGTTGGATTGTTTGTTTAGATTGTTGGACTTACAGCGTTTCCGGTTGCCCAAAACCTGGAGGAAAAGGGCGACGACACCGGAACACGCGGTTCTATGTCGTCTTTGCCGCCTGTCAGTTCCGAGAAAAATCAGGCATCCGTGATCGTCTCTTTACTCCAATTGCTGGATTGTAGAAAGGGGGGCATTATGAAACCTATTCGCCGAGCACAAAGTCATTCGTAAAATTCTTGACCACTTGCATAAGCGAAACGGCGACTCCCGCGCTCCTCCAGTCCACTAACACCAACCGACGATTACGCCATTCAATTCAGCTACCCGGCAACGCCGCGCTCCTCGCTCGTCTTCACATCCTCCCACTACTCAATCTGAGGCTCCTTCCTCGGACTCCAGCTTCTTCGCCGACCCCTGCTTACCTCGACACTACCTACCCAAGCTAAACAGACCCTCCACAAGCGACGATTTGCGCCCCGCGACCAATGGAGCGGCTTGAAATTTCCTATCCTTAGGGCACCACCCCTGAACGTTCAAGGTTCGTGCCCGACGCGCAATGATGCACTAACCGCAATCAGGACAACGCCTTAGGAAAGTGACAAGCGGCTGCACGATCCGCAACACGGTTCGAAACGCTACAAACGTCTCGGATCGCTACGAGTGCGCTTGGCACGCGTGGCGATTGCAGGGACAAGTGGACTTTCGGCGCCCTCCTGCTGACCGAGCACGGGGGCCGCCACTAGGAACGGCACGCGGGACAGGCATTATCGCCGTTGATGACATAGGTCGTCGCCGCCGGGGCGTGGATCTCCCCCACAGTTCGCTGTACCGCTTCGCGATCAAGCACTGCGGGTTCCGTGAGCGCGGACGGTTCACAGTCCGTATGGCCGAGTGTAGTCCGGGCGAGCTCGCCGAGGTCGATTTCGGCAAGCTCATCGGCTTCATTCTTCCGGCGCCCTGACTCGGGTGAACCTTATGACCCCCCCACCCCGATAACGAAGCGTCAGCTGGTCGCCGGCAAGTATGAATTGAGTGGGATTCAGGCTCGGCTCACTACTCACCACGGGTCGCCCACCCACAGTCTGCATGGACCACTCCAAGACGAAATTCAATGTGTCTCCGGAAACGTCGTATGGACCGCCGTGGGCACGCCCAGCGGTGGACCCCTCCGCTTCCTCCATCCTGTAGAGAAGCGTCCATCGACCATCAACGATAAGCAATTGGCCTGTGGTCGGGCCAACATTGCCACCGCCTTCGTAGCTGTCCAGATGCCACGCACCTTCCAAGCCTTGCGCACCGGCCTGAGATGGGATCGAGAGGAACAGCGCGAGAGAGAGGGTTACCCATCCGTACCAGGTTATAGCACTCGTCATCCGAGGCAAGGAAAGGGAGTTGTCTAACGGAGATCGCTGGCTCTCTGTGATCATGGTATGGCTCCTTATCGTGGCACTGAAGTGGACCCCATTTTTCGGAGGATGTCAAGAAAATAGTTGAAACCGTCATAAGTGACTCGTGGTCATTTCCAGATCTACGCCCCTGACCTTACGCGGCCTCAGGCATCCCGTCCTCACGTTGGATCGCATCGATGGCCGCAATCACTTCGCCGATGGATGCGTGCCCCTTGACTCGTTGGAATCGTTGCTCGCAGTGCAGCAGCACAGCGGCGAGCCAACGCTGGCGCATCTTGCTGTTTCGGAAGCGTTTGATGTTGTGCTCGCAACTACGAACCATGGAAAACATGCTTTCGATGGGATTCGTCGAGTACAGGCTCTTGCGCAGTAGAGCGGGGACCTTCAACTTGTGAAGCGTCAGCACCTCCTCTAGCGCTTCGAGAAGTGAGTCTGCTGTCGATGCGCGTGCAGTGCGAGCTGCTCGGCGTAAATCGGTCGAGCCTATACTACGAACCAGTCGAGCCGGATGCGGAGCAACTGGCATTGATGCGGCGGATGGACGAGCTACATCTGAAGCATCCGTTTTTCGGGAGCCGCATGATGACGCAGACGCTCAAAGCAGAGGGGGCCTTCGTGAACAGCAAGCGTGTGCAGCGGCTGATGCGGTTGATGGGGCTCGAGAGCACAGCGCCTAAGCCGAACACGAATGTCACGGAACATCCCACGGCTGAGTGGAGCGCGCAGCAGATCGTCGACGCCTTTCCGTGGGATAGCGCGCCTCGCTTCATGCTGCGGGACCGGGATGGAATCTACGGAGCGTACTTCAAACGTCGCGTCGCGGGACTCGGCATCCAACAGGTTCTCACGGCGCCGCGCTCGCCGTGGCAGAGCCCGTACGTCGAACGAGTCATTGGAAGCGTTCGCCGCGAGTGCCTCGACCACGTGATCGTCCTCAACGATCGGCACGCGAGACGAATCCTGCGCGAATACGTCGACTACTATCATTCCTGCCGGACTCACTTGTCGCTCGAGAAAGATGCCCGCGAGCCGCGAACCGTCCATCCCCCCTCGATGGGGCGAGTGACGGCCGTTCCGAAAGTCGGAGGTCTCCATCATTATTACCGTCGCCTCGCTGCGTGACGATCGCCGCACTGACGTGATGTCTTTCTCACGAACGGCGCGGCGTTCTTGCGCGGGCTCCGATTCCGCGATGACCGCGACGCCGACCGAAGCATTCAACGCGCGTGAACTCGCTCCCAGGGTCGAGAGCAGCTTGAGGATTGCGGATCGAGTTTATGGAAGGCACACCGACCGTAGCACGAGAGCGTCCTCCGTGCTGCCTCCCAACGGCCGATGGATTGAGCCTCGGTCGGCAAACGCACGAGAGGTTTCAATCGGTAGGTGGCTGTTCTAATTGGTTGGGCGAAAGTTCGCTCCCTCTCGGGCCTGCTTACCGATGCAGTAAAGATAGTGGGTGGTACGGATGAAGATCTGACCGTTCGAGATGGCCGGAGAGCTGAGACAGTAGTCGTCGAGGTCGTTCTCGGCCAAGATCTCGAACACCGCTCCCGCCTTGACCACGGTGGTGAGCCCGTCCTCGTTGGTTGCGTAGATCTTGCCATCGGCCAGGACCGGGGAGGAGCTGTAAATGCCAGGAGCGATCCGCTGGGGCCCCCATATCGTCTCTCCCGTCTTGGCGTCGAGACACCACATGATGCCCTTGTCGTCGACCACATAGAAGAACTTCCCGTCGGTGACAGGGGTGGGGACCTCGGGACCGCGACTGAAGGCCCATAGCCGGTGGGACTCGGTAACGTCTCCGCGCCCACCCCCTTCGATCGCAAGTAGCGGTCCGTACCTAGCGGGCGCGTATATCACCCCGTCCATGATGACCGGCGAGGCAACCGTTCGATTGGTGGGGTCGTTGGTGGGATTGAGCCCGTCGGCACGCCAGAGCTCGCGTCCGCTTGCGGGATCGTACCCGGTCACGACGTTGGCACCGCTTACGATGATCTCGGCACTTTCTGAAAGCTCCAGAAGCATCGGCGATCCGTAAGAGTCCCCACCGGCGCCCAGCGCGGCGGTACGGCGCTCTACTCGCCACCGGGTCTCGCCCGTCGCCTTGTCGATGCACAGCACATAAGAAGGGTCGCTCGTGTTCTTTCCGTGGACAACCTGAATATAGAGCGAATCCCCGTAAAGAAGCGGCGATGAACCGTAGCCGTACATTTGCCAGAACTTCCCGTAGTCGCCCTGGATGTCGCGGGCCCAAATCTCGTTGCCGGCAAAGTCGAATCGCTTGAGGACACCGGTCCCGGTCATGACCCAGGCGCTCGAGCCGTCGGTCACCGGCGATGGGGAGGACATGTTCTGCTTGTTGATCTTCTCGTTGCGGTCATCGAGGAAACCCTTCCAAAGGACGGTCCCGTCTTCACGATCCAACGACCACAGTTGTAGAACGGTGTCATCGGCCACACTGAGGAAAACGTGGTCTTCCCAGACGATCGGCGTGGAGGCGCTCAAAGCAGGTAGCTTCAACTTCCAACGGATGTTCTCTTCGCGGCCCCAGTTGGAAGGGAGATCCCTTTCTGAGCTCGTGCCGTTGAGGAACGGCCCGCGCCACTGAGGCCAGTTATCCGCCACACCGAGCTCGGCGAAAAGGGCTAGAGCACAAAGGGCGAGACAAACTGCCCGACGCGCGACGCGGAGCATCGGGTGGATCATTTCAGGATAGGGTCGTACGTGATGCTCATCCGGTGGCCAGAGCGCTCGTTTCCTTGCGACGTCTCGACATAGCTTTCGACCCAGCGAGCGCCGTCCCAAGCTCCCTGGTACGCTCTCGAGCGGTCGAGGGAGCTTCCAACTTCCTCTTCACGCGTACTAAAGAGGATACGGAATTTGCTCTGCCCGTCCTGCTGGGCGTAGATAGCGTAAAAGGGCTGGTCTGGGGCTTGCGAGAAGAATCCTATGTAGTCTCCATAGCGAATCCACGTCTTTTCTCCCAGGAGAAGCTCGTTCGCTGTCACGTCTCTCACCTGCAACCTCCAGACGCCGTCCCATTCGCTCTTCTCTGTCTGGACTCGAGTGAGGATGCGCTGGATCCGTTCGGGCTCGGGCGAGCCCTGGCCTAGGTGCGTGACCACGAGCTTGTCGGGTCCCTCCCAACGCTCGCGGTAGTCGACCGATAGGTCACGGTACTTCCCCACCAAATTGTCGACCGCATGCATCAAACGAAAATCCTTGTGCGGCTCTCTTTCCTCGTAGAATCCCGCGGGCCCGGTTCCGAAAGGGAAGACGCGAAAGTATGCGCGGTACGGTCCGTAGACGATCTGCCGGCCGTCGGCGACCGAGACCGTCCGAGTGGTGAGGTTAATGATGTCGTAGCGGAAAACGCCGTCCCGGTTGGGACCAGAGTCCTGAGCGGTCGCGATCGGGACGATGAGGTTGAAGAAGAGCAACCCCGCCCCGAGATGGCTCCGTCGATGGAATGAAATGTTACTGTTCATGAGCTCCTCCTCTCGGTAAGATGACTGTGCGCGGGCAACGTAACCTTTTGGAAGTCCATCTTCAACCCGACAAACCAGAAAACTACGAGGGGCGCGCAAATGTGAGGCCATGACTCTATGATGTGGCGTGGTGTGTTTAGTCTGATAGGAGGATTGTTCCCATGACATTCCGCCTTCGGAAGGAGTTTCCCGCAGTCGCTCTTCTGACCTCCGGCGTGGCATTCTCGTCAACCGCGCGGCAACCACCTCCGACCTCACCGAGCTGCTCAGCGAGTACGTTGCCGCGCTGCGGCGCGACTCTCTACGGAACGGATGGGGGGAGCCCGAGTGGCTTTTTCCCTCCACGGTGATGACGCCGCTCGACCACAACAACGTCGCGAAGGTCTTCAAGCGCGTGCTCAAGCGCGCCCAGCTGCCGGGCTTCCGGCTGTACGATCTCCGCCACACCTACGCGAGCTTGCTCCTGGCCGAGGGCGCTCCCATCAGCTTCGTGAGCCACCAGCTCGGGCACCGCTCGCCCGACACAACGCTCCGTTTCTACACTCGCTGGCTACCTTCAATTGGAAAGTCGTTCGCCGCGCTCGTGGATCGCAGGGCACCGAGTGCAACCGACTCCGAGGAAGTTGGCACCAAAATGGGCACCAAAACCGGAACCGAGGGGGATAAGTCTTCGCAAGTCATTGATCTAGTTGGTGAGCCGCGACGGAATCGAACCGTCAACCTACGGATTAAGAGTCCGTTGCTCTACCAATTGAGCTAGCGGCCCACGAGGTCGGATGCTTCACTGGTACGCCTGAGAGGATTCGAACCTCCGACCTTCTGCTCCGGAGGCAGACGCTCTATCCAGCTGAGCTACAGGCGCATGCCAGCATCCGAAGACGCTGTCCCCGGAAGAACGTAAGAATACTCCGATAGGGTGTTGGGGGCAAACGCGAACGCGATCAGTGCCGAGCCTCTTCGAGCTCTAGTGTCAGGCGCTCTGCTTCGGCGGGTTTCGGCTGGCCCGGGGACTCGAGGCTGTGCTCGAGGATGCCGTCGAGGAGCCATTCAGCGTCGCCTTTCAGCAGGCCTTGGGCGAGGCGATAGCCCATTGCGTCATTGTTCTGGCCTACGCCTCGGAAGGCGGCATCGATGCGAAGACGGGATTCAGCGCAAAAGTGCTCCACGAGAGTTTCACCTCGCGGGCATCGGCACCTTGGACGATAAGCGCTTGGGCGCGGCTTGTCGAGGCCGCCTGGGCGAAGAGCTCCGTGGCGATGTCGACGAATCGCGCGAGGAGTAATTGCTCGCGCTCTAGTTTGGGTCCGTGTTTCAACATCGCATGGAACATTTTTCGCGCAAGCTTCTTGCTCGTGCGGGCTGCGTAGCGCACATGCCTTTTCAAGGCAGGGTCCATTCCGGGCGTTTTTGGAAATGCCGGGAGCCATTGTTTCGGGTACCACCGCATGTAAAACCAACCGGCGCGCAGCGCGGCGGAGAGGCGTTTTGCGAACGGCAGCCGAGTGTCCATGACATCGCCGGCCACGCGTAGATGCGGGTCCATCGCCTCACGGGCGATGAACAAGCGCATGATCTCTGTCGAGCCTTCGAAGATGCGGTTGATGCGCGCATCGCGCATCGCGCGCTCGATGGCATAGGGCTTCTCGCCTCGAGCTTCGAGGGATTGGGCGGTCTCGTAGCCGCGGCCTCCAAGGGTCTGCATCGCTTCGTCGACGTTGGTCCACGCGGCCTCGGTTCCGTACAGCTTCGCCATCGCTGCTTCCACGCGGATATCTGTTTGCTTGCGATCGACGAGCGCGGAAGTGAGGGAGGTCATCAACTCCATCGCGAAGGTCGTCGATGCCATGCGCGCAATCTTGTCCGCGATGGCGGCGTGTTTTCCAATCGGAGCGCCCCATTGCTCGCGCTCGTTCGCGAAGTCCCTTGCATATTGGTAGGCACGCTTGCTCAGGCCGATGCACATCGCGGGTAGCGTGATGCGTCCGGTGTTGAGCGTGGTGCGCGCGACGCGAAGGCCAGCGCCTTCGCCTCCAATGATGTTCTCGGCGGGGACTTTCACGTTGTCGAAGCGGATGACGGCGTTAAAGAGCGCCTTCAGGCCCATGAAACGGCAGCGGTGCGTTACTTCCACACCGGGTGTGTCGGTGTCGACCACGAAAGCGGTGATTTGGTTGCGCTTTTTGCCGTCGATCTCTTTCGGCGAGGTCTTGGCCATAACCACGAGCAGCTTCGCGCGGCTGCCGTTCGTGCACCAGAGCTTCTCGCCATTGAGAATGAAGTGCTTGCTGTCCTTTGTGGGCTCCGTATGGGTCTCCATGCGCGAGGGATCCGAGCCGACGCCGTTCTCCGTGAGTGCGAAAGCCGAGATCTCGCCATCGCGATCGACCTGATCGGGATCGGCGTGCTCTTTCAAGAACGCCTCGAGCCTCGTCAGGAACTCACGGCCTCGAGCGTCACGGTTGGACGCCAGTTTGGAACAAGGATAGATGAGGTCCATGTGGAGCTCGCCCATGAAGGTGGGATAGCCGTGGAAGCTTTCCCGGGACGATTCAGTGAGCTCGAGAGCGGCTTTCTTGCCTTCGGACATGCCTGTGGTGTCGATAGAGCTCATCGGAGTTCTCCTGTTGCTTGAGGCATCACGTGACGGGTAACCATCTCCAATATTTCGGCGCGGCTCACGTCGAGATCGATAGCTTCTTAATCGAAGACCCACTGGAGCATCACGCCATCGATGGCGGCCTGCACAACGGAAGCGGTCGTGCGCACCGGAACTTGACGCAGTTCCCCGCGCTCACGGCCCGCGTCGAGGATATGCGCGAGGTAGTGGCGCGCGGGCTCGTGGGCTTCGGCGTTGAAGCTACTGTGGCCCCCCGAGCTTCCGCGCCGGCCCCAAAGATCCACGAGCGCGACATAGTTATCCCGATGGGTCTTCATGCACTCGAAGTTGGCTTCGATATAAGCGCTCAGCTGACCGAGCGCGCTCTCGTGGCGGCTGACGCGCTCTTTGATGAACTCAGCCGGCTGGCGGAGCAGCGAGCGCAGAATCTCATCGACGAGCGCTTCCTTGCCCGCGAAGTGGTACGAGATGACGCCTTTGCTGGTCCCTGTTTTGCGGTCAATCTCGGCCAGCGAAGCCTGGGAGAAGCCTTGGCTAGCAATGGTCTGGATTCCTGTTTCCACGATCTGCCGACGGCGGGCTTCTTCAATGAAGGTGGGTTTTTTTCGGCCGACAGGTTCAGGATTTGACCGTATAGTCAAATTTTAACCCATAAGGTCAGTCCTGACAAGTGCTGTCAGAGGACTATAAGGCTATTTAACTTTTCTGCCTTTGAATTCATCCATTGAAGCGTTAATACCCAATAATTCAACGGCGGTATCAAACCACGACACTGGGAGGAGGCGAAGAAGTGGAATGCTGTAAACAAGGGGAGGCATCCATAAACGCGCTTGGTTGCGTTCGACCGCGTGAAGAACCTTCTCCGCGACACGCTCTTCGTTCAAAATGGGTAAAAGAAACGAAAAGCGAGTCTTAACGCCCTCGAACATTCCGGTATCAATGTAGTAGGGGCAGACCACGGTGGTCCGCACACCGGAGTCTTTCCTGTCGAGCTCGACGCGAAGGGACTCGTCGAAGCCGATGGCGGCCCACTTCGTCGCGCAATAATCCGTGAGACCGGGAACGCCAAGGAGACCTGCTGCCGAGGCGATCGTGACCACATGTCCACGCCCGCGCTCCATCATGCCTGGCAAGAACGCTCTCATCATCCAGAACAAAGACAGCGCGTTCACGTCGAAGCTCTTCTGGATCTGCTCGTCCGAGATGTCGAGAAGCGATTGGCCGCTGACGACGCCAGCGTTGTTAATGAGGACGTCCACCGGCTCTTCCGCAGCAGCGGCCGCGTAAACCGCCTCGCGGTCGGAGACGTCGCAGATAGCAGCGGTGGCTTTCCCTCCGAGTTCTTCTACTTCGGACTTCACCGACTCTAGACCCTCACCGTTCAAGTCCCAAAGAGCGAGCGTGCCGCCGCGCCGCGCAACGCCCAAAGCCATGCGCCTGCCAATGCCGCTCGCACCACCTGTGATCAAGACGCGCGCACCCTGAAGCTCTGTCATGGTGAGGGGATTCTATCCTCTATACTCGTAAGGTGCCGATCCTCGTCGCGCCCAAGAGCGACACCCGTGATGCTCGTTTATAGCGCACGCGACGAAGCACACAACCAGGCGGTCGCGCTGGCCGCGTACCTTAGAGGAAAAGGGCCAAAGACGCGCCGTAAGTGATTCGGGTTGAATAACCTACGGGTCAAGATTTTCTGAAACTATTTGCCCTCCCGTTGGTATGTCGGGATATGAGAGGGCTAGCCCAAATGGAAATCGAAGCGGTGCCGGAGCTCCCGGAACAGTGGCTGGCTTCCGCCAAGGAGACGGCTGCGAGGCTCGAGCGCGCGATCGCGGCGCTGCCCCTGCCCCAGCGAGAAGTTCTGGTTCTTGCCACGATCGAGAGCCTACCGCTGAAAGACATTGCGTCGATTCTCGGAATGCCCGTGAACACCGTGAAGACCCACGTAAGGCGGGCGCGCCTCCGGCTCGTGGAAAGCTACGAACGACGCACGAGGTTGAATCATGACGGATAAATGCACCGAAGTACGAGACGTCCTCGCTCTAGAAGGAAAAGTGCCCCTCGGGCCGAACGACGCGACTCTTCGAGAACATCTCGAGGGCTGCGTCGAGTGCGCGTCGTTTCTGAAGAGCCTCTCCGCGGTAGAGGCCGAGCTCGGCGCGCTACCAGCACAGCGGATGTCGAGGATGACGTTGTCGCCGCGCTTCTCTCACGCGAAGAGCTGAAAGGCCGCACGCATGTGCGGAGGTCGCGTCACTGGGCAATGGGGCTGGCCGCAGCGGCCGTAATAGGGTTCATCGCCGTTCGCGTCTCGGTTCACGACCAACCGGAGGAGTTGTTTTTGGCTGATTTGAAACAACCTCGCCGCGAGGCCGAGATGGCACGGCTGCGCAACCTGCCTCGAGAGAACGGCGAGGGGGACAATATCGACCTCGAAACAGAGAACGGGAGGTTTCGTGAGTTAGATTCTCTCGGCTCTCTAGCCGACAAAGACGCGGCGGTAAAGTTCGAGGACGCACCAAAAAAACAGGACGCTCAGAGCGTTTCTCCTCCGCTGCCCGCATCTCGAGCAGCAGCGCCTCGGGAAGGCAAAGAGAGCGTCCGACGCTTGGATGAACGGAAGGGCGGTTTCGATACGCCAGCGCTGTCAGCAGACGAGGAGATTCCTGTCGTCGTTGGTGGCGCGGTCGTGGCAAGGGATAACGTTCTCGCGAGCCGATTTGACCCCGACCTTCTACATAAACGGCGAAGCATCGAGAAGCTAGTCCACGTGGACCCCGTGCTTCCCGAGGGCGCTGGGTGGGCAACAACCCGTGCACGGTAGGCCTGCAGATCCAAATCGATCGCGCGGGCAACGTCATCGACGCTCGTGTCTCGAGCTCGATCCCGTCTCTCGACCAAGCGGCCATCGATGCCTTAATGCAATGGAAGTACGCGCCCCTACGCGGGGATGTAGAAGACACGCGTAGCCTGGATGTCTTGGTCGAGTTCGATTTGGAAGAGCAAGAGCGCAACGAGTATGCCGCTGTCTCTTTTCTCGAAGCGCGCAGGACACTCGAGGGCCTCCGCTTTCGCGAGGCGCGAGGTTATTGGGCGAACAGCTACGTTCCCGGAGACCCCAAGGTTCGCTTCATCGCGGCCCGGCTCGCGCAAGCGCAGCTGGCGCTCTCGCCGCATCTTTTGGCGCGACCGGTGGCCCAGCCTTTCGACGCGCCGTCACGCGGTGCGCTCTCTGTTTCCATTCATGCGGACCGGCGCAGCCTTCGCGAGCCGGATCGTCTTCTCGTTCAAGTCAGCTTGAAGGCCACTACGAGCCACGGCCGCCGTCGGCCTCCCATGAACGTTGGCATCGTGCTCGATCGCGATGGCGGCCACGCTCTCGAGATGCGGGCGCTCGTCGAAGCACTTCAAGCGATGAAGGCTCCAGGCGATCGGTTTCGTCTGATCCTTCCCGGCCGCGGCGAAGTCGTCGCTCCCGACGCCTTCCGTCAGGCGCCCGTACTGGCGCTGTCGGGGGCGAAGCTTCGCTTCGCCCGTAATGGCGAGCCGAACCGCCACGCGTTTCACGATGTCGGCCTCGCGGTCCATCAGATGGCGGGCTTCAGCGTCGCGGCGGCGCGCACAACCTACGCGATCCTCGAGGGCTTCGAGCCAGTGGCGGCCATAGCACTTGGCTATTCCGCGGAAGAGGCCCTGGCTAGCCGAACGCGACGCCCGCAGGACGACCTCGTGTTCCACGGCCAGTGGGAAACGCCGTATTAGCGTCGATAGGGGGCGAGGGCCGAGTCTGGAGGCGGCGGCGTCAGCAAGCTGACGGCGACGAGGAGGAACGCTGAGGCGAGGAAGCCTGGAAGCACCGGGTCAATACTTGCTGGACCCCAGAGCTCCCACCCGAAGCACACGAGTAAGCCTCCGATCATCGCCGAGGCCGCGCCCTCTTTCGTTGCACGGCTCCAATAGACGCCAACGACCACGGGCATGAAGAAGCTCGACGCCATGAGAGCGGTAAACAAGAGCACAATGAACTGAATGAGCTTGCCTTCACCAACACCGCTCAGGATGAGCAGGAGCGGTATGGAGCCAACGATCAGAATCCCGACGCGTCCTATCCAAAGACGCGTCTTCGGGCTCGCGTCCGGGCGAAGGGTTCCATAGATGTCATGGGCCAGTGCAGAGCCCGCCACGAGCATGTGCGAGTCCACCGTGGACATGATGGCGGCCGCAATCGCTGCCAAGAGCACCGATCCGAGAACCGGCGGCAGCACAGCACGCGCTACCATCGGCATCGCGAGGTCGCCGCGCGGAAGCGCGGGGAAGATGACGATGCTCGTAAGCGCGATGACAAAGATCGCGAGATTCAAACCGGCGGCCACGAGGATCGCAAAGAGAACGCCGCGGCGGATGGTGCGCATATCTTTCATTGCGTAGAGGCGGACGAGTTTCTCCGGTGTCGCGACCGTCCCGAGTGTGAAAGCGAGCCCCATCGTGAACAAGAGCGTGGGCGGGAAGCTTTCCCAAGTAAAGGTCTCGGGCTTTACAGCCTGGACATAGGTGAAGAGCGGACCGAGACCGCCAAGCCCTCGAATAGCCAACGGCAGAGCGGCGGCCACACCGACGATCATGATCACGAGCTGGATGAAATCGGTGTAGACGACGGCGAGCATGCCTCCGATCGACGTGTAGACGAGGAGGATGACCGTAAATCCGATCATGCCCCACTCTGTCGGGATGCCGAAGACGATGTTGCTGATGATGCCGCCCGCCACAATCTGCGCCTGCACGTAGACGACGGTCGCGATCAAAATGATCACGGCGGCGAGGCGCCGCACGGCTTTGCTGTAGTAGCGGGTCTCGATGAAAGCCGGCAGCGTGAGCTCTTTCGATCGAGTGAATCGGGGCGCGAGCACTGCGGCCATGAACCAATAGGCGAGCGGTATCGAGAGCACAATCCAGGCGAAGGACCACCCCGCAGTATAGATGACTCCAATGGTGCCGACGAAGGTTCCGGCGCTCGCGTGGGTGGCCCCCATCGACGCGCCCCCGAGAAGCCAGCCGAGCTTCCCGCCCGCGATCCAGTAGTCGGATTCGTCCCGCGTCCGCTTCAAGGCGTACCAGCCGATCGCGAAGATGACGACGAAGTAGAGCGAGAAGAGAACGATTTGGACCGACACGGATCAGCCCCGCTCGACCCAAACCATCCAAGCGACGTAGGCCGCGATGAACGCGCCAAAGACGGCGAAGAGCCCCCAGAAAACGAATCCGACTTCCATCATGCGATCACCTTGGCGCTCGAATGCGACGCATAGCGACGAAGGCGAGTCCGGCAAACAAAACGGTCACGGAGCCATCCACCAGCTGCGGAAAGGTCAGAACCGGCGCGCGATCCTTAATGTCGAGTCGGATGAAAGCAGGGAGAACTGGAAGCTCGAGCTCATATCGACTTCCGGCTAGCTTTTTCACCCCGGTCGGAAAGCTCTCCACGAGGTGGAAGCCTTCAGGTATCTGTAGCTCCGCAGTGAACGTCCCGGGTCGCGCCTCGGTAGGAGAGAAGCTCGGAACCAAGATCGGGATCGTTGTTCCGACCGTATCGTAGTAGAAAGTGATGAACGTCGTTCCGGGCCCGACTGGGACGGCCGTTTCGAGCTTGGGAGCGCCGGACCTGTCGAGCCCGAGCGGCGCCCGTCCCTGGCCCTGTTCCACCCGCAGATTCTCGATCCGAGCCCCGTCCATCTCAAGGAGCGTGAACGTAAGCTCGCCCGTGGCCGTAGGCGCACCGTCGAGGGTGAGCTCGTAGGCGAGCTCGACCGAGATCGTTCGATTGGCCTCGATCTTCGCAGTGAGGTGCGCTTCGACGTCGCCGGAAAAGGCGAACAGCAGCAACAGCACAGGCCTACTCCCAAACCTCCTTCAAGAGACGTAGCGCGTTGCCGCCAACAACCTTGGCGGTGTCCTCGTCAGAGTAGTCGTGTTTGACGAGCCAGCGCACGATGTTCTCGGACGCTTCGGTCGGGTTCTCGACCCCTTCAACGTATTCGACGCGCTCGTCATCTTGATGGGTCGCCGCTTTGATCGAAAGGCTCGACTTATACGTATTGTGTAAGTCGACGTGATCGCCGTAGAGGGTATCGGGGCCGAAGCCGACATGGTCGATCCCAACGAGATCTCTGATGTACTCGAAGTGCTCCATATAGGCCTCGAGATCATGTCGCGGATGCGCTTTTGTGATCGTCGTATGCGGCGCCGCTTCGATCCCGATAACACCGTCTTTGTCGCCGCAGGCTTTCAGCACATCGTCGGGCGCCATGCGATTCGTGTTCCATAGCGAGCGCGCCCCGATATGGGTGAGCGCTATCGGTTTCTCACTCGCCTCGATGACGTCGAGCGTCGTCTGGTCACCGCAATGCGAGCAGTCGATGAGCATACCGACCTTGTTCATCCGCTCCACAGCGCGCTGCCCGAAGGCGGTGAGACCGCCATCCTTCTCTTCCTTCAAGCCCGACCCGAGTCCGTTCGACTCGCTATAAGTGATGCCCATCGCGCGCACGCCGAAACCATAGAAAATCTCGATGCGATCGAGCTCGTTCTCGATGGGCGCCGCACCCTCGATCGACGCCACGAGCGCTACCCGGCCCTCTTCATGAGCGCGTGTTATGTCGTCGACACCGAGGCATAGGGTCACGAAGTCCTGATGGGCGAGATCGCATAGACGCATTCCCAGGTCGTGGAGCACTTCGGTCCACTTCCAGCCACGCTTCGAGTGGATCTGACAAATGCCGTTCATGAAGTTCTCGAAAATGCAGTCCCAATGACAATGGGACAATCCTTCGTAAGCGGTGGCCTGCCGACCTTCGCGGATATAGGCAGGCGTCTCCGATATGGGCTCCGGGAAACGGCCAAGGTGATCGTGAAGAGAAACGAGAATCTGCTCGCGCGCGATACGCTCGGCGCGCTCTTCTTCCGCGTCGCTCAACGGCAGCCGATAGGGCGGCACGCGGTCGACCTCGTGCGCGAGCTCGAAAGTCGGATAGTCGATACCTTCTTCCAGGTATTGGAAGGAGCGGTAGCCGCGATAGTTTTTGTCTCGTCCCATGAGCTCTAGTCTCCTTGGATCTTCGTCGCCGCCATATCTTCGATGAACGTGGCGATGGCGGAATGGTCTCGGTCGCCTTTACCGCCGACGACGAGCGCGCCTATCATTTGCTGCACGAGCGCGGTCACCGGGAGGGGCACGCCGAGCTCTTTTCCTGTCAGCAATGCGTTGTTGAGATCTTTTTGGTGCAAACGAATGCGAAAGCCTGGATCGAAGTTGCCTGCGATCATCATCGGGGCTTTCGCGTTCAGCACGTTGCTCCCGGCAAGCCCTCCTCGGATTGCCTCGAAGACGTGGTTTGGATCGAGCCCGGCTTTTCTCACGAGCACGAGCGCTTCACCAACCGCTTCGATATTGGCAGCCACGATGATCTGATTGGCGAGCTTTGTCGTATTGCCGGCGCCGTAGCCGCCGCAGAGCACGTAACTCTTTCCGACCGCTTGGAAAATCGGCTCGCAATGATCGAAGGCTTCGCGCTTACCGCCGACCATGATGGCGAGCTGGCCGGCGATTGCGCCGGGCTCGCCGCCGCTCACGGGAGCATCGAGCGCGTCCACGCGTTTCGCCTCACAGGCGGCAGCGATCCTCTGAGAGGTAGCAGGGGCAATGGAGCTCATGTCGATGATGGTGGCACCCGCCCTGGCTCCAGACAGCACGCCGTCGTCACCGAGGATAACGGCCTCGGAGTCTGGTGAGTCCGGGAGCATCGTTACGATGGCATCCATGCCGGAGGCGCAGGCGCTCGGCGAATCGGCGGCGGTCGCGCCTTCGGACACGAGCTCGTCAACGGGCGGCCTCGACCGGCTATGTACGTTGAGCTCGAAACCCGCTTTGAGAAGATTGCGCGCCATGGGCTTTCCCATAATGCCCAGGCCCACGAACCCGACTTTCTTGACTTCGATCACCGTCACGCTCCTTGAAATGGCCGATTATAACGCTCGTCAGCCGATGGCGAGCTGGCCACACGCCGCGCTCGCTTCGACGCCGCGCGGGCGGCGAATGGTGCAGAACAAGCCGCCGTCGCGGATCCGCTGGCGGAAGGCCGCGACACGCGGCGCGGAGCTCGCACAGAAGCCCTCCCGCCCGGCATTCATCGGAAGAAGGTTTACCCGCACGGAGGGCGAGAACGGAGCGAGGAACGCGACGAGCTCATCTGCGTGATGAAGCGCGTCGTTCACACCATCCATCAGAGTCATCTCGACAAAGAGACTCCCTCCGCTCTCCGAGAGCCGGTCGAGGAAGGCTTGCCTCAGCGATTCGGTCGAATGACGCATCGTGGGAACGAGACGCCGGCGCAGTGCATCGTCGACCGCGTGAAGCGACCACGCGAGCTGCACGGGAAGATCACGCGTCGCAAGGATGGCCGCCGGCGTGGTGCCAACGGTCGAGAGCGTGATGTGTGTGGGGCCGAGCGCGAGGCCAGAAGGATCACAGAGAACGGCAACGGACTTTCTCACCGCATCGAGGTTATCGAGTGGCTCACCCATTCCCATGAAAACAACGTTACGGATCGCGGGAAGATGCGCCTCTCGCATCGCGAGTAGCACCTGACCCACGATCTCTCCCACCGTGAGCCCTCGCTCGAGCCCCATTGTCGCGGTGAGGCAGAAGACACAGCCGTGGGCGCACCCGGATTGCGTGGAAACACAGACCGTCGTGCGGCGCTTTGAAGGAATGAGCACGGTCTCGATACGTTTTTTGTCGGCAAGCACCAAACGCAACTTGGTGGTACCACAAGTCGCGACATCGCGGCGCTCCTCGAAAAAGGGGGTGGGGAACGTCTGCGCTCGAAGCCGCGCGCGCAACGGCCGTGAGAGCTCCGAATCCTCGAAGGGATCCTTTCCCTGAAGCATGGCACGCCAGACGGCCCGAGCGCGCCCGGTGCCCCCGAGAAGCTCCGCAAGCTCCTCGGGGGTCAACGCTAGAAGCTCGGTCATCGCGGGATCGTACATCACGTCCTGGTGATGTATGAAAGCGTGACGCTCTCAGGAGCTTCAGGGATTGTACGCGCAGACCGCGTAGACCCTAAAACTCCCAACAGTCTTTTGCTTGCGACGCTCTCGACGCGATGGGTCACGAACGGTGGTGAGAACTATACCTGCTTCTTACGCACGGACCAGATGAACCCGTCGTACCAGAAATGCATCGTCGAGCACACGAGCGTGATCGCCCAAAACCATCGGATGTCTGTATGGACGACCTCCGCGGCAAGTCCATAAGCGGACGCGATCCCGACGAAGAGAACCGTGGTCAGTGGCAGGCCCCACGGCACTTTGGTCAACTGGAACAGCTTCTGATGATGGTTGTTCTGCAGCTGCCCGATCGCGACGTCGAACTCGCCGCTCACGAGACCTCCTTTGACCGATTCCGTGTAGCCCACCTCGCGCAAATGAGCTGGAGGATAGGCATCGTACATGGTCGCGTAGAGCTCCCAAATGTTAGCGACTTTCTTGCCTTCGAAATCCTCTGGCATCCGGACCGGATCGAGCGAATTGATGCTCGCGCTCGAGGCACTCTGCATGAAGGATTACGACGTGGACGCCGTAGCTGTTCTCGATCTTGGCCGCTAGATAATCGGCGGCTCGGGACCGCGGGAACCGGCGCGCATGTTCTAGACCTTCGAACAAATAGGGGATCGTTTGCACGCCGAGCTCGGGCACTCGCGTCAGGAAGAAGCCGGGTACATTGGTCGCCTCGATCTCTCCCTTCGTCACCATCGCAGGCATCTGGAATGTCGGGAGTGACTTGCCTTCTAGAAAGCGTATTTCGACCTCGCCGCCCGTCTTCTCCCAGACGAGCTTCGCGAATAGTCTCTGCGTCCTCACCATGTGGTGGGGCTCGACGCCATCCTCGGGATCGCCGAGCACGTTTCCCACCCGCATCACGAACGTATCGCCCGCCGACGCGCTCATGGTAAACAACCAGATCAAGGCGAAGAGCATTTTTTTCATACGTGAAACTCCGGAGCGCTCGCGTTTGTAGCACGAAGCGCCATCGACGGTCTAGGCCACCTCCTTCCCCGACTATGAGCTAGAAACGAGTGAGCTTAGTGACTTTGACGACGAGGCCGCGGTTCTCGAGCCTGGGATAGACGCCAGAACGGGTGTCGCGCCCGTCGTTATAGACGCTTCTGTCTTCTCCGTCGCGGACTCGCCCTCGCGGGGTTCTTGCTGGACGAAGCCGTCGATCGCCGTCGTGTCGCGGTAATAGACGTCGGTCAAAATCCCGCCGACAATCAGAGGCTCGGGATGCGAGTCGCGCGCACGGTCACGCCCGCCATTCGCGTCTCTTGCGATGACTCGAGGCGGCTCGAGCGAGGCTACGCCCTCGGTGTCTTTATCAGCGGCCGGTGCTGCGGTCGCGAGCAGATGGGCGACAGCCAGAAGCGCTAACGGAAGGCTTGAAACTCTCGTCCATGTCGCTGGACGCGGGAGTCAGGCTCGGAGTCTACGAGATCCTCTCGCTCATCGGCGCGGGTGGGATGTTACCTTCACGGAGACGAGCGCTTCGATCGGCTCATCGCGCGCGCGCGGGAAAAAGTCGCCGCGTTCGAAGAATAGGAGTGGGCCTTTCGCCCTCAAAGAAAAATTTGGCGCGCCCGGCAGGATTCGAACCTGCGACCTACGGATTCGAAGTCCGCCACTCTATCCAGCTGAGCTACGGGCGCGCCTTTTGGGGTGGGCGATGGGGCTCGAACCCACAACCCCCGGGACCACAACCCGGTGCTCTGCCATTGAGCTACGCCCACCACGCGATTGAATCTTAACTGAGGTCTTCCTTTCTTGGTACGCCAGGGAGGATTCGAACCCCCGACATCCGGCTTAGAAGGCCGGCGCTCTATCCAACTGAGCTACTGGCGCAAACGAATTTGGTCGGGGCGAGAGGATTTGAACCTCCGACTTCCTGCTCCCAAAGCAGGCGCGCTAGCCAGGCTGCGCCACGCCCCGAGGAAACTAGGTATTATATAAGGAGTTAGGTGGCCGCGTCAACGCCCCTCGCGGGAGATTAGAAAATCGACAAGAGAAGCCATGGCCTTTCCTCGGTGGCTGACTCCGTTCTTCTGCTCCGCCGTCAGCTCGGCCATCGTCGCGCCGAATGGCGGATAGCAAAAGATAGGGTCGTAGCCGAAAACACCGTCGCCGGAAGGCTCGGTCGCGATTCGGCCTTCGCACGTGGCTTCGCTCACGAAGACAACGCTTTGGTGCTCCACGAGCGCGACGGCGCTCACATAGCGAGCGGTGCGCGCCGCGTCAGGCGCCTTGCTCAAGAGCTCTAGCACGCGCGCGTTCTTGACCTCGTAGGTCGTGTCATGACCGAGCCATCGAGCCGAATGCACGCCTGGTTCGCCGTCGAGAAAGTCGACCACGAGACCCGAATCCTCGCCGAGCGTCGCGAGCCCAGAGGCTCGATGGTAGTAGAGCGCTTTCGCGACGGCATTGTCGCGGAAAGTCGGTCCTGGCTCTTCGGGAGGCTCAAGCTCCGACAGCTCTGAGAGCGTGATGATATCGAGCTCGAGGCTTACATTTTCGAGAGATTTCCGCTGCTCGCGAATCTTCCCTTCGCTCGTCGTGGCGAGAAGGAGCTTCACTCGCCGAGAATCTCGCGCTGGTATCGAACGATATCCTTGATGCCGCGCGAGGCGAGCGCGAGCATTTCGTCGAGAGTGCCTTGCGAGAACGGGCTCGACTCAGCAGTGCCTTGGACCTCGATGAACGCGCCCGAGCCGGTCATCACGACATTCATGTCCACGTCGGCGCGCGAGTCCTCGTGATAGTTGAGGTCGAGAAGAGCCTCTCCTTCGAACACCCCGACGCTCGTTGCGGCGACGTGCTCACGGATCGGCACGGTCGAGATCTTGCCTGCTTTTTTCGCGTCGCGCAGCGCGAGAGCAAGAGCGACAAACGCACCGGAGATCGAAGCGGTCCGCGTCCCACCGTCGGCTTGCATCACATCGCAATCGATCCAAACCGTGCGCTCGCCGAACTTGGGAAGATCCATAATGGCGCGGAGTGAGCGGCCGATGAGCCGTTGGATCTCCTGGGTTCTCCCTGAGACCTTCCCCCGCACGGATTCGCGAGGGATACGCTCCTTCGACGATCGAGGCAACATCCCATATTCCGCGGTGACCCAACCGGTTCCGCGGCCCTTCATAAATTGAGGGACACGGTCTTCGATCGTGGCGGTGCAAATCACTTTTGTGTCTCCGACCGTGATCAGGACGGAGCCTTCGGCAGTTTTTAGAAAATTCGGAGAGATCGTGAGAGGCCGGGCTTCGTCGCTCCGGCGTTGGTCAACTCGTTTCATTGTTGCGGGACTCGCTGCGCTCGGACTCGGGTCGCAGATAATCGGGAGCGCGTCCGTATGGGACGGTGAGATCGAGATGTCCCGCAATGGTTTGAATCTCCCGCCCCTCCACCAAGATCTTGACGGTCTTGATGACGGGGAAGTTCACGACGAGGGTGTGCGACAAACCAAACACTGTCAGCTCTTCGGCCGAAGTGCCACCGGGGTGCTCTTGTACGAGCTCGGGCGAGAAGTCGACATAGGCCACGCCCTGGGACGTGATGAAAACCTCTCGAACTTCGACGCCATCCGGAAAAGAAGCGGAGCGCCGCACGAGAAGCTCGACGACCTGGCGTACCTGTTTCTGCACCGAGTCTTCGAGCTGAATCTCCTGTTCCTCGGTTGCTAGGCTCCGGCCTGAACCGGCGGGAACGTAGAGCTTGATTGGAATGACTTCGCTACCGGGCGCAGGCTCGCTAGCGTCGCTCGCTTTTGGCGCCGCGGCATGGGTCCGATTCGGTGTAGTCTCAGGTGCTGCGGTCGGCTCGGAAACCGGCTGGCCGACAAGCCAGAACGTCACGTATACCGCCGCGACGATCATCAAAACCGCCATCGTCGCCGCGATGAATACGCCTTTGCGGCTCACCGTTGGCTCCGTCGCGTACGGTCGGCGCTACCTCCGCGCTCGAAGATGTCCTTGTAGCGTACGAGGCCACGATAAAGTGCCTCCGCCAACTTATCCTGGTAGTCCGCCGAGCTCAGAAGCCGTTCTTCTTCCGCGTTCGAGATGAAGCCGACTTCGACGAGCACGGCAGGCATCGTCGCGCCCTTCAAGACCCGGAAGGTGTTCTGCTTGATGCCGCGGTTCACGCGCTCCGGCCCCGTCACCGCCTGGAGCTCCTCTTGCATGACCTCTGCGAGTTGTGACGACTGACGTAAGTGGGACGCCTGCGCCATGTGCCAAAGGATAAAGTCGAGATCGTCGCCTCCGATCGACGCGTTTTGCGCTGTCGACGAATAGGAAAGGAAGTAAACCGACGAGCCTCTCGCATTGCGACGCGGCGAAGCATCCGCGTGGACGCTGATGAACAAGTCCGACTTGTTGCTGTTCGCGAAGACCGCACGCTCGTCGAGCGAGAGGTCGCGGTCCCCATCGCGCGTCAAGATCACGCGGATCCCGAGACGCGTTTGCAGCAATCGTTGAAAACGCCGGCAAATGGATAGCACAACGCCTTTTTCAACTGAGCCGCCTTGGCCTTCCGCCCCTGTCTCGGCGCCGCCATGGCCGGGATCGAGCGTCACAATCCGAAGTCGGGCCGGACCCTCGGGGTCAGATGGAAACTCCGGTCGCGCGGCGGGAAGATAATAATCCTCGGGAAGCTCGATGATCTGAGCGTTGGGGTTGCGCGCGTCCTCGTCGAGCTCCGCTTCCTTATCTCCAGGTCCGTCTTCCGGCTGCTCTTGCTCGGACAAGTCCCACTCGAACTCCTCCGCCGTGCCCGTCCCGCGAGTGGGGACCCGGCTACGGATGAGGTTCAAAACGATGCCGTTTCCCCTCCGCTCTGTTCTAAAGCTTCCGTAATGCTCACCCAGCTCCACCACGAGCACGTAGGTGGACTCTCGCCTCTCGAGTGAGACGCGCTCGACGACATCGTCAATGTTCGTTTCGCCCCGATAGCTCGTTCGGAGAAAGGGCGTGTCGAGCGTGACACGGAGGACACCCCCGGCCTCGGCCTCGGCATCCTCAATGGCGAGGGGTACCGCGCGGTCGGAATCGAGAAAGACACGGGTGAAGGTCGGTGCGTGGCGGGATCGAACCTCCACTTCGGGATAGTCGGCGCCGAGGATCAGCATCCGATCGCTGCCCCGATAGGCCACGGCCTCCGTCGCGAGCGAAGGGAGAACCTTGGTGAGAAAATCGAGCGGCACGAACCACTCCCCGCCCACGAGGCGCGCGGGCGATTGAAGCAGTACGAGGTTGGCCGCAACAGGGACGAAGTTCTTTCCGTCGGAGATACGTGCCATCTTGCCGTTGCCGGAAACGGTAACCGCGTTCGGCTCGGAGCCAGGACGCACGGTGGCGCCGACAAAGCTTGCCGCTCCCCGAAGCGGGATCATTTCCGTCCCGGAGAACTCGCTTATCGGGATACTCCCGGGACCATCCTTCGAGATGACCCGAATCTCATGAGGCGGTGACTGCGCGATCGCGAGAGCTCGGAGCAGGACAAAGAGAACCACACCAAATAGGTTCCAGTCTCTCCGTTGGCTCATGCGCTGTTTTTCTATTTCCAATTGTGCGCGCTGGGGCAGGCGAAGGCTCTATCTGCCTCTATCTACA
This sequence comes from Acidobacteria bacterium bin61, assembly GCA_963578475.1. Taxonomy (GTDB): domain Bacteria; phylum Acidobacteriota; class Vicinamibacteria; order Marinacidobacterales; family SMYC01; genus SMYC01. Next base: position 114,516 of record CAUZCL010000007.1, on the reverse strand, counting down.
AGATTAGCACAAACGTCGCAGCTACTCCGAAACGAGCTCCGAACGACGACTCGGGTCGTGCTCGAGCACGTATTCTCCCAGATGAGTGATCTGATCTTCGCCCATTACGTAGCGCAGCGTGTTCTTGAGCTTCGTGAGCTGAATGAACACGTCGTGCTCCGGATACAGTCCTTTTGCGACCATTGGGCTCTTGAAGTAGAACGAGAGCCATTCCTGGATCCCTTTGAAGTTCGCGCGCTGCGCCAGGTCATAAAACAAAGCGAGGTCGAGCACGAGTGGGGCCGCGAGGATGGAATCCCGGCAAAGGAAGTCGACTTTGATCTGCATCGGATAGCCGAGCCAACCAAAGATGTCAATATTATCCCAACCTTCTTTGTTGTCTCCGCGAGGCGGATAGTAATTGATGCGGACCTTGTGGTAGAAGTTGCCATAGAGCTCCGGATAGAGCTCCGGCTGAAGAATGTAATCCAGGACGGATAGCTTCGACTCCTCTTTCGTCTTGAACGAGCCCGGATCGTCGAGGACTTCGCCGTCGCGGTTGCCGAGGATGTTCGAAGAGAACCAGCCGGCGAGTCCGAGCATGCGAGCCTTCAACCCGGGCGCGAGAATCGTTTTGATCCAAGTCTGCCCCGTTTTGAAATCCTTGCCGCCAATCGGGACGCCTTCGTCAGACGCGAGCTGCGTGAGCGCGGGGACATCCACGGTGAGATTAGGCGCGCCGTTCGCGAAAGGTACGTCGCTCTTGATGGCCGCGTAAGCGTAAATCATGCTCGGGGCGATCGCGGGCGAGCTTTCACGAAGCCCGGCTTCGAACGCCTCGATGTCCCGATGGACGTCGCTCGCCTCGAGAAACGTTTCGGTCGAAGCGCACCAGATCATGACGGCCCTCTCGGCACCGGTCTTCTTCTTGACCGAGGCAATGTCTTCCATCAGCTGCTCCGCTAGGTCCATTTTGCTGGAGCCGGTTTTTACATGGGTGCCGCTGAGCTTCTTCACATAGTCTTGATCGAAAACCGCTTTTAGCGGCCGTATGGTCTCGAGCTCGTCCTTGAGCTGGTCCAGCAGGGTACGCTCTAGAACACCCGCATGCACCGCCGATTCATACGCGTCTTCTTCGAAGATGTCCCAGGTCGCGAAGGTCAGGTCGGAGAGCTGGCTGAGCGGGACGAAGTCGTTGATCATGGGCGTGCGCTTCGCGGTTCGCTTACCGAGGCGGATCCTCCCCATCTGCGTAAGCGATCCGATGGGCTTTCCCAAGCCCTTCTGGACCGCCAAAACCCCAGCGATGAACGTGGTGCTCACCGCGCCCAAACCGGGCAGCAGAACAGCTAGCTTGCCGTCCGGTGCAGAGATATCGAACTGTTTTTCCTTGGGCATCAGATCTCCTGGTGAAGCTACAAATAAAGGGCAAAAAGAGCCCCCAATTGTGACGCAGGGACCGGCTTGGCGCAAGAGCCACAGCTTCGTTATATACTCGTCTACATGAAGATCTCGCTCGATCGCTGCGTCGCGTGCGGGAATTGCGTCGCCATCTGCCCCGTGGGCGCCATCGATATCGACCCCGTTATCAACCGTGCGATGGTCGACCAGGATCGTTGCGTCGAGTGCTTCGCATGTTATCGAGGCCTCTCGACCGAGCACCTCAACCCGACGCTCGTAAGGAGCATCCGCAAAGTGTTCAGCTGGTTCCGGTTACGCTTCGACCCCGAGCCCGATGTCTGCCCCACAGCCGCTATCGAACCGCAAGATCTCGTCTGGCCGCGTATCGTACGGCGCGCCTTCAGCGACCCCCTCGTCCCTCATGAGTCAACCGGGATCCACGGCCGGGGAACGGAAGAGGTCAAAACGAACGACGTGACGCACCGCGTCAGCGAAGGCGAGGTGGGGTTCACCATCGAGTTCGGCCGTCCGACCGTATCGGCGAGTTTCCGCGACATTTCGAGCGTAACGGAAACCCTAGCCGCCGCCTGCATCGCGTTCGAAGCGAACAACCCCGTCACGCACCTGATGGACGACCCGTCGATTGGCAAGATCCGCGAAGATATTCTCAACGAGCGTGTTCTTTCGGCCATCATCGAGGTCAAAACGACGATGGAGCGTGTTCCCGAGATTCTGCGCATCGTGAGAGAGGCGGCCGAGAACATCGAGACCATCATCGCTATTGGCGTCTCCACGCGCTGCGACGCCGAAGGCGGAAGCGCCCTCGAGAGCGTCCTCCACGACGAAGGCGTGCCCTTCTGGCGCGGCAAAACCAACTTGGGCCTGGGCCGAGCCTCACAGGTTGAACCGGTAGCAGGTAGCGGGTAGCCAAGTAGACCGTGACTAACACTCTTCATCGCTACGGTGCCCCCGAGACCTTGAAAGACGACTACATCGTCTTCGCCATGACCGCCCGCGGCATCAACGATGAAGGCTCAGTCGAGAAGTTCAAAACGTTTCTGAGGATCGCTCAGAAACATGGTCCGATCAATCTCGGTGACGCCACGCAGGGTGGCGTCTACCGGCCGTCGAAGAGGCTCAACCCGCTCGCGCATTGGTTTCGGAAAGACGAGCGCGACCCCGAGAGCGTCGTTATGAACATCAACCAACCAACGGTGGTCTCCGCGGTGTTCGACGACCCCAAAGCACTCAAGGCTTTTCTCGTCGACATCAAGAAAGCCGATCTCGGTCTGTCCGTCAATATCAGCGCGCTGATCGATAGCGCCGCAGAGATCGCGAAGCAAGCCGGCATTACCCGGCACAGCGTCGAATATTCGCTGGGTTTCTTCGGAGTGCTCGATAAGCTCCCCGACCGCGCGACTCTATCGCTCGCAACGATGTGTGGTCACGGGATGATCTCGTTCAGCCTCGCGAAGAAAATGATCGACTGGGTGAAACAAAGCCGGCGCACCCCGGAGGAAGCCTCAGCCTACATGGCGCGCTTTTGCAGTTGCGGCATCTTCAACACCACTCGATCCTGTCGCCTCCTCAACGAGTGCTCGCACCGAACCGGCTGATGCCGCTCGATTGGACCCGCTCCAATCTCCACGCTTCGGCAGCGGTCGATTTTGAGCCCGTCGCAAGTCCGCGGGTCCAGACCGATCGTCCCTGGATCTTGTTCGTCGGCGCGGATCAGACTGCGCTCGAAAGGGCCGCGCGCGGCGAGCTCTCAGGTGACGTCCTCTCGCCACCCAGCCGTCCCCCGCTCCCGATCGTCATACACGAGCTGAGCCCGCCGGAGCTTTTAGGAGAAAGGACGCTCTACGCACCGAGGCTCGATGCCGGTTTCTACGAGAGCATGGGCTGTGCGGGGACGCCTCTCTATGTGCTGCCCAAGCTCACTCAGCTCGCCTCCGAAGGCAAGCCTCTCGCGGTTATCGCCACCGCGCTTGAATCCCGCGCGGGCGATTTGATCGCGCAGCGCGGCCTCGCGAGTCGTTTCGAGATTCGCCGCGTGCCCGACGAGCAGGCGAGAACCAGCACCCCTCCAATCCAGGCGCTTCATATCGATGAGAGCGGCGCGCTCGGCCACGTTTTCGCCGCGGTATCGTTTGTGTCCGGGCTTTCTCGTAAGGAGCCCAAGCACGCCGTCGCGTGTTTGAAAACAGCGATCGAGATCGACCCGGACCTACCGGCCGCGCATTACGAGCTCGGCAAAGCCCTGATCCAGACAAACGACATGGAGGGCGCACTCGCCGCGTTTCGCCGGACGACCGAGCTTCTGCCCGAGTTCGCGTCGGCCTGGGCGAACTTGGGCGCCGCGCTCGGCGAGATGCAGCAGCTCGATGAGGCCGCTCGGACGCTCCGCCGCGCGGTGGAGCTCGACCCGCTCAGTCACGCGCTCCACTCGAACCTGGGTGTGACTTTTCGAGATCAGGGAAAGCTTGACGACGCCGCGGCCGCTTTCGAGCAGGTTTTGTCGCTTGCACCCGATTTCGTTTTCGGCCATTACAACCTGGCGAGCGTTCGGTATTTGGAAGGTCGTTACGACGAGGCCATCACGTGTTTCGAGAAGGCGCAATCGATGGACCCAAAGCGCTCGCCGCGCCAAGGTTTGATGCTTGCGCTCGCGCGCCTCGCCAACGGAGACACCGAAGGGGCGCTTTGCGACTATCGGGATGTGTTCGACCGCCTCGACGCGCCGATGAAGCGCGACATGCGGAAGGTCGCGGAATGGGATCTCCAGATTCTCGCCAAACGCCATCGTGTCAACGCTGCGTTGAAAGAAGCGGTTGCGCTTCTCCGCACTCTCGCTTGAGGAGGCACACAAATTTCTGCGACAGAGTACAATAAGCACGGAGAGTCCAGACCCATGACAGAAGAACTCACGCGGCGCGCTTTGTTGAAGAATGCCGGGTTTGCCATCGCCAGCATCGTCAGTATGGGCGGTGTCAGCACGCTCGCCCGCGCTCAAGAGCCTCAACAAGAGGACCCGAAGGATAAGGAGCAGGAGCCGGAAGAGCCGAACGAAGACGACCTCTTCGAGGAGGACGATTCGGCCGAAGAAGAGACGCGGGCTTGCCCGCAATGCGGCGCCCTGATGTACAAGCAAGGTGATGTTTGGAGTTGCGAGACCTGCGGTTATAGCTACGTCGAGTAAATTGACCGCGGTGGCTCGGTCCTCCTACGAGGGTCGAGGGATGACGAGGTGGCCAATGATGAGGAACAAGATGAGCGCCGCGCAGAGTGTGAAATGGGGCGCGGTCAGACGCGGGTAGCGCCAGTACCAGAACTGGCCTTTCGGCTCACGGTTCTCCATGATCAGGCGGGTGTAGAGAATCCTCTGGATGCCGATGAGCGTGCTGAAAAACGCCAGGACCCAGAGCGTTATGTGAACGTTCCCCGCCAAGAGGCCGATGATGATGGTCACCGTGCGCTCGGCGCGCTCCATGAAACCCACTTTGCATTCGGGGATCTCGTTTTCAGCCCGTGCACGGATATAAGACGTCGTTGCCGTTCCCGCCGTCGTGACACCCCATAAAACCAAGTAGAGCAAGCGCTCCGGGCCGTGTACGAAACGGAGCAGGTACATGAGAATCCCGAAGAGCATCAGGAAGTCGGTATAACGGTCGGTCACGGAGTCCAAAAAGCCGCCGAACTTAGTGGATCCACGGGAAATGCGTGCCACGGCGCCATCGAGCATGTCGAAGGCCCCGGCCGCGATGAGAACGAGGCCAGCCAGCCACTGGGTCCCGAAATACATGGGCATGAAGATGAGCGAGACCGCGACCGGGCCCGTCAGGGTGACCGCGTTCACGGGGATGCCGACACGGATGATGCCGCGGGCGATGCTGTCCCGCGCAAAACCAAAGACCCCTGCGACAAACTTGGAGAGCGTCACGGCGATAGCACGCAGTATCTCCTTAAACCCCGGCCGCTCAGGAAGCGTGCTCGCTTTGACGCCCAAACTCTCCTCCTGCTTCGAAAGTGGAGCGCGGCGGATTTCTCGGACACCGCAGCGAAAGCGCCACTTTAGCACAGTTTAGAACAGCTCTGACAGCTGGTAGAATCCCCTGGAATGGGTAGCGACTTACCGCTCGTCATCGTAAATCCGGCCTCCCGAGGCGGCGCCGGAGCCCGCGATTGGCCCTCCGCGGCAGCAACGATTAGGGCTCATTTCGGCCCGTTCGAGCGCCGCTTCACGGAGGCTTCGGGCCATGCAAGCGTTCTCGCACGCGAGGAAGCTGAGCGCGGCCGGCGTCTATTGCTCACCTTCGGTGGCGACGGAACGATATCTGAGACCGCGCGCGGGATCCTGAACTCAGGCGCCCCGTGTGAGCTGGGCGTTCTACCTCACGGGACAGGTGGTGACTTCGTCCGCTCGCTCTCGACTCCGGCCCGGCTCGCGGACGCGGCCCGCGGTCTGAGGTTGGGGCACACGACGCCAATCGATGTCGGGCGCGTGACCTGCTCCGGAGGTGAGTCCCTAAGCTTCGTGAACGCTGCGTCGTTCGGTCTGAGCGCGGAGGTCGTCCGCCGGGTAAACCAGTCGAGCAAATCCAAAGGAAGCTATGCAAGCCAGACCATGCGGGCCGCGCTATCGTTCGAGCATCCCGACGTAGAGCTTTCAGCGGACGGGAGGCCGCCGCGCCGCGTGGCCATCACGACTGTCTCACTCCATAACGGCCGTTTTTTTGGAGGCGGGATGAAGATGGCGCCCAAGGCTGAGCTCACGGACGGCAAGCTCGCGATCGTCATCGTCAAGAAAATGTCGCCGTTGAAGCTACTGAGCCGCGCGACGCTGCTCTACTGGGGCGCGCACGGGGCTATTGCTGAGGTCGAGCAAGGCTCGCTCGAGTCGCTCGAAGCGCGTCCCGTCGACCCTGCACGTGAAATACGCGTCGAGGTCGACGGGGAGTCGGTAGGCCGCCTGCCCGCCCGCTTCACGATCGAGCCGGCGGCGCTCAGAGTGCGGATACCTTTTCCCTAGGGATGATCCTCGGTCGGGCCCGTCAGTTTTTCCTCATCGATCGTGTAGTCCATCCCGCCGATCATCATCTCGTCGTAGGTCGGATCGCCCCAACGCACGGTGGCGGTCGGGTCCGGATTGAACGCGTTGCGTTTGGAGTTGTCGAAATGGGCCGTGACGAGAATGCGCGTTCCGCTCGGGATAGCGATGGGCTCTTTCAATAGATAGGTGTGCTGCCAATTGAAGTCGTAGCGCGGCACCTTCAAGAGCGTCTTCTTTTCCCCGTTCGGGAAGATTGCGGTCATCGTCATGTCTTTCCCGCGCAGATGCATGTGGGGGAAGTAAGAGTAGAGGTGCACGTCCTTGTCGAAGGTATAACAGCCGGTGACTTCGTGATCGGCGGCTCCGGCCGGGATGGTGAAGTAGTAGTTCTGCACCCAACGCGCGCGCACAATCTTCTCCGGTGGTTTCTTGGTGAACTTGAGGCCAACGCTCGTCCGATCGAGCTCGACACTACCCGTTTTGGTGTAATGGATTTGGAACAGCAACTCCGAGCCGGCCGGTGCCTTCCGGCCAGACGTCGCCTCGACCACCGGGGACAAACCCTGCGATCAATGCGCGCCGGCCGCCGGTCGCGTCTCCGCTGAGCGCCGAGCCACCGTTGGGCACCGCACAGCCATCGTCGCGGACAAGAGCGGCCTCGCGTACCCGGATCGTATCGCCGTCGCCGTAAAAAAACTCTTCCTTCGCCATGCGGTTGAATCGTGAAACATCGGTTCTCGAGAGCGTCCCTAAAGTCTTCGGTTGCACATAGACGATCACGTGATGCACGACGGCCCGATTTCCGGGCATGACTTCGAGCGATTGGACGAAGCGCTCTTCGTCGAAGTCGAGTGGGACGCGAAAATAAATGTACTCGTCGGCACCTTCCGGTCCGATTTCGTAGGCCTCCTCCATTGGGTAGACACCGTCGGGCGTTCCGATCGTCCAGGCGTCGGCGCGTCGGCAAGCTTTCCGTGCTTGGCACCGTCATCAACCCAGCTGACGATCGTGTCGATCTCCGCCTCGCTCAAGCGTCGATCGTTCATGAACTCGTTGTGGCTCGCATCAGCGTGCCACGGCGGCATCTCACGGCGGGAGACCGCTTCGCGGATGGACTGCGCCCACGGCCGGGTTTCTTCGTAGGTCATGAAGGACATGGGTGCGATTTGACTGGACCGATGACAGTCCTGGCACTCACGCTGCAAGATGGGCTCGATGTCCTTGGTGAACGTGATGTCGTCAGCCGCTGTGATGCCTATGCCGAGCGAGACCGTCACGAGCACGAGAAACGGGAGCCTAGTCATGACGAATTTCCCCTCCAGAAAACGATCCGATATCGCTATAAAAGCACGGCCCCCACCCACCCCCGAGCTTGTCGAGGATCTTGTAGTGGGAGAACGTCCTGCCGATCATGGGCGCATTGTATATGAGATTTTGGACCATCTAGCACGCTGCTTGGAAGGTCTGTCTAGATGTGTCAGCCAAAGCGTGCCGCTGCTCGCGCACGGGCTCTTTGAGCCTCGACCTGCCGGTTGCGGGACGGCGCTTTCGTGACGAGCGCGTCGAGAAGCTTCTCGGCGACGCGCGCGACGTCGTCCACCGCGCGCTCGAAAGCAGCTTCATTGACTCTCGACGGCTTGTTGAAGCCACTCAGCTTGCGCACGAACTGAAGCGACGCTGCCTGGATCTCCTCTTCCGTCGCCGGAGGCTCGAAATTGAAGAGTGTTTTGATATTTCTACACATGCTGCCGCTAGGAAAGAACGGCTTCACCGAGAAGCTCCTTCTTGATGTAGGCGACGGTGTCATAAAGCGTTTCGTACGGATCCCTTGCACGAAAACCCAGCTCGCGCTCCGCCTTGCTGCAGTCCAAATACCAGAAGCGCCGGCCCATCTCGACACTGATCCGATCGACGGGCGGCGCCATGTCCCACTGCCGATAGAGCGCGTCCACCGCTTGTCCCGCAAAGCTGTAGATCGCGGCGGGAAGCTTGAGCTTCGGCGCTTTCACCTTGCTCATGCGCCCGAGACGCTCAAGAAATGTCACGAAAGCCCAGTTCGGGCCTCCTAGCAAATAGCGCTGTCCTGGTCGGCCACGCCGCATCGCGCTTTCCATCGCTTCGGCGACGTCGCGCGCGTCGACGAAATTCATGCCCCCGGGCGGGATCACCGGGATATCGCCCGCTAGAAACTTCAAGACGTCCTCGGTGGAGGAGACCCGCTGGTCACCGGGGCCGAGGAGAAGGCTGGGGTTCAAAATCACGAGCTCCGGGCCGCCTTCACATTCGCGCTTCGCGGCGTCTTCTTGGTAGAGCTTGCTCGTGTAGTACGGCCAACCGCCGATGAGCTTAAGCGGCACGGGCGCGCTCTCGTCGGGAAACGTTTCGCCATCCTCGGTCACAGCGATGGTTCCGCTCGTCGAGGCGAGCACGATGCGCTTCACGCCGGCCGCCTTCGCAGAGCGGCATAGAAGCGTCGTCCCTTCCACGTGCACGCGATAGAGCTCGCGGACATCTTCCGGGTCGCGCGACACCTTTCCCGCGAGGTGGTAGATTTCCTCCACGTCGTCGACGGCGCGCTCGACCGCCTCTTTGTCCAGAATCGAGCCTTCCACGATCTCCACGTTTTCGACCGCACGACTTCCCCGCACAAGCACGCGGACTTCACGATCCGCGAGACACGATAGAAGGTGCGTGCCTAGAAAGCCGGTCGCGCCCGTGACGAGCGTTTTAGTCATCTGCTTTTCCGACGGTGACGGGCTGCTTCGCTTTGCGCTCCTCGGCGAAGCGGGACCGCACGTTCTCGATCTCCACATCGAGGTGGACCTGCGTCGCGTCGCGTTGGTGCTCCACGATCCGTTGGGCGAGCGCGGCCACCGAGCGCTCCGCGAGGGAGCGCGGCAAACCCGCCGAGACCCGCACGAAAGTGTCGTAAGAGAGAAACGGCCCGATGCTGGCGCTCACCTCGCGACATTGCGGGTACCACGTACCCGGTGGGAGCGCGGCATGCGTCCACAGGTGGATCGGCAAGATACCCACCTTGGCGCGCAGAGCGAGGTGCCCAATCCCGCGCTGGAATGGCTGCATCACGCCCGTCCGCGAGCGCGTGCCTTCCGGGAAGATGAGCACGTTGTTGCCCTGCTCGAGAAGATGGAACGCCCACTCGAACGATTTCCGGAGCGGTCCTTTCCGCTCCATCGGAACGAGGTTCGTGAAGTTCTCGAAGATCGTGCGCTTGATCTTGTTGTCGAAGAAGTAATCCGCAGCTGCGAGCGCCACGAGGTTGTCGCCCGCTCGGCCGAGCGCCATCTTTACGAGACCCATATCGAGATGTGACGAATGATTGGCGACAACGATGAAGTGCGTGTAGTCGGGAATGTTCGCTCGGCCGTTGAACTCGGGGTCGAGCGCTTCGTGGTAGAACCAATGCTGCACGGCAGCGAGCCCTTTGCGGCCAAGCTCTTGAAGGGCGGGCGTGAGCTCGACCTTGCCAGTTTCAGTATCGGCTTTGGTGGCTTTCTTTTTGCGCGCGCGCCCTTTCGGCCGGCTCCTAAGGCTGTCCGCAAGCTCCCGAATACCGGAAAGCGACATCAACACTTCGGCCGTAAGGCTCTCTCCGGTACGCGTCTCGATGGCGACCGCGAGCTCGCTATACATGAGGCTGTCATAGCCAAGCTCGCCGAGGCTCACGTCGAGATGGACGGCGTCGCGCGGTTTTTCTGCCACGCGAGCCACGACGTCGAGGAGCCACTCTTTTTCAGCTTCGGAAACGGATGCCGTGCGCGTTTCGAGCTCGCGTTTTTCCTGAAGCCACGTGACGAGCTCGTGCCGTCTGACCTTGCGCGTCGCCGTTCGCGGGAGTTCTTCCGCGCGCACTTCGTAGAGCTTCACGCGTTTATAGAGAGGAAGCTTCTCGGACACCGCGTGAAAATGGTCCACGATCTTCTTCTCGATATTGTCTATCTCTGTGTCTTTTTTAGGCACGACGACCGCGGCAACACGCTCGCCGGCGCCGTCGGGAAGGCCAATGACGGCGAGCTCTTTGATGAGGCTCTCGTCGGCATAGAGCTCTTCGAGCTCGTCCGGATAGACATTCTTGCCGTTTTTGTCGACGATCATCTCTTTCGACCGGCCTACGATGAAGAGGTTCCCTTTTTCGTCGAGACGCCCGAGGTCGCCCGTGAAGAGCCAACCGTCGCGGAGCGCTTCTTTGGTCGCTTTCTCGTTTCCGTAATAGCCCGCCATCACGTTGGGCCCCCGCGCGGTGACTTCGCCCACGCCGCGGCGATTGGGTTCGTGAATCTTGATCTCGATACCCGGGAGCGGTTGGCCGACACTTCCAGAGACGACACCTTCCTCGGGACGCGTCACCGTAAGAACGGGGGAGGCTTCGGTGAGGCCATAGCCTTCGTTCAAGTTGAAGCCGAGACCTCGGAACGTCTTGAGAGTCGACTCCGAGAGCGCCGAGGCGCCGCTGATGAGATAGCGGATCCGGCCTCCAAAGGCGGCATGAATCGGCAAAAACAGCAAGGGCCCTAGGTTGAGCGGCGACTCTTCGCGCAGCAAATAGTTCGCGTCGATGGCGAAGCTCACGAGCTCTTCGAGCCGCTCCGACTTGTCCGAGAAGCGGCTCAAGGTGCGCCGTTTCAAGAGGTCCCAGAGTGTGGGGACGCCGACGATACAAGTCACGTGACCTCGGCGAAGTTCGCGGCTGAGCTTCTCACCGGTGACTTCGGTCAAATAGGTGATCTGCGCGCCACGACTGAGCGGAAGAAGAAAGCCCGTCGTGAACTCGAACGAGTGATGGAGCGGCAGAACGCTCAACATGCCGTCTTCATGCGTGAGGTCGTAGACCGAGAGAAGCTTCGCGATGAGACTCGTGAAGTTCCGGTGCGTGAGCATCACGCCTTTCGGATTTCCGGTCGTGCCCGACGTGAAGATGATGGAGGCCGTGGAGCTCGCGCTCACCGACTTGGGGAGTCCGGCGACGCGTTTTTGCTCGGTAGCTTCCGGTGTGAGCGCGTAGATTTCGTCGAAGGTCCAAAGGTCCACGGCTTTATCGAGCGTGTCCCTAAGCTCTGGATGTTTCGAGAGGAACTCGGGGCTGATGGCGATGGCGCGCGCTTCGCCGTGGCCGAGGAGGCGGACGATCTCTTCGGTCGCGATGTCTTTTTCGAGCGGGATCACAGCGGCGCCCGTACGCACGATGCCGAAATAGGTCATGCCCCACTCGGGACTGTTCTCCGAAAAGAGTGCTATGCGGTCGCCGTTCTTGACGCCTTTGTCTTGGAGAAAAGCGGCGGCCCGCAACGCGCATTCGCGGAAATCTCCGTAGGTATAGCGCTCTTCGCGGCCGTTTCGCTTGATGCGCATCGCGACGCGGCCTCGATGGTTCCTCGTGCACGCGTCGAAGAGCTCAATGAGGTTCTTATACGTATAGATCCGTTTCGCTTTGGGTTTTTCATCTTCATCGAAGCGCGGAAAAACCCACTTCCGAAGGCCCGGCAGGTGGACGTTCAGCCAGTAGTCGTACCAATCAATCGCTTCGGGCTCAAAAACAAGCTTGCGGCCGTCCTGCTCGAGGCGCTCGAAGAGCGCGCGTGTGTTGTCGGCGCGAAAGACGTAGTTGTTATCGACGATGAAGGGACGGAACGTGTGGTACTGCTCCTCTCCTTCTTGCGTAAAGGCCTGGAAACGCTCCACCGCGTCTTTCGCCTGCTCGAAGAGAGGCGCGAGCGGTCCAACTTGCCTCGCCGAGATTTTGCCGAGCGTTTTCGACAACTCCTTCGTCGCTTTGTGAAGAAGCGGCATCGAGTATTTCTCGAAACTCTCCGGCTTGACCGCTTGCGCTTCCATCCGCGCGGCGATGTCATTCAAGAGCCGGCCACCCGAGCTCTTCTCTTTGAAGTACTGACGCTTGAAAAGGCCTAGCAGGTCGACGAGACGGCCGAGGCGAGACGGGTTGGTGTCGCCCGAAGACACTTGGTACACGAGAGCGGGCTCTTCCACGATCGTCTGCGCCACGATGGCCAAAACGGCCGAAGCGACCATGTCGACCGGGATGACGTCGAGAATGACGTTCGTGTTCACCGGAAACAGATTCTGCCCGCGCATGGCCATCCGCACCAGCGGCGCCGTGGTCGTGAAGCCTTCGTTCCACCCCGGGAAAGGAAACTCGAGAGCACTCTCCACGATCGCGGGCCGCACGATGGCGCGGGCCATGCCCTCTTCAGCGGCGACGAGTTGCTCGCCGAGGCTCTTCGTATAGGTGTAGATGTTCGGCCAACCCCAGTCTCGCGCCTTTCTGATACCGAGCTCGGTGAGGCGTGAGCGGGTCCAGTTCTTGCGCTCGCGGGCAATGGCGAGATTCATCGCACGCTCGTCTCCGGGATCGCGGCCTTCCTCGAGGAAACGCTTGCGAGCGTTCTCCCGGAATCGATCGGCGAGTGATTTGTCGCGAGCTTCGTCTTTGACGCGGGCGGCGAGACGCTCGCAGTCGTCGATCTCCTTCTCGACGCTGAACTCGGACTCTTCTTCGGTTCGGCGCGGAAAGTAGCCGAGGAGGGGCTCGTTCTCCCAGATTTCGCCCGAGCGGTTGCCGGCGACGAAACAGGTGCTCACGTGCAGGAGGGCGGGACGCTTCATCTGTCTGGCGAACGCGATGGTGTTCAGCGTGCCATTGACGTTCGTCTTGAGTGCGGCGTCGAGCGGCGGGTTGAACGTGACGCGCCCCGATGAGTTGAGCAGGACGTCGATGTCACAGGCGATCTCGCGAGCGCGTTCCGCGCCGAGGCCGAGATGCTCGTGGGTGATGTCTCCCCCGACGACGACGATTTTTTCCCGCAGGAAGTTTTGGAGGTCCTTCCCGTGACGGGTTCTCAATGGGTCGAGCGCCGGCGATGGGACCACCGTGTCCCAGAAGCGCTTCTCGCTCTCTTCCTCGGTGCTCGCGCGCACCATCAGGTAGACACGGCCGACATTCTCGAAACGATCGAGAAGCATGCTCAGGCACACTTTCCCCAGAAAACCAGTGCCGCCGAGCAGAAAGATTCGGCGCCCGTCGAACGTCTTCTCGAGATCGATCGGGTTCTCGCTCACGCGCTATTCGACCTCCGGGATCATGATGGGAGGAAGATGGAGCATCGTGATCTCGGCGGATCGGCCCATGTAGCTGCGCGCATTCGCGATGGCTTCGGCGAGGGTCTCCGCGCGATCCCAGCCGAGAAGCTCGGGGACGTGCTGGTTCTCAGCACCCGCGGCGATGATCTTGCCTACGTGCTGGCGTCCGTTCTCGCCCCAATACCACATGAAGAATGGATGCGCACCGTGATAGGCCGTCCCTTGACGATACATCTGTATATAGCTCGGGTTGGTCGCGAACTCTTCTTCATATTTCTCGCGGAGCGTGAACGCATCTCTCGTCTCGGGAAGCAGCCGGTGGAAGAACTCGATATAGCTCGGGTGGATCTCCGCGTCGAACTCGTCGTAGCAGGGATGGCAGAGAATCAGAACGCCACCTTTGCGCAAGAGGGGCTTGCCGCGGAAAAGATTGAAGAAATAGCCCGGGCCCATGACTTGAACGAGGAGCGGGTTGAGAATCGAGTTCACGTTATACGGCGAGATGTAGGGAACGCCGACGATCAGAATATCGCACTGGCCTTTGACCTTGATGGCATATTGGTCGAAGCAGCGCTCCAGCGTCTTTTCGTGCACCGGATCCGTCTTGCCCGCGTAGCAGGCGATGAGCTCGTAGGGCGACGGGAGGTTGTGAAAAAACGCCCGCTTCGCCGCGCGTGGCATCTTCCCAGTCGACCACCTTGTCGCGCGGAGCTTCATCCGGTCGAGCTCGCTGAAGTCATCTTCGTTCTTGCCGAGAAAGTCGAGCTGGTCGTGATACATCCGGTTGTTGAGCACGGTCTCGATGTGAAAAACATTCATGTGCTCGTCGACGATAGCGCCCATGCGTACGCATTTGTGGTTCAGCTCCGACGCCGGCGGGTCCATATAGCCATGGGAGTCGCGGATCGTCTGCGGGTCGTGATGGTGGGTCAAGCTGCGATAGTCGCAAAGGCCGACCGTCACCGATTTGTGGCCGCCATCCATTGGAACGAGATTGATGTTGATATAGATGACGAGATCGCTCTCGACCGCGCGCCGGTTGATACGCACGTGCTCGCTCTGCTCAGTTTTTCCGAGATAGACGATACCGTCCGGCTCTTCTGCGTCGTGACAGTAATAGCGATCCGGATAAAACGCGTCGTGGATCTCGGCGCCCACCATCCGACGCATCTCCGGCTCCGTCATCTTCCGGTGGAGCGAGTTCGCTACGACGATGTGGATATCGTCGACGCCGTGATCCTCGAGCAGCTCGAGAACGACTTCGAGCGCCGTCTGCCGCGTGTCCGGTGTGATCATCGGGGGGAGCGGCAAACTGATGTCGTCGACGGCGATGGTGACTTTCATCCCCGGGCTGAGCTGCGCATGGAGCGGATCGCAGCCGAGCGGATGGTTTATCGCGTGCCGGATGGCGCCGCGAGGGTTGGGAAGCCCCTGAATCGGGGGCTTTGGATAAATAACGCGTGTGCCGACGGGAAGATCCTCTTCCCAGAAATCCTCGCCGTAGTGGATCAAGCGCGGCGCGGAGTCGGTGCCGATATAAACCGTGCCGGGGTCGAGCTTCCGTCGCAAAACGGGACTCATTGGGTTCCTTTCATGATTCGGTTAGGGATCGCGTCTTGTTTTGTTTGCTCAACAGGCTCACGGTTACTGCAAACGCACGATGGGCCAGTCGTGGCGAAGGGCGGTGCTCCGGAGTCGCAGGTCCGGGTTGGTCGCGGTCGGATGCCCGACAACGGAAAGCATCGGAAGATCGCTCATGCTGTCCGCATAAGCGAAACAGTCGCTGAGCGACAAGCCTTCTTTCTCCGAATAGGTACGAATCCAAGACGCTTTGGTGGCGCTTGCCATGACCGGCGGTTTTAGCCGGCCCGTCGCGCGGCCGTCCACGAACTCGAGGCGATTGGCGACATATTCGGTAATGCCGAGATGCCGCAGCAGCGGCTGGATCGTGATGTCGAGGGCGCCGGTCACGACCACCTGGCGCAGCCCCGTGTTTCGCGATTTCTCGAGAAGTGGAAGTGTTCCTGGATAGACAGCCGGACCGAGCACTTCTTCGAAAAGGTCTTCCGCAAGATAGCGAAGCCGATCTTCAGATTGGCCCTTGTACCACTTGAAGAAGATGTCGTTGAAGACTTTACGGCTATAACCGTCGGCAGCCATAAAGATCGGTAGCCCGGCAATCGTCGCCGCGGAGCGCTTGATGCTCTGGAGAATTCCTTGATCGTTGCGTGCATAGAAGGCGAACACGTGCACGAGGTTCGTGCTTATCAACGTGCCATCGAGATCGTAAAAAGCCGCTGCCGTCAAAATGCTTTATCCCTACTGCTCTCAAGCAGTTAGTCGTGAAACCTCAGATATTACGCTTTTGGAGCCCATCGCTCAAGCCGCCCGTTTCGCTCCGGTGTTTGCCGCTCGTAAATCCTGGCTACGGCTAGGGATTGATCGAAACTTGGCGCCGACGTAGGATTACGGGATTATGTTGACTCATCCGCGAATGGAGACCATCACATTATGACCCTTCGCCGTGCCGCCATCACGTCCGTTGGACGTTTTCTTCCCGAGAAAGTGCTCACCAATCAGGAGCTCGCGAAGATGGTCGATACTTCGGATGAGTGGATCCTTGCCCGTACCGGAATTCGCGAGCGGCGTATCGTCGAAAAGGGCACGGGCACCTCAGAGCTAGCGGCCAAGGCGGCCCAGGAAGCGCTCGATCGCCGAGGCCTCTCCGCTGATGATATCGATCTCATCATCGTCGGAACGGTAACGCCGGACATGATGTTCCCCGCAACTGCCTGTCTCGTTCAAGACAAAATCAACGCCTCGCGGGCTTGGGGATTCGATCTCTCCGCGGCTTGCTGTGGGTTCGTCTATTCGCTCTCGGTCGGCTCGCAATTCATCGCTAGCGGCATGCACGACCGCGTGCTCGTCATCGGCGCGGACGTCATGAGCAGCATCGTCGATTATCGGGACCGCGCCACATGCGTCATCTTCGGCGACGGCGCAGGGGCGGTGCTCCTCGAAGCCTCCGAAGGCGACGCGGGCTTGATTGGCTTCGAGCACAAAATCGACGGACAGGGAGGGCAGTTTCTCAACATGCCGGGCGGCGGCAGCCGGCATCCGGCTTCGGATGAGACCGTGCAAAAAGGGATGCACTACGTCCACCAGGAAGGCCGGCAGGTCTTCAAATATGCCGTGCGTCGCACATACGAGACCACCACGAAACTCCTGGACCGCTTTGACATGACCCCGGACGACGTGACGCTTCTGATCGCACATCAGGCGAATGTCCGTATCTTGGATGCGACCGCCCAGCGGCTTGGCCTTCCTTCGGAGAAAGTCATCAAGAACATTCACAAGTTTGGCAACACGACCGGCGCAACGATACCGCTCGCTCTCTACGATGCGGTCGAAGAACAACGCCTCGACAAGGGTGATGTCATCCTCTTCAGCTCCGTGGGCGCTGGGTTTACCGCTGGAGCGTCGCTCTTCCGCTGGGGTGAGCTCCGAAACGGCGACGGGTGAGCGCGTCCGGCAAAACGAACCGGCTGATCGACGAGACGAGCCCCTATCTTCTCCAGCACGCGAGAAACCCCGTCGCGTGGTATCCGTGGGGCGAAGAAGCGCTCGAAAAAGCGCGCAGCGAAGACAAACCTCTCCTGCTCTCTGTCGGCTATTCCGCCTGCCACTGGTGTCACGTGATGGAGCGCGAGTCCTTCGAGAGCGAGGAGATCGCCGCGCTGATGAACCAACACTTCGTCTCCATCAAAGTCGATCGCGAGGAGCGGCCCGACATCGACGAAATCTATATGAACGCCGTTCAAATGATGACGGGCTCGGGCGGCTGGCCTTTGACAGTGTTTCTCACACCGGCGCTCAAGCCTTTCTATGGCGGCACCTATTTTCCCCCCGATGACCGCTATGGGCGGCCCGGCTTCAAGACGGTCTTGACCGAGATCGCGCGGGTCTTCGCCGAGGAACGGAACAAGATACAAAAAGCGTCGGATGCGTTGACGGAGCGGATGCAAGTGCGGTCGTTCACGCCGAAGACGCCCGAGATCCTGACTCGTAGTGTCGTGAGCCTCGCCGCTCGCGAGCTGACCGCCCGCTTCGATGCGCGCGAAGGCGGCTTTTCTCCCGCGCCCAAGTTTCCGCCTCATGGCGCGCTTTCGCTTCTGCTCCGCCACCACCGTGCCAGCGGGGACGCCGAGGAGCTCGCTATGGTCGAACTAACCCTCGACAAAATGGCGGCGGGCGGCATGTACGACCACCTCGGTGGAGGCTTTCACCGCTATTCGACGGACGAGCGTTGGCTTGTGCCGCATTTCGAGAAGATGCTCTACGACAATGCGCTCTTGGCACCTGTCTACCTCGACGCTTACCGCGTCACCGGTAACGCTGCCTATGCGCGTGTAGCAAGAGAGACCCTCGAGTGGGTGCTGCGAGAAATGCAGGGCGAAAAAGGTGGGTATTACAGCACCCAGGACGCCGACAGCGAAGGCGAAGAGGGCAAGTTCTACGTGTGGTCGCACGTCGAGCTGCGGGAGCTCCTCGTGGAGGCTTTCGAGTCTTTCGCGAAGACTTATGACGTAACGACCTCGGGCAATTGGGAAGGGCACACGATCTTGAATCTCCCGGGTGGCCTCCAGTCCTTCGATGACAGCCTGGCGTCTTCGCGTCAGGTACTCTTGAAGAGCCGGGAGGCGCGGGTACATCCGGGTCTCGATGACAAGATCCTCACGAGCTGGAACGGGCTCATGGTCGTAGCCATGGCGCGCGCTTATCGCGTCCTCGGTGACGAACGATTTCTCGATTCCGCCTGCCGCGCCGCCCGCTTCATCGAATCAGCTCTCTATGACGGCGGTCGCCTTCTCGCCACCTATCGCAGCGGCCGAGCGCAACACAAGGCCTATCTCGACGACCACGCGTTTTTTCTTGCGGGCTACGTCGAGCTCTTCGAGTGCGACTTCGACCCGGCGTGGCTCGAGCGCGCTCGCCAAATAGCGGACGCGATGAAAAGGCTCTTCGTCGACGAGAACCAAGGTGGCTTCTACTTCACGGGTTCGGATCACGAACCTCTCATCACGCGCACGAAGACCGGCTTCGACGGAGCGATTCCGTCCGGAAACGCTATCGCTGCCACCTATCTGTTGAAGCTCGCGGAGTACACGGGCGCGCGCGACGTCGAGCTGCTTGCGGTTAATAGCCTTCTCGCGTTCCAAGCACAGATGGAGCAATCGCCGAGCGGTTTTGCGCAAATGGTGGCGGCGGTCGATTTCTACCTTTCAGAGAAGCGGGAAATTGTCGTAGTCGGTCCGCGAGACGCCGCCGCGACAAAAGAGGCGCTCCGCGAGCTCTGGAGTATTTACGCGCCCAACGTGTCCATCGCCCTCACTGACCCCGAGAGGGACAAGGGAGTCGACATCCCGCTATTTGAAGGCAAAACGGCGGGTCCCAATCCGAAGGCTCCGCGTTTCTACGTCTGCGAGAGCTATAGCTGCCAGGCCCCTACGGACGATGTGAAACACGTCGTTTCTACCCTACAAAGGTGAGTGCTAAGATAGGGTCGCTATGAGGAAAATCGTCGGGTTGTTGCTAGTTGCACTTCTGCTGGCGCTGTTTGCCACGAGCACGTCGGTGCTGGCGGATGGGCCGCAGCTCAAACTCAAGGCCCCGCGGGCCACGTTCATGCGGCCTCGTATGCCGAACGAACGAAGGCGCCCTCGCGTCACGATCCGTATCTCGGCCCAGCTCATTGATCTCGAAGACGTCGAGGATCTCGAGGAGTATTACTGCCTCGATGAGGTTTGGGACTGGGACGACGACACCGATTCCGAATATGGCCCCGATTGCGATCCTTACGAAGAGGGAATGGAGCTCAAGCGGCGCTTCAGCGCGAGCCATCAGTTCAGTGAGCCGGGGACCTATACGGTGTGGCTGCGCCTACAGCGAAACGGCGAAACTGTCATCGCCAGCAACACCAAGGTGATGATCCGAAGCTGATCGCGGCCGCCATTCCATTTACGAATGGTGATAGATCAGAAGCTCGCGGACGCGGCTGCGCCCACCGGGCTTCGAATTGATCGAGTGCGGCACTTGCACTTCATCGAAAGAAGGTTTCGGCGTAAGCGCGCTGTAGAGTTCCCGGACGAGCGCCGTGTCGCTGTTCGAGAGAATGACCGACGCGCCGCGCGCGGCAAGGGCCTCGAACGTTTCCGCGAGCCGTTCCTGCTCGGGCCGTCCGAATCCATCCCGCGTGTAACTCGTAAATTGGCTCGTTTCCGATAAGGGAACGTAAGGCGGGTCGAGGTAGACGAGGTCGCCCGCGCCACAATCGTCCGTGAGCACGGCAAAGTCCCCGGGACGAAGCTCCACGTTCTTAAGCGCCGTCGATACCGCGCGAAGATTCTCACGGTCTAGTATTTTGGGTTTGTCGTAGCGTCCGATCGGGACATTGAACAGCCCCTTCCGGTTCACGCGGTAGAGCCCGTTGTAGCACGTGCGGTTGAGGTAGATGAACCGCGCCGCGCGCTCCGTCTCTCCGTGCGGCACTTTCGCGCGCACAGCGTAGTAGTGATCCTTACAATGGAGGTGCGCGTGGGTCTCGAGCTTGCTGATCACTCCGTCGACGTTGTCTCGCACCGCCGCATAGGCGACGATGAGCTCCGCGTTCGAGTCGCCGATGTATGCCGGGAGATCGGGAAAGCTGCGGCGTATCCAAAAGAACATGGCACCCGCGCCGACGAAAGGCTCGACATAGCGGCGGTATGTCCAGTCTTTTGGAATCCTCTCCGCGATCGCGCCGATGAGCGTGCCTTTGCCCCCGGCCCATTTTACGAAAGGGCGGGCATCGGGCGGCGACAGTCGAACCTCGGGAGCCCCATTCACGCACACATCTTACTATGTCAGGATTCAGCTTGAAGGAGCCTGGTACGCGGTTTTCGTGGCGAGGTCTCGACGGACCGGGAGATCCGCTACAATAGGGCTAGAACTACACGGTCCCCAAAGAATAGAAGTCGTTTCCAAGAAATCGCGCGGGCTCTACTTCGTGAGCCCACTGGTCGATGCCGCTGTGATCGGGGGAGCATCTATAGTCGCCTACGCCGTGCTATGGGCGATACGCGAGCGTGGCGCCGTGGAGATGGAGACAATCTACGCGACGAGCGCCGCGCTTCTCGTCGTCGTGAACTGGCACCTCGAGGGGTGGCTACGATGTGCTCGATGAGATGGCCGCCGTGGCTACGGATGACAACGACAAGCCGCTCGAGCGCATCGAGATTCTGAAAGCGGAGGTCGTCTCGGACAAAGAGGCGCTGTCATATATGTATATCGCGGGGCCGAAGCCGCTTTCCAAAAAGACGGATCCGCTCGCGTCCCAAAGCTCGCGGCGTTGAGCCGGTGCGCCCCTAGCTCTGCTTTTTCTGGGCGTGCTGCGCCGCTTCGAGACGGCTCTCTGCGCGATCGTAAGCTTCACGAGCGGCACGGGCGTCGTCCACGTTATAGGCCGTTCCAAATTGCTTCAGACGCTCTTCGGCACGTTTTTTGGCAGATTCTGCCCGCTGCAAGTCGATATCTTCTGCCACTTCGGCGGTCTCGACGAGCACCGTGACTTTGTGCGGCAGGACTTCCGCGAAGCCCCAGTGCACGGCGACGAAATGATCCGCCGAGCCCGTGCGGTAGCGAAGCTCGCCGGCGCGAAGTTGGCTCATGAACGGGCGGTGACCCGGGAGCACCCCAAAATAACCGAGGATGCCGGGAGCTTCGACTTCGTCGACATCCTCACGTATCACAACGCCCGCGGGCGTCACGATCTCGAGCTCGATACGGGATGAATCTGCCATGAGTTACGCGGCCGACATCTTCTCGGCGTTCTGCTCGACTTCGTCGAGCCCGCCCGCCATGTAGAACGCTTGCTCGGGGATATGGTCGAGCTCGCCGTCTACGACGCGTTTGAAGCCGCGCACCGTGTCTTCGAGCTGCACGTAGCGTCCCGGACGGCCGGTGAACTGCTCCGCCACGTGAAACGGCTGGGAGAAGAAGCGCTGTATCTTGCGCGCGCGGCCGACGGTAACCTTGTCGTCTTCGGAAAGCTCGTCGAGACCGAGAATGGCGATGATGTCCTGGAGGTCCTTGTAGCGCTGGAGGATCTCCTTGACGTTCCTAGCAACAGTGTAGTGCTCCTGTCCGAGGATTCGCGGGTCGAGAATGCGGGACGTCGAGTCGAGCGGGTCGACCGCGGGGTAGATACCGAGCTCGGCAATCTGGCGAGAAAGATTCGTCGTTGCATCCAGATGTGAGAATGTTGTCGCCACGCCGGGGTCCGTATAGTCGTCGGCGGGCACATAGATGGCCTGGATGGAGGTGATGGAGCCTTTATCGGTCGACGTGATGCGCTCTTCGAGGGCTCCCATCTCCGAAGCGAGGGTCGGCTGGTAGCCCACGGCCGAAGGCATGCGACCGAGAAGGGCCGAGACTTCCATGCCCGCGAGCGTATAGCGGTAAATGTTGTCGATAAAGAGAAGAACGTCCTGCCCTTCCTCGTCACGAAAATATTCGGCGACGGTAAGACCGGTAAGGCCGACGCGCAAGCGGACGCCCGGCGGCTCGTTCATCTGTCCGTAAATGAGAGCCGTCTTTTCCAATACGCCCGACTCCTTCATCTCGAGCCAGAGGTCGTTCCCTTCACGGGTGCGCTCGCCCACACCGGAGAACACCGAGAAACCGCCGTGCTGCGTGGCGATGTTGTGGATGAGCTCCATGATGATGACCGTCTTGCCCACCCCGGCACCGCCGAAAAGGCCGACTTTGCCGCCGCGGACATAAGGCGCGAGGAGATCGACGACTTTGATGCCGGTCTCGAACATCTCGAGCTTTGTGCTCTGCTGGGTAAACTCGGGCGGTGGCCGGTGGATGGGGAGGCGTGTGTCCGTTTTGACTTCACCCATGTTGTCGACGGGCTCGCCGAGAACGTTCAGCACCCGTCCGAGCGTTGCATAGCCCACGGGAACGGTGATGGCGGCGCCTGTATCGAGCACGTTCATGCCGCGTACGAGCCCGTCCGTCGGCTGCATCGCCACCGCGCGGACGCGGTTCTCACCGAGGTGTTGCTGGACTTCAACGGTCACTTCGATGTTGCTGGTCGACAGCTTGCCTTCGTCCACGACGCGCAAGGCGTTGAAGATCGCGGGAAGCTGCCCGTTCGCGAACTCGACATCGATGACGTTTCCTATCACTTGGACCACGCGTCCTACGTTAGTGTGTTTCCACAGGGTCATTCTCTTTCGGCTCCTCTTTACTGCTTGATGCGCGCTCGCTCTATCTTCTACCCGGGCTTCGGCATAGCTCCTGCTAACGGATCGCCTCGGCGCCCGAGACGATCTCCAAGATCTCTCTTGTAATCGTCGTTTGCCGCACTTTGTTCATCGTGAGCGTAAGCTGTTCGATGAGCTCGGAGGCGTTCTTGCTCGCGTTGTCCATGGCGGTCATACGCGCAGCGTGCTCGGCCGCCGCGGATTCGAGAAGGGCGTGCCACACCTGATATTCGACGTGGCGAGGGATCACCGCGTCATAGATTTCGGCCGCGGTGGGCTCGTAGATATAGTCGAGCTCTTCCTCGGGTTTTTCGAATTCGAGCTTTTCGATCGGCAAGAGTCTCTCGACCACAGCATCCTGCTGCATGACGTTCTTGAACTCGTTATAGATCAGGTACACAGCATCGACGCGATCTTCAGATTCCGCATCACTATAGCGTTCGATGAGCGGCCGCGCGATGCTTCCCGCGGTGTCGTAGGTGAGGTCGCGAAAGATGTCCACGAATTGATGGCGGATGTTGTATTTGCGACGCTTGAAATAGTCACGCGTCTTCTTGCCGACGACCTGCACGTCGAGCGTCTCGGACTTGAGACCGCCTAGAAAATCTTCTGCCCTCTTCATGATGTTGGCGTTGAACGAACCGCAGAGCCCCTTGTCGGCACTAATCACGACAACGTCGACATTGGCAGGCTCGCGTTCGTGAAGCAAAGGGTGGGCGGCGGCGTCGGCGCGTGTCGCTAGACTGTTGAGCACCTCGAGCATCTTCTTGGCGAAGGGTCTCGCGGAGAGGATGGCATCCTGCGCGCGGCGGAGCTTGGAGGCAGAGACCATCTTCATGGCTTTCGTGATCTGCTGCGTGTTCTTGACGCTCTGGGTGCGACGTTTCAGGTCGCGAAGGTTGGGCATCTGGTTTCGGTCCTCGGGCGCGAGCTAAGCGGCCGGGTCCTCGGACTCGGTTTTGAACTGACCCTTGAACTCGTCGAGCACGATCTTGAGCCTGCCCTGGATCTCGTCGTCGAGGATTTTTTTCTCACGGATCGACTGGAGCACGCCCGGGTGCCGCTCGTCGAGATAGTTGTAGAGCTCGCGCTCGTAGCGACCACACTCGGAGACTGGAAAGTCGTCGAGATAGCCACTATTGGCGGCGTAGATAATTGCGATTTGCTTTTCGACCGGGAGAGGCTCGTATTGGTCTTGTTTCAAGATCTCGACGAGACGCTCACCCTTGGCGAGCTGCAGCTGGGTCACTTTGTCGAGGTCGGACCCGAACTGCGCGAAGGCCGCCATCTCGCGATACTGGGCGAGGTCGAGTCGCATGGTACCGGCCACTTGGCGCATGGCTTTGATCTGAGCCGAGCCGCCGACGCGGCTAACGGAGTTACCGACATTGACCGCGGGACGGATACCGGCATTGAGGAGGTCGCCTTCGAGGAAGATCTGACCGTCTGTAATCGAGATGACGTTTGTCGGAACGTAAGCGGAAAGGTCACCGGCTTGCGTCTCGATAAACGGGAAGGCAGTGAGCGATCCGCCCCCGTTCTCGTCCGAGAGCTTGGCGGACCGCTCGAGCAAGCGGGAATGCAAGTAGAAGACATCGCCCGGATAGGCCTCGCGTCCCGGTGGCCGGCGCAGCAAGAGCGAGACCTCGCGATAGGCAGCGGCGTGTTTGGACAAATCGTCGTAAACAACAAGGGCGTGCCGCTTGTTGTAGAGAAAGTACTCGCCCATGGCACAGCCGGTATAAGGCGCGAGATATTGAAGCGGAGCGGGTTCGGAAGCAGAAGCGTTCACGACGATCGTGTGATCCATCGCACCGTGCTCTTCGAGAGTCTTTACGACCTGCGCTACCGTCGAGAGCTTCTGGCCAATGGCAACATAAACGCAGATGACGTCCGTGTCTTTTTGATTGATGATGGCGTCCACCGCGATGGCGGTCTTTCCCGTCTGACGGTCTCCGATGATGAGCTCGCGCTGTCCGCGGCCGATTGGAATCATGGCGTCGATAGCTTTGATGCCCGTCTGTAGAGGCTCTTTCACTGGTTGGCGGTCGACGATACCGGACGCGATACGCTCGACAGGGTTATTTTGTTTCGTGTTGATGGGTCCCTTGCCGTCGATTGGCCGGCCGAGAGCGTCCACCACACGGCCGACGAGCTCTTCGCCCGCGGGCACCTCCAAAATCCTTCGCGTGCGTTTGGCTTCGTCGCCTTCCTTGATGAGCGTCGTCTCTCCGAAAAGAACGATCCCGACGGACTCTTCCTCGAGATTCAACGCAAGGCCGAATACCTCGTTGGGCAGCTCGACGAGCTCGCCATACATGACGCCCTCGAGGCCGTGGATGCGCGCGATGCCGTCTCCGACGGAGACGACCGTGCCGACTTCGGAAACATCGACATCGGCTTCATAATCGCCAATTTGCTCCTTGAGAACCTTCGTGATCTCATCGGCCCTGATATCCATCTTGTTCCTTCTACCTCAATTCGAGCCTCTGCCTCACGTGCAGGGCTCGTGACACCTAAGTCTAGAAACTCGATAATGCTTTATCTTTGAAACGTTTCAGTTGAGCGGTAACACTCGCATCGTAGACGCGATTGCCGATGCGCACGACGAGACCGCCGAGGAGCTCGGCGTCCGTGTTGTAGGTGAGCTCCATGGTCTTGCCAAGTGCACCGCCCAGGCTCTTGGAGAGACGTTCTTGCTGGTCCGCCGTTAGCGGGCGCGCCGAGATTACTCGGCCGGGTTGGATTCCTTGGTGATCGAGCAGCAGACGACCGTACTGTTCCGACACGAGCGGGAGCAGCGACATCCTCTCGCGCGCGGCAAGAAGGCGCAGCAAATTGAGAGTGCATGAGACGAGCGATTGATTTGCGAGAACACCGTTCACGACGGCGACCCGTTTCTCGGACGTCACGGTTGGGCTCGACACGATCTCGGAGAGCTTCTCGTGGGCCGCGAAGAATTCAGAGAGCTCCGTGAGCTCGGTGGCCACCTGCTTCGCATCCATCTTCTTGTCGAGGACGACGTCGAGAAGAGCACGCGCGTAGCGCTCAGCAAGGACCACGCTACCCGCAGCGGTCATGAACCGCTCTTTCCCAGAATCTCGATGCTGCGGTCAATGAGCCTGTTTTGGTCCTCTTCGGTCATCTGGGTCTCGAGTTTCTTGTGAGCCAATGAGACCGAGAGCTTGGCCGCGCGTGCAAGCAGCCTGCGCCGTCCGGACTCGACTTCGTTGTCTATCTCTTTTCGTGCGATTTCGCGAATGCGCTCCGCTTCCGCCTCGGCTGTTTTCAAAATGCGGGCACGCTCGACCTCCGCGGCGCACTTGGCCTCTGTCTTCGCCTTTTCGACCTCTTCGTGGAGACTCGCGAGTTGCTCGACCGCGAGCTGGCGTTCTTTTTCACCGCTCGCGCTCTTTTCTCGAGCGTCTGCGAGCTCCTTTTGGATTTGCTCCGTTTTCGCAACGAGGTAACCCGATAGCGGCCCTCTGAGAGCGAAAAAAAGCAAAGCCGCCACAATGGTGAAGTTTGCGACGCGGGGAAGGTTGCTACCTTCGGCGGCGTAGACCGGTGAGACAGCGGTCGCGAGTAGAACGAACAGGAAAGCCGCCGTCGTTTTGCGATGCGCCGTCATTCTAGTTCTCGGCCGAGGATTTTACTGGCGATTTGGGAAGCCAATAGGTGAGCATCGCGCTCGAGGGAGAGAATGGCCTTGTCGGCCTCGTCGGAGAGCCGTTGCCGCGCTTCGACGATCTGCTTCTGCGTTGCGCTACGCTCTTCATCCAAAGAAGTCTTGACCTTGGCCTGAGCTCCCGAGCGGGCCTCATCGAGCCACTGATAGCCGTCGTTGCGGGCCATTTGGACCGCGGCAGCGACATCGGCGCGCGCTTTGTCGATCGTCTTTTGGGCATCGTCCCAGGCACTTGCGGCACGGTCAATACTCGCCTGTCGCGTCTCCATCGCCTGCGCCAGCGGTTCGAAGAAGAAATTCTTCAAAACGAACACGAGCGCAAACACGAGCGCACAAATGATGAGGGCTGTTACGTCGACGGATATCAAGCTCTGTCCCTGATTGGCGAAAATGCCCGCACAGAGCTTTTAACTATAACAACGGTTTTAAAGATCGTCAACGGTGCGCCGACCAAAGTCGTTCTCTATTTAATGTATATTTTCTAAACAGGTTGCGCTATTATTTTCATATCGTTGTTTGTGGACACGTCGCGAGGGTCGCCTTTCTTCGACATCGTGCACTGCCCGTCGAATCGAGCACCTTCGTGGACGACGAGGAATTCGCACTCAATCGCGCATTCCGCGCGCGCGGAGGGCTGAAGCTCGACGCGTTTGCTGGCCTTCACTCGACCGCGGAGCCGACCAGCGATGGTCACGATCGCAACCTGGATCTCGGCATCGACATCGGCCGATTCGCCGATGATGAGACGGCCTCCGGAGCGGACGGCGCCCTGGAACTTGCCGTCGATGCGTAGCGTGTCATGAAACGAGACCTCGCCCTGGAATGACGTACCTTCGCTCAGAAAGCCCTCGAGATTTCCGCTCGGTTGGTTTTTTTGCTTCACTTGGTCCAAACCCCTTTCGTAGGTGTGGCGCGCCGTTGCTCTACTGTTCTGGTTTACGATTTCTTCTTTCTAGCCGCGCGGCTCCGCTCACGACAGCTTGATAGATACGGTGTAGCTCGTTCTCGGAATGAAAATCGATCTCAACGCGGCCCTTCGCGCCTTTCGCACCTTGGCGGCGAATGCGCACGGCTGTTCCCAGCGCTTGCTCCATTTGTCGCGAGGCTTCTCGTGTATTGGGGTCGGCCCGCTCTTGGCGCTTGGACGAAGGTGGCTTTGAGGCGGCTTTGACCCGACGCTCTACCTCGCGAACGCTCAGCCCCTTCGCAACGATATGCTCGGCGATTTCCGTCTGTATTTCCGCACTGGCAAGCGCCAAGAGCGGTCGCGCATGGCCCGGCGAGAGCTTCCGTTCCTCGATGAGCCGGCGTACGCGGCGCGGCAGCTGAAGAAGTCGCAGCAAGTTGGCGACGGTGGAACGATCCTTACCGACACGCTCGGCGACGCGCTCGTGAGAGTAGCCGAGTTCGCCGACGAGGCGACGATAGGCCCCGGCTTCTTCCATGGGATTCAGCTGCTCGCGCTGGATGTTCTCGACGAGCGCGATCTCGAGCACTTGCCGATCGTCGACATCGCGGACGATCACGGGAACGCTCTTCAAGCCGGCTCGTTGTGCGGCCCGCCAACGGCGCTCCCCTGCAACAATTTGAAACCGGGACCCAACGCGCCTCGCGAGGATGGGTTGAACGATTCCGTGCTCCGTCATAGATTGCGCGAGCTCACGTAGCTTAGTTTCATCCATGTTCTGACGGGGTTGATCCGGGTTCGGGTCGATGCGTTCGGGGTCGACGTCGAGAAGCTGGGTCCCGCCTTTTGCCGGCTCGTCCGGTAGTAGCGCCGCGAGGCCCTTACCGAGGGCTTTTCTCTTCATGACGTAGAAGCTCCTTCGTCAGATTGAGGTACGCCTCCGCGCCCTTCGATCGAATGTCGTAAAGCAGAATCGGCTTCCCGAACGACGGCGCCTCCGCGAGGCGTATATTTCGCGGAACGACGCTATCGAAAACGACCTCCGGAAAGGCCGCGCGCACATCTTCCATAACTTGAGCCGTGAGGTTCGTTCGCTCATCGACCATTGTGAAAATGATGCCCTCTACTGCTAGGTGGGGGTTGAAGCTCGCACGCACCCGGCTCACGGTCGTCATGAGCTCGCTAACACCAGCGAGCGCAAAAAACTCACACTGCAGAGGGACGAGTACGGCGTCCGCCGCGACGAGCGCGTTAACCGTGAGAAGGCCGAGTGAGGGTGGGCAATCGATAAAGATGAAATCAAAGGACTCGGCGATGGGAGCGAGAAGCTCGCGGAGGCGGTACTCGCGTCGAGGTTGGTCCACGAGCTCGAGTTCGGCGCCCGTCAAGCTGCGCTCCGAGGGAAGCACCTTGAGCTTTTCGAGCTCGGTGTCGCGAATCAACCCCTCAGCGGAAACGCCATCGATGATCCCTCGGTAAATGGTCTGCCCATCGAGACGGTCCGTGTCGATGCCGAACCCGCTCGTCAGATTCGCTTGAGGGTCCATATCGACCACCAGCGCGCGTCTCTCCGCCGCTGCGACGGAGGCACTTATGTTAATCGCTGTCGTAGTTTTGCCCACCCCGCCCTTTTGATTGGCGATAGCAATGATACGCGGCATAGCTTGGGTTCGAGCGCCTCCCTCAGGTTGGCTAGCGGGCTCAGAGCATAGCATAAGCGGGCTCGCACGCCCGATGTTTCACGTGAAACAATTGAAGGGGCAGGCGGGGCTGGGACGCTTCTCGGTTACCATTAGCCAGCCTGATAGCTGGATCGGGTTCGTTCTTAACAGGGGGCGCGGTAGGTCCACGTTCAGCTCTTCGTATAGCGTGAGGTCACTGCGAGCTGATAGTAGGCGCTTTTCGGCGCCAAACCATAGGAATCGGCCGCCTCCTCTCAACGATGACACGATCTTGCGTTGGCTCTTCGACTCCAGTTTGACAGCTCGGCAGGTTACGAGATCGGTGCTTTTTGGGGACTCCATCGCTTCGTAACGCCCTCGATGGACGCGGACCCTCTCGAGCCCGAGCGTTCTCACGGCCTCCTCGAGAAAAATCACCTTCTTCGCATTCGCCTCCACGAGGACCCATTCGAGCCTCGGACGCGCGATGGCCATCGGGAGCGCAGGGCTTCCGCCCCCGGAGCCGATATCGATGACCAGGCCACTTTCCGGCACACAATCCACCGCCGCGAGCGGTTCAGCGAAATAGCGTCGGATGCGTTCCTCGTCGCTACGAAAGCTCGTGAGTCCCGCCGCGCGGTCGAACGTTGTGACCAGACCATCCAGAAGCTCTAGACACGACAACGCCTCGGCGCCGACCGACGGTGCTCGGCCGAGAGCCTCGGTGATTTGCTTCCCGAATGACGAGGGGGTAACAGGCGCCAGGATGGGCTCGCGTCTAATCGTCGTCGGGAAAGATGACGACGCGCTTCATGACACCGTCGCCCTCGCTCTCGGTCGAGACGCCCTCGATCTCAGCGACCGCAAGGTGAACCACGCGCCGCTCGTACGGGTTCATCCGCGACAACTCTTCTTCCTCGCCGGTCTGTTTCACCCGCTCCGAAACGCGCGCCGCGATTTCCTGGAGCTCGAGCTCCTTGCGTGCGCGGTAGCCGTCGCAGTCGACCACGAGCCGCCGGTCGTCGAGATCACGACCGAAAATACGATTGGCAAGATACTGAAACACGTCGAGGATCTCAGCCCGGTTTCCGACCACCAGTTCTCGGTCGTCGCCGGAGAGAACGACCCGAAGCACCTCCGGATCCGACTCCACCACATCGACGCCAAGCTCCCAGTCGAGGTGCTCCACCATCTGTTCCATGAACTCTTGGACATCGTCCGCGAGCGAATCTATTTCAGAGGCTTCTTCCGACACTGGCTCTCAAGCTCCTTGTTTCTCGCCCTTCGGGCCTTTCTTGCCCTTCTTCACCGACTTCACGGCCTTGGTATCTTTGAGCGCTTTCGCCTCCCTGTCCCCCAGGAAACGGTTCGTCGTAAGTTGCTGCGCCATCGAGACAAGGTTATTCGAGAACCAATACAGCACCAAGCCCGAAGGTGCCCACGCCAGGATAAACGTGAACATAATCGGCATGAATGACATGATCTTCTGCTGTGTCGGGTCCGCACTCGTCTGCGGGGTCATCTTCTGGATGGCCATCTGCGTGCCGCCCATGAGAACGGGCAAGACGAACATGGGATCATGAACGGCGAGGTCTTGAATCCAGAAAATAAACGGGGCCTGTCGAAGCTCGATCGACGACATGAGTAGACGATAGAAGGCGAAGAAAAACGGGATCATCAGAAGCATCGGAAGACACCCAGAAAGCGGAGAGGCATTGTTCTCCTTGTAGAGCGTCATGATTTCCTGATTCATCTGCTGGTAGCGTGGATCCGTTGGCTTCACCTTTTTGTAACGGTCGCGGATTTTCTGTATCTGTGGTGCCAACTTCTGCATCCGACGCATCGAAACAAAGCTGTAATGTTTGAGTGGCACCAGAACGACGTTGATAGCAACCGTCAAAAGAACGATCGCAAATCCCCAATTCCCAACGAACTCATGAATCTTTACCAGACCAGAGCGCAACAAGAGCGCTGGGTAGCGCATCCATGAGCCGAATTCGATGATCTGGCTCATGCCTGGTGCCAAAGCCTCGAGCCTCTCGAGTTTCTTCGGTCCCATGTAAAGCGTGAAGACCGCCTTCGAGCTCGGTGCCTCGAGCGCAGCGGTGATCACTTCGCGTTCTGCGCGCTTCTCATCTTCTGTCGGAACCACCCCTGTCTCGAATCGCGTCGCATAGAGGCTGTCATCGGCGGGCAACATCAAGCCCGTGAAGTAGTGCGAAGCCACTCCCATCGCCGTAACGCCAACGCTCGTGCCTGAGCCTTCGTCTACATCCGATGCGGTAAAGAGCTCCAGCTCGCCCCGAGACACGACGACACCTTTGTCCACCCCTACGTAGCGGCTCTCTGTAATCTCGTTCCCAACTCCTCCGCCATAAAGAACCTGCTTGCCGACTTCCTCCCTGCGTTCCGATACCGATACTTCGACGTGGAATCGATACGTCGCACCAAAGAACGTCACGTGTTTTTCAACGGCAAGACCGCGACCATCCGACCACCTGAAGCTGACGGTCTTCTCTTCCCCGTCCGCGACCGACATCTTACTAGGTGCATCGGTCTCAAAAAGCGCCATCGACACGGTCTCCGTATTACGAGGCGACGACAACCTTATATCCAACGGCCGAATGTTTAGGTGTTCCGCAGCTCCCTGGCCAACCATTTCGTAGGGTTCCCGGGCATTACTTAGATATTCCCACAGTTGCATGCTCAAAAGACGGGCGCCCCGGTTCGAAAAAACAAGACGGTACAGGCTCGTATCGACAACCACCTGACGCTCAGCCGATGCCGCCCGGACTTCATATTCCGAGTCTTCTCGGTTCTCTGTTGACTCTTCGTGCTCCTCCGGTTCCAAGGACGGCGCGCTTTCTAAAGCCGCCGCCCTCTCACGTGGAGAGGCCGGCACGTCCGCAGGCGCTCTCGATTCGCCTCCGCGGTTGTCGACGGGCGGAGAAGACCCATCCTCCGGCATCGGTGGTGCTGGAAAAAACGCTGGCCACAGGGAGACGAGGAGAAAAGTCGAGCCAAAGAACAACAGTAATCGTTTTTCCATCGTGCCTCTTCAAATCCTCTTCACGGGACGGGGTCCGCACCACCAGGATGGAACGGTTGGCAGCGTAAGAGCCGCGCGGTCGTGAGCCACATCCCCCGCATGGCGCCGTACTTCGCGATCGCTTCGTCCGAATAACGCGAGCACGACGGATAGAACCGACACGCTCCTCGGAAAACGAGACCGAGCGTCAGTTGATAGACGCAGATCGCCAACCTCAAGATTGAGCCCAGAATCGCGCCGTCGATGAACTCAAGGAGTTTTCTCAAGCTGTCTTCCTACGTGCTTCACGTACGCCGCGTCAACGTCCCAAAAGCTTGCCTCTTTAATCGGGCCTCGTGCGACGAGCACCATATCCGCACAAATATCCCGCGTCGGTTTCCTCTTCCGGAAAACTTCTCGGAGTAGACGCTTCGCTCGATTCCTCGTCACGGCCCCACCGACACGCCGGCTCGCGACGACGCCTACCCGGAATGGGCCCTGGCTTTTCTCGACGATAAATGCGACGAAGAAACGACTGACGACACGCTGTCCTCCTTCGTATGCATTTACAAACTCTTTTTTCTGCCGGAGACGTAAGTCCGCCGTCAAACGCTCATCACGACGCCGTCCTTTCACGCCGCCAAGCGATGTCGCCCTTTGCGCCGCCGACGCGCCAGCACGGCGCGTCCTGCTTTTGAGCTCATGCGAGCGCGGAACCCGTGCGTCTTCTTACGACGACGGTTATTTGGTTGAAAGGTTCGCTTCATAGAAATTCCTCACTTCATGAAACACGTTCCGCTACCGCTGAGCACACCATGATAGCGCACTAAAGCGAAAACTATTATTTTACCCCGCGACCTTTGAGCTGTCAACCACTCCTCCACGCAAAATAATCCGATCTTTTCCACCTTTTCGCTTGTCCATGAATCGAGCCCTATGCTAGATTACCCGCCTTGTCCTAATCGACACGATAAACATTTTTCCAGCGGCGATAGGGGTCCCCCGTATGGCGTGTTTTCCACATCTGTTGAAAAAACTGTGGATATTTCGTGCGCCCCCAGAGTTTGCCTCGGCTGTCCCTATCGGCTTTGTACCTATAACTTGCTTAATTGTAGTCATATAGACCATGAACCTCTGGGAAGAAGTACTCCACAAGGTCGAGTCCAAGGTCAACCAACATAGTTTCAACACCTGGTTTCGACCCACACGCCTCCTCTTCGAGGCCGGAAACACGGTCGGCGTCCTCGTCCCCAATAACCATTTCCGAGATTGGCTCAACAAGCACTATTCCGGCATTATTCACGAATCCCTCGACGAGCTCCATCGTCCCGACCTGGAAGTCGTTTTCGAGACCAAAAAACCCAGTGAGCCGGCGTCTTCATCCGAAGATACGAGGAGTACTGGTGCACGCCTTGCCGCTGACGCTTCCAAAGCCCCCGGTGCCCACGCCACCCATGCTCCAACCCCACCCCTCAACTTGAAATATCGGTTCGAGAGTTTCGTGGTAGGGACAAGCAATCAGTTCGCTCACGCGGCCGCGCGCGCGGTCGCTGAGGCGCCCTCGCGAGCCTACAACCCGCTATTCATTTATGGGGGCGTCGGCCTCGGCAAGACCCATCTACTTCACGCCATCGGCCACCAAATTCTCAAGCAGCAACCATCCTTCAAGCTCGTATACATCTCCGCCGAGACGTTCATGAACGAGCTCATCAACGCCATCCGCTACGACCGCATTCTGGGCTTTCGCGACAAGCACCGCTCCTTCGATGTCTTGCTCGTTGATGACATACAGTTCATCGCTGGTAAGGAACGTACGCAAGAGGAGTTTTTTCACACCTTCAACGCGCTGTACGACGCCCAAAAGCAAATCGTCATATCTAGTGACTCCCCACCCAGGGAGATCCCTACTCTCGAAGAACGCCTACGATCGCGCTTCGAGTGGGGCCTGACAGCGGACATTCAGGCTCCGGACCTCGAGACCAAGATCGCCATTCTTCGAAAAAAAACCGCGGCCGAAGATGTAGTGCTCCCGGACAACGTCGCCATCTTCATTGCCTCGCGTATCAAGTCTAACATCCGCGAGCTCGAGGGGTCTCTCATCCGACTCATCGCCTACTCCTCTTTGACCGGCCGTTCCATAGATCTAGCCTTGACCAAGGATGTTCTCAAAGACTTGCTACCGATCGAGGATCGTCTCATTAATCTCGACGCCATCCAAAAGTACGTCGCCAACCACTACCGACTCAAAGTTACCGACCTCAAAGCGCGCAACAACGCAAAATCTATCGCACTACCTCGACAAATCGCTATGTACCTCGGAAAGTTTTTGACAAAGTCGAGCCTACCCGACATCGGTAAGGCCTTCGGCGGTAAACATCACTCCACCGTCATCCATTCCATCCGCAAGATCGCTAATCTGCGAAAGAGCGACCCTGAGTTCGACAAGGTTATCCAGGGTTTCCTCGACTCTTTTCGCTAGTCGAGAGCATCGATGGAAATTTCCATTATTCCTGTGCACAAAGCTGTGCACCTACTTACAATGCTTTGTGCACACTTGGTGGGACCGGGATTATAACTATTTATCCACCAATGTTGACCCGGTAAATCCACACTGAATGTGGATTATAAAGTCTTTAAAATCAATAGGTTAAATACTAAAAAGACTTTCTTTAACAGCCTCTTATTGATATAATTAAAATACAAATATCTTTCTGATCTTAGAAAAGATCATAAGGACGCGAACTAATGGAGTTTATCGTCAAAAAGGATGAGCTACTTCGAGAGCTCGCGCTCATTCAAGGGATAGTAGAAAGGAAAAATACTATTCCTATTCTTGCCAATGTTCTTATAGAGGCACGAGAAGGATCGCTAGAGCTTGCGGCAACGGATCTCGATGTTGGTCTCAAATGCAAAGTCCCTGCGGTTGTGCAGAAACCAGGCACGCTAACGCTCTCGGCAAAGAAACTCTATGAGATCGTTCGTGCCGTCTCACAAAGCGATATCCAGATCAAGAAGCTCGAGAATAGCTGGGCTACGATCGAGAGTGGCCGTTCCTTTTTCAAGATGGTCGGGCTCGGTAAAGAAGAGTTCCCTTCTCTTGCGGAGCCTCCATCCGAGGGTTTTATAACTGTTCCGGGCGCCGTTTTGAGTGAGCTCATAAACAAGACGAGTTTTGCCATCACCGCGGATGACAACCGCTATTTCTTGAATGGCGCTCGCCTCGAGTTAACGGAGAGCGAAATCCTTATGGTCGCTACGGACGGCCATCGGCTTGCTTACATTTCTGTTAAGCGCAACCAAGGTTCTGGCGAGGATTCTGGCGACGCATGTGTCATCGTTCCGAAGAAGACATTGCTCGAACTCGTCAAGATTCTTGGCGACGAGGATCAGCCGGTAGACTTTGCGCAGGGAGAAAACCATCTATTTTTTAGGATCGGCGAGCGCCTTCTTGTCTCGAAGCGTGTCGATGATCAGTTTCCTGCCTATGACAAAGTCTTGCCGCAAGGCAATAACAAGACGGTCATTTGCGACCGGGAGGCCTTGGCGGGCGCGATCCGACGGGTTTCTCTACTTGCAAACGAGAGATCGCGAGCGGTTCGCTTCGGCATCGAGTCGGGTCGCGTGGAAGTCTCTTCTCAAAGTCCCGAGCTCGGCGAAGCAAAAGAATCTATCGAAGTTGGCTATGACGGAGATGACATCCAAATTGGATTCAATGGTCAGTACCTCCTCGATTTTTTGAATGCGGCTAACACGTCGGAGATTCGCTTCGAGTTGAAGGACGATTCCTCGCAAGGGTTGCTGCGACCTGCCGAGGATGGAGATGAAAGGGATTACCGCTATGTTGTCATGCCTATGAGGCTATAGACAGCACTAGGCAATGACAACCTGATAACTGATAAAATCAACTGTCAACTTACAAATTTACTGAGTGTACGAAAGCCGGGCCTTGTCCAACCAGGACCCGCCTCCCTAAATAGCAAGCTACAGCTAGGGCTCGCTCGCACGCTATCCTGCCCAAGGGACTAGGGGGACTTACCGCAGAGACAAGGAAAAGATGGTCGACAAAGATCAAAAAGAACAACCCGAAGTGCCCGACGAATATACGGCAGAAAAGATCCGTGTTCTCGAAGGTCTCGAAGGCGTCCGGATGCGTCCGGCGATGTATATCGGATCGACCGGGCTCGGCGGTCTCAATCATCTCGTATTCGAGGTCGTGGATAACAGCGTTGATGAGGCCATAGCCGGACACTGCACGGAGGTCCAAATCACGATCCATGTCGACAATAGTGTGACCGTTGCCGATAACGGTCGTGGCATCCCGGTAGATATCGAGAAGAAAACCGGCAGGCCTGCTGCGGAAGTCGTCATGACCCAATTGCACGCGGGCGGAAAGTTCGACAACCGCGCGTACAAATATTCCGCCGGGTTGCACGGGGTCGGTGTATCCGTGGTGAACGCGCTCTCGGAGCGCCTCGAGCTCGAGATTCGCCGTGACGGTAAGGTGTACCGGCAGTCTTACAAAGCAGGCAAAGCCCAAGGAGAGCTAGAGGTCGTCGGCGTCACGGACAAGACGGGGACGACCGTCAACTTCTTGCCCGACACGACCATCTTCGAGACCAACCAGTTCAGCTACGATTCTCTGTCTCAACGATTCCGCGAGCTCGCTTTTCTCAATCGCGGCATCACGATCTCTCTCGTCGATGAACGGGAGGGCAAGGAAAAAAACTTCCACTTCGAAGGCGGTATAGCCTCCTTCGTGGAGCATCTCAACAAGAACAGGAACACGCTGCACGCTCCCGCTATTTACATCGAAGGTACTTCTGAAGGAATGGAGTGCGAGATCGCGCTTCAATGGAATGACGCTTATCAAGAAGCCGTGTTCTCGTTCGCGAATACCGTCAATACACACGAAGGCGGAACGCATCTCTCTGGGCTACGCAGCGCGCTTACGCGATGTATCAACCAATATGCCGCGCAAAATAATCTAACCAAAGTGCTCCAGGGCGGCATCGAGGGCGAAGACATCCGAGAAGGCTTGACGGCAGTGGTCAGTGTCAAAATCCCTTCTGCCCAGTTCGAAGGTCAGACGAAAACGAAGCTTGGCAATAGCGAAGCCAAAGGTTTCGTAGATGGTCTCGTCACGACCCTCTTGGCACAATTTTTAGAAGAAAACCCAAAAATAGCCAAACGTATCCTCCTGAAAGTCATCGACTCCGCGCGTGCCCGCGAGGCCGCCCGCAAAGCCCGAGATCTCGCTCGGCGTAAGGGCGCTCTCGATATGACCTCTCTGCCGGGAAAACTCGCCGACTGCCAAGAACGCGATCCGGCCCTTTCCGAGGTCTTCATCGTGGAGGGGGAGTCTGCCGGCGGGTCCGCGAAACAAGGTCGCGACCGTCACTTTCAGGCGATCCTTCCTCTGAAGGGAAAGATCCTAAACGTCGAAAAAGCACGTCTCGACAAGATGCTCGAGAACGACGAGATCAAGGTACTGATCGCTGCTCTCGGAACGGGCATAGAAGAAGACTTCTCTCTGGAAAAGCTGCGTTATCACAGCGTGATCATAATGACGGATGCCGACGTCGACGGGTCACACATAAGGACCCTTCTGCTCACCTTCTTCTACCGAAAGATGCGGCAGATCATCGAGGCGGGATACCTGTACATCGCGCAGCCGCCGCTCTATAAAGTGAAGCGCGGAAAAAAAGAAATCTATTTCAAAGATGAACGCGACCTTGACAGTCATCTTCTGCTCCGAGCTGTCGAGAACCGTACCGTTCTCATTCCGAGCATAAACCAAGAGTTCAGCGGCGAAGCGCTCGCAACGCGTCTAGAGCAGACGGTCGCTTTTAGAAAACATCTGGATCGTCTCGCTCAAAGAGGCTACCCCTCGATCATATTAAACGAGTTTCTGCGGGTGGGAGCAGACGAGAGCATGCTCGCGGACAAAGCTTGGCTCGAAGAGGCTCTCGATCCGATCCGGGAGCTCGGCCTGCAGGCGACGGTGCTTCCGGACGAAGAGCACAACTTGTTCAAGATCGTGCCGACGGAAAATACCAACGGCCATCGTTGGGTCAAGCCCATCGGCCGCGATTTTATGGCAGCCGCGGAGTATCGCACCCTACTCGAGCTCTACAAAGCCGTAGAGCCGTTCGACAACCCACCGCTTATCGTGACTGAATCGAGTCGAGGTGAGGATGCAACTTCTCAGGACAAGGAGTGCACCTCTCAAGAGGAACTCGTCGACTATCTGCTCACGGCAGGCAAAAAAGGACTTCAAATCCAACGGTATAAAGGTCTGGGCGAAATGAACCCAAACCAGCTTTGGGACACGACCATGAACCCGGAAGTGAGAGTTCTAATGAGGGTCACCATTGAAGACCAGGTCGATGCCGACCAAATCTTTACCGTCCTCATGGGAGACCAAGTCGAGCCGCGTCGAAATTTCATCGAGGAGAACGCCCTCGAAGTCGTCAATCTCGATATTTGAGCCCGCGGATCCCATTTAAGGCCCATTAAGGCCAATACCGACAATTCAGGAGTAAAAGGATGGCCACCACGGCAGAACGGCTGCCCGTCAACATCGAAGACGAAATGAAGCGGTCCTACATGGACTATGCGATGTCGGTCATCATTGGCCGCGCATTGCCGGACGTCCGGGACGGCTTGAAACCGGTCCATCGCCGGGTCCTCTACGCGATGTACCGAGAGGGCCTGTTATCGAACCGGGCGTACTCCAAATGCGCCGGTATCGTCGGCGAGGTTCTGAAGAAATATCACCCTCACGGCGACTCCGCGGTCTACGACACGCTCGTCCGCATGGCGCAGAACTTTAATCTCCGCGCGCCGCTCATCGACGGCCAGGGAAATTTTGGCTCGGTAGACGGCGATCCGCCCGCGGCCTATCGATATACAGAAGCTCGTTTGACGGCTCTTGCCGAGAGCATGATGCGGGACATCGACAAAGAGACCGTCGACTTCGTCCCAAACTTCGATGGCAATACGGTGGAGCCCACTGTGCTTCCCACCGCCACGCCCAATTTACTCGTGAACGGCTCGGCGGGTATCGCGGTCGGAATGGCGACGAATATCCCGCCGCACAACCTCCGAGAGGTCGTGGACGGGATTCTCTACGTACTCGAGAACCCTTCCATGAACGACGAGCTCACGCCGGGGCTCCTCGAGATCATCAAAGGCCCGGATTTCCCAACCGCTGCTTTCCTTCACGGAACGGGTGGGATCGAGCAGGCCTATCGCACCGGCCGGGGCTCGATTCAGCTACGTGCTCGAGCGACGATCGAAGATACACGAAAAGACCGCCAGGCCATCATCGTCACGGAAATCCCCTATCAAGTGAACAAAGCCAAACTGCAGGAGAAGATTGGCGCGCTCGTGCGGGACAAGAAGATCGACGGTATCTCCGATATCAGAGACGAGTCCGACCGCCACGGCATGCGCATCGTCATCGACTTGAAACGCGGCGAAGTCGGTCAAGTCGTGCTCAACAATCTTTACAAACATACGACGCTCCAAACTAGCTTCGGGATCATCCTTCTCGCGATCGTCGATAACCGCCCGAAAGTCCTGAAGCTCGTCGAAGTTTTGCGCCTGTTCATCGACTTCCGCCGAGACATTGTTCGGAGGCGAACGGCTTACGAGCTCCGGAAAGCGGAAGCGCGCGCCCATATCCTCGAAGGTTTCGTTATTGCGCTCGACAATCTCGATGCTGTGATCGTGCTCATTCGCGCATCGGAAAACCCCGCGGCGGCGCGTTCTGGTTTGATCGAGCAATACGAACTGAGCGAGATCCAAGCCCAAGCGGTTCTCGATTTGCAGTTGCATCGCCTCACGGGGATGGAGCGGAACAAGATCACCACCGAGCATGAGGAGATCCAAAAACGCATCGCGGAGCTCAAGGCTATTCTGGCTAGCGCAGAAAAGATCGACGCGATCGTTCGCGAAGAGCTAGAAGAAGTGAAAGAGAAGTTCGGAGAGGACCGCCGCACCGAGATCATCGCGAAAACGCAGGAAATCAGCATTGAGGACATGATTGCCGAAGAGGACATGGTCATCACCGTGTCCCATTCCGGCTATGTGAAGCGCAGCCCCCTCTCCGTCTACCGCAAGCAGAAGCGCGGCGGCAAAGGCCGCAAGGGCATGCAGACACGCGAGGAGGACTTTGTCAATCACCTCTTCATTGCCTCCACCCATGCCTACATCATGATCTTCACCAACCGCGGGAAGGTCTATTGGTTGAAGGTTCACGAAATTCCAGCCGTAGGTGCTGCGGGCAAAGGCAAGGCCATTGTGAACTTGGTCGCCATGCGGCCCGAGGAAAAGCTCGCCGCCGTTTGTGCTGTGAAGGAGTTCCCAGAGGACCGCTTCGTCCTCATGGCGACACGAAAAGGCACGATCAAGAAGACACGTTTGTCTGCATTCAACAACCCTAACGCCCGGGGCCTCATCGCGATCACCATCGACGCGGATGACGAGCTCATCGCGGCGGCCATCACCGAGGGCGACAGCCAGGTGGTTCTCGCCTCCCGTTCTGGTAAAACGATCCGTTTCACGGAGACCGATGTCCGCATTACGGGGCGTACCGCGCAAGGCGTGAGGGGCATCCGCCTTGGAGCAACGGATGCGGTCGTGAGCATGGCGGTCGTAAACACCGAAGGAACACTTCTCACCGTCACCGAGAAAGGCTATGGGAAGAGAAGCCGCGTCGAAGATTACCGCTTTCAGACGCGCGGCGGTCAAGGCGTCATCAACATCAAAACCACCGAGCGCAACGGAGATGTTGTCGCTGTACCTTTCGTGAAACAGGAAGACGAAGTCATGGCCATCACCGCGCAAGGAATGATCCTCCGGCTGCGTATCGAGGATTTCAATATTCTAGGCCGCATCACGCAGGGGGTACGGCTCATTCATCTCGAGGAAGGGGACCAGGTGGTCGCCGTCGCGAAACTCGCCGAGAAGGTCGACGAAAACGAAAGTAACGATCCGCCCATCGACTGATATAGACTCGTCGCGATTTGGGTCGCCAGTGTCGTTTACACGGCATGACGGCCCGCCCGCGCTGGCAGCAATCACCATGGAATCGACTCTTCTGGCCGCCTTGTTTCCGCGATTAGCGCTTCTCGTCCTCGGCGTTGCTGCAATCGGATGCGACAGCAGCGGCGACCGACTCTTCGCCGAGGCCCAGCGAGCAATGGAGGACGACAACGCCGAGAACGCCGCCCACCTTTATCGAGAGGTCACCATCCAAGCGCCCGAAAGCCCATTGGCCGCGGAGGCCCATTACGAGCTAGCGCGGATCTACTATCTGCGACTAAAGAACGTCGAGGCGGCGCGGAACAGCCTCACTACCGTCCTGCAGGATTATCCAGACTCCACGATCGGGCAACCTGCGCACCTCTTGCTGGCGCGACTCTATGACGAGGTATTCAACGAGCCAGACAAGGCCCTGATGCACTATCACGCTCTATTGGCGCAGGACCTCGATGATGACCTCCGGCGCGATACGCTTCTCGCGGTAGGCCATTGCTACTATGAGCTGAACGCCCTCGAGGCCGCCAAAGACGCCTATCGCCGCGTCTTGGCGCGGAGCTATCACCCGGATACGGACGGCGCTTACTTGCGGCTTGCCAACCTCGAGCGGCTTTCCGGCGGGACCGTCGAGTCGCTGCGCTTGCTTCGCGAGCTTCAAAACAAAACCGAGGACCCCGAGCGCCATCGTGAAGCGATGTTGAGCGAGATCGAGACCCTCATGAGCCTGCGACGCTTCCCGGACGCTCATGCGCGTCTCAGTGAGGCCGAGAACGTATTTCCGCATTCGATCGAGCTACAAGAGCTGGCTACCCACCTTCAAGCCACGGAAGCACTCCTAGCCACGCTCGACGGCGTCGGAGAAGAGGCCCTCTTGCAAGAACAGCAGAAAAAAATAAGATGGGGGGCGGGTCGCCGCCGGAGAAGGCCGGCACCCCGGCAACCTAAGGACTAGCCTTACTGGGCAAGACCGTGGTCTGATCGACGCACATGGGAGAAGCATGAAACGGCTCGTGGTGTGCGCCGCCGCTGCGTCTCTTTTGGCGTGTGTTGGGCCGGAAGAAGAGATCCTCGAGCGCTACTTGCTCGCATCCCAGAGAGGAGACAGCCCCACTGTCGCCGCTCTCTCCATGGTCGCGTTTCCGGAGGACGACGTTCAATCCTGGAATATTCTAGAGATAAGCGAGTTACCCTCTGAGCCGTACGCCATCCCCGTGCTCCGAGAGACTGTTGGGCTTGCGGAAGACGAGCGTGATGCGCAGTTCACAGTCTTTGGCGAGTTCCGAAGGGAGAACTACGAGTCGCTCAGACGCATCCAAGCCCGCCTCAGAGAGGAGCTGGATTACCATTTCTCCGGCCGCCTCGGAGAGTTGCAGGACGAGTGGGATGCGTTTCGCCTCGAGCGCCGCCAAGTCGTCGCCAAGCCTCACGAGGCGGAGGTCGCCTTCGAGCGCGAGATCCGCCGCGTGAACAAATCGCTGCAGCGCGAATCGAACCCCGAATATTTGACGGGGGAGATGCTTTTAAAAAACGCCCGCGTACGCGTCACGACAGAGCTCGGCGACGGCCACTTCGACTTCACTCTGACGCGATATGCGCTGAAGAATCAGTTCGACGCCCTCGTTCCCGCGCGTTGGATCATCACCGCCGTCGACAAGACGAGCTAGCCTAAGACTTGAAGCTTCGCGTACTGGGCCACTAGCCGCTTCCGGCCTGCCTTTCGGAAGATGACCGTGATCTTGCGGTCCGGTCCGCTGCCGGTGGCCTCGACGACCCTGCCCTCGCCGAACTTGTCGTGACGTACCAGTGCTCCGGGACGCAGTGAGCCGCACGGGCTCTTCGGGGAACTCGGCTGGGTCCCCGGCTGTCCGACGCGGTTCACGTGCGCGCCGTTCAGTGCACTGTCCGGGATTTCCGCTAGAAAGCGCGACGGCTGACGAGAGCTCGTTTGGTACGAGAATCGCCGTGACTCGGCGAAGCACAAGTAGAGCTTTCGCTTCGCGCGTGTCATCCCGACATAGAACAAGCGTCGCTCCTCCTCGAGCGCCTTGAGATCCCCGCTTGCCCGGATGTGTGGGAACAGGCCTTCTTCGAGCCCGACGAGAAACACAATGTCGAACTCCAGGCCTTTGGCGGCGTGAAGCGTCATGAGAAGGCACGGCGCCGTGCCGTCGACCGCGTCGATATCCGTCAGTAAGCCCACACCGTCGAGAAAACCGTCAAGCGTCGCCGACGCTTCGCGGGCCTCGTACTCTGCGGCGGCGGCGACGAGTTGGTCCAGATTTTCTTTACGCTCGCGGGCGACGCCCTCGCCCTCGCGTTCGAGCTCGGCGAGAAGGCCGGCCGTATCGAGTGCGGCGCGGATGAGCTCGGAGGGTCTGCTCTGTGCAGCCTTTTTGGTCAGCTTCAGAACGACATCGCGAAATTGCGTAAGCCCTAGCCTAGGGCGCCCCGGCAAGAGATTACCATCGAGCACCTCGTGCGCGGCGTCCCAAAGCGAGCAGCCTGCCGCCGCCGCGGTGCGCTGTAGCATGGCCGTCGTGGCCTGGCCCACGCCCCGTGGCGGGACGTTGACGACGCGAACAAAGCTGGCGTCGTCATGCGGGTTTGACACGAGACGGAGATAGGCGAGAACGTCCTTGATCTCGCGGCGATCGTAGAAGCGCAGCCCACCGAGAACCCGGTGCGGCACGCCTCGCGCGACCAGCTCTTCTTCGAAAACGCGTGTTTGCGCGTGGGTACGCAGCAAGATGGCCGCGCGCGCATTGGGCTCGTCGCGCCGGGATCGATCGAGGGTGCGTGCAACGAAACCTGCCTCCTCGCGATCGTCCTCGGCGCCGTGGAGCTCTGGCCGCATCCCTTCATCGAGGCTCGCGATCAAGCGCTTGCCTTTGCGCGAGCGGTTATTTTGAATGACCGCGCTCGCTGCGCGGAGGATGGCTGCGCTCGAGCGATAGTTCACCTCGAGCTTTACGGTCCTGGCATTTGGAAAGTCGGACTCGAAATCGAGGATGTTGCGCAGCTCCGCGCCGCGAAAGTTGTAGATGGATTGATCCTCGTCACCAACGACGAAGACGTTCCCGTGAGGTGCGAGGAGCCGCACAAGACGGTACTGGATCCTGTTCGTGTCCTGATATTCATCGACGAGAACGTGGCGAAAGCGTCTTTCCGCGAATCCTTGGGCCCGCTCGGAGCACTCCATGAGCTCTACGCCCCGCAGCAGCAAATCGTCGAAGTCGACCGCACCTTGAGCATCGAGCTCCTTCTGATATTGCGGCACCACCGCTTGAAGGATTTGTTGAAAGCGGGGATCCCCTGAGTAGCGCCCGGAAAAAGTACGGAGCTTGTACTCGGAGACCCCGGACGCGATGCGCGCGATTGGAAACTCGCGCTCCGACACACTTTGCGCGCGACAGATGCGCTGCAGCAAGGCTTTGCGATCGTCAGTGGTGTAAAGGGTGAAACCCGAGCGCAGGCCGACATCCTTACCGAATCGGCGAAGAAGCCGGAGTGCCAGCGCATGAAAAGTGTGAACCGCCACGTCCTT
This sequence comes from Acidobacteria bacterium bin61, assembly GCA_963578475.1. Lineage (GTDB taxonomy): Bacteria > Acidobacteriota > Vicinamibacteria > Marinacidobacterales > SMYC01 > SMYC01. Next base: position 69,789 of record CAUZCL010000007.1, on the reverse strand, counting down.
TCCTGAATTACTCAAGAGCGCGCGCACGCGGCCCCGCATCTCGTCCGCTGCTTTGTTGGTGAACGTCACCGCGAGAATAGTCTCCGGGGCGTTGCCACGGCCTTCGATGAGATAGGCGATACGGTGCACAATGACGCGGGTTTTGCCCGACCCCGCCCCCGCCAGCACGAGCAGCGCGCCGTCGGGCGCCGTTACCGCTTCGCGTTGCTGATCATTCAGGTGATCGAGAAGGGCCTCGGACATCGGCGCAGTTTAGCTCACGTCGAAGACAGCGGTCCGATAAAAGCCCCGCGACCGTATTGACGCTATAATTCCCCGCGTTTTTCCCGAACTCCAAGAGGACACCATGAAACGTCACGTATGGTTTTACTTTCTTCTCGTCTCGAGTCAGCCCGCGACGCCGGTCGTCGCCCAAGAAGACAGCCGGATAACGACGGCGAACTACGAGCTTGCCGCGCGCTTCGCTCCCTATAAGTTGAACCGGCTCACCTACAGCACCACCGTCAGTCCCCACTGGATCGAGGGAGGCGATCGCTTCTGGTACGAGTGGGAGACATCGAACGGTAAGTCCTTCTTCCTGGTGGACCCAGCGCGCGGCACCAAGGTACCGATTTTCGACAATGACCGGATTGCTGCCGAGTTGACCCGGCTCACGAAGGATCCATGGGATGGGCGACATTTGCCGATTCGGGGGATCAAGTTCGTCGATGAGAACACGCTCCAGTTCGAAGTTGAGTCGTCGCAGGCTGAAGAGCGCGACGAGGCCGAGGAGGACTCAACCGAGGAAGAACAGCAACAAGAAGAGGAAGACAGCGACGACGAAGAGAAGGCAGCCAAGAAGAAACTCTTCCACTTCGAGTACGATGTGGCCACCAGAACCCTTCGGCAGCTCCAGGACTGGGAAGGCCCTGACAACCACCCCGGGTGGGCCAGTGTGTCACCCGACGGCGAGACGGTCGTCTTTGTCCGCAATCACAATCTGCACATGATGACGGGCGAAGCCTACGAGCAGATTCTAGATGCTCGACGCGGCAAGGATGAAGAGGAGGCCGACAATGCAGACGAAAAGATCGAGGTAGAGGAGACCCAGCTCTCGACGGATGGTGAGACACATTACAGCTACGCGGATTTCGAGCGTGGTGAGACCGACACCGAGAGGAAAAAGAACAAGGACAAGCGCAAGTCCGTCGCCATCTCCTGGGCGCACGACTCCAGGCGTTTCGCGATCGTGCGGAGGGACCAGCGCGAGACGAGCGACTTGTGGGTGATCCACTCTGTGGGCAACAAGCGGCCCGAGCTAGAGACTTACCGCTACGACATGGCCGGCGAAGAAAGCATCACCCAGCGCGAGATCCGTATCTACGACCTCGAAGCGCGACAGATGGTGCCGGTCGACGCCGAAAAGTTCAAAGACCAGACCCTCGGGATCTGGAACGCTCGGAAATTCGAATATCCCGACAGCGACGAGCCCAAGCGTGACCTCTGGTTGTCGGACGATTCGAACGAGCTGTACTTTTGGCGCCAGAGCCGAGACCACCACAGAGTCGAGGTCTGTGTGGCCGACGCCGCGACGGGCAAGCACCGTGTGCTGTTCGAAGAGGAGCTCAACACGTATGTGGAAACGCAGCCGCTGGAGCGTTTGGACTCGGGCGACCTGCTCTGGTGGTCCGAGAGGGACGGTTGGGCGCATCTGTACCGGTACGGGGCGGATGGCTTGCTGAAAAACCGATTGACCGAGGGCGCCTGGTCCGTCCGACGGATCGTCGGGATCGATGAAGTCAGTGATGCGGTCTACCTCATGGCCAACGCCCGTGATCCCGAGGAAGACCTGTATTATCAGCACCTCTACCGAGTAAACCTCGACGGCAGCGGCGTTCAACTCCTTGACCCAGGCAACTTCGACCACCGGGTCCAAATGGGGGAGTCCAACCGTTTCTTCGTGTCTAACTACTCGAGGGTGGATACACCTCCAGCTACCGTACTCTACGCCACCGATGGGAGTAAGGTCGTAGACTTGGAAGAGGCGGACTTCTCACAGCTCATGGCGGCCGGATATGAGTTTCCCGAGCCCTATGCCGTCAAGGCCGCGGATCGCGTCACCGACCTTCACGGAGTTATGTACAAGCCGTTCGATTTCGACCCGACCAAGCAATATCCAATCATCGCGTACGTCTACCCCGGGCCCCAGACCGAAGCCGTGTCGAAGTCCTTCTCGACCAACCGCTTCGAGACGGCTCTTGCGCAGTTTGGCTTCATCGTTGTGACGGTGGGCAATCGCGGCGGGCATCCAGCCCGCTCCAAGTGGTACCACAATTACGGCTACGGAAACCTGCGCGACTACGGTCTTGCCGACAAGAAGGCGGCGATCGAGCAACTGGCCGACCGGCACACGTTCATCGACAAAGACCGCGTCGGCATCTACGGTCATTCAGGAGGCGGTTTCATGTCGACGGCAGCGATGCTCGTCTATCCCGACCTGTTCAAAGTCGCTGTATCGTCGTCCGGCAATCACAACAACGACGTCTACAACAACTTCTGGTCCGAGAAGCACCACGGCATCAAGGAAGTGGTGGATGAAGACGGCGAAGTGAGCTTCGAGTATGACATCGACAAGAACTCCGATCTTGCGCAGAACCTGAAGGGGCACCTGCTGCTCACGACGGGCGACATCGACAACAACGTTCACATGGCGGGCACGTTGCGCATGGCCGAGGCGCTGATCAAGGCGAACAAACGCTTCGACTTCTTCATCTTTCCCGGCCTGCGCCATAGCTATCGGGAGATGGGGGATTACTGGTTCTGGCTGCGAGCCGAATACTTCGTCGAGCACTTGCTCGGTGACCGTCACTGGGATCCGGATATCAAGGAGCTGAACCTCGAGAAGAACGAAGTCTCTGTGCCGCCGCCCGCGCGCACCCCGCCGCGCTGATCGGTGACGCGACCGAAAGGGAACCACGAAATGAAGATACCTATGCTGATAGACAGACTTTCTTTACTCATAGGCTTGACGATGCTTGCGACCAGTGCGTGGTCACAAGCGGTTGGAGGGACTGAGGGCGCCCGCCCGGTGACGGGTGATCCGGGCATGTTATGGATGGTCGTGACCGACCAACCCGAGTTTCGAGTGCTGCGAGACTACGCCGAACCGGGCGCGTCCACTCGCATGACGCGACCTATCACGTGTTCATCGGTACGAATGATGATGTCACCGCAGATCGAAGCGGACAAAGACGAGGTGCTGAAAGTCATAGGCCAAATCGTCGATTGAGGACGCCAGTTTGACCAACTACTCGACCGTGACCGACTTCGCGAGGTTTCTCGGCTGGTCTACATCGCAGCCGCGACGTACGGCGATGTGATACGCGAGCAACTGGAGCGGCACGACACTCACCAATGGCGAGATCGTGTCCGGATGTCGGGGGATTCGAATGATGTGGTCCCGATCGTCGTCCAAAACCGGGAGTAGACGATCGTCGCCCTCGGTAATGAGCGCGATGATGCGGGCGCCGCGCGCTTTCGCCTCCTGGATGTTGCTCGCGATCTTATCGTATAAAGAGTTATCGAGCGCGAGCGCGACGAGCGGCATGCGGTCGTCGATGAGCGCTATCGGGCCGTGCTTCATCTCGCCCGCCGGGTAGCCTTCGGCGTGGATGTAGGAAAGCTCTTTGAGCTTGAGCGCGCCCTCGAGGGCAATCGGATATAGGTGGCCGCGGCCGAGGAAGAGAAAGTTCCCCATGAGGTAGAACTCGCGCGCAACGGTCATCAGATCATCGGTGAGCTCGAGCGCTTGCTCCATGATGTGCGGCGTACGTGCGAGGTCCGCCAGGCGTTCGCGAGCCGCGTCGGGGTCGATCCTTCCGAGCCGTTGGGCGAGGTGGATTGCGAGGAGATAGAGCGAGACGATCTGAGACGTGAACGTCTTCGTCGCCGCCACGCCGATCTCCGGGCCGGCATGGGTATAGAGCGTATGGCCGCAAAGCCGTGTAGCCATCGAGCCCATAACGTTGCAGATCGCGAGCGTCTCGGCACCCGCCTCTTTCGCGGTCTTGAGCGCCGCCAGAGTATCGGCGGTCTCACCGGATTGCGTGATCCCGATAACGAGCTGATCCTCACCAAGGATCGGGTTGCGGTAACGGAACTCTGACGCAACATCCACGTCGACTGGGATGCGGGCGAGATCCTCGATATAGAACTTTCCCACCTGTGCGGCGAGCCAGCTCGTACCGCAGGCCACGATCGAGATACGGGTCATCTTGGTCACGAAGGTGTCTTCGAGCTCGACTTCGCTCAAGTGGACCAGCCCGGAATCGAGCGAATAGCGGCCCAAAAGCGTGTCGCGGACGGCGCGAGGCTGCTCGAAAATCTCTTTGAGCATGAAATGCTTGTAGCCCTGCTTCTCGACTTGGACGGGATCCCAAGTAATCCGCTGCGGCTCCCGCTTCTGCTCACGTCCGCTCTTGTCGACGACGGTGACTTCACCGCGCTTCAATATCGCGATATCGCCATCGTCGAGAAACACGACCGAGCGCGTGTGGCTCAGAAAGGCCGGGACGTCCGAGGCGATGAAGGATTCGTCCTCCCCAATGCCGAGCACGAGAGGGGGGCCGTAGCGCGCGCCAACGAGCACGTCCGGCGGCTCTGCCGTTAACGCCACAAAGGCGAAAACACCCTCCAGCTCTTCGAGCGAGAGCTGTACCGCTTTCACGAGATCGCCGTCGAAGTGCTTTTCGATCGTGTGAGAAATGATCTCGGTGTCGGTCTCGGTCATGAATTTATGACCTTGTTCCACGAGCTTTTGCTTGAGGGGAAGATAATTCTCGATGATGCCGTTATGCACGACGACGATCGATCCCGTGCAATCGCGGTGCGGGTGCGCGTTCTCCTCGTTCGGCCTGCCGTGCGTCGCCCAGCGTGTATGACCGAGGCCGTAGGAGCCATTTAGTTTGCTGTGGTCGATCTGCCGCGCGAGGTTGTCGAGCTTCCCCTCGGAGCGAAGCACCTCGAGCCCTCGGGGCCCCACGATCGCAATCCCTGCAGAGTCGTAGCCGCGATACTCCAAAGAGCGGAGGCCTGCGAGGAGCATTTCGCTCGTAGGCCCTTCGCCGATATAACCGATGATGCCGCACATGACTCAGCGCTCCCTTCGATCGAGGCGTTTTTGTCGGGCCCAACCGTTCTTGTTGACTTGCCGGCTTCTCGCGAGGCCGAGCGCATAAGCCGGAACGTCCTTCACGATGCAGGAGCCGGCGGCGACGAAAGCGCCTTTGCCGACGCGCACGGGTGCGATGAGCTGCACGTCGCTTCCCACGAAAGCGCCGTCCCCAATAACGGTGCGACTCTTCACCTTGCCGTCGTAGTTACACGTGATGGTTCCCGCACCGAGATTCGCGCCGCGACCCACGGTCGCGTCCCCGAGATAGCTCAAATGGGCCGCTTTTGCGCCGGCCGCGAGCCGGGAATTCTTGACCTCGACGAAGTTCCCGACCCGCGCGGCGTCCCCGATGTCCGATGCCGGTCGGAGATGCGTGAAAGGTCCGACGGAAGCGTTCTTGCCAATACGACTTTCGCGGATGAAACAGTGATCGAGAATTTTCGTGCCCGCGCCGATTGATGCATCGACGATATGGCTGAAGCTTCCAATCGCACACCCTTTCGCAATGCGGGAGTTGCCCTCGATGACCACCCACGGCGAAAGTACGGTGCCCGCGCCGACTGCGATCTCGGGGTCCACATAGACGCTCGACGGATCCGGGATGAGGACGCTGCGTCGCATGAGGCTTTCGACTTTGCGCCGGCGCAGAACAATATGGGCTTGGCTCCAGGCCTTCGCATTCTCGACGCGTAACAGTTCGTCGTCGGTCGCGGGGAAGACAGGAGCGGGTCGAAGGAGCTTCGCGAGACCGTGAAGCGTGCGCGCGCGAAGGTCTTTCATCGCCCGCGCGTCGGCGGCGAGAACGACCGGAAGCCCACCACCACTCACGAAAAGGGCGGCGGGAGCTTTGGCGCTCGCCTTCAGAAGACGCTTCAGCGCGCTCGCTTCGAGACAAGGGAGCTCGGCAGGAAGGCAAATGATGGTATCGCGCATCGTTGTAAGCTCGCGTGTCCTTGCCGTTTCCACGCCGTCCGGGGCGCCCTTTCCAATCCATAGCACGCGGCGCGGCTCGAGAGCTCGGGCCGCGACCAGCGTACGCTCCCAAACTGTCTTTCCGAGCATGGGCGTGAAAGCGAATCGACTCTTGCCTGGCCAGAGCGCGATGACTGTCATGGCGTCATGCGGACGTGTGGACGACTCGAGCGTGCGCGCGATAAAAAATGGACTGCAGGGCGCCCGCGGTCTTCACGCCGTCGTGTCGTACGACGGGTCCAGGGTGGAGTAGGTCTTCGCTGACGAGCGCGCACGGAAGCGCGTCGCCTCTCGAATGACGGACCGGCTCTGCGCCGTCTTCACGGTAGCGCGCAATTATCTCGGGGGGGACAGGAGTCGAGTTTCTGAGCACGCATGAAATCTCGAGCCCGGGCGCGTGCTCTAGAAGAGCTTTGACGTGGTCCGCGATCGAGTAGCCAGTCGTCTCGCCTGGCTGCGTCATGACGTTTGCGAGATAGACGACGTCGGCGCCGGAGCTCGCGATGGCCTCGGTCACGCCGGGAACGAGCAAATTGGGAACGAGGCTGGTATAGAGCGAACCAGGCCCGATCCAAACGAGGTCGGCTTGGGGCAGTGCTTTAAGGGCCTCCCGCGGCGCGCGGCAGTCCTCAGGCTCGAGGTGGACGCGATGGACGCGCTGTGGCGAGCCTGTGATATTCGTCTTGCTCCGCACGATGGAGCCGTCGTCGAGATCCGCCCGAAGCGAGACCCGCTGGTTCGTCGAAGGAATAATACGTCTGCGTATGGCCAGGACTTGGCACGCTGCGCGTACGGCTTCGCTGAAGTCCCCGGTCACGCCGGTAAGAGCGGTCAGGAAAAGATTGCCAAAACTGTGCCCCGCCAAGTCTCCCGAACCTTCGAATCGATACTGAAAAAGCAAAGACAAAAGTGACTCGTCGGCGGAGAGAGACACGAGACAGTTGCGAATGTCGCCGGGTGGCAACATCTGAAACTCGTCGCGTAGACGTCCGGAACTGCCGCCGTCATCCGTGACCGTGACGAGCGCGGAGAGGTCCGCGAAATAGACATCGTCCTTGGAAGGTTCCGGCGGAGGATCCATAAACTGCTTGAGCCCGGCCAGAAGCGCGGACAGACCGGTGCCGCCACCAATAGCGAAGACCCTCAGTCCGTAAATCACGAGGCCGGGGCTTCTATGCGTCGGCGAGTAGCGCCGCCACCTCGGCCTCGCGGCGAACGCTGTTGAAGTCCTCGTCGCCTCTCGCGTGGAATCGCGAGGTCGGGTCGCTGTTGATGGCTTGTTGGAGATATTTGGCGCTTGCCGGAGCGTCGCCAGACAGCGCGTGTGCCGCTGCTAGGCAGTATTGAACATGAGAGCTCTTGGGCTCGAGCTCGATGGCCTTCGACAAATGTTTGATGGCTTGTGCGGCATCGCCTTCGTTGAGATACATGACGCCAAAATTGACCATTTCCTCGGCCGTCTTCGGACGGTGCTGAGGCGCGAGTTGACGCGCGCAAATCTTGAGGTAGGAGTCGACCCGCTCGAGCAGGTCCTTTTCCTCGGGGTAATTGGCGACCAAGCGCTCGAGCCCTTCCTTCGCGCGTTGGGGGTCTCCCTTATAGAGCGCTTTGACGGCTTTCTCTAGCCCCTCAATAGTCTTGTTGTACTGCTCGTTCGAACCGCCGGCCTTCTTCTTGCCCTTTGCGGCCTTGGAGCGTGTCGTTTTCTTAGCCATGCAACCTCCTTGAAAACATAGCGATATTGGCCCGTCGAGACCGGGCGCCTTAGGAATCGATCCGCGGGCGTCGCTAGGACACTCGTTGGTTGGAGTATCAAATTATAGGGTTAGTTAGGGTCCCGAATCAAATCGAGCCCAACTCGAGCCGCTCGCGGGTGACCGCCTCGAGAAGAGCCTCGGGCGGTACATCCCTATCCCGTGCTTTTCAAGGAGTTGCGTCGTCCTCATGCCGATGTCCAAGATGGCGTCAGGGCTTCGTCGCTCGCCTTTGAGAAGGAAGCGAACACCTTGGACGAGGGCGCCCGCGTTGACGAGAAATCGGGCGCATAGGTGATGCCTCTCGCCATCAGCGTGGCGCCGGCCTCGGGCCCACTCAAAATATTGTTCGCGGAGCCGGCGACGACACTCGCCTTTATTCGCTTCGCCGTGTCCGTGTCGGCGGCACCCCCGATGGCGCATGGTGCGAAGAGCTCGCACTCAACGTCGCAGATGGCGTCTGGAGGTACCTCGCGAAAGGGCCTTGTCTCTCGGAGTGCTTCGAGCGCCGCGCGGCTCGTATCGCATACCGTGAGCACGGCGCCCTCTTCGGCGAGTTTTGTAGCGAGCCAGCGCCCCACGCCTCCAGTGCCCTGTAGTGCCACGCGGATTCCCCGGAAACTGGACGTGCCGAGCCGGAAGGCCAGAGCCGCTCGCGCCCCGGCGAGCACGCCGAGCGCCGTGACGAGGTTGAGGTCGCCCACGCCCTCGTCGGACTCATCCACCATGTATAGGGTTTGGCTTTGGATGATAGCGCCATCGGCGACAGGGATTTCCACGTCTCGCCCGGCGAGAAAAGCGCCGTTCATGGACTCGAGCGTGCGCCCTACAGAACGGAGCGCCTTGTCGCGTTCGAGGCCCGGAGCATCGAAGAGAACGATCTTGCCGCCGCCCACGGGCAGATCAGCGGCGGCGGCCTTGAATGTCATGGCGCGCGCGAGCCGGAAGCCGTCCGTTCTCGCGGCTTCGTCCGCCGCGTAGGGATAGAGCCGTATCCCGCCGGTCGCGGGTCCGCGCACCGTGCTGTGGATCACGATGAAGCCGCGAAGCTCGCAAGACGGGTCTTCGATCGGAAGGATTTCTTCAACGTCTATGGGTTGCGAGCTCATTGTAGATGTCGCGCGTTGAGAGTCCATGCTCTTTCGCGAGTTTCTTGGCGGCATCACGCGGCGACAAACCGTCCGCGCGCAGCTCGGTAAAGCGGGGGGCGAGGCTTTTGACCGCAATGGGCGGAGCCGCCTCATCATACCTTTCACCACTTACGACAATCGTTAGCTCTCCCTTGAAGCGACGTCCTTGCGCCCACTCGGCGAGCTGACCGAGTGTCTCGGCCTTGTGCTCTTCGTGAAGCTTCGTCATCTCGCGGAGGATACAGGCCGAGCGCGGCCCGAGCAGCACCTCGAGATCCGTCAGCAACTTCGTGACGCGGCCTGGTGCTTCGTAGAGCACGAGGGTTCCAGGGGCGTCCTGCAGCGCCTCGAGAGCCTTTCGTCGCGCGCCGCCCTTTCGCGGAACAAAGCCGACAAAAGTAAAGCTCGATGTGGGAAGCCCTGCGACCGAGAGAGCCGCTAGAAGAGCGCTAGCCCCCGGCACCGGGCGCACGAGCATGCCCGCCTCCCGCGCGGCCGAAACGAGCCGGTAACCGGGGTCCGATACGAGCGGTGTCCCCGCGTCGGAGACGAGCGCTATGTTCTCCCCGGCGGCGAGGCGCTCGACGAGCTTCGGTGTACGCACGGCCTCATTGTGCTCGTGGTAGGAGAGCGTCCTGGTTGCGATGTCGTAATGACGGAGGAGCTTCCGGGTCACGCGCGTGTCCTCGCAGGCGATGAGGTCCACAGACTGAAGCACCTCCTTCGCCCGGAACGTCATGTCGCCCAGGTTCCCGATCGGCGTCGATACGACAAAGAGTGTTCCCGTCACGGCGCGCGATCGTATCAACATTAGCGGCTATTGCGCGCCTCGGGTGCCTGTGGTACGTTTTTCGGTCGCGCTATAGTCTAAAGGAATCCAGTGTCGCAAAGAGAAAACAGCCAAGAAGAACCCATTGAGCTTTCTGTGGTTTTCCCTGCCTATAACGATGCCGGTGCTATCCCGAGCATGGTCATCGGGGCACGTCTCGCCGCGCGCAAGCTCGCGGATAGTTACGAGATCATCGTCGTCAATGATGGCAGCACCGACCACACGGCCGAGGTGTTGTCCGAGCTCGAAGCCGTATTCCCCGAGCTTCGGGTTATCCACCATCCGGTCAACCGGGGCTATGGCGGCGCTCTGCGAACCGGTTTCGAGGCCGCGAGGAAAGACCTCATCTTTTACACCGATGGCGACGCGCAATACGATCCGCGCGAGATGTCGCGGTTGTTCGAAGCGTGGGGGCCAGGGAGCGATTTCGTTAACGGGAGAAAGGCCGGGCGCTCGGACCCGCTGCACCGCGTCATCATTGGGCGTCTCTATCACTGGAGCGTGCGCCTCGCTTTCGGCTTGAAGCTCAGCGACGTCGATTGCGACTTTCGTTTGTTCCGCCGCGCCATCTTCGACAAAGTAGAGCTGACGAAGAACAGCGGAGTCATTTGCGTCGAGCTCATGAAGAAGGTCCAGGACCACGGCTTTCGCATCCAGGAAGTGCCCGTGCACCATTTCCACCGGGTCTATGGCAAGAGTCAGTTCTTCAACTTCCCCCGCGTCTCGAAAACGCTGTTGGACCTCACGAAGCTTTGGATCGATCTCGTCGTGCGGAAGACGCATCTTAGGAAGGCGGAGCCGGCGGCCGAAGCTCCGCGCGCCTCGTCCCCGCGCGCCCCTGAGCGCGTTGCGCGCTAAGCCGCGGTCTCCACTCGAGTCAACGGATGGATGATAAACGACGTGAGCTCTATAAAAAGGCCTTCGAGAACAAGAAAGTTCTGATCACGGGTGGCCTGGGCTTCATCGGAAGCAATCTAGCCCGAGCGCTCGTCCCGCTTGGTGCTGATGTTCTTCTCGTCGACTCGCTCATCCCTGGCTACGGAGGAAACCTTTTCAACGTCGAGGGGATCGAAAAGAGCGTGCAAGTCAACATCGCCGATGTCCGCGACGAAAACGGTATGCAATATCTTGTCCGCGGCCAGGACTTTCTGTTCAACCTCGCGGGCCAGGTCAGCCACGTCGACAGCATGACCGACCCAATGACCGATCTTGAGATCAACTGCCGAAGCCAGCTCTCCATCCTCGAGGCCTGCCGGCATGCGAACCCAGAGGTCCGAATCATCTATGCCAGCACACGACAAATCTATGGAAAGCCGGTGGAGCTTCCCGCGAATGAAGACCATCCCATACTTCCCACCGACGTGAACGGCATCAACAAAGCGAGCGGCGAGAGGTATCACCAGATTTATTGCGACGTGTACGGGCTTCGCACGACGTCGCTGCGGCTCACGAACACTTACGGGCCGCGCCAGTTGATGAAACATAACCGGCAAGGCTTTGCGGGATGGTTCATACGGCGCGTCGTGCTCGACGAGGAGATCTTGCTCTTCGGCGACGGCGAGCAGAAACGTGACTTCAACTACGTGGACGATGTCGTTGACGCGTTTCTTTTGAGCGCGGCTTCCGAAGAAGCCATGGGCAAGACGTTCAACCTTGGCGCCAAACCGCCCACCTCTCTGCGTAGCTACCTCGAGCTCCTGTACAAAGTAGCTGGAAAAGAGGTGACCTACAAGCTCGTTCCGTTCCCCGAGGAGCGCCGCCGCATCGATATCGGGGATTTCTACACGGACTATTCAAAGATCGAGCAGCAGCTGGGCTGGCGACCCGAGACCACTTTGAGCGACGGCCTGAGAAAGACGGTCGACTATTACCGCGAGAACATCGAGCATTATCTGACGTGAGTGACCGCACGGTTCGGTTCAACGACCTCACCATCTGTGACACCGAACTATCGCGCGAAATTCGAACCGCGATCGAACGCGTGGTGAGCTCTGGGTGGTACGTGTTGGGCCCGGAGGTCGAGGCGTTCGAGCAGGAATATGCGCGGGCGATTGGGACGCGCTACGGCATAGGCGTCGCCTCGGGCACGGATGCCATTAGCCTCTCTTTGATGGCGCTCGGCATCGGCGCGGGCGACGAAGTTGTGACGTCTCCGTTGACGGCGACTTTCACCGCGCTCGCGATAAGCCGGGTCGGTGCCCGCCCTGTTTTCGCCGACGTCGACCCGGAAACCCTCACGCTCTCGCCTGCATCTGTGGAAGAGCGCATCACTGCGAGGACCCGCGCCATCGTTCCCGTCCATCTTTACGGGAACGCGTGCGCGATGGAGCCGCTGCTCGAGCTCGCCGAGATGCGAGGACTCGTCGTTGTCGAAGACGCCTGTCAGGCGCACGGTGCACGCTATCGTGACCGCCCTCTCGGAGCTTTCGGCCGCGCGGGTGCCTTTAGCTTCTACCCCACCAAGAATCTCGGTGCACTGGGCGATGGCGGCTTCATCACGACGGACGACGAAGAGCTTGCGGCGACGCTCGCCCGTTTGAGAAATGGCGGTCAGAAGAGCCGCTATGTTCACACGGAGGTGGGGCTCAATAGTCGCCTCGACGAGATCCAGGCGGCAGTCCTTCGCGCCAAACTTCCACATCTCGAGCGATGGAATCGACGACGCCGCGAGCTCGCGGGCCGCTACGAAGAAGGGCTTGACGGAACAGAGCTTCGCGCGACCGGCGTTCTTGTCCCTGATGGCGTGTTGTCGGCACGGCATCTATTCGTCGTTCGTACGCCGTCGCGTGACGCTTGGATGGAACGGCTCGCATCACGAGGCGTGCAAACGCTCGTGCACTACCCGGTGCCCGTATATCTCCAGCCGGCTTATAGAGAGTTGGGGCAGGGGGAGGGGAGTTGTCCCGTCGCGGAGGAAGCCGCGAGCTCGATTTTGTCTCTACCACTCTACCCATCGATGTCCGATGACGACGTCGATTACGTTGTCGAAAGCATGCGCTCATGAAACAACGAAGACGCATGGGTGTTTTAACGGGCGGCGGCGACTGTTCCGGCTTGAACGCCGTGATCCGCGCGGTTGTGCGAAGCGCCTACTCGCTCGGCTGGGAAGCGGTCGGTATTCAAGAAAGCTTTGGTGGGCTACTCAACATCAGCGGCTTGCATCATCAAAAAGTGCTCCCCGTCCGAAACGAGTGGAAGGCGATCCGTTTTCCGTCGGGCGACCAAGAAGCTTTGAAGTCGTCCGCGGGGTCCGCGTCGAGTTGAACAGGCTCTCCTCCTTCGATGGGCATCTTGTAAAGATCCTGATTCCCGTTGGAGCTCGGTTGCCGCGGCCACCCCGTACGGATTGCTCTCCGAGTCGCGCTTCACCCCACGGAGATCGATGACCAAGTCTTTTACTGTTTGATATGGTCGAGGTTGTTTACTTCTGGCTCGACTCGAGGCCCGGGACGTCTTTTCTCCACCAGGGGTTTCCGAAGTTGACGAACGGACCGCCGTCGACCGATAACTTGGCTCGCACTTTGAAGTTGAGCGGAGAGAAAAGAATCGTCGTCATCCGCATCTGCAGAGTCTTTCCGTTGTGCTCGAATGGCGCGGTCTCGTAATAAATCGTGTAGTAGCCGCCGAGGTCTCCTCCGATGTGACCGGCTTTCATCATCGAGAAACCCCGGCTGTCGGTCTCGTGGCGTGCCATGAACTTGTTGTCCGGGTTGTAGATCGTCTTCGACTTCGCCGTGAACGGGCCATTCGGTCCCGTCGCTGCAATCTCGCTGTCGAAGAAACGGCCATCCAGCCCCGGCTTGAAGACCTCTGTTCCAGTGATGACGCCTCCCGGGCCGAGCGGGCTCTCCGGCACGATCCACTCGAAATGCCACGTCCCGGTGAAGTATTCCTCGAAGTCGAAGACAGGAAGCGGGTTCTCTTTCGTCGTCGGCCTGCCGAGGTCGGGCATCTGTCCCTTGGGCAGATCCTTCTTCGGCTCCTGGGCGAAAACGCTCAGGAGAAGCACGAGCGCAACGACTCCCTTCAACAACTATTGCTCCGAGTCGGTGTCGGTATTCGTCAGATCCTGACTGTCGATCGTAATCCGGATTTGCGGGCTGAACATCTCGTCCCAGCTCTGCTCCGCCCAATAAACCGGAAGATGAGGTCCCGGGTTATAAGGGTTATAGAGCGAGTTGTCGCAATGCGCGGTGGCGGTGAGCTTGCTCCCGGCCGGAATGTGCAGCGGCTCGGTGAGCTCGTAGTAGAGCTGCCACTCGAAGCTGTAGGCTGGCACGTTCAAGATCATCTCGTCCCGGCCGTCGGGGTAGGTCATGACGTACTTCATGTCCTTCCCGCACAGATGCATGTGAGGCGACATGCCGTAGAACGTGATGGCTTCCGGAATCGGCTGTACTTGAACGATCTTCCAGCTATTGACATAAGGCGGGATATTCGGGATGCGCCCCCGTCTCCACTTCCCGTCTTTGAGCTCCAGCGGAATCTCTTTGCCTTCGACGATATAGGTCTCCATCCGCGCCGAGCTGCGATTCAAAATCTCGTGCGTGACCTCCTTTGAGTTGAACCAGACACCGAGCTCGGTCCGATCGGTCATCGGACGGCCGTTCGTTTGGTAATGCATGTTCCAGCGAATGTACTTCCGGGCGGCAATGCGCTTGCCGGTACCCGGGCGATGGCGCTCGAGGCCGCGGCAGGGGACGTAGGAGATGAGCTTGGACGTGCCTGCAAGCGAGAAAACGCTTTGCTCGCCGCGCGGGGCTGTCTCCGCCGTGGATTCCGCCACGCCGGCCGGCATCACGAGTCGGCCGTCGACGATCTCGGCGCCTTGCGGGATATCAACGATATAGGCGCCGGCGTGATGAAGAATGCCCTGGCTGCTCGGCCGAAATTCCAGTACCTCTACGAACCGGTCGTCTTCGAACGGGACCTTCGAGTAGAGGTTGACGACGACGAAGCTCGCCTTCCGCGGGTATCTGAAACCCGATGGGAAGCTCGAAGACGTAGTCGGGCTCTCCATGCGTCCACCTCGGATCGGACGCGAAGGCCGGGAGCTCTGGAATGTCCTTGTCGTCCCCCTTGGGCGAGCCAGCCTCGACCCAGGCGACGATCGTGTCGAGGTCCTCCTGGGATAGGCTCGGGTTCGTGGCAAATTCCTGACTCGAGGAAGGATCGGCGCGCCACGGCGGCATGTCGCGCGAGACGATCGACCGCTCGATGGCCGCCGCTCACGGACGCACTTCGCCGTAGCTCACGAGCGACATGGGCGCGATCCGGCCGGGCCGGTGACAGGTGACGCAATTGTCATAGAGGATCGGCGCCACGTCCTTGCTGAACGTGGGTGGGTTCTCGGCGCCGATGAAGGAGGCCGTCCCTAGGGGGATGGCGATGCCGATGGCGTCCGAACGGAAGTCGGACCGTGCGCTCTTGAGCGAGCGGAGGGACGCTTTCTATTCTTGAATATAGCCGAGTGCTTTGAGCTGCTCGATGGCCGCCGGGTCGAGACCTTCGAGCGCGCCTTCCTCCGTGGCGCTCGTGTCGGCGTCGCGGGCCGGATCACCCTCCACCCAAGCGCGAAGTATCGGCACAAGCTTGCCGGCCTCGCCGGGGAGCTCGTCGTAGAGGTTTCGGGACTCTTCTGGATCGCTCACGATGTCGTAGAGCTCGTAGCGGTCGCCATCGGGATGGGGGATCTTGATGAGCTTCCACCGCTCGGTGCGCAGGCTCCGCCACTTGCCGCGGATGCCGTCGAAATAGACGCGCTCGTGCTCCGGGAACATGCGTCGCTTCGGAGCGCTCTCCGAGAAGGCGTTCAGAAACGGCAAGCTCTCGCCTTCGAGAAGGGGCGCGAGGCTGGTCGCTTCGACGCCTTCAAAAGGCTCGAGCTCCGCGAGCTCGAGAAGCGTCGGCCCGACATCCATGAGGCGGACTTGCTGCTCGATCTCGATACCGGGCTCGACCGCGCCCGGGTAGCGGATCACGAGCGGCACGCGCAGGACTTCGTCATAGAGCGTGAAGTCGTGGGTGAAGGAAAGGCCGTGCTCGCCCAACGCTTCTCCGTGGTCCGCCGTGACCGCAACGATAGTCGAAGCCTCGAGCTCGAGCTCGGCGAGCGTCTTCAGGATCCTGGCCAGGTTGTCGTCCGTATAGGCGATGGCACCGTCATAGAGATCGCGGACTTCGCGAACGTCGACCTCTGTGTAGCTGCCCTTGTCGAAGAAGATGCTCCCGCGTGAGCGCCGCCAAAAGGCGAGATCGAGCAGGATGGGGTTTTCGGCGTAGTAGGGAAAGACGAGGTCGTAATAGGGTCCGCCGGAAATATCCGCGTAAGGCGTTGGCTCGTAGCTCGCGCGCGCGACCTCCATCATGGCGCGTAGATGCTTGATGCGTTCGTCCGCGGCATGTTCCTCGTGGAAGAGAACTGCGTAGGGATAAGCGGGCGTATAAGGAAGATGCGGATCGAGAAAGTGGAGCCAGAGGAAAAAGGGCTTTTCGGGATCCCGCGCTTCGAGCCAGTCGGTTGCGGCGAGCGAGAGACTCCGCGCGTCCAGTCCCGCGGCGAACTTGTTGTTGTGATACGCGTCAAAGCCCTGGTCGAGGCCCGATTTGCGGCGCAGCCACGTGTGCCGCGTCATGGCCGCCGTTTGGTAACCCGCTTCCTTGAAACGCTCGGCGAGGGTCTCGATCTCGGGCGCGAGTGTCGCGGGGTGGTTGCGGACACCGTGATGGGGCGGCGTCCGTCCCGTCATCAGAGAGGTCACGGAGGGCAGCGTGAAAGGGGCTTGAGCAATGGTTGTCGCGAAGCGAGCGCCTTCGGCTGCCAGACGATCGAGGTTCGGTGTCGTGTTCCGCGGGTAGCCGTAGCTTCCGACGTGGTCGGCCCTGAGTGTCTCGATGGTGACTAGCAGAACGTTTGGCCGTGTCCCGAGGGGGGTCTCGGAGCGTCGTTCGGGCCGCAGGTCGCATGCAGCCGCGAGGAGAGCGAAAAGAAGAACGAGCCGGGGGAAGCTCAAAGAGATGTCAGGTATTCTGCCCCGGCGCGGGAATAGGCTGCGAGGCGAGCGCGACCGCGGTGACGATGGTGTCGTCCTGGAGCGAAACGAGAACATGGTCGCCCTTCTTGATGTCACCGCTGATGAGCTGTTGGGCGAGGATGTTCTCAAGCTGTGCTTCCATGGTACGGCGTAGAGGTCTCGCGCCATAGACGGGATCATAACCGTCGGCGGCGAGTTTATCCTTCACTGCGTCGGTGACTTGAATCGTGAGGTTCTGCTCCGCGAGCCGCTCGTTCAGATCCTCGAGCGTCAGATCGAGGATTTGACGGATGTGCTCCCTATCGAGTTGGTGGAACACGATCAGGTCGTCAATGCGGTTCAGAAGCTCTGGCTTGAAGACCGTCTTCACCTCTCGCATGACACGGGTTTTGATCTCTTCGTACTTTCGCGAAGAGACCGGGTCCGAAAAACCGATGCCCGTATATTCTCGCGAGATCTCTGAGCTGCCGATGTTGGACGTGGCGATAATGATCGTGTTGACGAAGCTGACCGTGCGTCCTTGCGCATCCGTCAAGCGACCGTCTTCGAGAATCTGAAGCATCATGTGATAGATGTCGGGATCTGCTTTCTCGAGTTCGTCGAGAAGGATCACGCTGTACGGATTGCGTCGCACTTGCTCGGTGAGCTGTCCGCCTTCGCCGTAGCCGATATAGCCTGGAGGCGAGCCGATCATCTTGGAGACTGAGTGGCGCTCCATATACTCGCTCATGTCGAGCCGGATGAGCCGATCTTCGTCGTCGAGCAAGAATTGCGCGAGCGCTTTGGCAAGCTCCGTCTTACCTACGCCCGTGGGCCCGAGAAAGATGAACGACCCGATCGGTCGCTTTCGGCCTTTGAGGCCAGCGCGGTTGCGCCTTATTGCATCGGAGACCGCGTGGACAGCGTTTTCCTGGCCGACGATGCGTTGGTGGATGTTGTCTTCCATCCGCGTGAGCTTTTGCGCTTCGGATTCGAGCATGCGCGTGACAGGTATGCCTGCCCAGCCTTGCACGACGCGTGCGATGTCCTCGGTCTCGACAGTCGAGTCCTGCGGGTCACGGCTCTCGCGCCAGGTTTTCATCATTTGTTTGAGACGGGCTTCGAGACGCATGATGTCTTGCTGGCAGACGGCCGCGCGCTCGTAATCCTGAGATTGGTAGGCCTCTCGTTGCTGCGCGATCAACTTGTCCCTATCGCGCTTGGCTTGGCGAACATCGGGCGGCGCGTAGACGAGCTCGAGATGTTTGCGGGAGCCCGCCTCGTCGAGGAGGTCGATTGCTTTGTCGGGGAGGAATCGATCCACGATGTAGCGCTCCGCGAGCTTGGCCGCGGAATCGACAGCCTCGTCGCTGAAGGTGACATTGTGATGTAGCTCGTAGTGCAGCTGAAGACCTTTCAGGATGCGCACCGTCTCTTGAACCGAAGGCTCTTTGATCATGATGCTCTGGAAACGGCGCTCGAGCGCTTTGTCCTTCTCGATGTGTTTCTTGTAATCCTCGAGCGTGGTAGCGCCGATGCAGTGGAGCTGCCCACGGGCGAGCGCACTCTTCAGCATGCTGGAGGCGTCGAGGCCGCCTTCGACATTGCCGGCACCGACGACGGTGTGGAGCTCGTCGATGAAAAGAATGACGCTCCCATGCGCCGCGAGGACTTCTTCCTTGATGGTTTTAAGCCGTTCTTCGAACTCGCCGCGAAACCTGGAGCCCGACACGACTTCGCTCATCTCAAGAAGCAGGACGCGCTTATTGGCAAGCGTGTCGGGAACTTCGGCATCCACGATGCGCTGGGCGAGTCCTTCGACGATGACCGTCTTGCCGACGCCGGGCTCGCCGATGAGCACCGGGTTGTTTTTCTTTCGGCGTAACAGAATTTGGATGAGGCGGTGGATCTCTTCCTCACGACCGATGACAGGGTCGAGCGAGCCTTTGCGGGCGAGCTCGGTCAGGTCCGTCGTGTACTTTTTGAGCGTCTCGAGCTTCGTGTCGCCGCGCTTATCGTCTACGGTGCTGCTTCCACGCTGCCGGAGATAGGCATCTTTCGTGCGCTCGTATCGGAAGCCGAGGTCGCGCAGGATGCGCGCCGAGAGACCTGCGGGTTCGCGGTGAAGTGCTAAGAGCATGGCGCCGACACCGACGAAGCGGTCTCCCAAATTGTCGGCTTCTTCTTTTGCCATGCGGAGCACCTCTGCTGTTTGTGGTGAGACAAGGATTTGGAGAGAGCCTTCACGGCATAATTTCAGCTTGTTGCGCTGGGCCGCGAGGATCAGGTTGACGATCGACTGTTTCGTCTGGTCCGCCGGGTGACCGAGATCTCCAATCAGACGCATCGTCTCCGAGTTGTCTTGCTCAAGAAGCCCGAGAAGGATGAACTCTGGGGTGAGCTCGCTCTGCCTCAGGTCGACGAGCTCCATCGAGCCGATATTGACGGCTTCGGTCACTCGCTCCGTGCAGTGGCGAAAGAGCACATTATTCATAGGAACCCCTTATACAAAGGGCAGCCACTGAGGGGAGGCGCCGCAGGAAGCATAACACAAAGATGATTTGAAGCTATAATCCACACGCCGCCCGTGAAAATCCTCACGATTACGTCGTCCTATCCAAAATATGCCCGAGATACGACAGCGCCTTTCATCGCGTCGATCACTAAGGCCCTTGCCAGCCGCGGGCACGAGCTCACTGTGGTGCTTCCAGCGCATCGGGATCTCGACCTCGAGCCCGTCCCCGGTGTGCGTTTTCGTCCCTATCGCTATGCGCCCACCGAAGGTCTGAGTGTTTTTGGTTATGCGGAATCGCTGCGCGCGGACATAGCGCTTCGCAGCGCGACCTATCTCGCGGCGCCGCTTGCGCTCGTCTCCGGGACCCGGAAGCTCTTCTCCGAATCGTACCGAGAGCGCTACGACGTTGTGCATGCACATTGGGTCGTGCCGAACGGTACGATGGCTTGGCCTGTGTCCAAAGCTCGCGGGCTTCCGCTCGTCGTGAGCCTGCATGGCTCCGATGTCTTTATGTCCGAGAAAAAGAGCGCCTTCCGATCCGCGGCCAAGCTCGCTTTCTCGCAGGCGCGGGCGGGGACGGCTTGTAGCGAAGATCTCGCGGAACGAAGTCTCGCGCTCGGAGCCACGGAGAAACCGCGCGTCGTGCCCTACGGCGTCGATGTCAGGCTTTTCGGTGACGAGCCTCCCGAGCTGCGCCAGAGTCTCGGAATCGAGAAAAACGCGATTGTGATCCTTGCGGTGGGTAGGCTTGTCCACAAGAAAGGCTTCGAATATCTCGTCGACGCGTCCGCGGCCCTCGAGCAAGAGCCGATCCATCTCGTCATTGCGGGGAAGGGCGACCTTAGGCCGGCTCTCGAAGAGCGTGCTCGAAAGGCATGCGTTTACGACCGCACCCACTTTGTTGGTAACGTCGAGCGCGGTGCGCTGCCGGGTTATTTCGCGATGGCGGATATCGTCGCGGTGCCCTCGGTTCGGGACGGCGCGGGGAACGTCGACGGGCTCCCGAACGTTCTCTTGGAAGCCATGGCTTCGGGGACGGCCATCGTTGCCAGCGACGTGGCCGGTATCCCGCAAGCCATCGACGCCGGCCAAGACGGTCTTCTTGTTCCGGAGAAAGACACCGGTTCGCTCGCAGAGGCGCTTCGAAAGCTGGCGTCCTCGGGCTCGCTTCGGAAAACACTCGGCGCCTCCGCCCGCAAGCGGGTCGAAGAGGACTTCAGTTGGGATCTCGTGGGGGAACGTTTTGAGTCCGTTCTTCGCTCCGTCTCGGAAGCTCGCTAAAAAGCGTCTTGAACGCGGCGGGCCGCGCATCTACGACCCCCGTGAGCGGGTCGCGCTTGGTGCGCTCGACCTCGGCCTGCGCGCTTTGTCCAAGCTCGCGCGGCTTCGGCCGCCCCGGGGGCGAGCCGCGATGGACGTGCGCGCCGCCCAGCGCATCCAAGCGCTCCGCCTCGACCGCCTCGGCGACCTGCTGACCACGCTTCCGGCGCTAAAGGTGCTTCGCGACGCGGCGCCCGACGCCGAGCTCGAGCTGGCGGTCGGTCGATGGAACGAGCCGATCGCGCGCCGGCTTCCTTTCATCGATACGGTACGCGTCGTCGACACGCCGTGGGCCGCGTGGGGCGAAGAAATTCGTTTCCGCGACGCACGCCGCGCTCTTGCGGCCAATCCCCCGGATCTCGCCATCGACTTCCAAGGTGACGTGCGGGTGCTCTTGCTCGTCGCCTTGTCCGGCGCGCCCTTGCGGGCGGGCTATGGGGACACTGGCGGGGCCTACCTTCTCAGCCATCCCGCCCGTTGGGACGAGAAGAAGAGCTGGTACTGGCAGAACCTCGAGCTCGTGAGAACGCTCTACCCCGACATAGAAACTGGGGAAGCAAGCTATCGCCCTTTTAACTTCGTCACGGCTCAGGACCGGAAGGTGGCGCAGAAGCTCCTTCCGCACAAGGCCACGCCTCGGGTCGGGATCCACCCGAGCGCTGGGCGCGCGCTCAAGCAGTGGGAAGAGCACAAATTCGCCGCACTCATCGACCGTCTATCAGAGCGGGCAAGCGTCGTGCTCACGGGCTCATCTGGAGACCGCGCGCTCGTCGAGAGGATCGCCGCACGCGCGCAATCCACGCCGATAATTCTCGTGGGGACGGACGTCGCGACTTTTGCGGCCGTCGTCGAATCTTTCGACGTCTTTGTGACAGGTGATACCGGGCCCATGCACTTGTCGCACGCGGTGGGGACATCAAACGTCGCTATCTTCGGGCCTTCGGACCCGGTGCGCTACGGGCCCGAGGCATCGCTCGGTCTTAGCCGCGTCGTCCGCGAGCCCGTCTTTTGCTCGCCGTGCAACATGATCCGCAAGCCGCCCGCCGAATGCGCGCGCGCCCAGGCTCCGGAATGCATTGCCGGAATAAAGGTCGAGCAGGTGCTCGACGCGGTTATTCGAGAGCTACGATAGGAATCGCTTTTTCACCCAATCGATCTCTCCCGCCGAGAAGAACCCGAACAAATAGAGCCCGATGGGATAGACGAGCGTGGCCCCGACCTTGATGGGAAGCGCGGCCTGCCAGTCGTAGGGCGCGAGCATCGAAAGCCCGTAGGCGCCCGCCGCGGCGGCCGCGATCCGCAAAAGCCGCGACCACTCGAAGGGGATCGGATAGTGCTTGCTTCCGAAATAGAACCCGAGACTTGCCATGAGGCCGTAGCCGGCGACCGTCGCCCACGCGGCACCGTCGATCCCGAAGCGCGGGATCCAAAGGATGTTCAGGATGACGTTCAAAGTCGCCGCCGAAATCGTTATCGCCGGGTAGTAATTCGCTTTCTTGCTGATCCCAATGCCGATCGAGCTGAGGGCAAAGACCCCTTGCAACATGTAGGCGAGAACGATGATCGGGATGACGGTGTGCGCGCGGTGGTATTCCGGCTCGGCCATGAGGAACAGGAGCTCCCGGCCAAAGACAGCGTTCAGAAGGCCGAAGCCGAATAGCGTGGCGAAGGCGTAGGTCGCGATCCGCGCGAGCGTTCGGGCGGCGCCTGGTTTTCCGACTTGCGCATAGACGAATGGGCTCCATGCGAGCTCGAAGGCCACAAGAAAGAACTTCACGCCCGTCCCCATCATGTAGCCGATATGGTAGAGCCCCGAGGCGGAGAGAGCGGCGAAGATCTCGATGAGCTTCCGGTCGGAGAAGTTCAACACTTGATGGGCGATCCCGTGCGGCACTTTGGGCAGACCGAACGCGGCCGCTTCCTTCAGAAGTGGTACGGAAAAACCCCTCGTGAGGTTTCGCACGAGCGTCGGCGCGAGGGCTGTGACGAACAGAAGCGAAGCGATCAGGTCCGCCCAGAGCACTCCCGAAACACCCCACCCGTTAACGATGAATGCGAGCTTGAGCCCGATATTGATACCGCTTCGCAAAAGCGTCATGACCGTAAACGCTTTGGGCCGCTCCGTGATACGAAAGAGATTCATTGGGACGAAAGCAAAGGTGTTGAGGAGTGTGTCGGCCGCGACCAGGATGACCCAGCTTCCTACGTCCGAAGACATGACAGCGTCGCCGAGCAGAAACCGCCCGAGAACGCTCGCGCCCAGCACCGACAGCACGAACCCCAAGGCGCTTACCGCGATTGCGCTCGTAAAGAGCGTTGTCGCGAGCAACTTACGGTCGTGATCGGTCTTCTGCTCGTAATAGATGCGAAAAAAGCCCGCATCGAGGCCGGAACGGAACAAGATCTTCGTGAGCACGCCGAACAGGAGCAAGATGCTGAGCGCGCCGTAATCCACCGGCGCTAGGTAGGTCGTGAAAACGGGAAGAAGAAGGAAGTTGATGAGATAAGGGATCACATCCGCCATGCCGTAAATGGCAGATTGCTCGGCGAGTTTCTTGAGCTCCGTCAGGATCATGCGTCCGGAGCCATCATATAGGGTTCGACTTACTCGTAGCGGAGAGCCATCAGAGGATCGACCCGGGCCGCGCGTCGCGCGGGAACGATGCTCGCCACGAAGGCCACCGCAAGCAGCACGAGCGCAACTGTGCCATAAGTAGCGGCGTCGGTCGTGACCTGCAACAGCATTGCTTCCAAGAATCGCGAAGCCGCGAAGGCGGTCACGAGGCCTATCGCGAGGCCGCTAAGCGTCAGGACCAAGCCTTCCCGCACGACGAGACCCAATAGTCCCGCGTCTTCGCCCCGAGCGCCACACGGATGCCGATCTCGCGCTGTCGCTGGCTGACGCTGTAAGCCATGAGCCCATAGAGTCCGATCGCGGCCAGGAGGATCGCGGTGGCGGCGAGGATGCCGAGCAGAAACGTGTTGAAGCGCGGCTCGGCCACCGAGTCCGAGACGACGGTCGAGAGCGGCATCACTTTGAAAATCGGAAGCGCCGGGTCGATGGCGTGGATCTCATGCTGAGCGAGCGCTCTCAGCGCTTCGGGCTCTCCGCGGCTTTTGAGAACGAGCGTCATGAAAGGAAACGGTACTTGCTGGAACGAGCCGTAAACCTCGGCGCGTGGGTCCTGGTCGAGGCCGTTATGGAGCACGTCGCTCACGATCCCCACGACCTCGAACCAATCCTCGCCGTCTTGGGTGAAGCGTTTTCCGATAGGATCCTCCGAAGGCCAGAACCGCTCGGCGACGGTGGTACTAACAACCGCCACCATGGGCGCGTCGTCGTCGTCGGTAAGCGCGAGATCGCGCCCGCGCAGGAGCGGGATCCCCATCGTACGAACATAGCCCGGTGCCACCCGTTGGAAGCCGGCCGAGAGCTCTTCGCCCGGCAATGGCTCCGGCCGGCCCTCGAGGGTGATGCCGAAGTTGGCCGACATGCCGCTCAAAGGAACGCCGAGCACGGCGCTCGATGACTCGACCCCACTAATGGTCTCGAGTCGCGCGAGGATATCACGAAAGGTCGCTGCGATTTTCGCGGGCTCGTCGTAGCGCGAGTCGGGAAGCCACAAGCGCATCGTCAAGATATTCTGCGGCGAAAAGCCGGGGTCGACATTTCTGAGGAGGTAGAAGCTCTGCATCAAAAGTCCAGCCGACACGAGAAGGATGAGTGCGAGGCTCACTTCGGCGACGACGAGTGTTTGACGGAGACGACGTCCGGAGCGCGAAGCCGAGCCCGCCCCGTATTTTAGGGAGCTCTGAAGGTTCGGGTTCGACGTTTGTATCGCGGGCAGCACGCCGAAGACGAGCCCGGTTGCGACGGACACTGCGAGAGAAAAGAAAAATACCGTGGGATTCAAGTCGACCGCGTCGAGCCGGAACACGCCCTTGGGCCCAAGAACGAGGATAAAGCGTGTGAAGGCATGTGAGAGCATGAGACCGATTGCGCCGGCGATCAATGCGAGACGAGGCTCTCTGTCAAAAGCTCCCCTACGATGCGCCCTCGGGTCGCGCCGAGCGATGCACGGATGGCGATCTTTTTTTGCCGCCCCGCCGCCCGCGCGAGAAGAAGGTTCGCGACGTTGGCGCAAGCGATCAAGAGCAAGAAACCCACGGCGCCGGAGAGCACGAAGAGTGCGGGGCGCACATCTCCCGTGATTTGCTCGTGAAGCAGCACGAGCTGGATGCCGCGCTGGGCATTATCTTCCGAATAAGTAGAAGCCAGCCGCGCCGCGATGACGTCGAGGTCCGCTTGCGCGCTCTCGATCGTGACGCCCGGCTTCAACCTTGCGATCGCGCGCAGCCAATGTAGCCCCCGAAGCTCGTCAGGCGGCACGCCGACATCGATAGGAGGCGTCGGGACGCGTTTCGGTGAGCGCGTCCAGAGGTCCGCGTTCTCGAAAGGGATCTTGAAGCCGGGAGGGGTGACACCGATGACGGTATAGTTGCGGTCGTTCAACGTCAGCGTGTCGCGGAGGGCTCCGGATGCGCGCTCCCAGTACTCGTAAGACAAGATGACGGTCTCCGCGTCGGTAAGATCGTCGGTGAAACCTCGTCCGAGATGCGGAAGCACGTCCATCACATCAAAGAAATTAGGCGTGACTTCGACACCGGCGAGCCTTTCGGGTGCGTCACCATCCCCGCGCGTCAGCAGAACAGGTGTGAAGGCAGCGAGTCCGTCGAAAGAAGCGTTCTGATCTTGCCAATCGATCAAGTTCGCGCCGGCAACATTGAGCTCAGGCCTGTCGGGCTCCGTTTCCCAGACGACGAGACGTTGGGCCTCTCCAGAAGGAAGCGGACGGAGCAATACACTTTCGATCACACTGAAGATCGCGGTCGATGCACCGATACCGAGTGCCAACGTAACGATCGAAGTGGCGACGAAGCCGGGTTCTTTCGACAAAGAGCGAAGAGTTGAACGAAAAATCATGTCGCGTTCCTCAACGCTCTAACGTAACGCACTCCGTTTTAGTTCCCGGACGGTATTTGCCCTGAGCGTTCTGTCCTGTTACGCTTCAAAGTGCCGCCGTCCTCTTATTACCCCTGAGGAAGTCCGAAAGGAGCCGGGGTCCGACCCCGGCGGTGGCTCCTTCCTGGGATTTCCGTATAAACCACTTATCATAAATGGCTTAGAGCTGATGTCCTATTTACAGGACATACAAATTAAGCCTTTTCCTGAAAAATGGTTTCCCGCACCCTTTCGAGCAGCGTTTTCGTGAGGCGGACGCCGTCTCGCTCGCTGGCCTTGTCGCCTTCGTACTCAATCCCGATATAGCCGCTATAGCCGGCATTCAGCACGATCCGCAGCATGCGCTCGTAATCGGTCCGAATCTCGTTGCCCGAAGCGTCAAAATCGTGAGATTTGGCGCTCACGGCTTTGGCGTAGGGCATGAGCTCCTCTACACCTTTGTAGCGGTCGTACTCCTCTTTCGGATCCGACTTGATCAGACAGTTTCCGAAGTCCGGAAGGGTGCCGACGCGCGGGTGATCCACGCGCTTTATCACACCCGCGAGCCAAGCCCCGTTCGAAGAGACTCCGCCGTGATTCTCTACAATGACGTTGATCCCATGCGGGTCGGCGAGCTCGCAAAGCCGCCGCAAGCCGTCCGCGGCGAGTTTTTGCTGCTCGTCGAAGCCGAGCGCCGCGTCGTTCCGCGCGTTGACACGGATGGAATGGCAACCGAGTGCCGCCGCGGCCTCGACCCACTTGCGGTGGCTCTCGATGGCACGGCTCCGTCCGGCGTCGTCCGCGTCGCCGAGATCGCCTTCGCGGTCGCACATGATGAGCAGACTGCGGACGCCTTCGCCGTCGGCGCGCGATTTCATCTCGCTTAGATAGGTGCGGTCCCGGGCTTTGTCCATGAAGAAGACGTTGACGTATTCGATCGCGTCGATACCGAAGTCGCGTTGAGCGACGCGCGCGAAATCTAGATGCTCCATCTGACCCTCTTGGAGGGCTCGATGGAACGACCACTCTGCCAGCGAGATCTGGAAGAGAAGCGTTTGAGCTCTCGTGAGAGCGAGGGCTGGCCCGAGGGCCGGAACGAGGAAGAGGAACTCACGTCGACGCGTGGTCCCGAGATTGTATAATCCTTGCCTTGAGCACCGATAGCGAGACCCTGGTGCTCGTCGGCGATCCTAAGCTCGAGCCCGGCGAGATCCAAAAACTCCGCGAACTCCACGCATCGGGCGCGGCCATTGTCGCCTGGCAGCACAGCAAGATCGTTCAAGATCACTTCCCGAGCCCGAATATCCAAAACGCACTCGCCGCACTCTCCATTCCGTCCATCACTCCCGCCGCGGGGCAAGCCCGGGACCCGGGGGCTCGTGAGGGTTTCGACTTCGACATAGAGGAAACCGTCATCGCCTGGATGAAAGAGTTTGGAAAGAACTTCCGTGAGCGCTTCCGTTACGGGCCGCTGACGCTCTGGTGGTGGGCAGAGCTCTACCTTTATCACGATACCCCGCTGCGGTTGGTGATTCGAGACGTCGAGGTGCTCGCGCGCCTCGTCGGCCAAAGAAAGCCTGCGCGCCTCTTGCTCTTGCGGCCGGTCCGCGCACTCGAGACCGCGGCGCGCCAAATGGTTTCGAACGTCGAAGTGATCGGTGAGCCCGTGACAGGACCACCCGACCGGGCCCGTACGACGCGGCTACATGTCACCGATTACCTCAAGATGA
Source organism: Acidobacteria bacterium bin61 (assembly GCA_963578475.1). Taxonomy (GTDB): domain Bacteria; phylum Acidobacteriota; class Vicinamibacteria; order Marinacidobacterales; family SMYC01; genus SMYC01. Next base: position 42,372 of record CAUZCL010000007.1, on the reverse strand, counting down.
TGGGCACAGGGTTGAAATCCGTTCTCAGGAGCCCACCCGAGGGAGATGGCCGCTCACCCGAGGGAGACGGCCGCTCACCAAAAGTGTTCTTTCTAACCCATGGCTCCATGTGGCGGCCGTCGGATAGCGGCGAGCCCTACGAGATGTACTTCGATCGCATCCTGCCGGCGGCGTCGGCGCGCGCGTCGACGAGCGTCGTTGCTTTCGGACCGCCCGTCCCGTTCAAGCACCGGCGCGTCGGCGCGTCGGCGCGCGACGTTCTCGAGCTTGGCGAAAGCGCGCTTCCCTACGTTCCGGTCCGTCGCTACCTTTCGTGGTCCCTCACCCGAAAGATCGCCCCGGCTTTCGCCGAGTCCCGCCGGATGTGGCGCCGGTTCGAGAAGGATGCGGACCTGACCCATCGCGGTGTGTCGCTTGGCCCGGAAGCCCTAGCGTGCTTTCGGGACATGTTCTACCGTCAGCTTCCTTGGGCCATCCGCGCCTATCACGAGGTGCGGAGCGTTCTCGAGACCGAAAAACCGAACGTCCTCGTGCTCTATGCGGAGTCGAGCGGGCTCGGCCGCGCGGCGGTGACCGCGACCAAGGAGTTCGGGATCCCGTCTTTTGCGATCCAGCACGGCATCATGTACCCGCAATACTACTCGCACGAGCACAGCCGCTTCGAGCTTCTCGGGGAGGACGCCGTTCCCATCCCTACAAAGACGGCGGTCTACGGAAGCCTCGCGAAAGACTTGCTCGTGACGCGCGGGAGCTATCCCGAAGACCGGATCGTGATTACTGGAAGTCCGAAATTCGACGCTCTCGTCCGTGCTGCCGAGGGCTTCGACCGCAAAAAAACGCGCACGGCGCTTCAGGTTCCTGAAGGCGCCCGCATGCTCGTGCTCGCGACCCGCTTCACCGCGGTGGGGGCCGTCTTTTCCGATCTCGTCGAGGCCGTCGAGCGTCTCGAGAACGTTTGGCTCTTCGTGAAGCCGCACCAAGCGGAGTCGCCCTCGCCTTACAAAGCGATTCTGGCGAGGGTCGGGGCGCCGCAGACGCGGATGCTCTCGAGCGACAAGAACCTTCTGGAGCTCCTTTTTGCCTCAGACGGTTTGATAACGGTAGACTCGTTTGCGTCCTCGGAAGCTCTCGTCCTGGGTCGCCCGGTTCTCGTGGTGAATCTTCCCAATAATCTCAGCGCGCTCGTCGAGCGCGGCGTGGCGCTCGGCGCATCTTCCGGCGCGTCTCTCGAACAGGTGCTCCGGAAGCTCTTGTTCGACGAAAGAGCTCGAAAAGAGCTCGAAGAGAAAAGAAAGGAGTACATCCAGGAATTCGCTTTCGGCGCGGACGGCCGTTCGACCGAACGTATCGTCGAAGCGATCCTCGCAACATGCAAGTCCTAGGCGTTAACGACGATGCGCTGGAGCTCGACATGGTGCGGTTCTTCATGAAAGAGAAAGCAGGTGGGCCATGAAGATAGGCGCTCGTCACATCGGGGACGCCGCTCCGGCATTCATTCTCGGCGAAGTAGCTTCCGCGCATCAAGGCGAGGCCGACCAAGCCATAGCACTCGCAAAAAGCGCGCAGGCGGCCGGAGCCGAAGCGGTGAAGTTCCAGCTCTTCCGCGCCGAAGCTCTCGTCGCCCGGAACGATCCGAACCGCACGACCTTTGATCAAATCGAGCTCTCAATAGCCGAGTGGGAGCGGGTGCTGGGGGAAGCGAAGACGCTCGCGGTCCCGGTCTTCGCGGACATCTTCGACCGCAGAAGTCTCGAGCTCGGAGAAAAGATGGAAGTCGCTGCCTACAAGATCCACTCGACTGACATGGAGAATCCGGCATTCATCCACGTGGTGGCGGCCACGGGAAAGCCCATCCTCTTGTCGACGGGCGGCTCGGGTCTTGGCGTCGTGGAGGCATCGATCGACGTGGTGCGGTCCGAAGGCAACGAGAACCTGATGCTCCTTCACGGCGTCCAGAACTTTCCGACAAAAACCGAGGACTCCCAGCTCCGCTACATTGAGACGCTGAAACGCTTGTTCGGCCTTCCCGTGGGGTTCTTGGATCATGTCGACGGAGGCTCGGAGATGGCGGCGATGCTGCCGGCGCTCGCGGTCGCCTTTGGAGCCGACCTAGTGGAAAAGCATCTGACGCTCGATCGCGCCGCCAAGGGCTTCGACTACCAATCGGCGCTCGAGGAAGAGAGCTTTCTAAAAATGGTGGCGCTCATCCGTGAGGCCGAGACCGCCTTCGGAGAGCCCGGTCTCGCCCCAAGCGAAGGAGCTTCGCGCTATCACGGCTCGATGCGGCGCGCGGTTCTGAGCGCCGTAGCTCTTCCCCAGGGCGAGCCCGTTGCCGAAGAGCAGCTGGTGTTTCTACGCCATGAGAAAGGTCTCTCGCCGGGCGACGCCGGGCGCATCGTGGGCCGGAAGCCGCGTCGGGACATCGCGGCCTTTACGCCGCTCACGGAGGAGCTGTTTGAGTAATCGCGCACTCTGGGAAGACGGTCGCGTTCTCATCGCCGTTTCCGCGCGCATGCGCTCCGAGCGCTGTCCGGGAAAGGCGATGGCGCCGCTCGCGGGAAAGCCGCTCCTCGTCCATCTTCTCGAGCGGCTCGCTTCGCTAGGCGGCAAAGCCGCCATCGTCGTTGCCACGTCGGTGTCGAGCGAGAACGACGTGCTCGTCGAAGCATCCGAAACCCACGGCGTAAAGACCTTCCGCGGCGACGAGGACGATGTTCTCGGACGCTTGCTCGCGCTTTGTCGAGAGCTCGGCGCCGAGCACCTCGTCCGTGTCACGGGTGACAACCCCTTGACCGACTTGCCGCTCATCGAAAAACTCGTTGCGCTCCACTTGAAAGAGGACAGTGACTACACCTATGTTCCCGGCGACGCGCTCCTTATGGGCATCCTGACGGAAGTGATTTCCCGCCGCGCGCTCGAGACGAGCCATCGCGACGGTGAGGATCGCCACCGCTCGGAGCTCGTCACGCTCTACATCAAGGAGAACCCCGAAAAATTCCGCATCGCACGGGCCGAGCTCCCTGAAGAGCTGTACCGCCCCCATTATCGGCTCACCGTGGACGAGCCCGACGACCTTGTGCTCATGGGGCGTATCTTCGATAGACTGTACCGTTCGGGCTCTGTGCTCTCGACAGCCGATGCCATCCGTCTGCTGGACGAAGAACCGGCGCTCGCCGCGATCAACGCGCACATTACGGACGCCGCGCACAATATACGCTCGGTGAAGTTGGACAATCCATCATGATGAAGACAAAAGAGATTGATTTTGGAGGCAGGCTCGTAGGAGAAGGCCACCCAGCATTCGTCATTGCCGAGGCCGGCGTTAATCACAACGGCGACCTCGAGCTCGGTAGGAGGCTCATCCGCGAAGCGAAGGCCGCCGGGGCCGACGCCATCAAATTCCAGAGCTACAAAGCCGGGAAGATATCGACCCGCACGGCTCCGCGCTACTGGGTCGAAGCCGACGATCCGGACGGAAGCCAATTTGACAGCTTCTCGAAGCTCGACCGCTTCGGTCCCGAGGAGCACGCGGAGCTTTTCCGTTATGCCAAAGAGCAGGACATCCTGTGTTTCTCCGCACCTTTCGACGATGAAGCCGTGGACATGCTCGACGAGCTCGGGACACCCGGATTCAAGATCGCATCGGCGGATCTGACCGACCATCCGCTCATCGAAAAAGCCGCGCAAAAAGGCAAGCCCATGATCCTTTCGACCGGGCTCGCAACGATCCCGGAGATCGGAGAAGCGCTGGCCGTCGTGCGCGCGCAAGGCAACGATCAGATCGTTCTGCTTCATTGCACGCTCCAATATCCGTGCGATGCCGAAAACGCCAATCTGAGGATGATGCTCCACATGAAGGCGGCGTTTCCGGATGTTCCGGTCGGGCTTTCCGATCACACCCTCGGCATTGCCGTCCCTCAAGCAGCGGTCGCGCTCGGCGCGGTTGTGGTGGAAAAGCACTACACTGTCGACAAGACCCTCGGTGTAAGCGCCGACCACTATCTTTCGGTCGACCATCACGAGCTGAAGCAGATGATGGAAGCGATCCGCACTATCGAGCAGGCGATGGGCCGCTATGAGAAAGGCCCGGTGGAGGCCGAATCCCAGGCTTATCGTTTCGCCCGCCGCAGCATCATCTCCGCGACAGACATCCCGCAAGGCACGACCATCACGCGCGAGATGCTAACCTTCAAACGCCCCGGCACCGGTATCTATCCAAAATTCGTCGACATCGTCGTCGGCCGTACGGCCAAGAACGACATCGCTGAAGACACCGTGCTCGAATGGAAGTTGATTTGAGCCGGCCGTGCGCGTTATGCCTACCATGAAAGACAGTTTCCGCGTCATCGCTGTCGTCCCCGCGCGCGGGGGCGATCCCGAGGTGCCCTATCTCAACATCAAGCGTCTCGGGGTACTCCCTCTCATCGCACATACCTTGCGCGAGGCGAAGGAGAGCAAATATGTCGATCGCCTCATCGTCTCGACCGACGACGATCACGTCGCAAGAGTCGCGCGCGAGTACCACGCCGAAGTCGTGAAACGGCCCGAGGAGCTAGCGAAAGACCTTTCCGAGATCCGCATGGTCATAAGGCACGCGGTCGAGAGCGTTGAAGCCGCGAGCGATACCCGCTTCGACATCGTCGTCACGCTCCAGGCGACGTCTCCGTTTCGGCGTGCGGAGCAGATCGACGCCGCCATCGACGAGCTCATCCAAAAGGGCTTTGATGCCGTCATCTCACTCAACGAGGTGCGGGCACTCACTTGGCATCGCCCCCGGGGAAAGCTCGAGCCGTTATTCGAGCGGGTGGGTCGCCGCGACGAGCTCGAGCCGCTCTATCACGAAGACGGAGCCATCCGTGCTTTGCGGCGCGACGTGCTCGACTCAGAGGCGAGGCTCGGCGAGAACGTCGGGCACATCCTCATGGACAAGATGTCCGCGCTCACCGTCCATGACATCTATGATTTCTGGCTCGCCGAGAAGCTCGTCCACTTGCCGCGGGTTCTCTTCTGCGTCGACGGCGGCGGCGAGATGGGGATGGGCCATGTGCTGCGCAGCCTAGCGGTGGCAGAAGCTTTGACGAAGATCGCCCCACACGCCGATCTCTGCTTTCTCATGCGCGCCGACCCGCCTGAAGGCATCCAGCACATCGCCCGGCTCGGTTATCCCGTGCGTGTCGCGCCCGGGGACGAGCTCACGACCCTCGTCGACGTCATTCGGGACTACTCGCCCAACATCATCGTCAACGACCGCCCCTTTCTGGAGGAAGACTATTTGTCAGCACTTGCCAGTCTGGGTGCGTCGACGGTAAACCTAGTGGACTCACTCGATGATATCGAGAACCCTTCAGAGCTCGCCTCGATCATCATCGCGACGATGCAGGAGGGTGAGGTCGAGCTAGACGATTACCATGCGGGTCCGGCTTTCGCGATCTTGCGCGACTCGTTTCAAAAGAAAGCCAGCGCATCGATGACGGTCCCTGACGATGGCAAGCGCGTTGTCTTGAGCTTTGGTGGGAGCGACCCGCAAAACTTGACGATGAAGGCGCTTGAGGCCCTCGACGACATCCCGGAGCTAGAAGTCACGGTCGTGCTCGGCCCTGCCTACGGCTATCGCGAGCAACTCGATACGCTCATGCCAGAGCTTTCCTACCGTCCGGACGTCTTGAAAAACGTCGATCATATGGCGGATATCCTAGTGGAAGCTGACCTCGTGCTTTGCTCCGGCGGGATGACCGTATTCGAGATTGCCGCTCTCGGCCGTCCAGGGATCGTCCTTTGTCAGAACCTGCGCGAGCGGGAGCGCATGGACGGGTTCTCTCGTTATGGATCGGTCGAGCATCTTGGCCTCGGCACCGATGTCAGTGTGGAAGAGATCGGCAGGCATGCCAGAGCACTTCTGGAGGATCGAGACGCGCGCCAACGAATGAGCGAAGCGGGCGCCCGTCTCGTCGACGCACGAGGTGCGACGCGGGTCTACGAAGTGATCAAAAATGCGGTCAATAAAGGTCCGGCAAACGGAGGTCGTTGGTTGTGAAGTTCCTCATTACGGGAGGCGCGGGTTTCATCGGCTCCCACCTCTCCGAAGCTCTTCTCGAACGCGGCGACGAGGTCTATGTGCTCGACGACCTTTCCACCGGCAGCATTGAAAATATCGACCATATCAAGGACCACGAGCGCTTTCATTACACCATCGACAACGTTCTGAACAGGCCCGCCACCGCCGAGCACGTTGACCGCGTCGACGTCGTTGTTCATTTGGCCGCTGCCGTCGGTGTGCGCCTCATCGTCGAAAGCCCCGTGCACACCATCGAGACCAACGTCCACGGCACGGAGACAGTGCTGAGGGTCGCGAGCAAGAAGAAGAAGAAAGTCATCCTCGCCTCGACCTCGGAAGTTTATGGCAAGAGCACCGACATCCCGTTTCGAGAGGACTCGGATCTCGTCATGGGCGCGACCCGCAAAGGCCGCTGGAGCTACGCGTGCTCGAAAGCCATCGACGAGTTTCTCGGCCTTGCTTACTACAAAGAGAAGAAGCTCCCGGTCGTCGTGGTGCGACTTTTCAATACGGTCGGGCCGCGCCAGACGGGCCGCTACGGGATGGTTATCCCGAATTTCGTACGGCAAGCTCTTGCGGGAGAGCCGATCACGGTCTACGGCGATGGAACGCAGTGCCGCTGTTTCACGGATGTCTCGGACGTTGTGAGCGGCCTGCTCGGCCTCGTCGATCACCCTGAGGCCGTGGGCGAGGTCTTCAACATCGGCTCGCAGCAAGAAGTGAGCATCCTCGAGCTGGCCGAGAAGGTGAAAGCGATGACGAAAAGCAAGTCAGAAATCGTCCTCGTGCCTTACGCAGAAGCTTATGAGGAGGGCTTCGAAGACATGCCGCGGCGTGTTCCCGATACGAGCAAGATCGCAAAGCTCATCGGTTACGAGCCGACGGTGAGCCTCGAGCAGATTCTCGAGCGCGTGATCGCTTATCTTTCTGACTCCTAGCCTTGATGCGGGACCCTTTTCTTCTCGCTGTTTTGGTGGTGGCTGCGGTGCTGCGGCTCTACGGTATCGACCACGGGCTTCCTTTCGTTTACAACCCGGATGAAGCGAACATCATGGCGCGGTCGCTCGCGGTCGCCCGTGGCCTCGACCCTGGCTACTATCTCTACCCGAGCTTCTTTTTCTATTTCCTCTTCGGCGTCATGGGCGCGCTCTACGTGGCGGGTCGGTCGGTCGGTCGCTACGACAGTCTCGGCGCGTTTCAAGAGCGGTTCTTTACCGACCCGACAGACTTCTACCTGGCCGGACGGCTCGTGGGCGTGGCGGCGTCGCTTGCGACGGTCGTGCTCACGTATCACCTCGCGGCGAAACATTTCGGTCGAACCGCCGGCCGGGCGAGCGCTCTCTTCGTCGCGGTGGCCTACTTTAATGTTCGGGACGCACACTACTTGAAGCACGATGTGCCGAGTGGCCTTCTTCTAATTCTCGCGCTTTGGGCCATTGATCGCGCGATCGACCGAAAAACGCTCCAGGCTTACGGCGTCGCAGGCGTCGCACTCGGCCTCGCCTTCGCGACGCACTACTACATGATTTTTCTCGCGCCGGCATTTATCACGTTTCACTGGGCGAGCCGGCGGCTCGAGCAGTTCTTGCACGTTATCGCCGCGGGCGCGGTATCGGCGGTGACGTTTTTTCTGCTATCGCCTTTCGTCGTTCTCCGTCTTCCCGTGGCGCTCGAGCACATGCGGGCGAACCGGCAGATCGTCGTGGATCGCAGCCTCGACATGGGGGCGAGGATCTTCCCGAGCCTCGGACTCTATGTCGACTTCCTTCTTGCGCAAGGGCTCGGCTATCTGCTCGTTGGCCTCACCCTCGCGGGCGTCTTCCTCGCCTGGCGTCGCGGCGTCGCGGAGCTCGCGTTCTGGGGCGTTTTTCCAGCCTTGTTCTTCGCTTTCATTACTTATACGTTTTTCGCGGGGCGCTATCTCAACCCCATCTTGCCTTGCTTGGCCGTTTTCGCCGGCCTCACGATCGCGAGCCTCGAGACGCGTTTTGGAAAAACTGTCGCTGGACTCGTCGCGGGGCTCGCATGCCTGCAGCCGCTCTATCAGTCGATTCAGATCGACCGCTTGTTTGCCGGGGACGATACACGCACTTTGGCGCGTCAGTGGATCGTCGAGAACGTTCCCTCAGGCGAGACGCTGGTGCTGCAGTCCTACTCAGTGCCGCTCCCGCAATCCGTGGCTAGCTTTTGGGGAAGCCTCGAAGCCAATGACGGGCTCAGCGAGCTCGAGCGCCGAGGAAAATATACCTGGCTCCTCGAAGTCGCAGAGCGAGAGACAACGTCCTACGGGCTCTATTTCTTCGGAAGAGGCGACGAGCTCAACCGGATCTATGTCGGTTATGACGCGCTCCAGCGCGGCCTCTCACCCCTGAAAGAGCTCGGTGTTTCCACGGTCGTTTTGCGGCATCCTCCCGCGCCGCCGCCTCCCGAAGTCTCGGCCCTTTTCGAGCGCGTCGCGCGAGAAGCCACGTTGCTCCACACCGTCTCGCCGTTCGAAGACGCTAGCGGGCCCCCTTACTTGGACAATGAAGACTGGCCACCACGAGCGTCGCTTTCACGCAAAGGACCGAAGGTCGAGATCTGGGCTCTCGAGCCGTAGGCGTCTGATTTGGGAATAGAGAAATGACTGGCTCGTGGATCGAGCTAGACTGCGAGTGCTTGCTCAGCAATCTCGAAACCTTCCGATTACGCCTCGGCAACCTCGCGCTCATGGCGGTCGTGAAGGCCAACGCCTACGGACACGGTGCCGCCTTGATCGCGCCGGTAATTCGAGACCACGTCGACTGGTTCGCCGTCGACGCGCTTGCGGAGGCGGAAGAGCTCCGCGCACTCGAAAAACCGGTCTTGATTCTCGGCCATGGACACGTCAGAAGCGGAACGCTTGGTCGAGCTCGGCTTCCGGCAAGTACTCTTCCGGCGCGATGTCGCGGAGGCTTTGTCGACGGCGGCCGTAACGCTCGGCCGTCCGGCTCGCGTTCATTTGAAGATCGAGACCGGTCTGCATCGCCTCGGGGTCAGCCTGGATGAGCTCGAAGAGTGGGCGACGTTCTTGTCGGGTCTCGAAGGGCTCGAAGTGGAAGGTGCGTACACACACTTCGCCGACGTGGAAGACCCGAGCTCGACCTTTTCTCGAGCTCAGCTTGCTCGCTTCGAGACCGCGATAACGCTAATGCGGCAGCAAGGGCTCGAGCCGTCCGTGATCCATGCGTCTCCGACCGCAGGGGTCCTGCTCCACGACCAAGGTGCCCTGACTCTCGGCCGTGTCGGGGTCGGCCTCTATGGCATCTGGCCGGCGAAGGAAACGAGGGCCGCTGTCCAAGGCCTCGACCTCCGCCCCGTGCTCTCGTGGAAGTGCCAGCTCGCGCAGGTGAAGACCGTGCCGGCGGGCGCCACGGTTGGCTACGACCTTACCTTCCGCGCGACGTCGGAGCGCCGGATCGACATCCTGCCGCTAGGCTATTACGACGGCTATGATCGCGGGCTCTCGAATCACGGCGCCGTACTCGTGCGGGGCCGGCGCGCTCCGATTGCTGGCCGCGTCGCGATGAATATGTGCATGGTGGATGTCACGGGAATCGACGCTGTCGAAGGAGATTAGGTCGTGCTCATCGGCTTCCAGAACGGCGCCTCCATCACCGCGGACGAAGTCGCGACTTGGGCTGACACGATCGCTTACGAGATCCTCGCCCGAATCCATCCGTCGCTTCCGCGCCGATTCCGCTAAAATGTGCCTATAGATGTTCGAACGACAAAAGAGCGGCTCCGTCCTTTGTTCCTCATGCGGCAGGCTCGTCGGGGTCAACGACGAGACTTGTTTCAACTGCGGGCGCAGCAATCCCAGCATGTGGGGTTTCGGGGGAGCGATCCGTTCGCTCGGCCGCGACATGGGCTTCGTCAAGCTCGTCATCATCGGCTCCGTCTTCCTCTACATAGCGAGCCTCGCGGTGGACCCCTCAGGCATCCAGATGGGCGGGCTCATGAGCATGCTGAGCCCGAGCACCAACGCGCTCTTTATCTTCGGGGCGAGCGGCCACATCCCCGTCTTCGAGCTCGGCCGCTGGTGGACGGTCCTGAGCGCGGGCTGGCTCCATGGCGGGCTCATGCATATCGGCTTCAACATGTATATCATCCAGAGATTCGCGCCCGCCGTCGCGGAGTATTATGGCGCGGGCCGGATGATCATCATCTATACCGTGGCTTGTATCACCGGCTTCACGTTCAGCAGCGTGGCGATGCTGATCTACCCATACCTGCCGTTTGGATGGCTTCTATCCGTCCTCGGCCTCTCGGGAGCGCGGCTCACCATTGGGGCATCCGCCTCGGTTTTTGGGCTCCTTGGTGCGCTCTGGTATTACAGTCGGCGGACGGGAAGCACCGCCCTCGAGCAGCAGATGAAGTACTCCGCCATCATGTTCGCGGTCTTCGGGATCGTGATGCGCGGCGTGGACAATCAGGCCCATCTCGGCGGGCTCGTTGGCGGTTATTTTGTGGCGAAGTTTCTCGACCCGCTAACGCCGGAGCGAGGCGACCACTTGCTCGTTGCTGTCGTTTGCATCGCGCTCACCGCCATTGCGGTGGTTGTGTCGTTCGTGACGGGGCTGAATTTCTTCCCAGACCCATAGCTACTCCCACCGCTTGGCGCCGCGCTTGGCGCCGTTACCCGACGTCCCCAGATCCATGAGGACAGCGATGACCACGACAACGAGATAGCCGCCCGTCACCGTGCCGTGCGCATTCACCGCCCAGGCATAAGCAATCGTCGTGAGCGGCATGAAGAAAAAGCCCATCACCGGCCAAAGGTTTGTCTCGTAAGCGCGGCTGATATAGCTGCTCGTAAGGAACATGACGAAGAGCACCAAACGGGGAAAGGCGAGTGCGATGCAACCGACGAGACAGCCCATGAAACGGGAGGATAAAGGACGCCGACCCCTGGTTCAACTGGTCTTGTGGTATCTTCTCGTGAGGTGAAGAGCACGAATCGGCTCACGCGCTCCAGCACCGACCGCATGATCCTCGGTGTCTGCGGCGGTATCTCCAAATGGCTCGGTTGGGACCCCACGATTGTCCGGGTTGCCTATGTGCTGGTCTCGATCTGCTCGGCAGCTTTTCCCGGCATCCTCGTCTATGTGATCCTCGCTCTCGTCATGCTCCCGGGCGACTAAGCGTCAAAACCGCTCCAGCACGAGCCTCGTGCTAGGATCTTCTTCTTCGACATGTCTTCTGCACCTACGATGACGGCTGCAAGCCGCCCGGGAGAGAAAATCGCGATCTCGCGACGCTCGGAAGCCGATCGAGGTCCGCTCGAAGCTATGTATCGCGAGGTCTTTGGCGCGAAAGCCACCGAGAACAGCCGCGAGCGCTGGCGCTGGCAGTACGAAGACAACCCGAACTGCCTGCCCGAAGGCCCCGAAATCTGGGTGGCCAAAGCAGGGGATCGGGTGCTCGGCCAATATGCGACGATGCCGGTTCGGCTCAAAGTTCTGGACAAGATCCTGCGAGCCTCCTGGGGCATGGACGTCATGGTCGGTCCCAACCTCCAGCGAAAGGGCATCGGCTCGCGGCTCTTTCTCTACTGGGACCAGCAAGTTGAGGCTTCGCTAGGGCTTGGCTTGTCGGTCTCCTCTTATACACTCTTTAGGAAGCTCAACTGGGAGGATGTCGGCCCGGTTCCCTGCTTTTCGAAAGTGCTCGACGTTCGTGGGCTTCTCAAACGCCGTCTCGGCGCGGCCGGTGCGGCTGTGCTCGCGCCCTTCGTGTCTTTGTTCCTTTGGCTCGTCTTTCCTGAGCGCAAGACCCGTGCTCGCCACACGGTCGAGACGCGTCCAGCCGTGGAACCCTTCGACGATGCCTATGACGCTCTGTGGGAGCGCGTCGCGCCCCACTTCGACTTCATTGCCGAACGCAAGGCGCGCTACCTCGAGTGGAAGTACCGTCGCGTACCGCATGTCAACTATGACGTCTTCGACGCGCACCGAGGCGGCGATCTCTCGGGCTACATCGTGCTGCGGTTGACGAAGAGAAATGGCGTCCCACTCGCTCTGCTCGTCGACCTCCTTGCGCATCCCGAGGACAAAGCTACAATTGGGGCTCTGCTCGACCAGGCTTTTGCTTGGGCGCGTGAGCGGGGCGCGGCACGCATGCAAACGTTCACTTTCGATCGCCGAATCGCCTCGCGGCTTGCCAATAAAGGCTTCATGCGGCTCGAAAGCCCCATGCAGTTTTGCGTGCGCATCCGAAGCGACCACGTCGACGAGAGGTTTTTCCGCGACACGTCCCGGTGGCACGTCACGTTCGGAGATTCCGATCAGGATCGGAAAGCTTGATGGAGACGCGCATCCTTCTTGGGGTCGATACCGAGGCTGACAATCAGTGGGAGCCGAACGCGCGTAAGGCGCTCCCAGTGAAGAACGTGTACGAGCTTCCGCGTCTTCAAGAGCTCTGCGATCGCTACGGTGTGCCGCCAACCTATCTCGTGACGCACGAGATGGCGGTCGATGGCGGCGCCAAGAAAGTATTGCGCGAGCTCGCGGAAACGGGACGGGCCGAGATCGCGACCCATCATCATCCGTGGTCGACGCCGCCGCTCGTCGACGGGCATCTGTACCCGTTGAACTTGTCGCCCGAGCACTTTCGCGAACAGCTGAAAGTCTTGACGGACGCGGTCGCGGAGGTCGCGCACGAAGCGCCCGTGTCCTACCGCGCCGGAAGAAACGGCTTCACCGGCTGGCACGTTTCGATCCTCGAAGAGCAAGGCTATCTCGTGGACTCGAGCGTCGACCCGTTCTTCAACGAGAAGCGCAAAGGTGGTCCATCCTTCGCGGGGGCGCCGCTCGTGCCGTATTTCTTGAGCCGCGCCGATCCGCGCCGCTCGGGCGAGAGCACACTTCTTGAAATCCCCATCACGAGCGCGCTCGATCGTAAATGGCCGCGAATCCTGCAAACAGCCTATGCCGATGTCACGCGCGCCTATCCGTTTCGGCGGGCCTTGAGGCTTCTTCGAATAACAAGACCCATCTGGCTTCGACCTTCCTACTCCAAGACCGAAGACATGCTCGCGCTCGCGCGACGTGTGTTGGATGGTGAAGCGCCCACCGCGAACATCATTTTTCACTCGAGCGAGCTTCTTCCCGGCGGAAGCCCGTACAACCAGACCCAGGATGACGTGGACCGGTTCTATCGTGAGCTCGAGACGCTTTTGGCCTTTCTGACGCAAGAGGGCGCGCGAGGCGCGACCTTCCGCGAGTTCCGAGAGGCGTGGGTGAACGCGTGAAGATCTGCATGGTCACGCCGCATCTTCCGCCCGATCAGGCGGCCAACGCGCTCTTGCCACAGCTCTTGCATGACGGGCTCGTCGTGGACGGCCACGATGTACGGCTCATGGCCTTCGAGCCTCGCGAGCGCCTTCCAAAAAAACCCGACGTTCACTACATCCCGCGTCCGCGCAATGGTCTCTGCCGCAAGCTTCGCTTGAGTCAGCTCGAGACGTGGTTTGCGGTTCGCCGGCAGGCGCGCGAGGCGTTTCAGGGCGTGGACGTCGTGCACATCCACAGCAATACGTTCATGAACCAGGCAGCCGCGGCCATCGCTCGCGGGCGGGGTTTGCCTTACGTCCTCACGCATTACGGAACGGAGATCTGGCACTACGAGCCCCGCTTCATCGATCCGTTCTTGTGGATGAACGAGAACGCGGAACATGTGACCTTTTACAGCCAGCTGTTGCTCGAGCGCTCGATCGAGCTCGGCATCATCCCCAAACATCCCGCGGTCATTTACCCGCCTGTCGACAATCGTTTTCGCGCCCCGAGTGAAGGCGAACGCCAAGAAGCGCGCCAAGCGCTCAGCATCGATGGCCCCCTTCTTCTCAACGTCAAGAGGCTTCATCCTCTGGCGGGCCAGCGTTTTCTCGTCGAGGCGATGCCGTTCGTGCTCCAAAAATTCCCCGACGCGAAGCTCTTCATTGCGGGAGAAGGCGAGTCCCGCGGCGAGCTCGAGAGTTTGATCCGGGAGCTTTCGCTCGAGCGCGTTGTCACGCTCCTCGGCCTCGTCGACAACCGCGAGCTTCCGCGCTACTACCACGCTGCGGATCTCTTCGTGCTGCCTTCGAGACTCGAGGCCTTTCCCACGGTGGCGGCGGAAGCTCTGGCGTGCGGCCTTCGCATCGTCTCGGCCGATCACCCAGGCGGTGTCGAGCTCAGCGAGCTCTTTCCCGACGATGTCCGCATCGTTCCACGGGAGCAAATCGAGCCTCTCGCCAAAGTCATCCGCACCGAGCTCGATCGGGCTGCGCGTTCGTCGGAAGCCACAAGGGCGCGCATCGAGAAGGAGCTGCGTCCGGCGACCGTGGTCCGGACCTATCTCGACCTGTACGAGGATTGCCTTGCGTGAGATCGATAACGACGTCATCCGTGAGCACGCAGATATCCGCTTCCGCTCGAGCTATCACTACGCCCTCTTCGAGTACTACCGTAGCGCCAAGATCTTGAGGCGGCTCGAATGGGACGGTATCGACGTGAAAGGCCGCGTCCTCGATGCCGGCTGCGGCTCGGGTGGCATCGCGGTGTCCTTTGCCGAGGAGTGCGATCAAGCTATCGGGCTCGATATCAAGAACAAGTTTAGTGATTCGGGCGTGCGGTTTGCGCGCGAGCGTAAGATCGATAATGCGCATTTCGTGCAGGGCGACGGCGCTGCGCTTCCATTCACCTCGGAGAGCTTCGATATCGTGCTGTCTCACTCGGTCATCGAGCACGTGCGCTTACCGGAATCCTATCTCGCGGAATGCCATCGCGTGCTGCGGCCCGGCGGCGTTTTGTTTCTTCAGACTCCGCCTTATCTCAGTTTTGCCGGCGCGCACCTCTCGAGGCTGCGCATCCCCATCCCGATCCATCTTCTGCTGCCACGAAGCTGGGCCTTCCGGCTGAACTTCTACATCGCCCGAAAAAGGCCGGGATGGTTGAAAGAGCCGAGAGAGTCGAACACGTTCAAGCTGATGGCGGAGCGCGGCGAGACCAAACAAGACGACCTGATCCAGAAAGTGACGGTGTCGGGGGTCCACCGGTGGCTCGAGAAAGTCGGCTTCGACGTGGTGCGGGAAGAGCGCCATGTGAGCGGTTTTTTTACGCGGCTTCCGGACTTTCTTCGGAGCGCCTTGGAGCGGAACGGGTTCACCCAGAACATCATTATTAGTAACTTGGAGCTCCTTCTCAGAAAGTCCTCATGAAGATCTTTCGAGACAAAACGGAGCTCGTATTAGGCGTGCTGCTTCTCGGCTCGCTCGTTCTCGTGAGCCCACGGATCTCCGAATCGGACGCCGTGGAATATTTCTCTTACCTGCCATCGGTACTCTTCGACTTCGACCTCGACTTTACCGACGAGTACACCTACTTCTACGAAGAGGATCCGGACGGCCGGCAAGGTTTCAAAGAGACCTTCCTCGATCGCGAGACGGCGACCGGTTTGAAGCTAAACTTTGGTCCCATCGGTACGGCCGTGCTCTGGTCGCCCTTTTACGTCGCGGCGCATGCCGGGCTCGTTTTTGTTGGAAGCCACGGCGTGGATGTGGTCGCGGACGGTATGTCGCGAACTTATCGTCTGGCGGTAACACTCGCCTCCGCGCTCTATGGCGGCATTGGACTCTTTCTCAGTTACAGACTTGCCCGCCGCTTCGCGGAGCCCTTCGCCTGCTTCATCGCTATCCTCGTGCTTTGGTGGGGCACGCCCGTCGCTTACTACATGTACATAGCCCCCGGGATGAGCCACGCCGCTTCTTTGTTTGCGGTCGCTGTCTTCTTCAGTCTCGGACCGTGGGTGCTCGCCCAGCCGAGCACCTCCCGCTGGGCGATTTGGGGCGTGTCGGCGGGCCTCATGGCGCTCGTGCGCGAGCAGGATTTGTTCTTCGCGGTGGCCGCCCTCGTCCCGGCGGTCGCGATGGACGATCGCGTGAAGAGGCTCGCGGCGTTCGGGCTCGCCGCTTTTCTCGTGTTCCTGCCCCAACTCGCGGTATATCAGATTCTGAACGGCGAGCCGCTGCCGTCGTCGCACGTGCAAGACAAAATGGCGTGGTACTCGCCGCATTTTTTTCAAGTCCTCTTCTCTCCCGAACATGGGCTTTTTTTGTGGAGCCCGGTACTCCTGCTGTTCACGGCGGGCGGGTTGTTGTTTCTGCGGCGTGAACGCGAGGTGGGGTTAGCACTCTTTCTTGGTCTCTTGTCGCAAGTCTGGATCTCCGGCGCCGTGGACTCATGGACGCAAGCGGGGGCCTTTGGCGCACGTCGATTTGTTGGAGCGACCGTGATCTTCGCCGTGTGGGGCGGGGCGACCATCGCTTTTCTTGTCCCTCACATAAAGCGTGCCGGCGTCGCCGCACTCGCAAGCGCCGTCGTGCTGTGGAACGTGGGGCTCATGGTGCAGTTTGGCCTCGGACTGATGGATCGCCAGCGTCTCGTATGGACCTCTATCGTTCACAATCAGATTTACGAGGTGCCCCCCCGGTTGATCTCCGTCGTGAGTCGCTATTTCGTTGCGCGTGATGACCTCGCGGGAAGCGGTCGGGGCGAGCGGCAATGATCTCGGAATATTTGAAGAGTGTGCTGCACTGTCCGGCCTGTCGGGCCCAGGCGAATGGCGATGCGCCCAAGCTCGAACCAGATGACGAAGGCATGCGCTGCCCGAGTTGCCGTCGCCTCTTTCCGGCGCTCGCGGAGCGAGGCTATCTCGACTTGCGGCCGCCGGCCGATACGTTCGAAAGCCTCACGGAATACGCGGAAGATGCGTTCCTTTACCGCACCGACGCCATCCGCCCGCTCTTTCTATCCGCCCGGATCAAGATGGACATGATGTTGAAGATGCTCGCGCCGTCGAGCAACGATCGCATCCTCGACATCGGCTGTGGCAATGGCCGCTTCCTCTACTTCACTCGGCCACACTGCAGGCAACTCGTAGGGATCGATGCCGGCGCGCATTTCGCGCCCGAGCCTATGGCGACGGTGGACCTGGCGCGTGGCGATATCCGCCTGCTTCCTTTCGAGAATGCGAGCTTCGACAAAGCTTATTCGCTCGATGTACTCGAGCACCTCGACAAAGAAGGTGTCGACGCGATGCTCGCCGAAGCACGGCGCGTCCTGAGACCCGGCGGGAAGCTCTTCTTGTACTCTCACGTGATAATGAGCTCCCGGCTGGCGGCCTTTCAGCGCCGTGTCAACAAGACCGTGCATTGGCTCGACAAAAGAGGCCTCGTCGATAACGCGCCGGAGCGCGAGCGGAAATCCGACCATCAGAACGTGCTTCGAAGCTACGAGCAGCTCGACGACGTACTCGTGCGCGCCGGGTTCCGCATCGCCGGCATGCGTTATTACAATGTTGTCTTCAAAGCCATCTTCGAAGACCTCATGCTGCCTCTCGTCGAGCACAACTTCTTTGGCGGCGCGAAGAAGAGAGAAGACCGGGAGAAAGCGACGCATCACGATGGTGCCATTCACGATGCACATGATCACGTTTCGACGAAGCCCGAGGTCGGCCGCTGGGCGCACGCCCCGCTTTGGGTCGCATCGCAATTGATGAAGCTCGATGTGATGCTCTTGGGGCGTGTGCGCACCGGGCCATTCTTCCTGTTGCTCGAGGCGGTTTGAAGCTTGAAGCTGCTCTATGTCGCTTCCGACCAGAAAGTGCCGGGTCGCACCGGCGGTTCGGTGCACGTCGAAGAAGTGGCCCGCGGTCTCGCGACGCTCGGGCATGAAGTTCATGTTATCGCGCTCGGCGACGCTTCCCCCTACGGTTCCGAAGACGCATTCACTCTTCACCCGAGCGCGATGTTCTTCGAGCATCGGGCCTTCCGATGGACCGCGCGTCGCCAAGCCGCCGAGCTTCTCGATCGACTCGGCATCGACGCGGTTATCGAGCGCTATTACAACTTTGGCGGCGAAGGGATTCGAGCCGCGCACGAGCGAAACATACCGTCGCTTCTAGAGGTCAACTCACCGCTGAAGGAGCCTCGCGGCTCATTGAAGAGCTTTCTCGACGGTGTGCTTCTCGTCCAGCCCATGCGTCGTCTCCGAGACGAGCTGGCGGCAAAGGCTAGCAGACTGGTCACGCCGCTCCCCTCCATCATTCCTGACACCGTCACCGCCGAGAAAGTGCATCAGGTGAATTGGGGCGCGAACGTCGAGCAGTTCCGCCCCGAGGTAGAGCCTACCACTCTAGATATTCCAGAGGGTCGACCGGTCGTAGTGTTCTCTGGAAGCTTTCGGCCGTGGCACGGGGCTGATATGCTCGTGCGCGCCGCGGAAAAGGTGCCGGAAGCGTTCTTTCTTTTCGTTGGCGCCGGTCCTTCGTGGGACCCAGCGCGGCGTCTCGCTTATGAGCTCGGCCTGCACGACCGCGTTCTCTTCACCGGCGCCGTTGGCTACCACGAGATGCCGGGCTATTTGAGCAGGGGTGATGTGGGCGTCGCGCCCTATCAGCCCGAGAAGCTCCGGCAGATGCAGCTCGGCTTCTACTGGTCACCGCTCAAGATCTTCGAGTACATGGCGATGGAGATGCCCGTGGTCACCCTCGATGTGCCGCCGCTACGCGCCATCATCCGTCCGGAACAGGAAGGTCTTTTGTACGAAGAGGGCGATGTTGCCGCGATGGCGCGAGCGATCGGCTCGCTTCTTGAAGACCGCGACCGAGCCCGAGCCATGGGCCGCGCCGCGCGCGAGCATGTCGTAGCTCACTACAGTTGGCAACTGCATTGTGAGGCTCTCGATCGTATCCTGAAAGAGATGACGGGGAAGCAATGAACGTTCTGCTCACGACGGACGTGTTCCCACCTGGCGGCGGAGGGAGTGGCCGGTCGACAGCAACGCTCGCGCGGGCCCTCGCGGGGCGCGGGCATCATGTGCGGGTCGTGGTGGCCCGGCGTGAGACCAAAGAGCAAACGGAGTGGAACGGTGTTGCGGTTTCCGAAGTTGCGATCCCCGCCGCGCGCATCGGAAGCCGCGCGCGCGAGACGGCCTATGCCCGTGGACTCGAGCGCGAGCTCGGTGAAGAAGCGTGGGACCTGGTTCACGCGCAGCATTGGCTGTCTGCCATCGCGACACGCCACGCGGCGCCTCGGCTTCCAATGGTCGTGACGGTGCGCGACTACTGGCCGAGCTGTATCTGGTCGACGATGCTCTCGGGGACAAAAGCGTGCCCGGGCTGCAGCTACTCACGCCGCGTCGTTTGCGCGGGCCGCCGGCGACCGTGGATGTGGCCGCTCACACCGCTCGTGCCGCCCTTCATCGGCGCCGAGCTTCAAAGGCGCGCGACACTTCTTGCGAAGGCCAGAGCGGTCGTGGCCGTGAGCCGCCATGTCGCGCGGTCTCTGCCCGGTAATGCGGATGCCGAGGTCATCCCTAATTTCTCGAGCGAGCTCGGCACGTCGTTCGAGAAACCAACGGACTTGCCCGATCGCTATCTCCTGTTCATCGGGAAGCTCGAGCCGAACAAAGCGCCGGACCGTTTGCTCCCGGTCCTCGAAGCGGCCAAGACGGAGATACCGCTCATCGTCGCTGGTTCCGGGAGCATGATGGCCGAGCTTAGACGCGAAGCGGAGCGACGCGGCCGAAGCGTAACGTGGCTCGGCTGGGTCGACGAAGAGCGAACGCGCGCATTGATGCAGCACGCGGACGCCGTGCTCTTCCCGTCGCGCTGGCAAGAGCCACTCTCTCGCGTGCTCCTCGACGGGCTCGCCGTCGGCGCGGTGCTCGTAGTCGAGCCCACCGGCGGCAGCGCCGACCTAGTGGTACACGAAGAGAGCGGTGTTTTGGCGACGGGCGTCGACGCGCTCGGCCAAGAGCTCGCCCGTGTCCTCACCGATGAGGCCCTCGCCGAGCGACTTCGCCAAGGTGCTTTGGCGCGCGCGGAAGCCGTCTTCTCGGAGAAGGCCGTGCTTCCGCAAATCGAAGCTCTCTATCGGGGCGTCAGCGAGTCATGAAGGTCGCTCTCATCACCCGCGCCATCCACCCATTGCACGGTCGTGGTGGGCTCGAGCGCCACACCGGTGCGCTCAAGCGCTACCTCGAGCGCGCCGGCTGCGATGTACGGGTCTTCACACAGCCGCCCCGTCAAGAGCTCTCGGAGCTGCGCGACGAGACCTATACGTTCACGTCGTCTCGAATGCTTCCATGGCCGCGCCGTCCCGGCTTCGTCGTGCTCGAGCGCAACACGAATTACTTGATCTGGAGCGTGCGCGCGGCGCGCGAGCTCGTCGGATCCTTCGAGCCCGACATTGTCCAAGCGGATGGCGGCGCGGGTTTTGGTTATGCAAGGCTCGGCGCCGGAAAACATGCTCCGCTCGTGCTCCATCCGCATGGGATGGAAGAGTTCAAAACAACGGCTCTCAAGCGAGCCGCCTACTTCCCGCTCCGAAACGCGATCCGCTATGCGGCCGCCCGGGCGGCGTGCGTGATCGCGCCGGACCAATCGATGCAGGAGGAGGTGCAGAAGCTACTCGGCGTCGAGCCGGAAAAGATTGCCGTGATTCCCAACGCCATCGATATAGAAGAGATCGATCGACGACCCGCCGGCGAAGTATCCGTGCTCGATCTCGATGCGAGGGACACCGTGCTGCTATCCGTCGGCCGCCTCGAAACGAATAAAGGCTTTGTGGATCTGGCGAAAGCTCTCGGTGCGATCCGGAAAGAGATGCCAGAGAACTGGAAGTGGGTCCTCGTCGGTGAAGGTTCGCAGCGCGAGACGATCGGGCGCGTCGCAAACGAGCGCGGCATTGCTCCCAAGACGTTCCTCGTGGGCTCTGTCTCCGACGAGCAACTCCACGCGCTGTACAAACGGGCGAACCTATTCGTCCACCCGACGCGATACGAAGGAAGCTCCATGGTCACGCTCGAAGCGATGGCGCACAGCAAACCTGTCATCGCGACGCGCGTCGGCGGCATCCCCGACAAGGTGCTCGACGGCGTTTCCGGGATCCTGGTGGAGCCCGCCGACGTGGACGCCCTCGCGCGCACGCTCATCGCGGCCGTCACGGAGAGCGAGATGCTCGCGGAATGGGGCCATGAAGGCCGCCGGATTGCGGAGCAAAAATTCTCGTGGTCGAACCGCATCCACGAGCTGCTCGAGCTCTATGGGGAGCTGCAGTGAGAAAGGGCCGGCTGTGGCTCGCACGATCCATATTGGACGGGGTATTCTAAGTTCAGTAATGACGATGCCGAAGTCGACACCACGAGGGGCGGCTTTCTCCATGAAAACGGTCGGAAACCGCCGGCAAGACACAGCATCGCTCGAGGACGCGCGACAGCTTCTAAAGACGGCGGCGCAGCTCCAGCCCGTTGATGCGCTCGTTCCCCGAGGCGTTTATCGCTTTTCCAGCCTCGAGGAGGCGGACCGTTGGATGAGAAGAACGATAGCGAGTACTCTCGCGCGCCACAGATCGAAGATCTCGTCCGCATCTGCCAATCCCTGAATGAGCACGGCGCCCAGTACGTTCTCATCGGCGGCTTTGCCGTCATTGCCCACGGTGCGGGCCGTACGACAAAGGACATCGACCTGCTCATCGAACCGAGCGCTCAGAACGTGTCCAGGATCAAATCGGCACTCGCTATTCTTGCCGACAACACTGCAGCGGAGATCGCGGACACGGACGTTGAAGAATATTCAGTCGTGCGCATCGCGGATGAAGTCATCGTGGGTCTCCTCGCGAAGGCTTGCGACGTGGTTTACGACGACGCCGCTCAGGATCAGGATCATGTCGAGATTCATGGCGTGAAGATCCCGATAGCCAGCAAGCGAACGCTCATCCGAACCAAAGACACGTTTCGCCCGTCGGATGCCGCAGACAAACAGTTCCTCGAGGAGCTCATCGCCGCGGAGGAGCATGGAGAGTGAGCACCGCCCCTTTACATTCTCACCCCTCTGAAACAGCCTTTTGCCCCGGAAGGTTGGATGGGGGGAGAGTTCGTCGCCTGGACGGTGGACGGCACGAGCTTGTTCCTCGACGGCGCCCCCTTGGGTTCTCCGGGAACGCCATGTTGCTCGAGGATTTTTGACCTATTCGTTGCGCAATCGTGCAACGTCCGCGAAATCTTTCGGTCTGCCCGCGGCTTCCTTGTTGCGAACGAGTTCGTTGCGACCAATGAAGTGGATGGCTCGCCCTTCGAAATCCACGGTTTGTCGCGAATCCCAAACCTCATCGAAGCTGACTCCGGAGATTTCGGTCAGCACATCGATCCTGCGAGGCGGTTGCCCTATCTGATCTGATAAACGATACCTGCCTTCTCGAAGTCTTTCGCGGTGACACCCGCGCTGTCCAGTGGCGCTCCGAATGAGACGAGTGCATCGAACACGCGTTGTGCGTTCGCGTGACTGGCTTGCACGAAAACATCGATGTATCCAGTCGCTCGGGGCACGCCGTGATAGGCGACGGCGTAGGCGCCCACGATGACGAACTCGACGCCTGCGGCGATAAATTCCAGGAGCAAATCCCGGAAGTCGTCGTTCAGATTACGAAGAGGCACTGTCGTCCGGAGGGACGTCGTTTTGGCGGTACATTTCGATGAGGCGTCCAGGTATATTCTTACGGGCGTAGACCGGAAGAGTTCGCCCACTCAAAGCCCACGCCTCGACCGCGAGCGGCCACATCATTGCGAGCCGCTCGTCGACGGTCGTACTAGCGGATAAGTCATCGCCGGGCTCCATGCCCAATCGAAATACCCGTACGGGCCAGTCACGACGTTTCCGCGCGCGCTCGCGCGCCGCCCGACTGCGTTTTTCATCGCTCATGACGTATGTTCCATTCTAGCCGATCTCCGATAGGGTCGATCGACCGTCCTGGCTAGCGAATCTCGGCCCAGCGTTGGGAGAGAGCCTGAAGTGTTCCCCTAAGTTGCTCCACGGCTCGGATCGCTTGCGCGGTCGGCCGGGCATCCGCTTGCTGAAGCAGCGTCATCATGTAGAGAAACTTCTGCTGGAGTCCCATCACCGTCTCTTCTTCGGGTGATGTTTCGTAAATGCTGCCGTAGAGCGTGTCGGCGGCGCCGGGTAAGCGCGCGCCGCAAAGTATGCTCCACGCTTCCTGTTCCCCTTCCGCGAGCGATGCAGCCTCAATCGCCTCGCGAAGGTCTTGTGCTGCCAGATAGCCTCGGTAGCACGCCATCGTGTTCTCGGTTTGAAGCCTCAGCGCCTCATCACTGATCTCGACCCGAGGATCCATGCGAACATGGAGCTCTCGCTCGGAAACTATTCCGTCGACTGTCAGGCGGATCGTATAGGTGCCCGGGTGGACGAGCGGGCCGACTGGGCTTACTGGCGTACGCGCGTGAACGGCGGCGATGGCGAAGGACCTTCTGCTTCCTGACGGAGGCGTGTGACGGAGGTTCCAGACGAAGCGATGATGTCCGCGCTCGGTGGCGAGGCTCTGCGGCGGACGAATCCAGTAGGTTGGGTGCCGGAGCGAGGTCGGGTTCACGTCTTCGGGTGCGTCATCGCTCGCGTAGCGCCGGATCAAGTCACTCCCGTTCAAGACTTCCAACATGACTTCTGAAGCGCTTTGCGTGAGGACGTAGTCCAGAATGGCTCCGTCCGGTGGATTCTCACCGGCGGGCTCTTCGGGCGAAAGCGGCGTGTCGCCAAACATGTTCCAGCGCACGCGCGTCGCGGTGGGTGGCTCGAAGAGAAAAGCGTGCTCGGCTTCTTCTACTTTGGCGAGTGCGCGCAGCGGCGTGATGTTGTCGAGGATCCAGATCGATCGGCCGTGGGTTCCGATGACGAGGTCGTTCTCGTGGATGACGAGATCTCGGATCGAAGTGGCCGGCATGTTCATCCGAAGCGATTGCCACAAGTCGCCGTCATCGCCCGAGAAATAAGTCTCGCGTTCTGTTCCCGCGAACAAGAGTCCGGCTTGCTTCGGGTCTTCGCGGACAACGTTGACGGGGCCCATCTCGGGCAGACCGTTCACGACACGCGTCCATGTGGTGCCGCCGTCATGCGTACGATAGATGAGGGGCCGCATGTCGTCGCGCCGAATCGCGTTGATCGCGATATACGCCGTGTCGACATCAAAATGTCCGGCGTCGATTTGAGAGACTTTGTCCCACGCGCGGAGCTCCGGCGGCGTGACGTCGCGCCACGTCTTGCCGCCATCCCGCGTCACGTGTACGAGCCCGTCATCCGTGCCCGCCCAGATCGTGTCGACGTCGAGAGGCGATGGGCCGAGCGCGTAGATCACCCCCCGGCGCGCCATCGTCTCAAACTCGGACCTATAGAAGTCACCGATGCTCTCCGGAACTTCGGGTTGCTCGCGGGAGAGGTCCGGGCTCATCATCTCCCATTCCTGTCCCCCGCTCGTTGTCTTCCAGAGCACGTTTGTCGCGAAGAGCAACATCCTCGGCTCGGCCGGATGGAACATGAGAGGCATCGTGCGGACGAAGCGGTACTTTCCCGAGCGTAGCGCTTCCGGCGCCACGTTTTGCGTCTGCCCGGTGCGCTTGTCGAAGCGCATCACGCGCCCTCCATAAATAATGTCGGGGTTCAACGGATCGGGCGCGACATAGGCGTATTCATCCGCCCCAATGCCCATCCAGTCACGAAATGAAATCTGGCCGCCATTGCCGCGGCTCGCCGTTCCAATCGCTCCGCTTTCCTGCTGGCCGCCATACACCCAATAGGGAAACTGGTTGTCGGTCGACACGTGGTAGAGCTGCGCAGTCGGTTGGTTGTACCAGGAGCTCCACGTGCGGCCCCCGTTCACCGTGATCGTGGCTCCCTGGTCGGCGGTGAAGAGCATGATGTCGGGATTTTCTGGGTTGATCCAGATGCGTTGATAGTCGTCTCCGCCAGGCGCGCCTTTGATAGACGTCCAAGTATGGCCTCCATCGTCCGATCGATAGGCTGCAATCGTTCCGACAAACACGATGTCGGGATTCTGCGGATGGACCCGCACGTCACCGCCGAGTCGCGGGTCGTCGGAAGTTTGCGTCCAGCTCGCGCCGCCATCGTCGGAGCGGAAAAGGCCTCCTCCGCCGCGCGCGCTGACCGTCAGGTATACCCTGTCCGAGTCGCTCGGTGATATACCGATGAAAAGCGGTCCCCAGTTCTCTGATGGCAGACCTTCCGTCAAGTGCTCCCACGTGTCGCCGCCATCCTTTGATTTGTGCAGACCGGTACCGGGTCCCGAGAAGCGCGCGTTTTCCCACGGCCCTTCACGATGCCCCCATAGACCCGCATATAGCGTTTTTGGGTTGCTCGGGTCGAGCTCTACCACGGTGGCGCCCGTGTTGTGGTCGACCCAGAGAATCTTGTCCCAGCTCACACCACCGTCAGTAGTCCGAAAAACCCCACGTTCGTCGTTCGGCCCGTAGGGGTGTCCGAGCCCTGCGACGAAAACTACGTCCGGATCCGTTGGATGCACGACGAGCCGGCCGACTTGCTGTACGTCCAAAAGCCCAACATGCTCCCACGTCTCGCCGCCGTTGATAGATTTGAAGATTCCATCGCCGACACCGAGGTCGGGGCGATGAAGACCTTCGCCCGTGCCGACGTAGATCACATTCGGATGAGACGGCGACACCGCGAGGTCGCCGACCGACCCTGTCGGCGCGTCGTCGAAGATGGGCCTCCACGTGCGGCCGTAATCGTCGGTCTTCCATACACCGCCATTGTTCACGCCGGCGAAGAACACGTTCGGCTGCGTTGGGATGCCCACGCCGCCCACGGTTCGGCTTGCCCGAAACGGGCCGATGAGCCGGTAACGAAGGCTTTGATAAAGCGACGTCTCTACCGCCCCGGCGGCCTCCGTCGCAGCGGTGCACGCACAAACGAGCACGAGACTCAACAACCAGCATTTGGCTTTCATGTTCGACCTCATCGGGAAAATAGCACACGCCGGCGCCGCAGGTGTCTCGGCGCCCGAGGAGATGATACAAACTCGCCACTTGTCCAACTCGCCACTTGTCCAAACAGGAGCAGGAAACATGATCTATCGATATCACACAGCGGATGTGTTCACCGACCGTATCTTCGGAGGTAATCCGCTCGCGGTATTCCCGGACGCGCGAGGACTCGCTACCGAACGGATGCAATCCATTGCGCGTGAGCTCAACCTTTCCGAGACCGTGTTCGTTCTCCCGCCGGAATCCCCGGAGCACACGCGTCGCCTCCACATCTTCACGCCTGGCGTCGAGCTTCCGTTCGCCGGACATCCCACAGTCGGCTCGGCTTACGTGCTCGCGGCGCTCGGCGACATCACGCTCGATGGTGACGACACGCCGATCGTGTTCGAAGAGGGTGTTGGCCCCGTGCCGGTCTCGATCCACGTCGTGGACGGACGTCCTGTTTCGGCGACGCTGTCCGCGGCTCAAATGCCGGAGATCGGACCCGAGCCACCCTCGGTCGTGAAGCTCGCCGCACTTCTCTCGCTCAGCCCGGACGACTTCACTGAAGGTGAGCTTACGCCGCAAGCCGTCTCCTGCGGCGTTCCCTTTCTCTTCGTGTCGCTTCGCAATCGCGACGCGCTCGCTCGGGCATCGCTCGAGACAAGTCTTTGGAAGGAGGTGCTCGCGAATTACTGGGCACCGCACCTATTCCTGCTGACGCGGGACCCCGAACGTGCCGGCTCGGATCTGCGTGCCTGTATGTTTGCGCCCGCCATGGGTATCGCGGAAGACCCGGCGACGGGTGCCGCAGCCACGGCGCTTGGTGGCTACCTTGCCGCCCGCGACGCGAAGTCAACCGGCACCCTCCGTTTCATCGTGGAGCAAGGCTTCGAGATGGGTCGACCGAGCATCCTGGAGGTGGAGGCCGACAAACGCGAGGGCGAAATAGTTGCCATCCGTGTTGGAGGCTCATCGGGTCTTGTCGGTCGATGCGAGATCAAGATTCCGGAATGAGGCGACGCTAAGGGACGCTAAGGAGCTGTGGGAGAGTCGAGCGCGCGCAGCATCGCTTCTACGAAGCGGCACCCTGCATCGTCGCCGCCCGCCTCTAGCGCCTGCTGCAGTGCCGCCTTCGCTTCATCGTGACGGCCGAGCTGTTGCAGAACTTGGCCCCGCAGCTTCTGCCCCTCGAAAGACGATTCGATCGCGACGGCCGCTTCCGTTTGCACGAGTGCTTCCTCGAGCCGTTCCGCGGTGAAGTAGGACGCCGCGAGCTCGAGCCGTACTTTGGCCTCGGACTTCACATCGGTGAGGTGTGCGAGGACATCGGGAGGATATTTGCGCATGCTAGTGAGGATCGCCTCGATGTTGTCGCGATAGAGGGAGCGCGGCGCCTGAAGCTCGAGATACATGTTGTCGTCAGTGTTGAGCCTCGTGCCATCCGAGAAGGCCGCCGTGCCGTTGGCGTCGAGCGTCATGCTCGCGAGGACGTCGCTCGGATATTGCATCTCCGCGCGCGTCAGGCTTTCTTGGATAACCGGGTTGCGATACAGCGCGTCGAGCCGGTCGAGCGAGAGCTCGAGAGGGTTGCGGCCGCCGATGAGAATGAGGTCGCGATCCTGAAACGCGATGACGTGTGGAAAGACTTGGCGGAAAGTCGCGATGAGGGAGCGCGTCAACTCTTCGGACATGCCGTAGAGGTGAAACCACTGGCAAAGGAGGCCGTCGGGCTCGAGCCGCTTGGCGGCGATCTCGAAGAAGTCCTTCGTGAAGAGATTGGAAACGCCGGTGATCCAGGGATTCGAAGGCTCCGAGATGATGACGTCGTAGGTCCTTTCGCGGCGCTGTAGCTGATTGCGCGCGTCGCCGAGAATGAGTTCGATGCGCTTGTCGTCGAGGGGTTGCCCGTTCAAAGGCTCGAAGAAACGGGACGCTTCGATGACGGCCGTCTCGATCTCGAACGCATCGACAAGCTCCACTGGATGCTGCAAGACGGCGCCGACGGTCATGCCGCTTCCCCAGCCGATCACGCCCACCCGCTTCGCGTCCTTCAGGAGAAAGGGAAGATGGCCGAGAAGAAGCTGTGTCGCGACGTCACCCGGCCCGTTCGAAGCGTCTGTCTTGCCGTTGATTTTCAGAAGACGAAAGCTCTCGATCTGTTGCACCGCGACGGTCGCTGTCGCGCCGTCGCGATAATAAAGTAGCTCGTGGCTCGCGACGATGTCGCGTAGCTGCCCAATCTCGTAGCTCGCATAGGTTCGTGCTCCGCTATAGACGCCGAAACTCTTTACTACGCGCGCGCCGCTTGGATCGAGAGCGAGGATGATGAGAATGAAAGAGCCTGCCATCGCGGCAGTCGGAACCGAGAACCGGCCGGAGCGCGCGAGGAGCAAGATAGCCATGCCGAGCGCGATGACGGCGGCGCCCCGTATCGTGAACTCGACGCCTAAGCTCGCCAGGAGCACAACCGAGGCGGTGATAGCGCCGAACGCCGAGCCGATGAGGTTCCAACTATAGAGCTTGGCGACGTGAGCGCTCGTCCGTGGTTTGGGAAGGGCATCGGCGGCGAGTGGGAGCGTGGCCCCGAGCGCCATGGTCGACGGGAGCATGAGGAGCGCCGCGATGATGAACTGTGACAAAAAGAGCGTGCTCTCGCGGGCCTCGATCGACGTGTAGAAATTCAGGAAAAGAAACGGGAGGCTCCTCGCGATGATGAGGCTAAAGAAGGCGAGCGTAGCCGAGGCCACGAGGGTCTTGGACAGTCGTGCCAGCGGATGCGTGGTTGGATGGCGGTGCAGAAGATAGGACGCGAGCCCGGCGCCTAGAGAAATGCCGAGCAGGAACGTCGAGAGCATGATCGAGACGCCGTAGATCGAAGAGCCATAGACCATCGAAAGCGTGCGTCCCCAAGCGACTTCGTACACCATGGCTCCCGCACCCGAGATGGCGACGGTGGCGAGCACGAGCCACGATACCGGGCTCTGCTTCCCTTCAACTGCGTGCACGGACGGCGACGGAAAACGCCGATGGGCTACGACGAGCGACGTCGCGACGAGAAAATCGAGGCCGGCGCCGACCCAAAGTGTCGCCGTGAGTCCGACGCTCGGGAAGAACCAGAAGATCGCGAGCAGCGGTCCGAGCACCGCGCCTGCAGTATTGGCGGTGTAGAGTGTCCCTAAGCTCACGGCGATCGCGTCTCCGGAAGCGGAGGAAGCGGAGGAAGCGGAGAGAGCGTGGACGAGCACCGGGAGCGATGCTCCCATGGCCACCGTCGCCGGGAGCAAAGACACGATTGCGAGAAAAAAACGGAGCTCTTGGCCCGAGACACTGCCAACAGCGCCGAGAATCGTCGGCGACGCGAGCGCGTAGATTCCGATAAACGCTTCGAGCGCCGCGAAGGTCAAAACGGGATTGAGCTTCTCCAATCGAGGATATCCACTCAAAGCACTTCCGAGCGCCATCCCGCTCATGAAGGCGCCGAGGACGATACCGACGGCCGTGGCCGTCGTTCCCATCGAGAGTAGGAGCAGTCGCGTCCACACGAGCTCGAAAATTAGTGCCGCGAGCCCGCTGATAAAGAATGTCAGGAGAAGCAGAACGCGCCTTTGCGACACGACGGATCTTAAGCCATGACGGTGTCGTTAAGCAACGTTACGCCGTGCGATCCACGAGAACCTCGTCATTGTATTTTAGAACAACGACGTCCCACGGGTTCTCGTCGCGGTCTTCGTCGAGCACGAGCGTGGCTTCCACCCGCGCGACGTTGCGCTTGAGCATGAAGAACCGACAAGATTGTTCATCGAGGCTGAACGTCGGCTGCTCACGCTTCTCGTCGTAGTCGTCGGGAAGGTGTTTTCCCTTTTTCTGGAGTGCGTCGCGCACGACGTCAGTGACGCGTGGACCGAGATAGCGCACCTGCCACGCTTGGCGCCGCCGGTGATAGTTCAAGAGGACGACTTTCGACGACCCATCCGCCAGACGCATGAGCGAACGGCAGCCCAACGTCCCTCGAATACCGTGGGTCACGAAGCTTTCGACGTCGCGCTCCCAGTCGATGCCGTGATGCGCTGTGTGCTCGCGTACCGTCTTGAGCACTTCTTCCTGGCGAAACACGAACTCGGTCGAAAGCTCGGCGGTTTGCCGCTCGAGCCACGGGTTCACCGAGTGGACGACGGCCGTGTTCAGATATTTGAGCGCCCGGTCGTGCTCTTTCAAGATTCGGGAAAGTTCTGCGTGATCCCGGGCTTTTCCGTTGACGCGATGAGCTCGTTGATTTTCTTCGACAGCCCGCCGAGCACCTTCCGCGTGGCTTTACCTTCGCTAGCTGCTGAGGCGCTGCTGTTCACGATGAGCTCGACGAACGAATCGATGAGCACCACGAGCTCTTTGGCGTAACGCAGGCGCGACAGGAGAAGATGACGGCTCGGCTCGACCGGCTCGTATAGCTTCTTGACGAAAGACGGAAGTGTGCGACGCTGGTCTTTGCTCAGAAGCTGGTCGTGCGCGAACAACCTGAAGAACGTTTTGTAGATCAGAGCTTGATTCTTGAGCTGGCGCCTGAGCTTTTCTTCTACTTCTTTGCGGTTGCCTTTCCCCGGATCGAGCTTCATGCTCTCGACTGGATTCGGTCCGAAACCTTCTTCCTGAAAGAAAATCAGTCCAACCATGGCTCCCGACTCCGTGAGCCAGATCTCGACAAAATAGGGATCACCGTCGGTGCCCGTTGCGCCGAGCTCGATACGCTCGCGCTCGACCGCCTTTTTCAACTTGTTGATGTCCCGTATCGCCTTGGCGAGCTTCTTGGTGTCGCCGTCTTCGACTGCGCTACGCACCTCCTCTTTGAAAACTGTTAGCCGATCCTTATCGTCGGGCCGGTAGCCGATAGCCGTGAGCGCTTTTCCAAGATCGATCGGCAGAGGGGATGTCTCGAGGCGCGCCTGACGCTCATCATGTCCGAGGGCGCTTGGTTCGAGGCGTTCGAAGAGTGCTCGTGCGATGCGGGCACGGTCCTCGGTCGTTGTCGCTTTGTCCCGGTAGAGCGCGTATTGCGCGCCGAGCTCATCGGGGGTTAGCGTGAACGTCGCGACACGCCGCAATAGTTGCGTTTGGTTCTCGGGCAAGGCGTCGGGCAGCGTCAAATAACCGAGCATCGTGAACATATCTTCCACGAGCTCCGCGGGTGGCGCAGCTGGAGCAGTCGGTACTGAGAACGATTCAAGCGGATGACGTTCTCGAGAGTCTCGAGAGAATCTTCATCGAGCTCGGACTTCACGAGGGTCTCGAACACTTTGAGAAGGGCCGTCGTGCGATGGATGGCGGCGGGATTCAAGCTTTCGAAAACGGTGCGCAGGTAGGAGAAGTCCTGCAGAAGCGGGCGCGCATGCTCTACGCTTTTTCGAAGTACGGGTTTGACCGCTTCGGCGGTCTGATTCATCGGCTCCGGTATCGCGACGATTCTATCGACGATATCGCGGAATAGCTCCGCGCGGCTCGCGAGGGCTTCCCGAGGCTCGGGCTCGCGACGCTCGCGGATGAAGTAGGCCAGCGGTACGATGACCTCGCTAACGACCCGTCGGTCGAGTGCAGCCCGTTCGTTCTCCGTAGGCTCCGTGCTCATCTGGAGCTGCGCGATCTCGCCGTAAAGGCGTCGGAATCGTTCGTCGAGCACCTGGTAGCCGTTACAGTATTGCGCCGCGACGAGCCGGCTCCGAATGAGATCGGGGTCCAGCCGAACCTCGCTTCGGGCGCCAGACAGAAGCACCATCTCGACGGAACGAAAGAATTTGTCCAGCGCTTCACGGCAGCTCACCCAATATTCGGCGATCCGCTCCATCAGCACTTGCGCATCGCCGGGCTCGAGAGGGAGCGCTTGCGCCGAAATCGGGAGGGCTAGAACTTCGATCTGCTGGAGAAGATGCTTTCGGAGGATGCCGTCTGGATACTGTCGGAGCTCTGTGATGAACCCAGCGGGACCAGGGAATAGCTGCGCCGCCTCGGGCTCGCCCGCGAGGTCTGACTTCAGCGTCTCGAGCATCTTTTGCGTCAGCTCGTCGATTTCGACATCGAGGCGAGTCGTGAAAGCGGGATCGAGCGTTACCTCTAGAAGACTGTGCAAGGATTCGCTTTGATTCTCATCCTCGATCCGTCCGTGGACCTTCTGCAGCAGGTCCGTCCGGACTCCGTTGAGCAGCATGGCTGCGCGGTTATGGATCCGCTCCGTGAGGATGAGCCGTGCTTCGCGTTTCTGGGGTTCGCGCCGCGCGAGAAGGAGTGCTTCGGCTGTGCCTTTCTTTTGGTCCTCTTTGGGCGAGAGCCCTTGCGGTGCCTCGGCAAGCTCCTGCTCGATTACCGAGACCTTACCGGAAATGAGGCTACCGAAACGTTTGCGAAGACCGTCTAACATCGAGTCGAGGCTGCCAGCGGGATACCCCCTGGAGAAGAAACTCACTTGGTTGTTGGTGTTGGCTTCTATTCCAACACCTCGAGTAACGTTTGCGACCGGGACCCGGGCCCGATCAAAAATTGACAGCTCGGCGCGCCTGTGCTAATTTTTTTTCGAACTGCTTGGCAGTGGCGCTATCGTCTAGGGGACTAGGACGGGTGGTTCTCAGCCATCAAACCGGGGTTCGAATCCCCGTAGCGCTACCAAGCCGGCATCGGTGTCTCCTGGCTCCGTGCCTTTTGGGGTGAGCAGAGATGGACAAACCTTCCAAACGAAAAGCGCGGCCTGCCATTTGCGTCCATGGCGGGGCATGGGCGATTCCCGAAATCGAGCGCGACGCTCACCAAAAAGGCGTCCATCGAGCCTCCATGGCGGGATTCGAGACGTTACTCACGGGCGGATCGGCCCTCGACGCGGTTCAAAAAGCGGTGGAGCATATGGAGGCCAACGAGACCTTCAACGCGGGTCGCGGCGCTGTTTTGAACGGCGAGGGCGAAGTACTACTCGACGCAGCCATTATGAACGGCGCGGATTTGAAGGCTGGCGCCGTGGCTTGCGTGAGTGGCGTTCTGCATGCGATCGCACTCGCGCGCGGGATTTTGGAGAGAGCGCCCCATGTAATGTTCGTCGGAGACGGCGCACGGGCTTTCGCAGAGGAAGCAGGGGTGGCGACATGCTCGCCCGACTCCCTCATAGTGGAGCGCGAGCGCGAGCGTTACGAGAGAGCGAAGAAATTGTCGAAGCCGGGCGGCCTCGACGAAGTCGGAGGCCCCGCGGACACTGTTGGCGCTGTGGCATGCGACGCCCATGGCCACGTGGCTGCCGCCACGTCAACGGGCGGGTCGCTCTTGAAGCTTCCAGGCCGCGTAGGGGACTCGCCACTCATCGGCGCTGGGCTCTATGCTGACGACCGCCGAGGGGCCGGCTCCTCGACGGGTTGGGGTGAAGGGATCATGCGGGTCGGTTTGGCGCTCCGAGCGGTCGATGCGATCACGTCCGGAATCGGCCCTGCGGAAGCGGCGCAGCAGGCCGTGCGCATTCTCGAGTCGCGGACCCAAGGACGCGGCGGAATCATCCTCGTCGATTTCAAGGGCGAGCTTGGCTATGCTTTCAATACGCCTCATATGGCTTACGCCTATTTGGCCGAAGGTATGACCCAACCGGAGATCGGGATATGAAAGCTTCTTCACTCGCGCTAGGCCTCGTCATTCTCAGTCTAGGTGCACGCGCGGGCGCCCCGGAGGATCTTGCGGGACTGAGCTAGCTCGCGGGAGGATGGCGCGGCGAGCTGGGGCAAGCCGTCATCGAGGAGCACTGGACAAAGGCGTCCGGCGGGATGATGCTCGGCGTTTCCCGAACGGTGGTTGGTGATAAAACCGTCGGGTTCGAATTTCTACGCATCGAAGTCCGCGCCGAGGGCGTTTACTACGTTGCCCAGCCCAACGGGCGAGCGGGAACGGACTTCAAGCTCGTAAAGCTCGAAGCCGAAAGCGCCGTGTTCGAGAACCCGGAGCACGACCATCCCAAGATCATCCGCTACCGCAAAGACGGTGACGGAAGCCTTACCGCGCAGGTCGAAGGAGACGAAGGCGCTCAGGAGTTCCCCACTACCTCGACGGCGTCGTCGTATATGGTGACGACGATGCTGTCCCGGTCGCTGCCATTCGGATTCATTTCCGGGGTCATCATAAACGCGACTTCGATTTCCCGGCCATCGCGGGAGTCCGGATAAATGTAGAGCTTGTCGTGGACTCCGGCTTCGCGCCGTGCGAGATTCTTCGCGGCTGAACCGTACTGGGTCTCTGGCGTTATCCACCATGTTCCGTGTACGCGCAACCAAATCTCAGCTTTTTGATGAAGGGGTTTGTTCTTAGTCTCGTTCCAGACTTGAACCCGACCCACACACGAGATTCCTCTGGTAATTCCCGCCCATCTCAGATTAAAGTTCCTACAGATGGATTCCCACCCATCTCGGTTTATAGTTCCAAGGGATCAACGAGGAAGGAGAAGGCAATGAACCCGATCACGATGAAGGCGGACTCACGCTCTCCCGAACGCCGAGTCTGGAGCAGACACCTCGTGTTCAGGCTCGTCTGCCTCGCCGGAGTGACGGCCCTGAGCGGGCACGTCGGCCTGGCGGCGCAGGAGACCTCCTACGAGGAAGAAGGCGGGACGTTCGGCGATGGCACCCGGTACCTTATCCGGGTTCCGTCCAACTGGAACGGGGTGCTGGTCCGGGACCTGGACTACGTAACCGGCGCGAATCGGGAGAGGTATCTGGCCTTTCTGGAGCGGGGGTACGCGGTATCCGGGACGGCGCGGCATGAGAGGCGTTGGGTGGGCGGCTATGATCCGGCGCGGGAGATCGAACGTATCGAGATGGTGCACGATGTGTTCATCGCCCGGTTCCGCGAGCCGGAATGGGTCCTCCAGTATGGCTGCTCCGGTGGTGGAAGGGTGGGCACCGCCCTGGCCGAAGATCCGGGTCGCGTCGATGGAGTCGTGGCGGGAGGCACCGCACCCATCGTGTGGGTGGGGAACTCAGAGCTCGACAAGTGGTTCGTTCTCAAGGCGCTGTTGGCTCCGGAGCTTCCCATCGTCAACCTGCCGAAATCACAAGGGCTGCGCCCGGAATACCCTGACCTCACGTTCGCCTGGCGCCAGGTGTTCAACGAGGCCCAGCGTACGCCGGAAGGCAGGGCGCGCATTGCGCTCGCGGTGACGATCGGGCAGTTTCCCGATTGGGTCGATCTCAGGCTCACGAAGCCCGATCGAAGCAATGTGGCGGAGCTCCAACAGAGCATGTACCAGAGCACGCTGCGGGTGGCCGACCGGATCGGCGGCGTTTCGCGTTTCATGCTCGAGACGTCATCCTCCTTCGGGGCCCGGAGCTACCAGTATTCGTGGAACGATGGCGTGGACTACAAGGAGTTCTTCGACAACGGCAGCGAATACAACAAGCGCGCGGTGCGCCAGCTGTACGAGGAGGCCGGGGTCGAGCTCGAGGCGGACCTCGAGAAAGTGAATGCGTTTCCCCGTATCTCGGCGGATCCCGAAGGGATCGAGTACTGGGGTGCCGCGGGTCGTATCGCCGTGGGCCAACCCCGGATCCCGGTGATCCGGTGGCACGACATCGGAGATGAGCAAATCCTCGCGAGCAACGTCCAGGGCTACATGGAGCTCGTGCGGAAAAACGGCAAGGAAGACCTGGTCCGCACCGTCTACACCGAGCTTCCGACGCATTGCGGCTTCACGGTGGCCGAGTCCATAGCCGTGCTCGAAACGATGATGCACCGCCTGGAAACAGGCTCCTGGGGGAGCACGGATCCGGAGCACCTGAACCAGCTTGCGAGGTCGATCGAGGACGGGAGCGTGGCGCGCTTCATATCCGTTAATGACCAGTACAAAGTACGGAAGTACAATCGCACCTGGGTCCCCAACTGGGTCGGGCAATCCGGCCCATCCAATGGACGCGAGAATTGAAGAGCGAGTCGCGGCCGCTCGCCGGGCTGCGCGTCCTGGACATAGGAACCTATATCGCCGCCCCGTACTGCGCGACGCTTCTGGCGGAGTTCGGCGCGGAAGTGATCAAGGTCGAGCTGCCGAAGATCGGCGACCCTTGTCGACGGCTGGGCTCGATGACGGAATGCGGGGACAGTCTGGTTTGGCTGAGCGAGGCACGCAACAAGAAGTCGATCACGCTCGACCTGCGCAAGCGCGAAGGCGCGGACCTTCTCAAGCGGCTGGCGGCCGTGAGCGATGTCGTGACCGAGAACTTCCAGCCGGGGACGCTCGAGCGGTGGGGGGTCGGCTACGAGGATCTCGAGGCCGTCAACCAGAAACTGGTCATGGTTCGCATCTCGGGCTACGGGCAGACCGGCCCGTATCGCGACAAGCCGGGCTTCGGCCGCATTGGGAACGCATTCGGCGGAATTGCATTCTTGTCGGGGGAGCCGGACCGGCCGCCAGCTATCCCCGGAACGGCGACGTTGTCGGACTACATGTCCGGGCTCTACGCTGCGCTCGGTGTTCTCATGGCACTGCGCTACCGTGACGCGCCTGACGCGCCTGACACGATCGACGGCGGTGGGCAGTACATCGACATCGGACTCTACGAGCCGATCTTCCGCATTCTCGACGAGCTAGCTCCTGCGTACGACAAGTTCGGCTTCGTTCGTGAGCGCATGGGGGCAGCCACCGTGAATGCCTGTCCGCACAGTCACTACCCGAGTAAGGACGGCCGCTGGATCGCCATCGCTTGCACCAACGACAAGATGTTCGAGCGGCTGGCGAACCTGATGGGCCGGCCGGAGCTTGCCGGCGACGGCATATACGGGACGATCGAGGAGCGGGATGCCGCGCGTGACGAAGTGGACGGCATCGTCACCGACTGGACCCGGCGTCACCAACAAGCCGAGATCCTCGCTTTGTGTGACCAGGCGCAGGTGCCTTGTAGCATCGTGGCGGCCATCGACGAGATCTTCGAAGACCCTCACTATCGAGCGCGCGAGAACATCGTGCGCGTTACGAGCCCACGAGCGGGAGAGCTTGCGGTCCCCAACGTGGTACCGCGTCTGAGCGCCACACCGGGTCGGATCGACTCGCTCGGCCCCGCGCTCGGCGAGCACAACCGCGAGGTCTACGGGGATTTACTCGGGGTCGACTCGGCAGAGATCGAGCGGTTGGAACAGGCCGAAGTTATCTGAAGGATGTCCACCACTCAGGTGTTGACGCCGCCCGCGTACGTGGTCGTGTTGATCATCACGCTCCTCGGCATCTATCTGGAAGTGCTTCCGAGCAATCTGGTCACCGGGTTCGGAGTCACGATGGTCCTGGGGTGGGGGCTGTCCAGGATCGGGGATAGCATCCCGGGATTTCGAAACTTTGGCGCGGCTCCCATTCTCTGTATCCTCGTTCCGGCGTCGTTGGTGCACGCTGGTCTATTCCCACCGAGCGCCGTCGAGATGGTGAGCTCCTTCTTCTATGTGTTCATTGATTTCCTCATTGCCGGTCTCATCGTCGGGAGCGTGCTCAGCATGAACCGCGAGGTGCTGGTGAAAGTAGGTGTCAGGCTCGCCATTCCCGTGCTCGGTGCGATCGCCGTCACGTTCGCGCTCGGCGGGACCATTGGCCACCTGACCGGCTTCGGCTTCAGCGAGGCGATATTGTTCGTGGTCGCCCCGATCATGGGCGGCGGTATCGGCGCAGGGGCCATACCGATGTCGGAAATATACGCGGCTCAAACGGGAGGGGTTTCGGCAAATTACATGTCACGGCTCGTGCCCGCGATTTTCGTGGCCAACATGGTGTGCGTCATATTCGCGGGGGTACTCAACGGGTTGGGCAGAGGGAGATTCGCATCGCTCACGGGTTTCTCCGGTGACGGCGACATTCTAAGAGTGGAAAGGGTAGCCTTGTCCGATGCCGGTCGGATCAACCTGGCAGCACCATCATCCGCCAGCTTCGCCAGCCTGGCGGTTGGCATCATCATCGCCTCGGCGTTTTACATGGTGGGGCACCTGGTCGCACTCATCATCCCGGGAGTGCATGCGTATGCGTGGATGATCATCGCCACCGCCGTCGTCCGGCTAGGCAACTGGGCTCCCGCCCCGATAACCCGGGCCGCCGGCGCATGGTATGGTTTTGTGGCGAGGACCTGGATTCCTGCCATTCTCGTGGCCGTCAGCATCACGCTCATCGAGATGGAACAGATCATCGCGATCATGTCCGATCCGGCATACCTCGTCATCACGGTGACCACGGTGCTGTGTGCTTCGCTCAGCGCAGGCTTCCTGGGTGTGCTGGTGTCGATGTATTTCGTGGAGTCGGCCATCATCGGCGGACTCTGCATGGCGGACGTCGGAGGGTCGGGAGACGTGGCTGTGTTGGGTGCGAGCGAACGGATGCACCTGATCCCGTTCGCACAAATGAGCTCGCGGTTGGGCGGCGCGCTGATGCTGGTGATCATGTCGTTCCTCGCGCCGATCTTGGTATAGCAGGCGTTGCGTGGATCAAACTAAAAAGGATGCACCGGGCATGACCGTGTTTCGAAGCTTCCTCTTCGCTCCGGGAAACGATGCACGTAAGGT
Organism: Acidobacteria bacterium bin61; assembly: GCA_963578475.1. GTDB lineage: Bacteria > Acidobacteriota > Vicinamibacteria > Marinacidobacterales > SMYC01 > SMYC01. The sequence continues at coordinate 3,939 of CAUZCL010000007.1, read as the reverse complement.
GGGGAAGGTGTTCTCCTTCGGCGCCGACGCGGTGATCTTGGACCTCGAGGATGCCGTGCCGCTTGCCGAGAAGCCGGCAGCGCGAGAGCAGGTCGTCGACGCGTTGAAACGGGACCGGGCCTGTCCCGGCTACGTCCGCGTGAACGCGTACGACACCGAGTTCTGTTATCGCGACTTCGCCGAGGTGGTCGGGCCATGGCTAGATGGTGTCGTCTTGCCGAAGGTGGAGAGCGCCGATCAGGTCAAAAGCGCCGATTGGCTGCTCGGCAATCTCGAGCGCGAACAGGACCTCGGTGCGGGTACCATCGCCTTGATCCCGATCATCGAGACAGCCAGAGGGCTTCAGGCCGCCGAGGCCGTCGCCTCCGCCGGGACCCGCGCCCGGCGTCTCGTGCTCGGCGGCGCCGATCTGACCGCTGACCTGAATCTCGACTCTCCAACGGATGAGTGGACGCTCGCGCACGCCCGGGCGATGCTGGTGCAGACTTCCCGGGCCGCGGGCATCGAGCCGCCAATCGACACTGTCTGGCTAGATGTACAGGATCTGAATAACCTGGAGAAGGCAGCCGGACGAGCGAAACAGATGGGCTTCCAGGGTAAAGTCTGCATCCACCCCTCCCAGGTCGACGTGGTGAACCGGGTTTTTGCGCCAACGGCTGCCGACATCGAGCGCGCCGAAGAGATCGTTCGGGCGTTCGAGAAGGCGCTGGCGAGTGGCTCGGCATCGATCCGGATCGACGGCCAGTTCATCGATTACGCCATCGTGCGCAAGGCGCAGCGCACGCTCGAGATCGCAGAGGCGATCCGCCGACGGGGTTAGCGAGCGGCGGCGTCCACAAGCAACATTTGCCGTCACTGCAGCAACGACTGTCCTCCACAGGCGATTGCAAACGACGAACCGTCGGAGCGGGCTTACAACCGATCCAATATCCGAGGCTTCAGAAAGTGGACAACCGACGCGGAGAAGTGTTTCAGTTTTCGGGTGAACCAGGTCACCGATTGCTCCATCTGCTTGAGGGTCTGTCCTTACAATCGGGACTGCCCGCGCTGGGTGAATAGATTGCGAGTCCGGCTCATGGGCTCGTTTCTTCTGCACGTCGACTTGGCGAAAGCCTTCGTTGTAGTAATGCGTCACGATGCGATCGCGGGCCTTGACGACGCCGGTAGCATCGAACGGGCCGCCTGGCTCGAGTCCTGACACGCGAATCACTTCGGCGCCCTCGACTCCATTAATATTGATATCGACAGCCTCGATCACCGCTCTGGGACCCGGGTCGACATGAGCGACGAGGGTGAGCCTGGACGGGGTCTCCGGTGCGGCGCGAAGCTCGCCTTCGACACGCACGCGGTGATAGCCGTTTCTTTCCATGTAGCTCCGAACGACTTTGACGTCCTGCTCCCAGAGCTCCTCCTGAAAAGGCGCCGCGCGAAACCGGCGATTGGTCGGCGTGGCCAATAGGGGGCGGATCTCGGCTTCCAAGGTAGCATCAGCCCCTTGAGCTCGATGGCAACGACGTTGTAGCGTGGGCCCGTGTCGACGACGAATCTCAAGTAGAGGTAGCGGTCTTCTGAAGCGCTCTCGCGTCGCGATAGCCTTTTTCGAAGAGATGGTCTCGGAGGTTGACGCGGGATTCCTCGATGAGGTCTTCCGTAAATAGGGTCTCACCGTAGAGTGGCACGAGGCGCTCGATCGTTTTTTCGGGAAGGTCCCCCCCATGACCTCGATGTGAACGTAGGGGCCGAGTTCGGCGGCGAGGTGCAGGCCGACGAGGGCACCTTCGCCCGGCGTCGCGTCGACTTCGATTCGCGCGCGGTAAGCCGCGTTCGTGCCAGCCGTCGGCGATTTTCTCGACGCTCGCGTCGAGCTCCCGAGTCCTCATGATCGGTGAGCTCGAAGAAGCCCTCTGCGGTGCGGACTACCGCAAGGCTCTCGAGGTCAAAGACAAGCTCGAGCAGATGTACGGAGCTGGCGCGGTTCTACCTCGGCTTTCCTATCGGGAACGGCTCGGCGCCGATTTCTGGGAGCGCTCTCTCGAGGTTGGCGAAAGACTCTCCGGCTGGACAACGATCGCTCTAGAGCTCGATGGCGTCGGCCAACGCTTCAGGAGAGCGCGTAACGCTTTCTTTCAGCGGCTGTTCTCGCTCGAGAGCCCGGTTGAGCTCATCCGATGTGATCCAGAATGGGTCGTGCCGGTTGCCAACACTCTCTCGAAGAGGTTGAATCCAGAGCTCCATGGCGAGTATATGGGCGGGCTCGTCGTCCGCTGAGCTTGTCATTCGAGCCGACATGGAGAACAAGAAAATGTTTCTTTCCAGAATCGCTTTCGCGAGGCGATCCTTGCTCACAAACGCGAGGCAGCCTGCACGGACAATGACGATCACGTCTTTGTCGCTTGGAAGGGGCCGCGCGGGGGAAAGCCGCTTCGCTCAATCCGGACGGCCTTGGAGACAGCGTGTCGAAATGCTAAAATCGTCGGCGTGACACCGCACACGCTTCGACATACGTTTGCGAGCTGCCTCGTGATGGCTGGCGTGGACCTCCGCACCGCACAGGACCTCGGTGGATGGAAAGATCTGAAGATGGTCCAACGCTACGCGCATCTGAGCCCGGCACACAAGACTGAGGCCGTGGAACGGATGCTCGAACGAAAGACCGGCGAAGCGAGTGGACAACAGGAAAGAAAGTCCCTACGCTTTTCACTACACACGAGGGAGCAATCCTCGTAAGTCCTTACGCGCCCTTAGCTCAGCTGGATAGAGCGACAGACTACGAATCTGTAGGTCGGAGGTTCGAATCCCCCAGGGCGCGCCACTTTTCTTGGTTTTGGTTCCATTTCATCAGGCTGGACATCTTTCGCGCGACTGGTGAGTTCGAGGAACGGTCTGAACTTGGCGCCGGTGTGATCATTGCGGGGTCTGGGGACAATGTTTTGGAAGGCAACTCGACGGAAGCGGCCAACGTGACTATGCTCTTCAGAGCGACGATCAAGAAAGGCCGCCAGATGCTGCTGACCGAGGGATTCACGGATGACAACGGCAACAGGCTGGAAGCCACCTTTTCGTTCGTCTTCACCTAAGATTTCGGCGTCGTACGGGCGCTCGGATGCTGGCCTAGCTACGCAGAAGCCGGGTTCCCCAGGAGTTGGGCAATTCGCCTGGCTCTGGCGCGGCGAACACATCTGCTGGTCGAACAGCCCAGCGGCGACGTTGCCGAGAAAGCTTGCGACGCCCAGGCCGCCAACGTCGAATTTGAAACCCCAGGTAGAAAGCCCGGCGCAGGAGATTAGGCGATTTTGAAATGCAGCTCCCGCGCAGAAACCGCGGGGAGATCTGCTCATCACCAATGCTCCGTTCCCTCATCCCCGAACGACGAGCCTTCCTCCCGGCGATCCGTATTCCGGCGCTCCGACTCGAATTGAAGCCGTAACACCAAGACCTCTTGCGCCAACCGCTCAACACAATCCCATAGCGCCTTGTCGGTGCGCCTCGAAGCAGGAGTCCGAGCGGATCTCCCGACAGAGGGATTCCAGCCTATCCAAGTCTTCATTTCGCATCTCATTTCCTCCTACCCCCACTAGACGAGATTCGATGCTGGAAACCTCCCTCTGACGGGCAGAAACTCTTGCAGAGAGGCCCCACGAGCGGCGTGGGGCCTCTTGAGACAACTAGATCTACGGCGGAGGCGGGGGCCGCCTTGAGCGCGACCTTGATGCGGAACGGCGTCTTCCACTCAGCCTCGTAAGACGACGCCCCGTTCCCTATCTCGGGGACTGGCGCGGCTAGAAGGGCTCCTCTTCGCCGTCGTGCGGTGCCCGTCGCCTGTGATGCGGTCGATGAGCACGGCCTTTTCGCGACCGGTGTGTGACCAGTCTCTTGAGGAACGCCGCTCGCAGGTCCAGGTCATTGAAGCTGCGCGGGACCCCTGAAATGGGGTCAGAG
>CAUZCL010000006.1:0-140967 GCA_963578475.1 Acidobacteria bacterium bin61 | reverse complement strand
CTCCCAACTACCCAGTCCCACCACCGGTTTGCCTAACGTCAATGCGATCGCGATCTCCGAAAGCGTGCCGTAGCGGCCAGGCATGGCCACCACCGCGTCGGCCGTGGCCACGACGAGATAGTTTCGGAAATCGCCGAGTCCGGTGGCGACGGCGCAATCAATGTAAGGGTTGGCATCGAGCCGCGAGTTTCCCGGCAGAATGCCCAGAGTGTGCCCGCCCTTTTCGCGCGCCCCTTTCGCCGCTGCCTCCATGATCCCGAAAAGCCCTCCACATACGAGGGTAGCTCCTGCTTCCGCGATGGCCGCGCCCACCGCCTCGGCTTCGTTTGCAGCGTCCTGGCTTGGCTGCGATGCCCCAACAACAGCTATTTGAAGGCGCATGTTTCTCCTTTGCTCCATAGGTTTGACAACCAACATCCTTTTGGCGGAACATATACCAAAATCTGACTTTACGGGTTCATTCCCCTACGTTCGCGGAGGTTATCCCAGGCAGTCAAGCTAGTTTCGGACGCAACGCGGGCAACGCCCGTTCCGCCACGGTGCTGCGCGCCGGGTTCTTGCGCCCAGAGCGCACGGATGCGCGCGTTAATGCGTAGCTTGCTGCTCAACGCCAGTTACGAGCCGCTGAGAGTCATCACCTGGCAAAAAGCGATCGTTCTGCTGGTCAAGGGCAAGGTCGAGGTGATCGCCTCATACGACCGCCGGATTCGCGGGGTTCGCATCTCGTTCGTACTTCCGTCCGTCTTGAGGCTCCTCCGGCGCGTAAGAGTAGCCCGGCGTTTTCATCAGGTGCCATTTTCGCGTTCGAATATCTACCTTCGTGACAGGTATCGATGCCAGTATTGTGCCAATCAATTCAGAGCTTCGGAGTTGACCTTCGATCACGTAGTGCCCGTGTCGCGGGGCGGCCGCAAAGTTTGGGAGAACATCGTCACCTGCTGTATCGAGTGCAATCGGAAGAAAGGTGGCCGGACGCCTCGAGAGGCGGGGCTCACCCTCGTGCGCCAGCCGAGAAAGCCCTCTTACCTTCCCGCTCACGCCATCACCTACGGCATGAACGATGTCCCCAACAGTTGGCGGGACTACCTGTCCTTGTCCGGGTGAGCCGACATCGTCCGGAGATCTCGAATCCGTGGCGCCCTCAGAATAGTGCCACTCAATGGGCCTTACAGGATCTCTCGTCACCATTTTGCTCGGAGATCTGCTGCAATGGTGTGGAAACAACCTCAAGACCGGCTCAATTACATTGAGGCGCGGGCCGATCGAGAAAAAACTCTTCTTCAAGAAAGGGCGTCTTTTCTCCTCGACCTCGAGCAGCCCTCGAGAAACTCTCGGTCAGTTCTTGATCCGCTCGGGACATCTCACCGAGGAAGACCTCTTCAAGGCCCTCATCGAACAGGATTCCAGCAACCGTCAACTTGGTCAGATTTTGGTGGGCACAAAAGTGATCACCGAGCAGGTGCTCGAGGAGCTGCTTCAGATCAAGACCGAAGAAGCCATTTACGATTGCTTTTTATGGGCGGATGGCGAGTTCACATTCGAGGACGACGCGCTGCCGGAGAGCATCCCGGTATTCCTTCCTCTAGACCTCACCGGAGTCATCCTTGAAGGTGCTCGCCGGAGCGACGAGTGGCGTCGGATTCACGAAGTGTTCCCGTCCCGACTTTCTACCTTCGAGGCCGACACCAACGCTATCGCCAAGGCGAAGGATCTCTCAGAAGAAGATCAGCGCGTTCTCGAGCTCGTCGAGCGCGGTATGAACATGGCGGAGATCGCACTCGAGCTTCACAGTCGCAAACTAGTGGCGGTCAAAGATTCGCCCGCGGAGATCGATTTAGACACGCAAGTCAAGGAGCTTCGAGAGAAACTCGAGACGGGGGCGAGCCTTTACAGTGCGGGCGATTATCAGAAGGCGCTCGAGAAGTTCCAGGCCGCTCTAGAGTTCGATCCGCAGAACAAACATGCAACGCTTTTCAAGATAAAGATTGAAGCCATCCTCGATGACTTGGATGAGGTCTCGGAGATCCCTAGCGCCGCCGTGCCACGCCTCAGGGTGACGCTCAGCGAGCTCGCGGAGCTCGACCTCGACGCCCAAGAAGGCTTCGTCCTCTCCCGCGTCAACGGAGAATGGGACGTGGATTCCATCATGAAGATCTGCCCGATGATCGAGCAAGATGTTCTGTCAATTTTCAAGAGGCTTCTCGGCAGCGAGCTCATCGAGCTCTCGAATGAGTCGATTTCGTAGCGTGTTATGATGCGGCGAAGGACGAAATCGGAACTGAAGTGAGCGATCCCCCTCCGAAGATATCAGCGGTCGAACCGCCTCACGCGGTGCCTGGAGGGCGTATAGCGATAAGAGGCAGTTTCGATGCGGGACGAGCCCATGCCCACGGCGTTTTCTTCGGGGACCAGCGTGCCCAGGTGATGCGCGTTTCGGCCGGTACGATCACGACCGTGGTTCCCGCGGAGGCGATGCCGGAGGTTCGCGTCGAGCGGGACGGAGTCTCGAGCGGCGCGCATGCAATTTCGCTCGCGAATAGGATTGCCGATGAGCTTCAGCCTGTCGCCAATCCGGTCTTCGATCCTGAAGGCAACTTATACGTGACCTTCAGCGGCAGCCGTGGTGAAAAAGTTCCCGTGTCGGTCTACTGCATTGATCGCGACGATATGGTCGAGCCTTTCGTCAGCGATATCCTGAACCCGACGGGGCTCGCATGGGGACCGGATGACTGTCTCTATGTTTCTAGCCGCGAAGAGGGGGCCGTCTACCGCGTCTCTTCAGGTCGCGACGTCGATCTCGTTGCCGACGAGCTCGGCACGGCGACCGGTCTCGCCTTCGATTCCGAAGGCATTCTCTATGTCGGGGACAGGAGGGGAACGATTTTTCGGATCGAGCGCAACGGCGAGCCGCGCTCCTTCGTCCATCTCGAGCCTTCTGTTGCGGCCTATCATATGGTGTTCGACAGCGAGGACAATCTCTTCGTCACGGCGCCGAGCCTGGCCTCCGTCGATCCGATTTACCGTATCGACGTCGAGGCTCAAGTTACAAAGGTCTATGAATGTTTCGGAAGACCTCAAGGCATGGCCTTCGACGACGAAGGTGCGCTTTACGTCACCGAAGGGCTCATCGGGGGCAGTGGTGTCTACCGCCTCGAGCAGGACGGAAGGCCGGAGCGCGTCGTCGCCTCACCGCCTCTCGTTGGACTCGCCTTCGATGGCAATGGTGGTCTGGTTCTCGCGAGCTCGAGCACGGTTTACCGGCTCGCGCTCTAATCTAAGGGTCGCGCAGAGGAGCGGCACGCTCGCGAATCTCTTCGGCTCTCGACCCTTCTGGCTCGGCCCCCAGGAAAACGTCTACGTCGCGAAGTGCAACCTCGCGGCCCGCGTCGCTCGGATCGGTCTCGTAGCGGCCGAGGACGCAGCGTGCGAGCTCGTAGCGCACATCGCTCGCTCGCGACGTGTCGGAATAGCGCTCGAGATAAGCTCGCCATGTCTCACAATCCTCGACGGCGATGGTGGCGCCGCGGCGCCCAGCGATGCCCGGGCGTGCTCCTCCGCGTAGCGCTTGGTACTCGAGCTCGGCGGGATCGGCGGCTCGAGACTCCCGCAAGGCGATTGAGCGCATCGGTTCGACTATGACGGTCTCCGTGACTCGGGAGCTCGCCGCGCTTTCTATGCGCAACGTTTCGGAGGGTGTCTTTGGCTCCGGGCTCGACTTCAGGGCGTCGGGAGCTTCGCTCCTGGCGCGAGGACGCGAAGCCCGGGCGATCGTTTGGCCGAGCTTCTCCGAATCACTCTCGTTGCTCCGTGCTGCCTCGGGCGCCAGCAGGCGGGGCGCTTCGTCACGTGCGGTCGCGGGCGCTGCTGCCGGGGTCGGGGCCCGGGGCTCCGCCGGGGGCTCGAGCGCAGCAACTCCATCGTCAGGTGCTTCGAGCTCTTCCACAATGTCGGCTTGGTTTCTCTGACCGAGCTCTTGCGGCGTCGGAGACTCGACCGCGAGATCGCCATCGCGCAAAACGTTCAGACCGACGGCCACGACTACGGTGACCGTCGCGGCCAGCGCTTCCCATCGGAGCATGGATGGCGCGAATAGACGCTGCCAAATCCGCGGGTGCTCGTCCTCGTGAAGACGCGCGATGATCCTGGACGGCAAATGGTCCCAATAGGCTTGTGGCGGCGCCGGCGGGAGCGCGATCTTCTCGGAAGCGCGCGCGAGGGCTTTGACAAACGCGTAGTGGGAACGGCAGTCCTCGCAGGCAGCGACGTGCTGCTCCACGAGCGCCTTTTCGTCAGCACTGGCCTCGCCGTCCACTAGCTTCTCAACGAGAAGAATGGTGTTCTCGCATTTCATGTCAAAGATAGTCCTTGAGTAGGTTCTTGAGTTTGCCGCGCGCTCGAAAGAGCCGGGACATGACGGTGCCCCGGGAGATCCCGAGCGTCGTCGCGATCTCCGCGTAAGGCATCCCTTCATCGACCTTTAGCGTGAGGACGGCGCGATGTTCGGGAGAAAGTTTCTCGAGTGCTTTTCCGAGCGCCCTGGCAAACTCAGCCGACATCAAGCTTCGTACCGGATTAGTCTCGATCGGCTCGCGGCTCGCGTCTTCATGGGCTTGCGGCTCCCACGGTCCATCGGGACGGTCTTCCGTGTACATCGCCTGCTCACGCTTCGTGGGTCCGTTGAGATAGTTGATCGAGAGATTCACGGCTATTCTCATGAGCCAGGGTGCGAGGGGGCGTCCAGGCTCGAAGCGGTCGAGGCTGCGATGGGCGCGAATGAACGTATCTTGCACGATGTCGTCAGCCACCTCGTGTCGACGCGTCATCCGCAAGGCCACACCATAAACGCGGCGCTGGTAGGTATGCACAATCTCCCCGAAAGCATGATCGTCTCCGCCGCGAGCGCGCACGACTAGGTCGCGATCGTCCTCGCTGGCGCTCGATGGATTCTGCACTTGGGCTGGGCTGCCCAAAGTAGCTCCTCTCAGTTTGGTCCCACTGAGGAGTACAGGGGATGGCTCGGATTATTCCGCTTTGCTTATTGTAACTGCCGAGCAGGACGCTCCAAAAAGTAAAACCCGGCAGGACCCCGCGCGCCGGAAAAGGGGCCTGCCGGGCTCCCAGCTCGTCGCCGAGCTTGGAGTCAATAACGTGTTCGCTATTCCAAAACCTTCACCACGACCCGCCGATTGCGAGCCCGGCCCTCGTGGGAACCGGCATCCGCGACTGGCTGCTCTTCGCCGAAACTGTAAACGGCGATGCGGTGGAGGGGCATACCCGACACGATCGAAGGGCTCGATCTCGACAATGTGCCTGCGGTGTTCGAGCACGACAGTGCTTTTCTGGGGGGCGGGAGAATCGATGTCGTCACGACGAACAACTCGATCCAGGCACGGGTGAATCAGTTCACGACCTTCATCAGCTATGGTCTCACCGATAGGCTCGATCTGTCTCTCGCGATTCCGATCGTGAGCACGGATCTGACCGTCATCTCGTCGGCGACCGTCCAGCGACTTGGCACGGCAGGAAACGACAAGGTCCATTTCTTCCGCCTGCAAGGAGACGATATCGGCAACCAGCGCACCTACACCGCATTCGGTTCGGCGAGCGGACTCGGTGACCTGACCCTACGCCTCAAAGGCCGCTTCACGTCGAGTGCCGCACTGGCGGTGGATATTCGTATCCCGACGGGAGACGAAAAGAACCTGCTCGGCGTGGGCGCGCCGGGCATCCGTCCTTTCTTGATCCTTTCGCGCTCCTCGCGCGCGTTCTCGCCTCATCTCAATGTCGGCTACCTCTAGAACGGCTCGAGCGTGCTCGCCGTGAAAATTTCCGCCAGAGATCACGTCGCCGCCATCGACGAAGATCATCGGATTGTCGGTAACGCTATTGATCTCGGTCTCGACGATGCCAGTGACATAGCCGAGGGCGTCGCGCACCGCCCCGTGGACTTGCGGCATGCAGCGCAGCGAATAGCTGTCTTGCACGCGGTCGCAATCTTCGTGTGACTTTCTCAGCTCGCTTCCGATAAGGAGCTGCCTCAAGCCGCGCGCGGTCTCGATTTGTCCGTCATGCGGGCGCGCGTCATGAATCCGCGCGTCAAAAGCGGCATCCGTTCCGAGGAGCGTATCGAGCGTCAAAGCGCCGATAATGTCGGTAGAGCGCACGATTCGGTGAGCCCGGATCACCGCGTGCGACAGAAGCGCTGTCATGACTTGCGTTCCGTTGATGAGCGCGAGGCCGTCTTTCGGGTGCAAGCGAACCTTTTTGAGCCCGGCGCGCGAGAGCGCTTCTGCGCCAGAAAGCCGCTCGCCGCGATAAAACGCTTCGCCCTCGCCGATCAAGACAAGCGAGACATGGGCGAGAGGAGCGAGTCCCCGCTCGCGCCCACCGACCCTTTCGTGGGCACGACCGGGTGCACCCTTTTGTTGAGCATCGCCACGAGAGCGTCGAGGGTCGACGGAACGACCCCCGAGAATCCAGAGGCGAGGGCGTTGACACGAAGGAGCAAGATCGCGCGCACGATTTCTTCGGGGAACGGGTCGCCCACGCCAGCCGCATGACTACGGATCAGGTTCATTTGCAGGGTCTCGAGATCGTGTCGCGGGATCACCACGTTCCGGAAATTGCCGAAACCGGTATTGATCCCGTAGACAACGCGCTCCGAGGCGAGAATGTCTTCGACGACCTGGCGCGACTGCTTCACGCGGCTCTTGGCCTCGTCCGCGAGGGTTACCGGCTCCCCGCGCATGGAGATCGCTTCAATGTCCCCGAGTGTGAGCGAAGTTCCTGTCAGCTGCACGGCGCCATCTTAACTCACGCGCTCGCGGCAAGCCGCTTCAACCCTTCGAGCCAGTCAAGCGCCAATCGACGAAGATCGGGAGGAGCCCCAAGAGAACGGGTCCGATGAGCACTCGATGCATCGCAGGGCTTGATCTATGTCATATCTACATCGCGGCGAGAACTTCTCACTACGCGTTTTCCGTTCCGAGCCCGGATAGCAGCGCAGAAGTTCCGCCGAGTCTGACACTTCGGCTTTGGCCGGTCATGGCAGCGATATTGCTCTATCTCCCCATGAGTCGAGGGGGGAATCGATGGGGAGCCGCCAATGGATTTGCGGGATTGCGCTCGTCTGCCTTCTGCCGCGTGCGGCGGCAGCGCAGTGGGCGGACCCAAAGCTCATCTTGGGACAAGTGGGCTTTAACGTCGCTGTCAGCTTCTTTGGAAAGCTTATTCCTCAGCGTGAATCACCGGGTCAAGCCTTCAAAAAAGCTCTGGCCGAGGGGAGCGCCGCCGGCCTCATGGCCCATGCCGGCTACACGATCGCTGGCCAACATCCCAGCTGGGCGCTCGCGGGCAAAACACTTGCGCAAAAATCGACCTTGACCACGCGGCGTTCGATGCGCGGGCTGCCGGTCTTCGACAAGATGCTCTATCAGCATTGGGAGCTCACGCACTCGTTCATCCATTTCAAGTTCGACGGCGCGCCGCGTGTCGAGCTCGACGTCATCAACGCTGCCTTTTCCACCTATTACATGCTCGCGGGCGACCCGTATTCTTTCGACGCGAAGCGAACGCTTCTGACAGGAAGCCTCGTTTTCTTGAATCACGATCCGCCGCCTCGCCTGCGCGGCTTCTACGTTCCGGGAGCCATTTGGATCGACGCGACCAAGAGTGAGGACGATCGGCGCGAAGTGCTCGGTCACGAGCTCATTCATAGCTTGCAGGCCGAGCGCGGCGCGGCTATCCGTGAATGGCACCACGAGCGCCTCCGCTTCAACTGGCTCGTCTTCGCCTCGGGTGTGCCCGTGTTTTTCGCCGGCTGGCCCGATCACGACGCGCGCTGGCACGAACGGGAAGCCAACGCTTATCCCGGACTACCCTAAGGGCCTAAGGGTCGCCACATCCGCAGGCGCCGCCTCCAAACCGCCAGCAAGACCACGCCTACGACGAAGAGCCCGACCAGCATCCCGACCCAGAGGCCGGAGACTCCGTAGCCTAACCTGAAGCAAAGCACGTAGCCCGTGGGAAGACCCAACACCCAATAGCCAATGAACGCGACCACCATCGGTGTCCGTGTTTCGCCGATACCGCGGAGTGCACCCGTTGTGACGACTTGCAGCCCGTCGAAGAGCTGAAAAAATGCCGCGACATAGAGGAGCGAGACCCCGACGGACAATACGGCCGTGTCGGTCGTGAACAGGCCGATGATCTGTCTTGGAAACAGAAAGAGCGTCAGCATCGCCATGAACATGAAGCCGACGCCGAGTGCTATGGACATCCAGCTGCCGCGGGCCACACCGTCTCGATCGCGTGCACCCACCGCGTGGCCCACGAGTACCGCCGCTGCCGAAGAAACTCCGAGAGGAACCATGAAGGTCGTCGCTGCGACGCTGAGAGCGATCTGATGCGCCGCAAGCGAAGCCGCGTCCAATCGTCCCGCCAGCACGGTAGCGACACTGAAGAGCCCCATCTCGAGCGTGATTTGACACGCAGCGGGAAGCCCGAGGCTGAAGAGGCGACGCATCCGAGTCCACTCGAGGCCGAGTGGGGTTTGGAAGAGGCCCCGGTGCCCGCGCCACTCGTAAAACACGATGGCAACGAGGAGCGTAATGGCCATGAACGTGCGCGATGCGAACGTCGCCCAGCCGGCGCCCACGACGCTGAGCTCGGGAAGACCCCAATGCCCGAAGATCAACCCCCAGTTCGTGACCACGTTCACGAGGTTTGCGGTCACCAAGACGACCATGACCATCGTCACATGGCCGGTGGCCTGAAGGAACCGCCGCGAGGCTGAGTAGAGAAGCAGCGGCAGCAAACTCCACGTCACCGGACGCAAATAGGGGATCGTGAGCTCGAGAACGTCCGGGTTGATCCCGAATCCAGGAAGCGCGCGGATGACGAGCAGAAGGATCCCCATCAAAGGGACTGCCAACGCGAGCGCGGCGTAAATACCGTGCAAGAGCGAGCGATGGCAGTCTTCGAGCTTTCCCGCGCCGAAGGCTTGAGAGATCAAAGTGTCCAGGCCGAGTAGCAGGCCCATCCCGAACATGGTGACGCCGAGGAAGATTCCTGAACCGAGGCTCACGGCCCCGATCGCTTCCGGGCTCAACCGGCCCACCATCAATGTATCGACGGTCGCCATCGCCGTCCAGCCGAGCTCCGCCACCACGACAGGAAGGGCAAGTCGCAACATCGGCGCCCACTCTTCTTTCCACGAGCCGAGGCGTTCGTGTGAGCGTGACGCGCTCAAATGCGGTGACCTAGATCGGCAAGAGCTCTCCGAAGAGCGCGAAGCGCGAGCTCGATCTCGGGCTCTTGCACCCATCCGAGGTGGCCGAGGCGCAGGATCTTCCCGCGGAGACCCTCCTGCCCTCGCGCATAGACGGTGTCGTAGCGCGTGTGCAAGAGCGCAACGAGCGCGCTTTCGTCAATGCCCGCGGGCACTTTCATCGCGGTCACGGTAGAGGATGCGTGCGCCAGATCGGCGAATAGCTCGAGCCCGAGTGAACGAACGCCCTCGCGAGCGATCTCGGCGATGCGCGCGTGACGGGCGAAGATCCCATCGGAGGTTTCGCGTAGCATGAAGCCGAGAGCGACCGAAAGCCCGTAGATGACGGGAAGCGCCGGTGTGAACGGAAAGCTTCCGCGCGCTTGCGCGTCGCGATAGCGCCGGAGGTCAAAATAGAACCGAGGCGAAGTCGCCCGCTCGGTCGCCTTCCAGGCTTTCTCGGACAGCGCGAGCATGACCATCCCCGGGGGTACTCCCCAAGCCTTTTGCGACCCGGAGATGACGACATCGATGCCGAGCTCGTCGATCGGAAGTGGCATGGCACCGAGGCTCGATACCGCGTCCACGAAGACGAGGGCGTCACTTTCCTCACGCACCACACGACAGAGATCCTCAATTGGATGCGCGACGGCTGTCGAGGTCTCGTTATGCGTGAGCAGGACCGCGCGACAGTTTTTTTCTTCATGGAGTGCATGCTTTAGCGTCTCGGGATCGAGCGCGCGCCCTTCCTCGACCTCGATCGTTTGCAACGAAGCACCGAAGGCTTCGGCAACGTCACAAAATCTCCTGCCGAAGACACCCGCGTTCACGCCGAGGACGCGGTCGCCAGAGCTAATCGTATTGGCCATCGTTGCCTCCAGCCCGCCGGTGCCGCTCGCGGTCACGAGCAGCACGTCGCGGCTCGTATCGAGAAAGCGCTTCAAATTGCCGGTGAGCTCTTTCATGAGCTCCGCCATCTCGGGGCCGCGGTAATTCATCATCGGCCGCGCGACCGCCTCGAGGACTTCCTCGCGGCAAGGCGTTGGCCCGGGAATGCGAAGATTGATCTCAGCCAAGGTAAATGCCTTTCGGGTCGAGCTCCTCACGAAGGAGGCGCAATGTGGCGGCGTCTGGAAGCTCGGTCTCGCCGAGGGGCTCCCCTACGCGAAGCGGCCAGCCGACCTCGGCTCGCACTTCATCGAGCGTGACCCCCGGGTGGATCTTCTCTAGCACCATCTCCCGCGTTTCGGGGTCGAAACCGTAAACGCCGAGGTTGGTGATCACGCGCTCTGGCCCGCCGCCTGGCGCCTCAAGAGACTCACGCGATCGGCCGCCTTCGTGGAAGCCAAGGCTCGTTCGAAAATCGAGATGTTCGGGAAACTTACTTCGCTTTTGCGGCAGCAGGATCACGGTCTTTTTCGCAAGCCAAGAAATCTCCGCCGCGCCCCCGGAACCGGGAAGCCGCACTTTAGGCCGGCGGTAATCGTCGCCGATCACGGTCGTATTCAAGTTACCGAAGCGGTCGATTTGCGCCGCGCCGAGAAAGCCGACATCGATCCGCCCGCCTTGCAGAAAGTAGAGAAAGGTTTCCGCCATCGGCATGACCTGAAGAGCTCCTGTGACGAGGCACGGATCGCCGATAGAGATGGGGAGACGGATAGGCTGTGCGCCGTAGACCCCGGCTTCGTAGACGAGCTGCACACCACCGGCGTGGCTACGCCGCGCGAGGTTGACGGCGAGATTGGGAAGCCCGATGCCGACGAAGACGACGTCGCCGTCCTGAATCTCCCGCGCGGCGGCGAGTGCCATCAGCTCCGAACGCCGAACGTCTTGCATGTTAGCGATAGAGCCCGTAATCGACGGGCCGGGCCGGATGGGGCTCCGGCTTCAAGCGCAATGCGAGGGCGGCGCCGTGCTTTTTCATGTACGCGTCCCGGCCGGAAACAGCGTACACCCATTCATCGAGATAGGCGTTCACACCCTCGGCCGAGCGGCTCACCCGGTCCCACGTGACGTAAAAATCGTTGTCGCGGTCGTAGTAGCCCTGGACGTAGCTCGGATGCGCGCCGAAAGGCTCTTCGACGACCGCATCGACGATGAGCCCGGGCACGAGCGTCCGATTGGGGTCAGAGCGGATCACTTCCTCATTTACGATCTCTTCTACGACGACGACGACTTTCTTCGCGGCGAAGGCGACTTCTTTCTGGATACCGAGCAAGCCCCACACTTGTGTATTGCCACGGGCGTCGGCGCGCTGCGCGTGGATGATCGCGACATCCGGATGAAGAGCGGGAACCGCCGCGAGTTCTTCGCCGGTGAAAGGGCACTGCACTGTCCGCAAGCTCTCGTTGACTGAAGGCAAGTCCGTCCCGCGATAATTGCGAAGGGGCATGAAAGGAAGTCCCGAGGCGGCGGCTTGGATGCGACAAAGCAAACCGAAGTGAGAGTATTCCTCGAGCTCGACGGGACGCGGCAGGCCTTTTTCGACCGCGCGGCGGATGGCATGGAGCGAGCCCACACCTGGGTTGCCGATCCAGCCGAAGATGAGCTTCTGCGCAAGGCCGGCAGCGACCATCTGATCGTAAATGAGATCCGGCGTGAGACGGCAGAGCACGAGGTCCTTTTTCTTCTGACGGATCATCTCGTGACCCGCCGCAAACGGAATGAGATGGGTAAAACCTTCGGCGGCGACGACGTCGCCGTCCTGCACGAAGCGTTCGATCGCTTCTTTCATGGAAAGAAGCTTGGTCATAGCGCGGCGAGCACCTCGTCGAGGATCTCGATGGCGGTATCCGCTTGCTCGATCGTGACCACCAGAGGCGGGGTCAAGCGCACAGCGCTGTCGCCACATCCCAGAAGCAGCAGGCCGCGCTCGAAGGCTCCGACGAGTACTGCGTCGACGAGCTTTGGGTCGAGCAAGTCGATAACGAGCATCAAGCCAAGACCGCGGACGTCCCCGATGATCTGGCTGTGGCGCCCCTTCACGCTCTCGAGCTTCGAGAATAGATGCGCCCCCACCTGGGCAGCGTTCTCGATGAGACCCTTCTCTAGCAAGTCGAGCGTTGCAATCGCCGCGGCGCACGATACTGCGTTCCCGCCATAGGTGCTTCCGTGCCCCCCGTTGTTCCACACCATGACTTCGTCCCGCGCGATGACGGCTGCGAGCGGCATTCCTGAAGCGAGGCCTTTCGCCAAGGTAACGATGTCCGGCTCGATGCCAAAATGTTCGCAGGCAAACATCTTGCCCGAACGCCCCATACCTGCTTGAACCTCGTCGGCCACGAGCAAGATACCGTGCTTTTTCGCGGTGGCCGCCAGCCGTGTCAGGAACTCTTTCTTCGGGACGTAGTAGCCGCCTTCGCCTTGAATCGGCTCCACGATGATAGCGGCGATCTCATCGGGCGGGGCGACGGTGTGAAACAACGTCTCGAGGTGGTCGAGACATTCCACATCACAGGTCACTGGCTCGCGGTTCACGGGGCACCGATAGCACTGCGCGTAATACGAATGATGTACCTCGGGGAGCATCGGCCCGTAGCCGCGGCGCTGCACCGCTTTGCTCGCCGTCAACGTCGCGGCGCCCATCGTGCGACCATGAAAAGCTCCAAAAAAGCCGATGATCTTCTGCCGTCCCGTCCTGAGCCGAGCAAGCTTGATGGCGGATTCCACCGCCTCCGCTCCCGAGTTGGTGAAGAAAACCCGGGGATTCTTGCCCACGGGAGCAACAGCCGCGAGCCGTTCGGCGAGCTCCACGACCGGACCCGTATAGAAATCAGTCGGACACATGTGAAGGAGCTTCCCCGCTTGAGCACGGATAGCGGCCACGACGTCGGGGTGGCAATGTCCCGTCGCGCAAACCGCAATCCCGGCTGCAAAATCCAAGAACCGATTCCCGTCCGGATCGGTCACTATCAACCCCGAAGCTTCTTCTACGACCAAAGGGTAGTCCCGGTGATAGTGCTGCGACACGACACGGAGGTCGCGCTCGATGAGGGCCCGGGCTTTGGGGCCGGGAAGCTTCGTCTGGATCGAAGGTGCTGACAGCGTCGTCACAATGGCCAAGAGTCTACATCACCGGTTCGTCTTGGTTGAAGGCGCTTGCAGCCGGCCGTGCTATAGTGCTTCCCCTTCTCGAAAATTGGCCGGAAACCTTGAAACCGTGACCACGACGCACCTCGACCGCGACGCGATAAAAGGGATCCTTCCGCATCGAGCCCCGTTCCTCTTCGTGGACGCCGTGACTGAAGTAGAGCCGGGAAAGCGCATCGTGGGCGAGCTCCACGCCGACCGCTCGAAGTTCTTTTTCGAGCGAACCGAGCTCGTGCCCGCGACTTTGCTTGCTGAAGCAATGGCTCAAGTCGGCGCGATCCTCGTGCTCTACCCTGAGAAACATCGCGGCCGGACCATCTATTTTCGCTCGATCAAGGCATGCAGCTTCGAAGCGCCCATCCCCATAGGCTCCAAAGTAAAGATCAAAGCCGAAGTCAAAAAAATGCGGGGGCGCTTCGGAAGCCTCTCCGTGACCGCCTATCTCGACGACGCCGTGGCGGCGACCGGCATCATGAGCTTCGCACTCGAATAGCCTTTTTCATTATCAGGTCGTCAGGTCATCCCGCGTCATGGGTCCGACCGGACCCCAGTGCCCTGGTTGATTGATGAACGAGAGCTTCTCCCTCGGCCTACTCAGGAAAAAGCGGGTCGAGCTGGCTCAAGATTGACGCATCCTCCACGATGTCCGCGAAGGTCTCGACGTGGATCGTTTGGTGCGCATCCGAATAGGCCGTATCCGGGTGCGTATGCACTTCCATCATCAAGCCGTGCGCCCCTGACGCGAGCGCCGCACGCGCGAGTGGTCGGACGCGGTCGCGCATGCCGACGCCATGCGACGGGTCCACGAGCACTGGCAAGTGGGTCATTTTTCGCGCGAGGGGCACGACGTTCAAATCCAGTGTGTTGCGTGAGTGATTGTTGAACGTACGGACGCCGCGCTCGCACAAGATGACGTTTGGGTTCCCTGCGGCCAGGAGATATTCGGCAGCCATCAGCCACTCCTCGAGGGTCGCCGCGATCCCTCGCTTCAAGAGGACGGGGCGCTTCAGCTCGCCAAGCTTCGTCAAGAGCGCAAAGTTCTGCATGTTGCGTGCGCCGACTTGCAGAATGTCGACATGCTCCGCGACTTTTTCCGCGAGGCTCGTGTCGGTCACTTCGCTGACGACAGGAAGACCGATCTCGTCCCGCACTCGTTTCAGCGTGAGCAACCCCTCCTCACCCAGTCCCTGAAACGAATAAGGGCTCGTTCGCGGTTTGTAGGCGCCGGCTCGAAATATGTGGGCGCCCGCTTCCTTCACTTTTTGCGCAACGGCGAGCGTTCGCGATTCGGTCTCGACGCTACACGGGCCCGCGATGAAAGTCGTGGTGGCGCCGCCGATGCTGTGGCCGCCGACTAGAACGGTCGTGTCTTCGGGATGCACCTCGCGACTGACGAGCTTGTAAGGCTTCGTCACCGGGATACATTCGCGCACCCCGGGCATCTGGTTCAAGAACGCGGCCTCGACAGGGCCTTTGTTCCCCGTGACGCAAATCGCGGTACGGTTTTCTCCCGGTACGGGAAGCGGTGTATAGCCCATACGCTGAATCTGCTCTTTGACGGCGTCGCATTCCCGGTCCGTACTTCCTTGTCTCATGATGACGAGCATGTCTTGGCCTATCCTTTTTTTTCGCGATCTCACTGCCAGTCGACGAGAGGCCGAAATGCGTCGTCGAAAGCTGTGAGTAAATGGTTGCCGCGCGCGCTTTTTTCGATCACTCCGGCAAGGTAGCTCCCCACGACCGCGAGTCCCGCGCCCGCTTTGAACACACGCTGAATTTGCTCTGGCTTCGAAAGACCGAAGCCGACGCAAAGGGGGTTTTTCAACTGCCACGCCGTCCGGTGTACGAGAGCCTCGACATCGTCGAAGTCTCCGCCCCTCACACCGGTGATGCCCTGATGAGCGACAAGGTAGATGAAGCTCGTGGCCGCGCCATCGATCCGCTTCAGCCGCTCAGGCGACGTCAAGGGTCCGACGAGCTGGACGTGGCCGAGGCGCGCGCCGCGGCACGCCTTTGTGAGAGGCTTGCTTTCCTCGAGGCAGATATCGGGGACGAGCAACGAAGAGGCACCAGCATGGACGACGTCATGGCAAAAGCGCGCGAAGCCTCTCGCGTGAACGAGGTTTCCATAGACGAGCAAGTTGAGTGGTGTCTTGGGACAAGCCTCGTGGATGCGCGCCAGGATCCCGATGGCCTTGGACGTGGACGTGCCAGCTTCGAGGGCGCGCATGTCCGCCTTTTGGATGGCAGGGCCATCGGCGACGGGGTCGCCATAAGGAAAGCCGATCTCGATCATGCCTGCGCCCGCCGCCACCGCAGTTTTGGCGAGCTCGACCGAAAGCTCCGGTGTCGGATCGCCGAGCACAAGAAACGGGCTCACTTGTGGGCCTTCGGCGAGACGCTTTTTCAGGAGTGCGCGGCTCAAGCGTGCCTCCCGGCGAAATGCGTGAAGTAGGTGTCGAGGTCTTTGTCTCCCCGGCCGCACAAATTCATGAGCACACGTGCGCCTTTGGGAAGGGCTTCCTCCCGCACCGCTTTCATCAAGAAAGCCAGCGCGTGCGCCGGCTCGAAAGCAGGGATGATGCCTTCGAGCTCGGAGAGTTTTTCGAAGGCGTCGAGGGCTTCACCGTCGGTGATGGCCAGATATTGGGCACGGCCGCTGTCTCGAAGATAAGCGTGCTCAGGACCCACGCCCGGGTAATCGAGACCGGCCGAGACACTGTGCGCCTCGAGGATTTGTCCCTCGTCGTTCTGGAGCACGCTCGTGCGTGCGCCGTGCAACAAGCCGGTGGTTCCGGCAACGAGCGTCGCGCCATGTTTTTTCGTGTGAACGCCTTCACCACCAGGCTCGACGCCGATGAGCTTCACGCGCTTTTTGGGAACGAAGGCGTGGAAGATGCCCATGGCGTTGCTGCCGCCGCCCACGCAGGCGACGACGGCATCGGGAAGGCCGCCGAAACGCTTTCGCCATTGCGAGCGCGCTTCGCGGCCGATCACCGCCTGGAAGTCACGCACGAGCCGCGGGTACGGATGCGGTCCGCACACCGTCCCGAGCAAGTAATGCGTGGTTTCCAAGTTTTTGGTCCAGTCGCGGAGAGCTTCGTTGATCGCGTCTTTCAAAGTGCGCGCGCCAGCGGTCACAGGGATGACGGTAGCTCCGCAAAGCTCCATCCGCTTCACGTTCGACGCCTGTCGCTCCATGTCCTTCTCACCCATATAAATGACGGCCTCGAGCCCGAGCCGTGCGGCCGCCATGGCGGTTGCGGTACCGTGCTGGCCGGCGCCGGTCTCGGCGATGACGCGCTTTTTCCCCATAAGCTTGGCCATGAGCGCTTGGCCCGCCACGTTGTTCGTCTTGTGCGCGCCGCCGTGAAGAAGGTCTTCGCGTTTGAACACGACTTCGAACTCGCACCGTTCCGAAAAAGAGGGCGCGGTCGAGAGCGGCGTGGGGCGGCCCGCCCATTCTTCGAGAAGTAGAGCGAGCTCGGCTCGAAACTCACGGCTCGGAAGGATCTCTCGGCGCGCACGCTCGAGCTCTTCGAGTGCTGGCACGAGAAGCTCCGGAACGAAACGGCCGCCATATTCTCCGAACGCTCCGACGCGGGGACGAAGGGCTTCGACCATCAGAACACCTCTTCGAAGAGCGCGCGCAGCTTGGCTTCGTCCTTTACGCCCGGCGCGCTCTCGACGCCGCTGGCCAGATCGATGCCGTAAGGCTCATAGCTCAAGAGCTCGCGAACGTTGCCCGGGCGGATCCCGCCCGCGATGAACGTCGCCTCCGGCGCCTGCGCGCCGAGCAGCGCCCAATCGAAGCGACGTCCGGAACCGCCGCCGCCGACATCGAGCAGCGCGGGGTGCGCGTCTGAAGGCGGCGGGTCGAGAATGGGCAACGCCCGAGAATCTTTTTCCATCCCGAACACGCGATAGACGCGGAGCCCGGCCGCTTCGGCGGCGCGCACGTTGGCTTCCGCCGCGTCGTAGAGCTGTACGGAGCGCACGCCGCTCGCGGCTGCGTCTTCGAGCACCTCTTCCATGGGGACGCCTCGAAACACGAACACCGTCTCGACACGGTCGGACACGGCGTCGAAAATGGCGCGCGCTTTTTCGATGCTCACCGAGCGTGGCGAGGTCGGACTTCGAACCGCACCGATATGCGTTGCCCCGAGTGAGGCCGCGAGCACCGCGTCTTCGGGACGCGTTATCCCACAGATTTTGACGAAAGGTCTCACCCGCGTATCTCCTGAATCCGCTGCGTTGGATCGCCGAGCTTCATCAGCGCCGAGCCGACCAGGACCGCGTCGGCGACACCGCGCAGCTCGGCGACGTCCTCGGCGTGCTCATAACCACTTTCCGCGACGACGACCCGTTCGCGCGGGACGTCCGCGAGCTCGCGCGGCGAAAGGCTCGTATCGATTGCGAGTGTGTCGAGGTCACGATTGTTGACCCCAATGACCGCGTCTTCGATCTCGAGCGCGCGCTCGAGCTCGCGCGCGTGGTGACATTCCACGAGGGGCGTGAGGCCGAGCTCGTCCGCGGCTTGCGCGAGCTCAGAAAGTTGCTCTCGGGACAGACAGCGGACGATGAGAAGCACGGCGCTCGCGCCGAGAAAGGCCGCCTCTCGGATTTGCGCGGGATGCACGACGAAATCTTTCATGAGCACGGGCACCTCGACGCTCGCGACGGTGCGTTCCAGATCCGACAAGGAGCCTTTGAAGCGCGACGGCTCCGTGAGAACGCTGATGGCCGCGGCGCCGGCCTGTGCGTAGCGTCGCACTTGGTCTTCGAGTCCGCGCTCGGCAATGGCGCCGAGACTCGGGCTCGCTCTCTTGAACTCCGCGATGACGTCGAGATGTGCCTTGCCGCGAAGAGCCTCTCGAAAGGACGGACGGCTCGGCCGGGGCCGCGCAGCCCACTCAGGAAGATGCTCGCGTGGCGGCAGCGCTTCGGCGCGCTTGCGCGCGCTGGCGACGAGCTCGTCGATGAGGCTCATCAGGCTTTCGTCTCTAGAGCCGCGAGACGTTGGCTCGTTGAAACGAAGCGCTCGAGCACACGGGCCGCGCTTCCATTCGCGAGCACTTCGCGCGCGACCTTCAACCCTTCAGCAAGATCGCGTGTCAGTCCCGCGACGCGGAGCGCGGCGGCGGCGTTGATCGCGACCACGTCCGCCTTTGGACCTTTCTCGCCATTCAAGACCGCTTCGAGGATCCTTGCATTCTCCTCCGCGTTGCCGCCTTTCAAAGACTCGATGGACGCGGGTTCGAGATCGAGGTCCGTGGGGTCCAAAGTGAATGGCTCCACTTTACCCTCGTTCACGAAGTGTCCCTGGGTCACGCTATGCAAACCGATCTCGTCGAGGCCGTCACAATGGATCACGAGAGAGGCTTCCGTTCCGAGCAAAAGCAGTGCCTCCGCCATCACTCTAGTCATCGAAGGGTCGTAGACGCCCATCAACTGACGCTGGGCCAACGCGGGGTTCGCGAGCGGTCCGAGGAGATTGAAGAGCGTGCGTACGCCAAGCGCTTTGCGCACCGGAGCCACGTTGGCCATCGCAGGATGAAATACGGGCGCGAACAGAAAGGCGAAGCCGGTCGAATCGAGACATTTCTCGACCTCTTTAGGGCCGAGGCTCAACGCCGCGCCGCACGCTTCGAGCACGTCGGCGCTCCCCGCCTTCGACGAGACGCTACGGTTGCCATGCTTTGCCACCGCGCCCCCCGCGGCTGCCACGACGAGCGCGGCGGCGGTGGAGATGTTGAAGCTCCCCGCGCGGTCGCCTCCCGTACCGCAGGTATCCACGAGCGGCTGGACTTCGCTTTGCACCGCGATCCGATGCGCCCGCATCGCGCGCGCGCAGGCCGCGAGTGTTTGGGCGTCAGGCTCCTTGACGCGGAGAGCCACGAGCAGACCCGCGGTCTGCGGCTGCGGCACCTCGCCCATCATGATGCGATGGAGCGCATCCTCGAGAGCTTTCGGATCGGCGGACTCACCCGCGAGCAGTCTTTCGATCAGTTCAGGGGTCATCATGTCTCTCCGTGACGTTTGGCTTCGTCGAGAAAACGCCAGAGGAGCGTGCCCCCCCCCGGCGTCAGGATGGATTCGGGATGAAACTGAAGCCCCAGTTGGCAGAGACTTCTGTGTCGAAGCCCCATGACCAAGGTCTCGCCACAATCCTCGACGGTGGCGACGACCTTCATGGACTTCGGGACGGTACTCACCACCAGACTGTGATAGCGGGCGGCCGGAAGCGACTCGCCGAGCCCTTTGAAAATCGGCTCGTCCTCGAGGAGGGTGACGCGGTCTTTCCGGCCGTGGACTGGCCGCGGCGCTCGGCGTATTTCGCCACCCGCGGCGAGCGCGAGCGCTTGGTGCCCGAGGCAGATGCCGAGCACCGGGACCGGCGGCAGGGTACGCAGCCACTCGACCATCACACCCACCTCCTCAGGTCGTCCCGGGCCCGGAGACAACACAACGAGGTGAGGCGCGAAGGCGTCTAGTGCCGCCGTCCAAGCGTCGAGGGATAGATCGCTTCGGAGCGTCCGCACCGACGCACCGCGCGCGCGGAACTCATCGACGAGATTGAAGACGAAGCTATCGCGGTTGTCGAGAACGAGAACGCGCTCCGCAGCATGGTGGGCGCTCATGGCAATGCCTCCGCCATCGCGACCGCTTGCCGGCAAGCGCGCGCCTTCTGCTCCGTTTCTTCGAGCTCACGCGCGGGCTCGCTATCGGCGACGATCCCCGCGCCGGCTCGCGTGTGGTAGACGCCGTCTAGGTAACGCATCGAGCGGATCACGATACAGCTGTCGAAGCTTCCGTCTTGGAGCAGATAGCCGACCGCGCCTCCGTAATAGCCGCGGGCGAAGGGCTCTGTTTCGCGGATGAGCTCCATCGCGCGCAGCTTGGGGGCGCCTGTGAGGGTGCCCATGTTCGCCGCTGCGCGATAGGCATGAAGCGCATCGAGCTCGGGTGGCAACTGCCCGGTCACGCCGCTCACGAGATGCTGCACGTGGCTGTATTTTTCGATCGTGAAAGGCTCCGCCACCTGGCGCGTCCCCGGAAGGCAGACACGGGCGACGTCGTTACGAGCGAGATCCAAGAGCATCGCATGCTCGGCTTGCTCTTTCGGGTCGAGCAGCAAACCCACAGCAAGACGTGAATCGAGCTCTGGGTCGATCGAGCCGTCTTCGCGGAAGCCGCGCGGCGCCGTCCCCGCAATCGGCCGGATCTCGAGACGGCCGGCCTCGACTTTGACGCACGTCTCGGGGGAAGCTCCGAGGAGAATGCCATGCTCGAGATCGATGTGAAACATGTAGGGCGAAGGGTTGAGCTTTCTGAGAACGCGATAGACATCGAGAGGGCAGGCATCGCTCTTCATCGAAAGTCCCCGAGACAAAACGCCTTGAAAGATGTCGCCTTCGTTGATGTGGTGCAGGAACTTTCGCACCGAAGCGAGAAAGTCTTGCTCGCTGATGTCTGGAGCAGCACTCTTCTTGACAACGTTCGCGGGTAGACGCGTTTCGCTCGATGAGCCGCGCAAAGCCTCGACGAGACTCCGATGCCTCGCTTCCGCCTCAGAATCCTCCGAAGCGTCGAGAGAACGCGTCACCACGCGGACTTCATGGCTCGTGTGGTCATAGAGGATGGTATCGAGCGCGAGCACGACGTCGATGTCGGGCTCGTCCCATGGGTCGGGAGGCCGGGCGGGAAGATCCTCCCATTGATCGACGAGCTCGTAGGAGAACGCGCCGTAGACCCCCGCCGGAAGCGCTTTTCCGGGCTCCTCGTCTTCGACGATTCCGGCGAGATCACGTACGGCGTCGAGCACCGAGCTCGCCTTCAGCCGTTCGTGATCCGGAAGCGAAGGATCGCAAGCACCCGTCGGCAGGCGCCGCACCTCGCCGAGCTCGCACATGAGCGGTCTCGCTCGGGACGAGAGCGGGCGGAATCGTGCCTCACCAGAACGGACGGTGAGGCGCAGGACGGCCTCGGGCACGACGAGACTTCGCGTTCCGCCCGGGCTTCCAACGGCCGCGCTCTCCATGAGCGCGGCGCCTTCGGTCCCGGAGCGCGCCCGAAGCTTCTTAAAAAAATCGAGCGGCGCGCGGCAGTCCGCGTCGTCGAGAACGCTCACGCGGGTTCTGGCTTTCATGATCCTGTCGCCTTACGAAGTCCTTTAGTCGGGAGACGCCTCGTAAAACGCGAAAGAGGCCACCCCCAACGGGTTGCCTCTTTCCGCGAATCCTAATTTAGCCGGAAGGGCTCCCCGTTCAGCCGCACCACCACCGCCAAAAGCGGACCTGGGCCGAACGGGTACGATAAAACATGATAACTACGGAATCTTATAGCGCTGTTCTGACACTCGCGTCAACTGTGGGTTTTTTGCAACGGACGCAATGAGAAGGGTTTTGTTGACGGTGCAAGCTAATTCTGCGTAAACTATCTGAGTGCCGATTTACGAATACGAGTGCAAAAAGTGCGGGCACCTCTTCGAAGTCATCCAGAAAGTCAGCGACGGCCCGATCAAGAAGTGCGAAAAGTGCAAAGGCAAGGTGGAGCGGCTAATCTCGTCGCCGGCGATTCAGTTCAAGGGCAGCGGATGGTACGTCACCGATTACGCCCGTAAGGGCTCTGGGTCGGACGGCGAGAGCTCGAGCGAGAGCGAATCGTCGAACTCTTCGGACAAGAAAGCCACGGACAAAAAGAAGGCCAAGACGGACACTTCGAAGTCGAAGTCTTCCAAGTAATTGGCCAAATGAGCCCCGGCTTTCGGCCGGCCGTCAGCCCGACGAAGCCTTGGCGAAGTCGGGGCCGGATTTGCTAAGATTCCTCCGACCTCATGAGCGCGACCCCAGCCGTCTCCATCGTTTTGCCTGCTCTCAACGAAGAGGGCAATATCGAACGTGCCGTTCGAAGCGCCGCCGACGCCGTGGCGCCGCTCGTCGACACCTATGAAATCGTCGTTGTCGACGATGGAAGCCGAGACGAGACGCCAACCATATTGAAACGGCTCGAGGAAGAGTTCGGCCCAAAGCTTCTCGTCGTCACCCACGCGTCGAATCTCGGATACGGAAAAGCGCTCCGGGTCGGCTTCGGGTCGGCGCATGGGCGCTTCATTTTCTACACGGATGCCGACAATCAGTTCGACCTTCGAGAGCTCATTGGGTTCTTCCCCACGATGGAGCGAGTGGATGCCATCCTCGGCTACCGGGTGGGCAGGCAAGACGGTGCCGTCCGTTTGATGGTCTCGAACGGCTACAACGCGCTGGCCTCTTTTGTATTCGGCATGGACGTACGCGATTTGAACTGCTCGTTCAAGCTCTTTCGCCGCGAGGCGCTCACGTCGCTCGTTCTCGAAGAGGATTATTTCTTCATCGATACCGAAATCGTTGTCCAACTCCACCGCGCCGGATACAAGTACGAGCAGGCGGGAGTGCGCCACTACCCTCGCACGGCGGGAAGGTCGTCGGTGGGGATGATGGATGTCCCCCGCACTTTTCTCGCTCTCATGCGGCTGTGGTTGCGCCTCAAACTCTTTAGCCCCAGCAAAACCAAGCTCGCCGCGCGCGACTGATTCTCGTGGGGCTCGACTCCCTTTCCACGCCGAGGAAAGTAGGTGCGGCTGCCGCTTTTCTGACCGCGCTCGGTGTCGCTCTTGCCTATCAGCTTCCCGCCACTTTGGACCTTCAGATGGGGAGCGGCCTTACGAGCAGCTTCTCGGTAGAGAATTTCCATGACGCTGAGCTCGGCTATCGCTGGTCCCGCGGGCGGAGTCGGCTCGTCTTCCACGATCCCGGCGCGAGCGGGCGCGCGCGCCTCGAGCTGACGCTCGCGGGGTTTCGTCCGCGTGGCCAAGATCCGCCGCTCGTTCTCATCGAAGCTGGCGGGGAGCGCCTGCGCCTAACGCCCTCCCGCCGGATCGACGACTACACGCTCGAAGTGACGACCAGCGGTGTTTGGAGCTCCGATCTCACGGTCGAGATTCGCTCCGAGACCTTCTCTCCGGGAGCCTTTGATGAACGTGCGCTCGGGGTTCGCGTCCATCGTGCACGGCTCATTCTTGACGGAGCGGCCATTCCGCCCGTGCGGCAAATGCTCCTCTCGGCGCTCGTCACCTTGCTGCTATTCGCGCTGAGCGGAAGCCGAGCTGCCAGCATCCTTGCGGCGCCCACGATAGCGGCGAGCTTCGCGCTCTTCCGCGGCTTGGCGACTCTCGTCGTCCCAGCATTGGCGGCGTCACTCATAGCACTCGCGCTCGCGCGTTGGCTGGCGCCGTCATTCGAGCGCTTCGTGCGCTCGGTGCTTCGCGATAGCGTGCAATCGATCGCGGGCGCTTTGAAGAGTCTTTGGAGCTGGGCTTTTGTGATCGTCTCGGGCGCTGCGCTCGTCGGCGTGGTGGCGAGCTACTGGAGCGTCTCTGAGCTCGAGCTCGATATTGGAAGCGGTCGGCCCGACGCTTTGACGCGGCGTTTCGGGGCTTTCGACCAGGAGGTAGGCGTGAGCTTTCGACGTGCTCGGACCGGCGCGGCGCTCGACCTCAGAGATTTTGGAGCGGGCGGCCCATGGACTGTCGAGGTACATGCCTCGTTGGCGTCGGGCGCGTCGCGGGGGCTGCTCATGAAAGTTGCCGACGCTGAGCTCGTCGCCGATGTTTCGAGCACATGGAACGCTTTCGTGCTCGAGCTCCCGCGACCGTCGTGGGGATGGCACGCGGGCCATCGGCTCGAGCTTCCCGGTCTCGGTGCAGGCAACGTGCTTCGGATCGATCGTGTTCTCGTCGACCGCGGTCGCGCCATGCCTTCCCTGAAAACGCTCGCCACGGTTCTAGCAGCCGGGCTTCTGATCGTCGCGGCGCTGCTCGCGACGGGCTTGCGGCACCGGTGGGCGCTCGTTGGGGCCGGGCTCTACTGGGCGGCGATCATCGCGGGGCTCGCGCTCGACCCGGTGCTCGTCACGCCGTTTCTAGAAACCACGCTTCTTGCAGCGGTAGCCGGCTTGATCCTCGCGGCTCTCACCCGGAGCTTTCTGGATGCGCTCGAAGCGCGCGATCTCGCTCCCGTTCTGTCACCGCTGGCGGTCGCGGTAGCGGTAGCCGGATTCGTCCTCGCCTTCTTGACGACCGCCTCTCCGCTCTATAAAGGCGGGCATTTCGGTTTCCACACGGCGATCGCCGAGGAGATTTGGCACGGACGGTTTCTTCTCTACTACCTTCCATTTCCGGGGAGCATGCTGAGCCGCCAGCCGCAATGGGCGAACCTCATCGTGCCGCATTCGTGCCTATACCACATCCTCACTTCACCCTTCGCTCTGTTCCCGACACTCTGGTTCGCCCTGTTGACGAAACTCTTCCTAGCGGCGCTCCTTTTCGGTGTCACGGTCACATCGGCACTGGTGGCCACGCGGGTCGGCGACGTTCGAGCGGGTGTCGGCGCCGCCTTGGCGGCAGCGTTTCTGCCTATCGGCTACCAGCTCCTCGGACTGGGCCACTTGATGACCCTCTTCGGGACGTGGGCCGGGGCGTTGGCGCTGGGATTTACCGTCGTGCATGTCGACCGGCTTTCGGAGCGCGCGATGTTCTGGTGCGCCACGGCGCTATGGACGCTTTGTTGTCTTTCCTATACGGGCTCGCTGCTCTTCGCGTCCTTGGCCATGATCGGTGCGATCTCCATATTCGCCTGGCGGCGTCAGCTCGATCTCGGCAAGCGACTCGCGGCACTACTCCTTATCGCGTGGGGGATGTCCTTCGTTCTTTACTACATCCACTGGGCGCTTCCATTCGTTACCGAATCTCTCCCCGAGCTTCTCACCGGCTCTGGCTCCGACCTTGACATCGATGTGATGGCGCGCCTTGCGGCTCAGCCTCGAAAGCTCGCCTACACGTTCGGCGCCTGGCTCATTCCCGTGGTCGGTCTCCTCGGCGTGACCCGAGCCCGCCCCCGCGAGGCACGGGCGCTCCTTTACAGCTGGGGCGCCATTCTCGTTGGCTTCGCGTTCCTGGATGCAGGGTTTAATTTCTTGTTGAAGCATCATTACTTCACCTATCCGGCGATCGCGGTCGGCTTGGGCCTCGTTCTCGAGTGGCTCTCAGAAAAAAATTTCGCAAGCAGGGTGATTCTCGCGCTTCTTGTTGTCTCTATAGTGTGGATGGGTTCTCAGGAAGCGCTTACTGTCGCGCGGGGTGGAGTCTGACGAAGGCCGTAAAAAAAGCACTCTGTTTGCTTTCTCCTACACGAAGCGAGTAGGGCCCTTCCAAAGTAAGTAGACGGAGCGATTTATGCCTGAAACCCCCGCAGGGATTTCACTGAGGGTGTTTCCCCACATCCCTGGAATTAGCGTAGACGCGGGATGGGCTCGGTGCTACACTGCGGCGCAGTCCAACATCTTGGGTTAAGTAAATCTGGGGCTACAGGATGTAGTGGTCCCGAGGATCTGCCTTGACTGTATGGGTCACGCGCGCTAGGCAGGATGGGAAAATCGTTCAACCCCGTCCGGGTTGGGCCGAGATGAACGGGGGGGCATCTCGGCGGAGCGAGCCTCCCAGCTCGCTCCCGAGGGGGGTCGGGCCACCGCCCGACACTTCGACGCCAGGAATACCCCTTGGAGGGCTCATATGAGCCCATGTAGGGAGCCGAACAGATATTTTTAGGAAGAGGCTCAAGAACCGATTCGAGCTCGGCGTTGATGTCACGCTGCTTCCGATGCACAAGGACCGCGAGCGCGACGGCAAGCTTCTTGGCCGCGCCCGTCGCCCGTCGCCCGAACAAGGCTCCGAACCGTAGGCCGGTCGCGACGACGGCCGATGTAGACGCGGGACAGTAGTGTCATGACAGGCGGGGCTGAAAAGCCCCGCCTGCCCTCAGACCTTAACGGCAGACCGGCCGGGAGGCGAAGACGTACCACACCGCGTCGACGGGCTTTCCGCGAAGCGTAGCGGGCTCGAATTCCTGCTTCTCGGCCTCCTCAATGAACTTCTTGTCCAATTCCGCGTCGTCAGACGAATTCGGTCTTGCCGTTTCGCTTGACGATGACCTCCAGAACGACCGCTCGTTCCGTCTGCCAGTTGGAAACGCCACGCCCCCAACGTCTATTTCTGTTCCGCCAGCGGAAGATGAGAGGCGACGCCGTCGTGGATCGAGTCTCCGGTCCGTCGACGACTCGGGGACGTGACATCCCTCCTGCTACACGGTACGGCGGAAGCTCACCCGACGGCTCGTGAGGACCGGCGCCCGCGTTTCTCAAAAGCTCCACAACCTCGCCAAGTTCACCGGCGACGCCCCATGTATAAGCGGAGCGAACCCCGTGGTCGCTGGCGTCGACGTCGATGCCTTCGAGAGCGGAGGACTTCTGGGTGTCCACCACGTGCTGTGTGCAAACGAGAACGATTTCGGCTGTCTGGGTCCTCGCCGGGGAGGCTCGGCCACCACTTCGGAGAACGGGGTAGGGCGAGGATAGGCAGTTATTCGTGACCGGGTCCGTCACCCAGTTCACGGAGGATCTCTTTGTTGTGCTCGCCGAGCTCGGGCGCGGCTCCGAGCTCTCTCTCCGGCGTGCCGAACGGAAGCTCGTAGGCTCGCGAGCTCTCGAGCGCTTCCGCGGGAGCGAGCACCCTTTCGACGCAAGCATCCGACGAACGGAATCGTGACTCCCATTCTTCTGCCGTCTGGCCTGCGAATATGGCTGCGACTTCATCGCGCGCACCGGGATCCTCTTTCCGCGCGACGAGATCGGGCCGCTCGAGCACATCACAAAAGTTCTGCCAGAACTTTGGCTCGAGAGCACCTACCGAGAGCGCCTGTCCGCAGGCCGTTCGATAAACCGAGTAGTTCGGGTAGCGGCCCGATAGAACATCTCCTGCCTGGCTGTCCGCTAGAATCATCATGGAGGCGACCCCCCGCTGCATCGACAGGTCAATATGGCGTCCCCTGCCTTCCATGCGAGCGGCGAGGATGGATATGACTGCGTAAAGCCCACCGCCCGCGAAATCGGCCACCTGAAGCGGCAGCGGCAGCGGCACTCCATGAAGAGCTCCCGCCTGCGCCATGTAGTTCACGTCGTGGCCGGCTCGATCGTGTCTGGAGCCCGAGCGCCCATATCCCGAGATCGAGACATAGATCATCGCCGGCACTTCGTGGTTTACGTGCTCGAAACCGATGCCAAGACGCTCCATGACGCCGGGTCGAAAGCTCTCGACGAGCACGGTGGCACTCCGCACGAGCGTCCAGAACCGCGTCCTGCCTTCGTCCGACTTCAAATCGAGAAGCACGCTCTTCTTGCCTGCATTTAGTCGCTCGAAAGCGACGGGGTCGAGCTCGCGCAGCGGGTCCCCGTTGGGCGGCGCTTCGACTTTGATAACCTCCGCGCCGAGAGCCACGCATATGAGGGTCGCGTAAGGACCCGGCGCGTATCGACACAAGTCGAGAATGCGCGTTCCTTCGAGCGGTGTCACGTGGCCTCGACCACCATGCTGAAGCCGATGCCGCCGGCGGCGCATACGCCCACGAGGCCAAGCCCGCCGCCGCGCCGACGAAGCTCGTTCAGAAGGCTCAAGGTGATGCGCCCGCCCGTGGCGCCGAAAGGATGCCCAATGGCAATGGAGCCACCCTCGACGTTGAGCTTGTCTTCGCTCACGGCTCCGAGCGGCGCTCGGTTCAACTTCTCGCGACAAAATGTCTCCGAGTCGAGCGCTTGTACGACCGAGAGCACTTGCGCTGCGAAGGCCTCATGAAAATCGATCAGGTTCAAATCCGAGAGCGTGATCCCAGCGCGATCGAGGGCCATAGGCGTGCTATAGGCAGGGCCTATCAAGAGCTGCTCCAACGGATCGACGGATGCAAAGGCATAGGAGCGAATGGTTCCGAGCGGCTCGAGGCCCAGCTCATGTGCCTTGTCCTTGCGCATCAAAACGATGGCGGCGGCGCCGTCAGTCAGGGGGGACGAGTTGCCGGCCGCTTCGCTCGTGTCGCGGCGGATGCCGTCGTCTTCCAATGGTAGCGAGCTCTCGTAGCGCGGTGGATGGTAGACACGTACCATCTCCGCGGGTAGTCGGCCGTCCTCCGTCGCCGCGGCGGCGAGCGCGTGGCTCTTCGCGGCAAACCGATCTTGAGAGGCTCGCGAGATCCCGTTCTCCTTTGCCATCTTCTCCGCGGACTGCCCCATCGTGAGGCCGGTGGAGTATTCCGCAATGGCCGGCGGCACCGGGAGGAGGTCCTTGAGCTTCAACCCTCGAAACGCCCCAAGACGTTTTTTCAGCGTCTTCGCCTTGCTCGCCGAAACGAGTGCCTGGCTCATAGCTGTCGAGACAGGAATGGGGATGTTCGAGAGCGACTCCGTCCCGCCCGCAATGACGATCTCCGCTTGGCCAGAAGCGATCGATTCGGCCCCGCACGCGATCGCCTGATTCGCGGACGCGCAAGCGCGGGACACGGTATGGGCGTCGATCGTCGCCGGGAACCCCGCCGCGAGCGCGGCCTCGCGGGCGATATTGGGTGTTTGCAGGTTCGGCACGACCGTCCCGAGCACGACCTGGACCTGGTCTATGGCGCCCACCGAGAGCTCCGCACGCTGACGAAGCTCCGCGAGCACCAGCTTGGCGAGATCGAGCGAGGACGCGTCGCGAAGGAATTCGCCCGCTTTCACGAACGGCGTCCGGCACCCGGAAACGATAGCGATTTGCTTGCCTTCATCCACGGCAAAGAATCTATACGGCGTCCCCCCGTGGGGCAAGCCCTTCCTGCAAGTTTTAAGCTAAAATGACCGTGGGAACGTTGGTACAAACAGAAATCGCTCGACCTCCGCTCGTATGGTAATTTTGGTTTGTGGGTGTTGCTGTTTGACTTGCCCTTGTGGTAGCGTTCGTTCTTTGGGCGTTGATATTTAGCCCGAGAAATTTGCCTCAGCTCGAGACCAAAGGAGACACTTTCATGACCAAGTGGTTAGGCTTGGCTGTCGCGACGTTCGTCGCGGGCGCCGCCTTCGCACAACAACCCGGGGAAGCCGATTTTCGTGACTGCCAGGAATCCGTCAAGACCAATGACTTCGACGGCATCATCGCATCCTGTGAAAAAGCGCTCTCGGCAAACGGCGACCTCTTTCTAAGCAATTACTACTTAGGCTACGCGTATCGTGCCAAGAAGACCTATGACAAATGTGCGTCGAACTTCGACACTTTCATCACGAAAGTGGGCAACAATGCCGACGCCGCCGACATGATCAACAACTCGAACAAGGAAGGCGGGCTCTGCTACGCGAAAGCGAGCTCACCCAAGAAAGCCATCCCGTTCCTGCAAAAGGCGGCTTCGAACAAGCCGAACGACAAGGAGGTGCAATACTACCTCGGAACCACGCAGATGCGAGCCAAGAACGACCAGGCAGCGGAGCGCGCTTTTTCGAAGGTCATCCAGCTCGACCCGAGCCTAGCCCCTCCGTATTATTTTGCAGGACGCATCAACTTCAACGGGCAGCAATGGGCGACCGCCACGGAGCGGCTACAGAAGTTTCTGGAGCTTAGCCCTGACCATCAGTTCGCGCCGGACGCTCACTTCATGGTGGGTTCTATCGCTGTCCGGGACGCGGAATCCTCCGGCGATGCCGAAGCTGCGCACCAAGCGGCCATCACTCATCTCGAGCAGTTTCTCGTCGCGAAACCCAATGCGCCGCAATCGTCTCAGGCGCATTACATTCTCGGAACCCTCGCCGCGCAGAAAGAGGATGACGATGTCGCCAAAAGCCACTTCGAGAAGTATCTCGAGCTCGAGCCCAACGGAGCTCAGGCGGAAGAAGTGAAGCAGTTCTTGTCCGCCCTCTCAGAGGCTGAATCCGGCAACTGAGACTCGTTCCAAGTCCCTGAGGGCCCGGAGGCCGATGTCGCCGGGCCCTTTTACTTTTCGATGAAGTCGGCTTTGATCCCGTTGCTCCTGAACAAACCCACCAGGCCCGTCTTATCCGTCGCCTTCATCCAAGCTTCCTTTGGTTCGACTTTGCCCGTTTTCACGAGCTTTATGAGGGCGTCGTTCATCGTAACCATGCCCTGTGCTTTCGACGTCTGCATGATCGATGGTATTTGATACGTCTTGCCGTCCCGAATGAGGCTCGCGAGCGCCGAGGTTCCGAGAAGGATCTCGAGAGCGGCAGCGCGGCCCCCTTCTTTCTTCTTGCACAACACTTGGGCAATCACGCCCTTGAGGGAGCCCGCAATCATCGTGCGGATCTGCTCCTGCTGATCGGCCGGGAACTGATCGATGATGCGATCGACGGGCGCCATGGCCGTAGACGTATGGAGGGTCCCGAAGACGAGATGTCCGGTCTCCGCGGTCTCGATCGCGATCGCGATCGTCTCGAGATCGCGCACACCTCGTCCGAAGGCCTACAAAAAGGGCGTAAAGATCACGCGCGAACAGATGGACGAGTTGGACCCGACCAACGACGAGGCCATGCCCAAGTGGAACTACACCCTACAGCCTGCAGAAAAGTCGGGAGTTATTCTTTCGCCGCCGCTAAGGCTTCATCGTGGGCACGGCATTCCGCGGCGACGGCGTCAGACACCGTCACCGTACGGATCGCTCGACGACGGATAAGTAACGTTTGCTCCGTTTCGTTTGAGCGCACCGGGAGAAAATCCCGCTCGTGATTCAAGGCCTCGTCGAGAGTTTCAGGCCCTGCATGGGTCTCCGACAAAGTCGAGAGGAATAGGGTAACGTTCTCGCGCCTGTCACCGTCGAGGCCAATCTCGACTACGAAGGCGCGTGTAGGCGTTCGGTAAGGGGACTCTGAGACTTCCATAAAGAGCGCTGATTCCGGCTACATTACGTTGGTTCTCGGTCGATCAGAGATAGAATGCCTATTTAGAAGGCAAGTTGCAAACGAAGTCTAGGACGATGTTCTGGAGTGACCGAGCACTAGTTGAGGCGGAGCAACAAATTGGCGAGGCGGTCCCCTTCGACGCGGCGCTTGCGGAGCACTAGGGGCTCCAAGGGCGGCTCTTCGAGGGCGAGTCTCTGACGCTCCACTTCCCATAGACGGCCGAGCAGCTCGTTGAGCCAGTCGAGCTCCTCAAGCGAGTAGTGGACTTCCGTCGATTCGTAGCGCTGCATCCAGTGATTGGGATCTTCTTGCACGATCCCGGACCATAAATTGTCTAGACGCTGAGTCCTCAGCCGCGCAACCTCGAACTCTTCGGAGAGTGTGTCGAGAAGGCCCTCTTGACCGAAAAGGTGATTGCGCCCGGCAAGGTAGCCGATCCCGCGAATCAAGTAGAAGAGGCACCAGCGAATCTCGGGAGTTAGTGAATCGGGATCCGCGAGCATGCGAGGGACGAGCGCCGATGCAGCACCTGCTTCTTCATCGAGAAGCAAACGATAAAGCTCGCTACGTACGCGAAATCTCTCGTCGTCCATTCAGGCACCCAGTAAGAATCGTTCAACGCGTATTCCCGACGGTGTCCAATGACACCACCCGGCTGCAGAATATCAAACCCGCGACAAAAACAAGGGAAAAATTCGTGTGTCCTTTCTTGCCCGACTATGGGATGTAGCCTAAAGACCGAAGTCGTTCCCGCTCTTCGGGATCGAGCTCGACGGCCGGAATATCTCGATTGCCTTCGCGCGCCCCCGCCATGTCACGCAGATATAGCTCGAGGCGTTCTTCGAAAGCTTCGCGCGTCTCGTCGTTGGTGGCGGTGGGGCGGAGCGCCTGGAGCTCATTGGGATCGCGGGCGAGGTCGAAAAGCTCGACATCGACGTGACCATCCCGCAGGCTGAAAATCGCCTTTCGGCCTTCCGCGCCGAGTCGCAGTGACAGCTTGTGAGAATCGTCGATGGTGTGCTCCGTCTCGGACCACGCTTCCCGCCCCACGCTTGTTGGCGCGACGCCCAATAGCTCGAACAAGCTCCGGCCTTGGAATGAAGGCGGCCGTGGCACCGAGAGCGCTTCGAGAATCGTGGGTGCTATGTCGACGAGCGACACCTGCTCGGAAACACGCTGGCCGCTCTCTTTGCCGTTCGGGAGCTTCACGAGTAGTGGGATGCGAAGCAGCTCTTCATAGAGTGTCTTCTGGTGCTCCCATTGGCCGTGCTCGAGAAACTCCTCTCCGTGATCCGAAGTCACGACGATGACACTCTTGTCGAAGATCCCGAGTGACTTCATCTCGCGAAAGAGGCGCTCGACATGTCGGTCGGTATAGAGAATCTCACCGTCATAGAGCGCTTCGATGTGACGGAGATCGCGCGCGTCGACCTCGTCCGCGTCGACCTCTTTGAAATCCCACCATATACCTGACACCTCGCCCTCATAGGATGGATCGAACTCTGTGTCGTAGGGTGGCGGCGGGTCGTAATGCCAATGAGGATCGTAGTAGTGAACGAAGAGGAAGAAGTCCCGGTCGCCCATGGCCGACAAGAAACGCACGGCGCGATTGGTGACCTCTTCCGCGCGGGCCTCCGGCAAATATTGATGGCGATCGAAGCCTTCATCGAAGCCGTATTCGGCGGCGAGATAGACGTGGGTCACCATCGCCTGGGTGGTAAAACTCCGCTCTCGGAGGAGCGTCGCGAGATTGGGCCAGGAGCGTGAGAGCCCGACGTTCAAGTTTACGGCGCCGTGAACGCTCGGATAGGTCGATGTGAATAGCGATGCATGAGCTGGGAGTGTCCACGAGGACGTGCTAACCGCGTCGTCGAACACGATCGCTTCCGACGCAAACGCCTCGAGCCCGGGCGTCGTCTTGCGGGGATATCCGTAGACGCTCATGTGGTCGCGCCGCAACGTGTCGATGGACACGAGCACGACCCCCCGTCCTTCGCGAAATCGTGCGCGGTCATGAAGCACCGGGTCTCCGAAAACACCGATAAGGGGGAGCGGCTCCTCCCGATCTTCCGCGCCGGGAAAGGACGAACGGAACACGAGCCACACTTCGCGCCCGGATAGCTTGCGCAGATCGACTTGCTGCTCGATCCATTGCCCACGACGCGCCACGTGGATCTCGCGCTCGAAGAGAAGCTCGTCTGGCCCGTCCTCGCCGGCCCGCACCTCGAACCGCATGCGGTTGCCCGGTAGTGACTCGGCGCTGGTCGTTCCCGGCGCTTGCAGAATTCCGAGAGCGAAGCTCAGCATTGCCCGCTCCGGGACTCGCACGCGATAACGGAACTCTGCTGGCGTTCTTGCGATGAGTGCGGGGCGGCTTTCGCCGTTGAGCGCGACCGGCGACACCAAATCCTCGTCACCGCCGGGAGAGAACACGAGATAGGTCTCGTCCATCAAGTCCTGGGGTGGCGCGGCAGGTGCCTTGTCGCGGCAGGCGCCACTCGACACAAAGAGCATCAGGATGAGTGCGACCGCGTTTCTTGGCATCTGGCTACTGAACAGACGTCCTGGTCTTCCTACGCGGGGCAAACGGGTTGGCGCCATCCGGACCAACATAGCGCGTGTTGTACCGGCGATGAAGCTCGGAATCCGGAAAGGATTCGTCTTCGGGATACGGATAGGAGGTCATGTCGTGAAACGGCAAAGGCTCGATACGATTGGGCCGCGCGGAGTTGAGGTCCATGTCCTTTCCGAAGCCGTCCGCGAAGGCGAGAAAGCTTCGCGTCCAGCCATCGGGAAGCTCCGGAAGCTCCGACGCCTCGAACGTCAAACGAAGCTCGTCACCGTGATGGGTGATGACGTATTGATCGTCGATGGCGGCGACGAGAGGACGCACGTCACCGTAGCGCGTGTAGTAGCCTTCGTGCGCGCCAAAGAGCTCTGTTTCCAGAATTTGGTCGTAGGTATAAAGCGATGGGGCCCGCCCGTCCGGGTTGAAGGGCGCGGGGTATCCGGTGAATCTCAAATCCGCGGTCGCGGCGTTGAGCTCCGTCACCCGCAACGTGTCACCCGCGGTTGCGACGTGCTTGGCCACGAGGATCTGATCCCAATGAAGGCGCATGCTCGTTATGATACGCACGTGATTCTTCTCGGGCGTCACGATAGCTGAGAGATCGACGAGTATGGTTTTCGGCAGCCCTGCGGGGAAACCCATTTGCGCAAGACCCATCTCGAAATTTCCCGCGGCGTCGCCGACTTCGAGATAAGGCGTCACCAAGGTGACGCCCGCCTGGGATGCAGCGAGGTTCGAGCTCGAATCGGCATAGTCGACCCAACCATATAAGAGCAGCACGTAGCTCTCGCCGGACTCGAGAGCACCTAGGTCGAGCGTCAATGCATGCTCTTCCGCGTAGCCTTTGAATTCGAGAAGCTCGAAGCCGTCGGGATAGAGGCGATCTTTCTCCGCGATGAGGGCAGTGACATCTTTGCCTCGATGATCGACGGCGCGCGCGACCGCGCGCATCTCCGCCACGGCGTAGAGGCGGTCTTCGGGGTAAGGCGGCCCAGGCATGAGACGCTCGTTCGGGAAGACGTCGAGCTCCTTGGGGTGATCGACGACGACAAGGGAAGCCCGATCGTAGATAAGGACTTCTTCGAGCTGATTGACCCAGCGCATCTCGAAGCGCCCGTCGCGAGCGACGAGAGGGAAGGGCTCCATTTTGACGGTCTCGGCCGTATCGGGATAGTTGTACTTGTTCCGAGCGTGGAGATTTCCGAACGCGCTCCCTCCGAGAAAGTCCGTCACGAATCGGATCTTCTCACCATCCCACGCATAGAGAATCGGGCACGAAGTGCCCTTACGGTTGAGCTCTTCGATCGAAGCTGTCTGACCGCTCTCGAGCTCCATCTCGATTTGCTTGACGCCTCCCGGCCAGAGAAAACGCACATAGTCCGCGCGTGGGCTGTCTCCGAGACCGAAATGAAGCGGGAGCTCGTTCTGCGAAAAATAGCTGCTCGAGGAGCGCACCTCGCGCTTCGTACCGGCTGCGCCGGCTTTGACCTCGACTTTCGCGCCGAGCCCATCGCGATTGCTGCGCAGTCCGCGCGCCCGGATGCGGAGGAAGCCTTTCTCGTTGCCGCCATCGTTGCGAAAATAGACGAGCTCTCCGAGGTCGGTGGCGACGACCACGTCCACATCACCATCGCCGTCCACATCGGCAAGTGCTAAGGCGCGGCCTTCTCCTTCCACCGCGGCCTGAAGTAATAGAGCACGCACGTAGCCGTTCGGCGTGCTCTCATAATATGCAACGAGCGTCTCCGCTTCGTTGACGACAACGAGCAAATCCAAATCGCCGTCGTTATCTGCGTCGACGAAGCTCGCACCGTAGCGTGCCCCTGGCGTGCCCGCGGCGAGAAGCCCCGGTGAGAGCACGTCGGGGCGGAACCCAGACCGGGCCGGCCCTCGCAAGAGACTGTTCAAAGCGGCGCCTTCCGATGTCAGGAACAGATCGAAGCTTCCGTCCCGATCGAAATCCGCCGAGTCCAGCCCGCGCATTCGCGAGCTCGTCTCGAGCCCCCAAACCCGCGAGCTTTCCGTAAAAGTCCCGACGCGATCGTTCGAGAACGCGAGCGCGGGCGATCCGTCATTGACGACGATGAAATCGATGTCGCGATCGTTATCTAGGTCGGAAAAGACCGCGCCGAGGCTTCTGCGCGCGCCACCATCGGTGCCGGTCTCGCTCGAGATCTCGGTAAATAATCCGTCTCCGTTGTTCTGATACATGCGATTGGGCGCTCCAGGAAGTCCGTCGGGGAGTATGAGCACGTCCACGTTCTCAGGCGCTTGGCGAGAAAGGTAGTTTGCGACGTAGAGATCGAGGTCGCCGTCGTGATCGATATCGGCAAAGGTCGCGCTTACCGACACGCTGTCGCCGCGTACGGTTTCGTCGTCGGAGAGCGTGAAATGTCCGCTGCCGTCATTGAGGTAGAGCGCGTTCGGTCCTGCGCCCGTGAGGTAGACGTCTCCGTCGAGATCGTTGTCCACGTCGCCTACGACGACGCCGACGAAATGGCCTTCGTGGGGAAGCCCGCTCGCCGCGAAGGCTTCGAAACGGCCATTCGTGTTCCTCAGAAAGACCGGAGCCCCGCTTCTGACGAACAGGATGTCGGGATCGTCATCGCCATCGAGATCGCGAAAGGCAAGACCCGTCCCGAGCCGGGGGAGCGCTCTATCCCGAATCCACTCGAGTGTGTACTCGGAAACGTTGAGGCGTTCGGGAAGTGCTTCGTAAGCTTCGAGCGCAGGGAGAGAAAGGCCGGCGCCTTGGGTCGCTTCGACGAAACGCAGTGAGGTCTCGGTTGTGCGCTCCCGAGTCATCGGTTGAAGCAGACCCTGGACCCTTTCCACGGCTTCGGCAT
Organism: Acidobacteria bacterium bin61; assembly: GCA_963578475.1. Taxonomy (GTDB): domain Bacteria; phylum Acidobacteriota; class Vicinamibacteria; order Marinacidobacterales; family SMYC01; genus SMYC01. The sequence continues at coordinate 104,399 of CAUZCL010000006.1, read as the reverse complement.
ATTTTCCGAGCTCGGTATATTGGAGACCCGCCGACGTCCCCTCTCCCGCAAAGTTTCGCTTCAGATCTTGAAAAACGAGAAGCTCGGCGCGCCCCTCGTCGCGCCGGCCTTGTCGGATGAGAATATTCCCGAGGCTGAAATGCGCGGACTCGTTGTTCGGCTGGAGCTCGATCGTGCGTCGCAAGGTGGCCTTGGCCTCCTCGAGGCGACCAAGATTGGCGTAGAGCGTACCGAGATAGTAATGCGTCATCGAGTCGACCGGATCGAGCGGGAGCACGCGCGTAAACGCTGCCAGCGCCGCCTCCGTTTCGCCCTGCAGCTTGTAAACGAGCCCGAGGTTGTAGTGAACGTAGGGACTCGAGTCATCGAGCTCGCGGGCGCGCTCGAAGGATGCGAGGGCTTTGTCGAAATCGCGCTCGTTGAAATAGGCGATCCCAAGATTGATGTGGCCGGCCGCCCCGCTCGGCTCGAGCGTAACCACGGCTTCGAATGCAACGATGGCTTCGGTAAAGCGAAATTGCTCGAGTAGGGCCACGCCGCGATTGGCCTGGGCATAGGCTTCGGTGCTCTGGGCTGCCTGCGTCCCCACGGGTGCCATGGGGAGCCCGACCCCCACTGTAAAAAGGGCCAGGACCATGACTTGCAGAGATTGCTTCATATCTCGACTCGACTCTCCGTTTTCACGCTATTATATTTTCATAAATGTCCCGGCTCACGAGGGCCGGGCCTTTTTTTGTGTGAGACATGCTTCAAATCCAAAGCTTGACCAAAGCTTACGCTGGGCGCGTGCTGTTCGAGGACGTTACGTGGAACGTCTCGGACGGCGACCGCGTGGGCCTTGCCGGCCCGAACGGGTCGGGCAAGACGACGCTCTTGCGCATGTTCGTGCGCAGCGAATCGCCGGATAGCGGAAAAGTCTCTACCCCCCGCGGCACGACGGTAGGCTACCTGCCGCAGGAGGGGCTCGCCCATAGCGGCAAGACCCTTCGAGCAGAAACGCTTACCGCGTTTGAAAAGCTTCTCGCCATGGGCGAAGAGATGAGCGAGCTCGAAGAGCAGATGGGCGAGGTCGATGCAAGTAGCGCGGAGCATGCGCGGATTCTCGAACGCTACGGCGAGTGCCGCGACGAGTGGGATCGGCGCGGCGGCTTCAGCATCGAAAGCCGGACGGAAGAAGTCCTTCTCGGCCTCGGTTTCAAGACCGAAGAGCTCGACGCCCCCACGGAGACGTTCAGCGGGGGCTGGCAGATGCGCATCGCGCTCGCCAAGCTTCTTTTGTCGCAGCCGAATCTTCTCCTTCTCGACGAGCCTACCAACCATCTCGACCTCGAAGCCCGCAATTGGCTCGAAGACTATTTGGCCAACTACCCGCACACGATCGTGCTCGTGTCCCATGACCGCTACTTCATCGACCAGGTCGTCACGCGCATTACCGCCATCGATCGTCGGCGACTCGTCGACTACACGGGTAACTACAGCACGTTCCTCAAGACGCGGGCAAGCACACTCGCGGAGTTTCGCGCAAAAGCGGCGCGCCAGCAAGAAGAAATCGAGAAGACAGAGCGCTTCATCAACAAGTTTCGCTACAAGGCGACGAAGGCAAAGCAAGTCCAAAGCCGCGTCAAGATGCTCGAGAAAATTGAGAAGATCGACGTTCCTCTCGAACGCAAGCTGATACGGCTTCGGCTACCGGAAGTCGACCGCTCGGGTCGCGTCGTGCTCGAGCTCGAGAACATTCACAAGAGCTACGGCGAAAATCATGTCTTCAACGGAGCCAACCTTCTCGTCGAGCGCGGAGAGCGCATGGCTCTCGTCGGGCCGAACGGTGTCGGGAAATCCACGCTCATGCGCTTGCTCTCGGAGAGCGAAGAGGTTGACTCCGGAAAGCTCCGTCTCGGACACAATGTCAAGACGGGCTACTTCAGCCAAGATCGCTATGACCTCGACGAAGAGCGCACCGTGCTCGAGAACATGACCGACGGCGCTCCCACCGAAATGATCCCGCGACTGCGGAGTCTTCTGGGTGCCTTTCTCTTCCATGGTGACGACGTTGACAAGAAAGTGAGAGTGCTCTCCGGTGGCGAGAAGAGCCGTCTCGCCCTCGCGCGCATGTTGCTCCGCCCTGCGAACGTGCTACTCCTCGACGAGCCCAGTAACCATCTCGACCTCGACGCGAAAGAAGTCCTCCTCGATGCTCTCCGGGCTTATAAAGGAACGCTAGTTTTTGTCTCGCACGATCGTTACCTTCTTGATCAGCTCTCGACCAAAATCGCGGAAATCGCCGACGGCCATATACAAGTGCACTGGGGAGGCTATCCGGATTTCATACGCGCGAAAGACGCCCAGCTCGAGACGCCCGATGCCGTCAAGAAAGAGATCATCGAAGAGCCCGTCCCGTCAAAAGTTTCCGCCGAGGGCAAAGCTGTTTCCAAGAACAAGGCGCGCGCGATCCAGGAGAGGCTCAAGGAGATCGAAATGACCATCTCGGAATCGGAGATCGGCATCGACAGCCTCGAGGGCCGCATGTCCGTTGCGGGATTCTACGATGACGATCAGGCGGCCGCCGACGTCGTCAAGACGCACGAAGACCTTAAAGTCCAACTCAAAGCTCTCTACGAAGAGTGGGAAGAGCTCGCCCAAAAAGCCTCAGCATTTTGCTAGTCGGCTCGGCCCCTCTCGGGCTAAGCTAAAGCGCTATGAAATTCCTGATATTGCAGACCTCCGTTTACATTTTGGCGCTAGCTGCCATCGTAACCCTTTTTTCGAGCTTTGGTTGCGGCGGCGGAGAATCCACCGGCGGCGCAGAGCCGGCCGCTCAGAGCGCGCCGCCACGCGCCGACCTCTGTGCGCTCCTCACGAGCGCCGACATCGAAGCGGCCCTAGGCACGGCCACGGGCGAGCCCGCGCCAGGCGACGCCGGCAAAGGTCAATGCACCTGGGGCGCGGCGGACGGCTCAGGCGCCTTGGTCGTGCTGACGCTTCAGCGCGCCGGGCTCGATTCGTTCGACGAGTTCGTGGCCGATTTCGGTGAGGAGTTCGGCGGAGAGGATCCGCCGCGCGAGGAGTACCACCCCGTCGAAGGCATTCCAGGCGATTGGGCGATGTATGTCGCCGAGGAACACATGGTGCGCGCCTTTCGCGGTGACGACGTCTTGGAAGTGAGCTCGCCTTCCGCGCCATCCGTGGAGGAAGCGCAAATCATAGACCTCGCGACCCGCGCGATGGCGAACCTCCCGTAAAGGCGTCATTGGTCAGTGCTCAGTGCTCAGCGGGGGACGGCTTCCTTGGCGAGGGTGTCGGCGCGCTCGTTGCCGGGGTGGCCGTCATGACCTCGCACCCACTCCCATTGGACCCGGTGGCGCTTGGCTAACGTGTCGAGCTCTTCCCAGAGCTCGCGGTTCTTGACCGGGGAGCCGGAAGCGGTTTTCCAGCCCCGTCGGCGCCAGCCATGGATCCAGCTCGTCATGCCCTTCGCAACGTATTGAGAATCCGTCACGACGCGCACTCGAGACGTCTCGTCGAGCGCCGCTAGCCCGGCGATGACCGCTTTGAGCTCCATACGGTTGTTCGTCGTGTGGGGCTCGCCACCGGTGACATCTCTTGTTTCGCCTTCTTCTTCTTCTTCTTCTATGATGGCGGCGAAGCCGCCCGGGCCAGGGTTGCCTTCGCAGGCCCCATCCGTATAAATCGTTACGTGTTTCATCTTAGCCTCACGAATGTGCCGAGCTTCCTAGAATCGTCGGACGTGCCTTCTTCTCGCGGCACGAAGCTTCCCGTCGAGTGCACCTGGAATCGGTACAGAAATCGTTCCCCGTTCTTGCCGTCGAAGCGGTAGGGCTTTCTCAAGAGCACTGGCCGGTTATGTGGTCCAAAAGAAGGAAGCTCGAGGATCTGCTTCGGCTCGCGGCGCTCACGAAATAAGACCTTATTGGTCACGGGTCCATTCCTCAGACGCAGCGTGATTTCCGAGAGCGGCTCGTTGGCGAGCAAGAGAAAGCTCGTCGTCCCGCCTCCCGGGACCCACACGCCCCCGTTTTCGAAGCCGTGCTTGCCAAACACCGATAGCGTTTCTCCGCCTCGAAGCACGCGCGTTTCCCGAAACAGTGGCCCGCGCTTCTCCGACCCATTTCCGGGCCAGCGCTCCAGAACGAAGCCTGCGGCAATGAGCGCGAGCAAGACAGCACCCGCACCGAAGCACGCGCGCCGGTGGTACGCCGCCGCTTCCGCTTCGACGGAGAACGGCTCTTCGTAAACGCGCTCGCGGAGAAAGTAGACGAGCGCACCGACGGTCATGCCGAGGATGAGAAATTTTGGAAAATGGCCCGCGCCCGAGCCGAGGAGCCCATCGCTCAGAAACGACGGCAGATATTGGGTCGGGTCGCTATAGAGAACCCGGCCCCAGAACATTGCTGGTTGGTAGCTCGGGATGAGATCCCGAACGAAGCTCGCGCTATAAGAGAGCCCTCCCGCGAGTAGCGTCGCACCGACGCCCGCGAGCACGCCGTCGGTGAAACCGCGGCCCACGACGAGGGCCATAGGAAGGGCGAACAGCGGGAGGATGCTGAGCATGTAGCGCCCCATCGTGCTTACGGCGCCCGGCCAGTAGGGAAAAGAAGCGATCACCACGATGTAGGAAGCGACAACGAGAAAAAACGGTGTGAAAATGGCCCGGTGTCGCAAGAAAAAAGCCTGCAGGCCGACGAGCGCAAAGACATAGATCGGCGCGAAGATGAGAAGCCCGTTCTCGCGATCGAGCAGAAGGCCCGAAAGACCTTTGAAAAAATTCCACGGCTCGAACGAAGAGCGCTCGGCCGCGCTGAAAGTTGCGGTCGGCGACAAGCTTCCGGTAAGCGCGTGATTGTAGAGTAAAATGGAATAGGCGGAGATCGCAAGAGGAAGTCCCAACAGAACGAATTTGTAGCGACGGTGCGACCACCCGCCGGGAGACACGCGAAGAAGACTCAACCCGGCGAGGATCCCGAGCACGGCCGACGCGACCGAGTACTTTTGATGGAGCCAAGGTAGCGCCGCGAGGGCGAGCGCACCCGCGAAGACCGCGCGTCCCGTGGGCTCCGGATCGAGCACCAGTTTGCGAAAGGCGAATAAAAGACACAGCCCGCCGGGAAGCTCCGGATAGATTTGAAACGTGTAGAACAGAAACGGGACCGCGAGCGCCATGGCAAGCGCCGTCACCACGCCTTCTGGCCGAGCGCCTATGGTCGCGACCGACAGAACGATCTCGCAAGCGAGCAAGGCCCCCAGTAGTTGCCAGAACAGGATGATGGCAATTTGGCGGTCTCCGCCCAGCCAGCGGTTCAAATACTGATCCACGATATAGGCTGGAACGAGCAGAAGGCCGGGACCCGGCGCGTTGATGTAATACACGCCGCCATCGCCGCCACGAAACATCGAGCGGTTGACCTTTGTGCCCTTCGCTTCACCGCCTCGATGGGCGAACAGACTTCTGGAAGCGCGAACATAGCTCCAAGCGATCCGAGGAAGATGCCCGAGAAACTCACCAAAGGTTGGGTCCGGGTTCTCGCCGGCGCGCTCGATATTCAGCGTTCCCGTCCCCGCGACCGCCTGCGCCATCCGCACATATTTGTGCATGTTCCCTTGCCCGACGCCCGCCTGATAGAAACGAGCGGGCGTTGCCACAAGAAAGCAGACCATCGCGAGCCCGAATATCGCGAGCGTTGGGAGGCGTCTCTCCCAAGGACCGAGCAGCTCGAGGAGCGCATGCACGAGCGCGCCGACGAACAAGAGTACGGCGAGGAGCGTTGCGAAGGCGCCTTCGAGCGCCAGCGTCACCGCGAGATTCGCCCCGTAGGGATAGCTCGGCGACACCACGAGCGAGCCCGCGGCCAAGAACGTGAGCCCCGCGGGAACGAGTAGCGTGAGATAAGGCCGTGCCAGCACCGCCAGGGTCTCCGAACGCTCGAGCTCGATCCGCCGCGCCAGAAGAGTCGCGAGACCGAGTGCCGCGGCCAGGCCAAGCGTGGTCCACCCCAAAAGTGGCCACAGCCACTCGACGAAGTCAGCGTTTCGGGCGAGCGCGGGCAGGAACGATTCTCCGGAATCCTGGCGGAGGAACAGGCGCAAGAACGCGTCGAGCGCGCGAGAAAGACCGAAGACGGCGGAAAACGCGGCAATGAACAGTATGGGCCGGAACACGAACGGATTATTATAGTCACCATCGAGATGCCCCGCGAACCGCTTTGGTACCCCGACGGTCTACGGGTTTCCTGCCACCAGTGCAACAACTGCTGCCGTGGCGCTCAACCGGGTTGGGTCTATGTGAGCCCGGCCCAAATCAAGCGTCTCGAGCGATTTGTCGAGCTCAGCCCGGGAGCGTTCAAGAAACGCTACCTGACCCAGGACGAGGATAAGGACCCCGTGCTCCGGCTGAAGCCGAACGGCGACTGCATCTTTTGGAAGGACGGCTGCAGCGTCTACCCGGCGCGGCCGCGCCAGTGCCGCACGTTCCCGTTCTGGCCGGAGACCCTCGAAAGCCCCGAAGCCTGGAAGGAGCTCCGCACGGTCTGTCACGGGGTCGACGAAGGCCAGCTCTACGCGCTCTCCGAGATAAAAAGCACGCTCAAAGGCCGGGCGACGCCAGCCGAAGGATCTTGATGATGCGCACCGTGGCGCTCGGCGCGGATGTGGCTCGCCCACGCGCCCGCGAGTAAGAGAATGAAGCCCGTCGTTACCGCAGAAATGAAAGACGAACGGGCTCACTGAAATCGTAAAGGACCGGATAGAGCAAGCTCTCCTGCCGGTAACCGATACCGCGCGCGTCGAGTCGGCGGCGGATCCGGCGCGCGAAACGAAAGCTTCGCGGCACGAGGGCGACCTCTTCGGCCTTCGCCACCTGATCGCGGAAAGGAAAATACCACTCTGTCTGCGCTGGGCCGAGCTCGGAGGTCCAAACCATCCGGCCGTGGCTCAAGAACACATATTTGTAGGAGAGATGATAGTCGGAGCGCACATAGCGGATGTCGAGCTTTTCGAGCTCTGCTATGAACTCCCGGTTGACACCGTCGCTTTCGAGCGCGACCTGAAGATAGGCGATATCGCCGCGCAGGTTCACGAAGAGGAGAGACAACAGGGCCACGCTTGCGAGCAGGCGCGACCGGTTCCATAGTGCCATGGCCGCGGAGCCGAGGAAGATCGGGACGACGGAGAACAAGAACAAGAGGTAGCGGGGCTCGTCGGTCATCCAGCCGAAACTACTTTGCGCGAAGACCAGAACCACGAGCACCCCGAAGCCGAGAAGCATGGCTTGGGGCGAGATGGATGTCAGCGCGCGCCGATGACGCCAGGCGAAGAACAAAAAGACCGCTGGGATGAGCAGCCCCAGCGCGATGTGCCAAAACGGCGCGGGCCAGGGAGGCGCGTCGCGAGGCCAGTAGCCGGAAAGCACGGAGAGTGAGGTCGTGGCGACTTGCTCGAGCTGCGTCAACGTACGGGCCACGCGGTCGACGGCTTCCACAGTCTCGGCCTCGAGACCCCACCAGCGAAAGCTGAGCCACTCGTGGCTCGCGTTCCATAGAAAGCCCGGGAAGTCCCCGAGGATGAAGCCGCCCGCGAAGCTCGCGAGTCTCACCAAACCGTCCCGCCCAAAGCGATGGAGTGCCAGGACCCCGATTACCGTCAAGAGATAGTAGGTCGCAAGGATGTGCGTCCAAAAGGCGAGGCCCCCGAGCACACCGATCCAAAACGCCTCGGAGAAGCCCGCGCCGTCGCCTTGCATCCACCGAGCTGCAATCGCGAGCATCAGGGTCCCGAGAAGCATCACATCGATATAGTTCCCTTCGTTTCCCATCCCCCACGCAGTGAGAAAGCCGGGCGCAGCGACGACGTAGGTAGCAGCGATGCTCGCCTCGGCGCGTGGGACCACCGTGCGTGCGAGACGATAGACGGCCGCGGTAAAGATCGCGTAGTTGATTGCGGCCGCGGCCGCGAAGCTCACGACCGGGTCGCCAAAGATAACGGCGATGAGCGCCGTCAAGTGTGCTTTGAGACTCCCGATATAAGACCAGTTATAGAGAAAGATGGGGTGGTGCTCGCCTTCGAGAATGTGGAGCGCCATCAAACCCTGTGCCGAAGCGTCGGAGCTGAACAGGCCATAAGCGCCCCAGAGAAAAGGAAGACGCAACCCGAGCGCTAGCGCTGCGAAGCCGAGTGCTATAGCGTCATCCGTCTTGAAACGCGGCCGCCACGTCGCGACGGCAGCCCCCAGCAAGAGCAGCGCGGGAATCCATACAGGTGTGGTGGCCAGAAAGACATCGAAGTCGTGATCGAACCAGCTGAAGCAAAACCAGAGGTAGGCGACGAGAGCTAGAGCTCGAAGGGCGACCGTCCGCATTCGGATGAGCGAGAGAATAGCAGAAAGCGACGATCCGCCCAGTCCGCTCAGGATACACTTTGCGTGTGCGCGTGCTCGTCATTCGAAATGCCCGCTCCGGAACGTCCCGCCGCCGCTCGCAAGTCGACAAGCTCGTGACCCGCCTGGAGTCGGGCGGCGCTTCTGTCGAGTTGGCGTCGCCGGCGAGCCCTGCCGACGCGCGAGCTACCGCCGCTCAGGCAAGGCGCGCGCAGCACGACGTTCTCCTCGCGGCGGGAGGCGACGGGACCTTGAGCGTTGTCGTCAACGGGCTCATTCAGACGCCGAAAGCAGAACGGCCAGCCCTTGCGATCCTGCCGGTGGGGCGCGGTAACGATTTTGCCGCGGAGCTCGGCTTGAACGGGATAGAGCAGACTCTCGACGCACTTGCCCGGGACGAGCGGCGTTTCGTCGACCTCGCAAAAATGGAAGCGGGTGTTTTTCTAGGTGTCGGCGGTACCGGCTTCGACGCCCAAGCCGCGCGCCGCGCACAGAACACGCCGCTTCTATCGGGAAGATTGGTCTATGGCTACGCCGTCTTGCGGACGCTCCTCGACTTTCGCCATCTCGAAGCTCGGGTGCGCTATGACGGCGGCGTTTACGAAGGGCCCGTGACCTTCGCGGCCGTCGGCAATGGCCGGCGCTATGGCGGCGGGATGCACATCACGCCGGAGGCGAAGCTAGAGGACGGGCTACTGGATTTGTGCCTCGTGCGGGATATCTCGAGAGCAGGGCTTCTCTTCATGTTCCCGACCGTGTTCTCGGGCTCTCACCTCGGGCACTGGAGCGTCGAGTACCGCAAGACGAAGTTCGTCGAGATCGAGACCGAGGAGCCGGCAGAGTTCTTCGCGGATGGCGAGTTCCTTCAAGAAACTCCGTTGCGGATCGACGTGCTGCCCGGCGAGCTCGAAGTCGTCGCGTGAGCTCAGTGGTACCGCGTGAGCAGGACTTCGTAGAGTGTGCGGAAGCCAAGGACAACAACATACAGCATCGCCGCGAGAGCGGCGGTCTTTCCGCGCCAGCCGCGCTCGAGCGCTTTCGACAAATACGCGCCCGCGAAGAGTGCGAGAATCGGGAGCGCTTGGAGCACGTAGCGGATCTCGATCGCCGTGAGGGTGTCGATGATGGCAAAGAGGACCGTCACGCCGAGCCATGTCGCGGCAGCGCTGCGGAACGAGCTCGAGAAAGGCTGCTTGGCAAGCGACAGTGCGCCGAGCGCTGCGACGACAAGGAATACCCACCCGAGCTCCGCGAGCTTGGAGCTCGGTCCTGCCGTGACCGCTGCGGATTCGCGCACGACGGCACGTTCCCACTGGCTCGTGAAGAGATCCCAGTAGCCGAAGTAGTAGACCCCGGCGAGAAGCGCCGCCACGGCAAGTGCCAACGTCAGCTGCTTGCGCTGGTCGTTTACGGGAGTCGGCGCGAGCCAGAAGAAGAAAAGCCAAGCAGGCCAGAGGATCGCCCCTTCGATGAGCATCCCGAGATGTGCAGTGAGCGCCAGGAAAGTCCAGAAAGCACAAATTACGGGTGACGAGAACATGAAGACGAAGGCCAGCGACAGTGCCGCGACTGCAAAGAGGTTCGTGAAGTTGCCGGCGGAAAAGCTCAGCGCGTTTAACGGCACGAGTTGATACAAGATGCCGGCAAGGATGCCGGCGCGGAGGTCGTCGAGAAAACGCCACCCGAGATAGATCAATAGGATCGACACGACGACGTCGAAAAAGCCTGTCATGAACGAAAGCGCCGCGACGCCATCGGCGCCGAGCAAAACCAGGGGCGCCGTGATCGAATAGAGCGAGACAGGATAGGGAATGTCAAAAGGCGGAACGTGCTGCGTTACCGAAGTCGGGTGCCAATTGCCCTCGAGAAAATACATCATGCGATTCGCCTGGAAATCCGCGTCGGAGCTCACGCGTAGCGGGTAGAACACGACTGTCATCCTAAGGAGCCAAACGACCCCGAGTGCGGCGAGTACCCACTTTCGCGAGGAGGGGTGAAACCAATCGAGCTTCGCGAGCACGAAACGGAGAAAAACCAGAACGGCGAGTGTAGCTGCGGCGAGCAACGCCACGTCTCTCGGATAGCTCGAAAAACGAAGCGCGTGTTGGAGGAGCAGAAAAAGAAACCCCAACGCGACTACGAGGGACGAAAGCCCGGCCCAGAGAACAGCAGCGCCGGCGACGAGCGCCGCCGCGAATAACAGGATCGCCGCGCTCCCCATCCACAGCGAGGGCGCCACCCAGGAAGGAGCGCTCTCCGGAAAAGACAACCTGACACTCAGCACTTGAACGCCGAGAGGTCGGGAGTCGGTGCCGCTGAGATCGAACGTATTGGAAGCGATGCCGAAACGCAACACGGACCGCGATGCAGGGACTTCGAAAGAATAGATGGCGCGGCCCGGAAGACTGACCGCGCGGTGGACCGTCGTCCCGTTCACGGTAAAAGCGAGGTTCGGAAGCCGCGCGCCGCGCGGGCGCCGGACTCTCAGCTGCGCTTCGAATTTCACCGTTCCGGTCCTTGGAAGGTGGTGGAAATCGAGATAGGAGGCCGCTCTCGTCCAGCGAAAGTAGCCGTCATCCGCCCGCTCGCGGCCATGAAACTCCGAAACGAAGCCGCCCTCGTAGGCTTTCTGGAAATCCACGACAAGCTCGCGGCTGCCTTGATACAAGGCCCCCGTCGCCCCGAATAGGATCACGCCGACGATCGCGGCGACTACGGCTCGAGCACGCATCTCTCGAACCAACGTTGTTTTGGCAAAAATGACTCTCAGTTGTATCGTGACGATTGTAAGGACAAGGGCGTGCGCCTTCAAGGGCGGGATGGAACTGTGGGACCGTCCGGGAGCCCTTTTAGGAACGCGTCGCTGAGTTGGAACGTCGTGTAGTGGCGCTCATCCAGTACTATGTACCCAACCCACTAGCAAAGATGACACCGGCGGCCGACAAGAACGTTGTGAGCGCTAAAGCTCAATGGATCCTTCGCATAGCGTCTCATCTCCTTCTTTTCGATCTAGCCGTCGTCGTGATGACCGGCGGCATCTCACTCATCGGTCCTGTGACCCCGATCGGTTTCGCAGCACGCATGGTCGTAGCACTCGGACTCATCGCCTTCGAGGGATTTCGGCGCAAGGAGCGGTTCTACGCTTATCTTGGTTTGCTGCTGCTCCTCCTTCCGCTTCTTCACTTTCGGGGCTTTCGTCTGCGCGGCGACGGGCTTTGGTATTACTCCTACGCGCATTCGGTCGCCTTCGATGGGGATATCGATCTTCAAAACCAGTATCAAAGGCTCGGCATCGATCACCAGCGAGGCTCGCAACCGGTACGAGAGACTGGCCGCGCGCGCTTTACTTTTCCCGTCGGAGCCCCGCTGTCCTGGGTTCCGTTCATTTGGCTCGGACATGTGAGCGCGTGGTGGTCGAACGTTCACGGTGTGAGTGCCGCCTATGATGGGATAAGCGATCCCTATTTGCACACGGTCGCGCTCGGAAACCTCTTGTTGGGATGGCTCGGGCTTCTCGTGCTCGATCGCTTCGTTCGCCATTGGTTCGAGCCGGGAGTGGCTTATCTGACGACGGTCGGGATTGGACTCGGGAGTTTTCTCGGCTGGTATGTCACTTACCATTCCATCTATACACATGCGTTGACCTTTCTACTCATTGCTCTCTTTTTGAAGCTCTGGATCGATGGACCTAGGAGCTTGCGGGACTACGCTCTGATAGGCCTCGTGCTCGGCGCAGTCGCTTGTGTACGGTGGCAGAACGGTGTTTTCGGAATCTTGCTTGCGCCGAGCCTTCTCGCTCAGCTCGGCCGCAAGAAACTGCTGCCGGCGATCGTTTTCGGTGCGGCGGTTTTCGCGACGGTAGCGCCGCAATTCCTGAGCTGGAAGATCATTTTCGGTCGGTTCTATATCGGTGTCCCCTTGGGCGCCGACTACATGCGCTGGGGGGATCCGTTCCTCACCGAGACGCTGTTCTCGTCGCGGCACGGCCTTTTCGCTTGGAGCCCCATATTGCTGCTCGCCGTTTTCGGGCTCCCCGGTTTCGCGCGTCGCCACCCGCGCGCGGGTTTGCCGCTTATAGGCTTGCTGATTCTTCTGACTTACGTGAACAGCTCGGTTGCCGACTGGTGGGCGGGCGGCTCGTTCGGAGCTCGCCGCTTCGATTCCGTGCTTCCGGTTTTTGCGCTCGGGCTCGCAACGAGCTTGGCCTTCGCCATCGATCTCGTTAGACGCTACCCCCGTGCGGTCGTCGCCGCCGCGTTGGTGCTGGTCATCGCCGGTAACGGTTTGCTCATGGAGCAGTACCGCAAGGGACGCATTCCGCCGGACGGCACGATCTCGTGGCAGGCGGCGGCGGAGGCTGGGCTCGAAGACCTTTTCGACGGTATCGGTTATCCGTTCTCGTTTCCTATGAACTGGCTCTTCGCCGTGCGCTACGATCGACCGAAGACGCAATACGACATCCTCGTCGGCAAATATCTGTTTCACAGCATGCGCAATCTAGAAGGTCTCATCGATCTCGGCCCGAGCGATCCCGCTTTTATCGGAAACGGCTGGAGTGGTCTCAAGGATTGGGAAGAGCTGGAGCGCGACGTTCGACATGCCGAGGGGCCGAGCGCGGGGATTTTCGTTCCGACGGATCGATCCGAGTCGCTGCGCGTGTACATCGCGTGCGCGGTGCCGCCTGGGGTCGAGCCCGCACCGGTCGAGGTCTGGCTGAATGGTGCGCGGGTTGGTGGTTTCTTTCCTCGCGCGACGATGGAAGAACATATGCTGGTCGTCGACGAAGGCTATTGGCAGCGTATCAACTTGCTCGAGCTCGTGCCGGGAGTCGCGACCGAAGGTGAGTCGTTTCTAGCCGTCGACAAGCTTCGCTTCGAGCGCGTCGGGCACTAGAGCCGTTGCATCCATTTTAGGGTAGTATTTCTCGTCTATGAGGGAGTATCACTTCTTCCAGGCCGACGTCTTCACGGACCGTCCTTTTACCGGAAACCCACTCGCCATTTTCCCTGAGGCCGAGGGGCTCAGCTCCGAGGACATGCAGTCCATCGCGAAGGAGATGAACCTCTCGGAGACGACCTTTGTTCTTCCTCCGACGGATTTGAAAGCACAGTTCCGCTTGCGCATATTCACTCCGACATCAGAGCTGCCGCTAGCGGGCCATCCCGTCGTGGGGACGTGTTTCGTGCTTGCCAAGCGCGGGATCCTTGAGGTGAAAGAAGGCTCGAACCGTATCTTTCAAGAGTGTCAGGCGGGCGTGCTTCCGGTGGACATCGTCGTCAAGGACGGTAAAGTGGATCAAGTCACCATGACGCAATCCCCACCGCGCTTTTTCGACGAATATACCGATCGTAAGCTTCTCGCGAAAGCAGTTGGTCTCTCGGAGGATCAGCTCCTCCCTGACGACTTGCCGGCACAAGTCGTCTCCACTGCGGTTCCGCAGCTGATGGTGCCGGCGCGCGCGCTCCGCCACCTGGACAAGATCGAGCTCGACCTCGTCGCGATGAGGAACGTCCTCGCGGAGACCCAGACCGATTCCTTCATGATCTTCACACGCGAGTGCATTCACCCCGAAAGTACCGTCCATTCCCGCATGTTTGCCCCGACGGTCGGCATCGTGGAGGACCCGGCGACCGGGAGTGCCTCGGGGGCGCTCGGCGCCTACCTCGTCCACCGAGGGCTCGTGAAGGCGGAGCCGACGGCGCACATTGTTGTGGAGCAAGGTTACGAGATGGGCCGTCCGAGCGCTATCTACGTCGACGTGGATAGCGGTGAAAAGGGCCCTTTTGAGGTCCGCGTAGGCGGTAAGGCGGTGGAGATAGCCGAGGGAAAGCTCTCATTCTGAGGAGCTTATCCGAGTTGCGCGGCCCGCGGCCGTAAACTAATCTAGGGCTGGGACTCGTTCACCGACACCCTAGGTCCCCGTAGAAACGTCGCTATGAAACAAGCATCAGATCCGGAGGAGTCGCTCTCCCGACCAATGGGCCGCAAGAGCGCCTGGCTCATTCCCGGGGGTCTTTTGTGCCTTTTTATCGTGACGGCTATCGCCGGGCGCCTCATCAAGAAAGAGACGCTCAGGGGGAGCATCGGCGGCGGCGATAAACTCGTGGAAAGTCCCGTACAGGGCGGTGTTTTTCGCTATCCGCTCTTGGAGAACATGCGGACGCTGGATCCCGCAAAAGCGATCTTCAGCACGGACGTCATGCTGGTGCAGCAGCTTTATGACGGCCTGACGGCTTTCGACGAGCACCTGAATGTCGTTCCCGCATTAGCGAAGTTCTGGGAGATCTCTCCCGATGGCAAGACCTATACCTTCGAGCTGCGCGAGGATGCCCTGTTCCACAATGGACGCAAGGTGACAGCCGAGGATTGTGTCTTCAGTTTCGAGCGGCTTCTGATTCGCGGTTTGAACGATCACAATTACAGTTACTTCAGCCGGATCGAAGGCGCCGACGATTTCCGCGCGGGACGCGCCAAACGCGTGAAAGGACTCGAAGCTCTCGGCGAGAGCGAGTTCCGCATCACCTTCGTCACGCCTTTCGTTCCCGCGCTCTCCGTGCTCAGCATGTACTCGTCCAAGATTCTCCCCAAGGAGGAGCTTCTCGATCGGGGCGATAGCTTCTTCAAGGCTCCCATCGGCACCGGCGCGTTCCAGTTCTCGCGCTGGATCGAGCCTTCCGAGGATGCGGGCGTTCCGATGTTGGACGACGTCTACCAAGGCATCCGTCTCGAAGCCAACCTGCAATATTTCGGTGGCCGTCCGCACCTCGACGCTTTGGTCTTCCGTGCCGCCTGGAACGTGCGCGACTACGAAGGTGTTTCGCGACCCCTCAACGAGGTGGCCGATTGTTTCGAGACCAACTGGGTCGACAGCTATGCCGACTGGGTCGCCGTCGAAGCCGAACGGTTCTTGGCTTTGAGCTACCTTTATTTCCCGAACCACGTGCCACCCTATGACAACGCGAAGGTACGCCTCGCCATCAATTATGCCCTCGACAAAAGAAGCTTTCTCGACGCCCACAAGGTGACCGCGGGTACGGCGGCGGCGAGCAGTGTCGTTCCTCCTGGAATTCCTGGCTTCATCCCCAAGGAATCCCACTATGGTCGTGACCTGGCCAAAGCACGCGAGCTGCTGGCAGAAGCCGGCTATCCCGGAGGAAAAGGTCTTCCGCCGATCGAGCTTCCCGTCTTGCCGAGGAATGTCTATTCTTCCGATCCCGGCTTCGTCGCTCGCAACGCCTGTCTCATTTACTGCTTGAAGGAGGTCGGGATCGAAGTAAAGCTCGTCGAGATGGAAGGTGGCATCGATTTCGACGCGCCGCGGTTTCGCGATCGCGCTATCCTTCGCGACAAGATCTGGTACGCAGACTTTCCCGACCCGGACAACTTCTTGAGACCGCTTTTCCACTCGCAAGGCCACATGAACACCTTCGGCTACAAGAACCGCCAGGTGGACAAGTTGCTCGATCAAGTGTGGTCGGAGACGAGCTACACGAAAAGGAACGAGCTCTATCACAAAATCGAGGAGCTCATTCTTCTCGATTCACCCATCATCCCCACGGATTACGGCCGGCTTCGATATCTGCTGCGGCCCAACGTGCGCGGTTTCAAGCTCACTCCGCTGGGAGCGCCTTACATCCAGATGAAGGACATCTGGCTGGCGAAGGAGGGGCGCAACACCGAAGTAGAGCTCTGATGCGGCGCATCGCTCCTCTTAGCCTCAGGGACCGCTTCATTCTCAGCTCGACCGCGCTCATCACCGTGTTGATGAGCATCGTCATCTTCTTCGTGGAGCTCGAGCGTACGGCGGCGCTCAAAGATCGCGCCGGGGAGCACGCATCCTCGATCGCGCAAATGATGGCGGACCTCTCCGAGAACCGCATCATGTATTACGACCTCGTCGCCCTTCAACAAAACGTCGAGCGCGCCGCGGAGGACGAGGATATCGTTTTCGCCATCATCTTCAATCGTGAGGCGCGCATCCTTGCCGCAAACGAGGAGGCCAAGGAGATTTTCGCCGAAGAGCTCTTCGAGATGAGCGCCGAGATGGGCCGTTTGGAGCGCGACGAGGTGATCCAGCGGGAGTTCGTTTTCGACACCACGGACGGCCGCATCGTGGAAGTGCTTGAGGTTATCGCACCTGTCTTCGTCGAAGGCGAACTTTGGGGCGCCATCAAGCTCGGCTTGTCGCTCGAAGAGGTCAATGCCGAGATCCAGAGAACACGGATCGGTCTCATCAGCCTCGGCTTTCTCGGGCTGACCTTCGGTGCGCTCGGCGCGGTGTTCCTCGCGAACCGGATCAGCCGGCCGCTCGAAAGTCTCGTCGAGGGCACGATTCGCGTGGCGCGCGGGGACCTGCAGCACCGCATCGACATCCCGCCCGGGGATGAGATTGGAGAGCTCGCGTCGAACTTCAATCGGATGACCGCCCAGATCCTTGACGACCGCGAGAAGCTCGAGGAAGCGTCCCAGAAGCTCACCGAAGCCGAGAAACTTGCCACCATCGGCCGCCTCGCGACGGCGCTCGCGCACGAGATTCGAAATCCACTGACGGCGGTCAAGCTCAATATCCAGAAGATCGGCAAGCACCCCGCTCTCAACGAGATCGAGCGCGAGCAGGTCGGGATCGCCGAGACCGGCGTGCAACAAGTGGAAAAACTCGTCAAGGACATCTTGAGCTACGCGCGCGCCCCCCAGCTCTACAAAGAAGAGTTCGACCTCGAGAACCTACTCGAAGACGCGCTTCGTTTCGTCGAGGAACCTGTCGAGGAAAAGCACATTGAGATCGTCACCGAGTTCGACAATCTTCCGCCCATCAATGTGGACGGGGACCAGCTGCGCTCCGCCTTTTTGAACACGCTCTTGAATGCGACTGAAGCGGTACCGACGGGAGGCGTTATTTTCGTGCGTACGAAGCAGCAGGAGACGGATGACGGTCCGGTGGCGACGGTGTCGATCGAAGATAACGGCGCCGGGATCGAAGAAAGCGACATGGGCTCGATCTTCGAGGCCTTTTTCACGACCAAGAGTTTGGGTACGGGACTCGGACTCACCAACGCCCGCAAAGTCATCGAGCTTCACGGCGGCCGCATCGAAGTCGCGAGCGTAGCCCGGCAAGGGACCACGATTACGATGACGCTCCCTTATGCGTCGCCGGCGCCTCGAGCCGAGGAACCTGAGCTCGCCATCGGAGAAGCATGAAATCGATTCTCGTCATCGACGACAACCGTCTGATACGACAAACGTTCAAAACGCATCTTGCCAGCGAAGGCTTCGACGTGTCGGTCGCTGTCAATGGCGGGGAAGGAGTCGAGAAGTTCCAGCAAGGCGAGCCGGACCTCGTCATCCTCGACATCCATCTTCCCGTCATGGATGGCATCGACGTCTTGAAGCGCATCCGCGAGATCGATGACAAAGCTTACGTCATCATGATCACGGCCTTCGACGATATGAAGACGACCGTCCAAGCGATGAAGCTCGGCGCCTTCGACTACATCTGCAAGCCCATTGACTATGACGAGCTTCTACTGAGCATTCGAAAAGCCCATCGGATGAGGGAGATGGACACGAAGCTCGACTACCTCGTTACCGAGGCGTCCCAAGGCTTCAGCATGGACAATATCGTCGGGCGCACCCCGGGGATGCGCGAGGTCTTCAAGACGATCGGCATGCTGTCGCGAAGCACGACCACCGTCTTGATCGGTGGTGAATCCGGCACGGGCAAGGAGCTCGTGGCTCGAGCGATCCACTACAATTCCGTCAACCGAGAAGAGCCTTTTGTCCCCGTCAATTGCACAGCGCTCGCCGAAGGCCTTCTCGAAAGTGAGCTTTTCGGCCATGTTCGAGGGGCGTTTACCGGCGCGGTACGCGACAGCCGCGGGAAGTTCGAGATCGTGCAAAAAGGAACGCTCTTTCTCGACGAGATCGGGCACATCTCGCCCAATCTCCAGGCGAAGCTCTTGCGCGTAGTGGAGAATCGGGAGTTCTCACGTGTGGGCGGCGAGCGCATCCAACGCACCGAGGCTCGAATCGTGGGCGCCACGAACCGCGACTTGGAAGAGTCCGTGCGCAAAGGCATCTTCCGCGAAGACCTGTACTACCGGCTCAAAGTCGTCGAAATCAAGCTTCCTGCCCTTCGCGAACGTCGTGAGGACATCCCTGACCTGGTCGCCTTCCTGCTCGAGAAGATCAACCGCCAGCTGCACACGAATGTGCGCAAAGTACCCGAGAGCGTGATGACGATGCTCGTGAACTCCGCGTGGAAAGGCAATGTTCGCGAGCTCGAGAACGCGCTCACTCGTGCCGTGACGCTCGCGCATGGCGACGTCTTGTTACCGGAGCACTTGCCGCTCTTGCGCTCCGAAGCGGAGGGCACCGGCCTCGTCACCGAAGAGCTTACGACCCTCAAGAAGATGGAGCACCTCTACATCGATCACGTTCTCAAGCAGACGAGCTGGAACAAATCCCGCACGAGTGAAGTCCTCGGCATCACCCGTCCGACGCTCGACAAAAAGATCAAGGATTACGGCCTCATCGACCCCCGAAAGCAGAGGGATAGGCCCGAGCAGGAATCCGTATCAGGTACGGGCTGACCTTCACGGCGGCAGGATCAGGGCTCGAGCTTGCGGGCGATGTGGATCCCGTCACGGATCGTGGCGAGCACGTTCTCGACACGTGGGTCGTGTTGGATCGTTTCGTTCAGCTCGTGGATGGCGCGTCCCGCCGCGTCCTGAGGATCGACGATTTCACCGTTCCATAGAGTGTTGTCCACGACCATGAGTCCGCCTGGGCGAAGGCGTGCGAGCACGGGTTCGTAATAATTGGGATAGTTCTCTTTGTCGGCATCGATGAATGCGAGGTCGAAGGGCTCAGGCAGCTCTTCGAGCGTCTCGAGAGCCGGCCCCATATGGATTTGGATCTTGCGCCCATGGAGGCTCTCCGCGAAATGACGGCGAGCGATGGCCTCGGCCTCGGGGTCCACGTCGCATGTGTGAAGCTCGCCGTGATCGGGTAGAGCAGACGCCATCATGAGAGCGGAGTAGCCGGTAAACATGCCGATCTCGAGGATGCGCTCCGCGCCGACAAGAGTGGCTAGCATCCGCAGAAACTGTCCTTCCGTACGGCCCGTCAGCATCTGGGCGCCGCGCATCGCCAGAGTTTCTCGTTCGATACGTTCTAGCAGCTCGGGGGCTTCCTGCGTATGCTCACGCGCATAGGTCTCGATAGCTTCATCCACGATTGGAGGCATCGGGTTCTCCCATCATCTGGACCACATATTCGCGCGAGCGGGGTCGGGTGTCGAAATCGACAAGAATGATTTGCTGCCATGTCCCGAGCGTCAGCGACGCTTGGACAAAAGGAACGGCGAGAGACGGTCCGAGCATGGACGCGCGCACGTGGCTGTGGCCGTTATCATCGCCCCACTTCTCGTGGTGACGATACTCGATGGCTTGCGGGTAGAGGCGTTCGAAAGCCGCCGTGAGATCATGCACCAGACCGGGCTCGTACTCGATCGTCGTTAGGCCGGCCGTCGACCCGGTTACGAATATCGTCGCGACGCCGCTTTCGAGACCCGATCCCGCGACGGCTTCGGCCACGTTTCTCGTGATGTCGAGGATGTCTCCGTGCCCCGCAGATGGAACAGCGCATCGGACGGTAGTCACGGACACCATAGCGCTTTATCATACAACCTTGAACGATTTAGAGACTTTGGAGCTCGCGCAGCGTCTCGTCCGGATCGACTCGGTGAACCCGAGTCTGGTCTCCGGCGCGGCAGGAGAAGCCGCACTCGCCCATTTCGTGGCAGGCGTTCTCGAGAATCGCGACGTCGACGTGGAGCTTCGCGACGCGCTGCCGGGCCGGCCGAACGTCGTCGGGCGCATCCCCGGGACGGGAGGCGGACCGAGTCTTCTTCTGTGCTGCCACCTCGACACCGTGAGTGTCGAGGGCATGTAGGCGCCGTTTTCAGGCGAGATAGATGAGGAGGGCCGTCTGTACGGACGGGGTGCGCAGGACGTCAAAGGAGGGATGGCGGCGATGCTCGCCGCCGCGATCACGCTTTCGAAAGCACCTCTCAAGGGCGACGTGATTGTCGCCTGCGTTGCTGACGAAGAGGCTTACTCGGCAGGCACGGAGGCGCTCTTGAAGTGGGGTCTCCGGGCGGATATGGCCATCGTTTTCGAGCCAACCGAGCTCGACGTCGTGGTCGCCCACAAGGGCTTTGCCTGGGCCCATATAACCACTCGGGGTGTCGCTGCCCATGGAAGCCGGCCCCGGGAGGGGGTCGATGCCATTGCCCATATGGGCGGCGTTCTGGCGACGATCGAAGCCTATGGGGTGCAATTGTCTCGGAAGACACCTCACGCGCTCCTGGGAGAGGCCTCCGTGCATGCGTCCTTGATTCGAGGTGGCCGCGAGCTTTCGAGCTACCCGGATACTTGCGAGCTGGACATTGAACGCCGCACCCTGCCGGGCGAGTCCTGGCACTCGGTACGGCGCGAATTGGAGCCGTTCATGGAGGCTCTTGCACGCGACCCGCAATTTCAGGCTGAGATGGAAATGCGTCTTTCCCGGCCGGCTTTCGAGATCCGGGAACCCGAGACCCTGCCGCAGAAGCTGAAAGCGGCGATCGAACGGGTCCGCGGCTCATGCAGCTTCGTTGGCATGACCGCCTGGACGGATTCTGCTCTGCTTACCGAAGCGGGGATTCCCGCCGTCGTTTTCGGGCCGGGAGGCGCGGGCCTTCTTGGGCTCAAAGAATATGGTGACACGCGCCAAATCTGTGTCCCGAGACGCCCTTGTCGACTTCGCTAAAAATTGGTAAATATACCTATTTCGTGGTTGCGCCAAGGAGATTGGAGGCTCGTCGAAAAAAAGGCGTGGACTCCAATTTGGAATCCACGCCCGAAAGACCTGATTTACTGGATGTAGTCGTGCAAGGCACGGCGATTGCCCGCGGCTCGGAGACGACGCAGCGCCTCGCCTTCGAGCTGCCGCACGCGCTCACGGGTCAAGTTCAACACTTTGCCAATCTCTTCGAGGTTGTACTCGGTGTTGAAATCGATGCCGAAGCGCATCCTCACGATGAGCTGCTGCCGTGAAGGAAGAAGCTCAAGTGCCGAGCGCACCTTCTCGCGCATATCGCGGTCGAGAACCGCCTGCCAGGGCGTCTCCGAGCGCTCGTCGGACTGGAGCTCCCAGCGGGGGCTTCCATCCTCAACGGCCAGCGCATCGAGCGACTCGAGATGCGGGATAGACTTCATCGCGGTCTCGACTTGCTGCTCGGGAGCGCCGACGGCTTTCGCGATTTCCTTCATCGAGGGCTCCCGACCTTCTTTTTCCAGGAGCTTGTTCTTGGCGCGCGTGGCGATGCGGACCATCTCAAGCTTGTTGATGGGAACCTTGATGGTCCTGGATTTCTGCGAAAGGGCGCGGGTGATTGCTTGGCGGATCCACCACGTCGCGTAGGTCGAGAACTTCAAGTTACGGCGAGGATCGAATCGCTCGACGGCCTGCATCAGGCCGATATTGCCTTCCTGCACGAGGTCGCTGAGCTCCATCCCCATGTTCTTGTACCGTTTCGCGATCGAAACCACGAGCCGGAGATTGCTCTCGATCATCGTGGCGCGGGTCGCGTTGAACTCTTTGCGCGCTCCCCGGCGACCGGTACCGGACTTCTTTTCTTCGAGGACGGCTTCCGAGCGCCGCATCGCGCGAGAAACTTTTTGCTCTTCCTCGCGAGAAAGAAGAGGATAGCGGTGAGTCTCTTTGAGGTATTGTCCCAGCACGTCGAGCTCAAAAGCCGGCTCTTCTTCCTGGGCCGGCTTTTCGACTTCGACCTCGGCCCTGCCGAGCTGGAGCTCTTGTTCTGGGACTTCGATAGTGGGTGCTCTCATTATTAATTCCTGTCCTTTCCTCTTCGCTTCCCTGACACGTTACGCAACTTCACGTTTCGTGCCAAAAGCATAAAAAAGAACAACTCCTTTCATAGCAATAAATTAAGCGCGATCTGATTTTGAGTCCGGGGAGCCAAAAACCTGACAAACTTTACAGTGTGTGTCCACTTTTTACCTCTGCTTTAATTGTATTCTTATTTATATCATATTAGTCATGTTTATGTAAAGCCTCTTTACTTCCTACTGGAGGACGCTCTGCCGTTGCTTACGCCCGCGCATATCCATTTGACACTTCTGAGACGACGTTAGAAACTTGCCTCGTGAGCTCCGCCGAGGACGACCAGCAGCAATCCGATTTGAAGCGAACTATGCGTTCTGTTCGAGCCGCCTCCCGGGAGAAGACACCGGATGAGCGGCCCAAGCTACCCCGCTACGAAAGCGATGCTCGAGCGGGGTCGGCTCTTCCCAAACTCGGGAGCCCCGCGTCTCGAGAAACGGCGGCGCCTAGCTCTCCAGGGCGCGAAGAGCTCAACGAGCTTTGGGACGTGTCCACCGCCTATCGCGACACGCCACCCGGGCTCCTGGGTCGTCTCCTGGCTCCGGTCCGCGGACCGCTTAGGCAGCTCGTACGTTTCGCGCTCGGCCCAGTCATCGAGCGCCAAGTTCAAATGAACTCGGCACAAGTGCGCTTCGACAATGAAATGGTTCAATACGTCGATGAGCGGCTCGATCGCGTGAGCCGGCACTACGACGACATCCTGGGGCAGCACGGCAAACGGATGGAAGAGATCGACGAGCGGCACTTGATTCTGCAACAGGAGCTCGTGCGTCACGTCCATGACCTCATTGAGCGCATCGAGTTCGTCTTCGAGACCGCGGAGACCAATCAACTACATGTCGAGGCGGTGCTCCGAGAGACGCGCGAAGAGCTCAAAGCGCTCGTCGAGAAACTCGACGCCCTATCCCGCCCGGGACAGGACTAACGCCCTTGGCCCGGCAAAGTATTTGTGTGTGCTCGGTGCAAGCGCCTTTCATTACCGGCGGCGCCGAGATTCTTGTCGGCGAGTTGACCGCACAGCTCAAGGCACGCGGCTTTCTCGTCGATGTCATCAATATCCCCTTCAAGTGGTACCCGGTCACGGACATCGTCAAGCAAGCGTTGATGTGGCGTTTCGCCGAAGTCACCGAGTCGAACGGCGCGCCCATCGACATGGTTATCCCAACCAAGTTCCCGTCTTATCTTGTGAAACATCCCGTCAAGACGACGTGGCTCTTCCATCAGCACCGGGAGGTCTATGATCTCTACGGGACCCCCTATTGCAGCTTCACCGACGATTCCGAAGAGCAGGAGATTCGCCAAACGATCATCGGGATGGACAACAAGACGCTTCGAGAGTCGCAGAAGATCTGCACGATCTCGAAGAACGTTTCGGCGCGACTCGACCGATATAATGGCATCGCATCGACGCCTTTATATCCACCGCCTCATTATGCGGGACAATATCGAAGCGGCGCATTCGGCGACTACGCTCTTTATCCCGGGCGACTCGAGCAGCTCAAGCGTTGCGACCTTCTCGTCGAAGCCTTTCGGTACGTCGACCCGCCAGCGCGGCTCGTGATCGCCGGTCGCGGGCCACAGCTAGAGAATCTAGAGCGCCAAGCGGAACGCCTCGGTTTGACGGATCGAGTGCGTTTCGTCGGCTTTGTTTCCGAGGAAGAGCTCTTGGATCTCTATGCCGGTGCGTTCGCGGTGCTTTACGCGCCGGTGGACGAGGACTATGGCTACGTCACGGTCGAAGCTTTCTTGTCCGGAAAGCCAGTCGTGACGTGCCACGACTCGGGAGGCACCCTCGAGTTCGTCGAGGATGGCCAGTCGGGCTACGTCGTGGCGCCCAACGCGGAAGAGCTCGGTGCCGCTGTCAATCGACTCTTTGCTGACCGCGACAAAGCTCGCGATATGGGTGCGGCCGGCAGGCCTCGCGTCGACGGCCTCAACTGGGACCACGTCATCGACGAGCTGACCGAGCCGCTTCGATGAAGCTCGCCTTCTGGAGCCCGCTCTCACCCAAAGGAACGGGCATCGCCGACTATAGCGAGGAGCTTCTTCCGTACCTCGAGAAAGGCGGCGCCGACATTCACTTGTTCGTCGAAGACTACGAGCCCACAAACCCCGAAATCCTCGCGAGCTTCGAGTGGCACTATGCGCGCGAGTACGAAGAGGTGGCCGCGCGCGAGGCCTTCGACCTCAACCTCTATCAAATTGGCAACAGCGCTTTTCATCGCTACGTGTTGAACGCCGCACTGCGTTTTCCGGGTGTGGTCGTGCTTCATGACCTGGTGTTGCAGCATTTGTTTCTCGGCTTGTCGGTCGAGCGCGGGGATACCGCGCTCTATCTATCCGAGATGAAGCGTGCCTATGGCGTACGGGGCGCTGCGCTCGGTCGTCAGATCGCCGCCGCGCTGGGAAGCGAGCTCCTAACGTCGAAGTTCCCCCTTTGCGAGCGCATGGTGGAGCGCAGCTACGGAGTTTTGGTTCTGACACGATTCATGCAGCGCTGGCTGGAAGAGCGTTTCGGGTCGATACCGGTCGGGAAGTTCATCGGCCGCGCCCCTCATCACTATGCCCCGCCACCGCCCCTTCCGGTCCAAACCCCTTTGGAAGCGCGACGCTTGCTCGGCCTTCCAGACGACGCGTTCCTCGTCGCGGCCTTCGGACTCGCGACGCGCGCGAAGCGCATCGACCGCGCGCTCCTGGGCTTCAAGCGTTTCTTGGAGACGGGAGCAGACGCGCGCTTTCTCGTCGTCGGCGAGGTACAAGCGAGCTACGACCTCGAAACGATCGCAGCCACCGCCGCTTTCGGTGACAAGCTCGTCCTTACGGGCCGCCAGCCCATGGACAAGTTCTATCTGTACATGCTGGCTTGCGACGTCGTCGTGAACCTCCGCTTTCCGTCGACGGGCGAGCTCTCGGGGACGCTCATCCGGACGCTCGGCATGGGAAAGCCCGTGCTCGTATCGAACACCGGCCCATTTGTCGAGTTTCCCGAGCACACCGTCGCTCGCATCGATCTCGGCGTCCCCGAGGTTGAGGCGATCGCGCGGACGCTACAGTTGTTCTACGAGAACCCGCCGCTTCGAGCCGCGATGGGCCGCTTCGCCCGCGAGCACGTCGAGTCCCAATACCAGCTCGAGGACGAAGCGGCGGCCTATCTGGCGTTTCTCGAAAAGGTCGCCGCCGCTCGGCGCGACGGCGATCTCGCGGACCCGCCACCTTACGACCAGGCCGACTTGGCGGCGTCCGTGATGACGACCATCGCGGACTTGTCCCTGGGGACGACATTCGGCCTCGAGACCGTTCGCGAAACCCTGCGCGACCTGGCCGAGTAGGTGTTCTTCCGCTGGAACATAGCGGCGCTGCGAGATCGGCCGGTACGCGCTTCGCTCTATGGCGACATCCAGCTTCGCCATAGACACCGAGCCCGTGATTACCGAAAGCCTTTCCATCAGAGCGGCTTCGACTCCGGGAGCGCCGTCACCTGCCGAGTAGGGAGGCCCTGCATCGTAGGTGCCAGCGATGATGCCGCCAGCGCGGACGGTCATGATGCGTTTTTGTGGCCATCCGGGTACTTGTCAAGAAAATTGTGTCCGGGCGGTCGGCGGAGCACGGAAATCGTCGTCGTGTAGCCACTTCTCAGAATGTCGAGCTGGGCGTTTGAGCGTCGAGGTGTCGGGGTTATTGTGGCGTCGCACGACGGGCATAGAGCGGTCGAAGCGAAGCAGTCGGGCGTCGAGAAGTAGCGCTCGAAGGACAGGATCACCGACGGTCTGAGGGTCTAGCTACGGCGAGCGGTTCGGCGTTTTATACGCCGGCGTAAAACAGCTCTCCGAACGGTGCGAGGCCAGCGTTTCCAGTCGGCGACACCACCTTTTTGCCGTCGCAAACCGGAGCGAGTGACGTTGACGCCGAGGAGCTCGCTAGCGTGTGCCACGAGAAGGTCCCGCGCCCACTCGGAGAGGTTGGGCCGTCGTCCTGCTACAGGGTTGTCGGCTTCAAGGGCTCGCTTGAGCGAGCCAAATTCTGTATCGGAGAAGCGAATGAACAGTCCGGCGCGTCGATGTTGAATCGTAGGTCGTCCAGTCCGTGGCATGACTTTGTGATATCAGTAACGCCCGAGTCGTCACTGGACGCGAGCGCGGAAGCCGTAGTGAGAACGAATCTCGTTTGCGTGCGTTCTCCTATTCGCTTTCGAAACGACGTTGAAACATCGCATTGAGTTGGCTGAGCGCCGTGGAAGTGTTGACGGCGATACGGCGCCATGACCCAGACTCGAGGTAAGTGATGGCCATGCCGAGCTTGAGCTTCAATATGTCTTCGGAGTGGAAATAACCGCCGTTGTTGCGACGCAGCCTCTCGAGCTGTCCATTGACAGCCTCGACGACGTTGGTCGTTGAGAAGCTGCGACGGATGCTTTGTGGATAGCTGAGAAAACAAAGGTAGTGTGCCTTTTTCTTGCGGAGCTCGGCGATGAAGGTGTGGTAGTCGTGGTCGAAACGCTCACAGAGCTCTTCAAACTGGGCGGAAGCCTTGTCCTCATCCGAGAACGCCGAAAGTGCGCAGACGGAGCTGGAACTTGGTGTTGGCAGCCTTAGGAAGATGGCTCTTGGCGTTTCGTTGCATGTGGACGATACACAGCTGGTCGTCGGCGTTGGGAAACAAGCCCGAGACGAGCTTCAGCAGTCCGGAGAAGTCATCCTGGACGGTGATGAGGACACGACGCAGACCTCGTTCGATGAGACCGCGTAGAACTATTTTCCAATCCTCGAGATTCTCACGCCGAGCTTGCACACGCAGGCGAGGACGCGCTTTTTGCCGTCGGTGCCGAGCCCGGCGACCACGTAGATGGCGGCAGGACGAAGCCGGTCGCCATCGCGCACCTCGACGTACTTGGCGTCGAAGAATAAGCGGAGCGCGGTCATCATGCTAGTAGCAGGTGCGCGCACGAGCGAGGACCGCCTCTAGAAGATTCGGTTCAAGCTCCGGCCTGGCGCTAGCGTGGCGTTTCGAAGCCGCGCCGCTTCGAGGCCGCGTAAACCCTAGGCGAGCGCGCCGGGTTTCTCCCGTTGAAATCTCGAGCTACCAGACGTAGCGTCTTATGCGGGCACGTTCTTTCAGCCCGTCGAGCCACTGCTCGACGCGCTCGTTGAACTTCCGCTCTTCGAGGATGCGACGGATTTGGTCGAGTTCCTTGAGCGTCGGCCTGCGTTGTGCGGGGAGCTCGGGGACGACCTCGGCGTCGAAGTAGCTCTGGATTTCCTCTTCTGTAACGAAGGCGAGAGCGCGGAACCGGCGCTCGAGGTAGCGGGTGACGATGAGCTGACGGCGAAGCTCTGAGAATAGCTCTTCCTCGGTTATCCCGCGCTCCGCGAGCCTCGCCTCGAACGCGTCCTCGGTACTGAACCCTTCACGCAGTGACGCTACGGCTTGGAGGACAGGCTCCTCGGGCAAGGGATCGTTTGTGAAACGCAGCACGTCCCTCTCGATGAGCCGCGCTTCGATGAGCCGCTCCACCACGTCGGCGAGGTTGACATTCTCGACGCCTCGAAGCTCGAGAAACCCCACCGCTTGCTCCGCCTCCGAAAGCGTCACCACATCGCGATCGATGATCGCCACGATCCGATCCACCAACTCCGGCTGCGAAGAAACGAAGACCCCCCGAAGCAAGAGAAGAGCTGCGAAAAACACCCCCCGGAACGCTGAATGCCGAATGCTGAATGCTGTTCTCAAAATGCATGTCCCAAACTGATATGCCACCGCCCGAGAGGCTCTGTGCAAGCCGTCGTGATGTCTGGGCAAGTGACGGAATAACGGGTCCGTCGGTCGAGCTTCATTCCGTAGTCGACCCGCAGCGGACCGAGCGGTGTGTCGAAACGAAACCCAAACCCGACGTTATAGCGCCAGTTCAAGAGCTCGAGGATCTGCAGGCGTCGATAGACGGTGCCGTTATCGGAGAAAACGACCCCGCGCAGATTTCCAAAAATCGGGAAGCGCAGTTCGAGGTTGAGCAGAGTAATCACGTTGCCGCCGATGGGCTCACCATCGACAATGACTGTTTCGTCCCCGATGTCCACCGGGATCTTTGCCTTCGGGCTCGCCTGGTCGAGCGCGAATCCGCGGAGCGTCGTCGCACCGCCCGCCCAGAAGCGCTCCGCGATGGGTAAGAGCGCATCACGGTCTTCTCGGAACGTCTGACCGATGCCGACGCGAAGGCCGAGTGCGGCGACCATGTTTTTCGGCAGCTTGAAATAGAAAAACTGCTGCGCGAGCCCCTTGAGAAACGGCGCCTCGGTGCCGAGCATCCGAGCGGACCATTCGAGATCGAGAATTCGAAACTGGCCCGCCGAAGGATTGAGAGGGTCGTCTCGTCGGTCGGTCACCGAGGCCGCCGAGAGCGAGGCGACCCGCATGTTGCGGAAGCGACGGTCGATCTCGTCGATATCGACGAGCAGGTTGAAGACCTTCGTGCGGTCGAAGCGATAGCGAAACAGCAGACGCTTATTTTCGCCGAGGCGTTTTGATATCTGGAGGCCGACACCTACGCGGTTGTAGTCGAAGCTCGTCCGCTGCTCTTCTTCCGCAAAGACGCTCACAAAGAGCGGTAGGTCCTGCACGAAGCTGTCGGGCTGGCGGTAGGTCGTGATGAAGCGGCTGCCGCGAAAGCTCGCGCGGGTAAAAACACTGACGGTACGGTTGCGCCCCAAGAGATTTCGGCGCGTGATCTCGAACTCCGCGCGCGCGAGCTGCCTTTCCTCAAAACCGAATCCATAGGCGAAGGTTGTGCGCGGGCCCTCTTCAAGGGAGATGAGAATATCGCTGCGATTCGTGATCGGATCGGCGGGAAGAACTTCGATGTCCACGCTGCGAAAGAGTCCGGACGAGACGAGCTGCCGGCGCGTATCTAAAACGGAAACGGGGGACAGCGGCTCTCCGGTCTCGAGCGCCACGAGCTGGCGCACCGAGGACTGTGTTGTGACTTCGAGGCCTGTTACGATGATGCGGTCCACTCGAGTGCGCTCGCCTTCCCGAATGCTGAAATCGACGCGAGCCGAGGTTCCTGCCTCGTTCCAATTCGTCGATGCCTGCACGTCGACCTGGCGAAAGCCTTCGTTGTAGTAATGCGACACGATGCGGTCGCGGGCCTCGACGATGCCGGCAGCGTCGAACGGGCCGCCTAGCTCGAGGCCGGAAACTCGAGCCACTGCCGCGGGCTCGATCGCGGCAGCGCCATCGACCCCCTTGATCTTGATATCGACAGCCTGGATCCCCGCTCTGGGACCCAGGTCTACACGGGCGACGAGGGTGGGCCTGGACGGAGACTCCGGTGCGGCGCGAAGATCGTGTTCGACGCGTACGCGGTGATAGCCCTTTCTCTCCATGAAGCTTCGAATGAATTCGACGTCCTTTTCCCAGAGATCCTCTTGAAAAGGCGCCGCGCGAAACCGTCGACGGGTCGGCGTTGCCAGTAGCGGGCGGATCTCGGCTTCCAAGGCGTCGTCGAGCCCCTCGAGCTCGATGGCGACAACGTCGTAGCGCAGGCCCGTGTCGACGACGAATCTCAGGTAGAGATAGCGATCTAGAGACGCGCTTTCGCGTTCGGTCTCGACGCTCGCGTCGCGATAGCCTTTCTCGACGAGATGGTCTCGGAGGTTGATGCGGGATTCCTCGATGAGGTCTTCCGTCAGTCGGGTCTCACCGTAGAGCGGCACGAGTCGCTCGATCGTCTTTTGAGAAAAGTCGCCTCCTCTGACCTCGATATGAACGCGGGGGCCGAGCTCGGCCGCAAGGTGCAGGTCGACGAGGTAACTTTCGCGCGGCGTCGCGTCGACCTCTAGCCGCGCGCCGTAATAGCCACGTTCGCGCCACTGGTCGGCGATTTTCTCGACACGCGCGTCGAGCTCCGTTTTGGAGTACATGCTGCCTTCACTGATCTCGAGCTCTCGCCGAACATGCGCTGCCACATGCGGCGCGACCCCAGTGACGTCGAGGGCGGAAACGCGCGCCTGCCGACCCGAGTCGATGTGAAAGACGACGGTGGCGGTCGGGGACTCGAACAAAGCTTCCGGCTCGACCTCGGCCCACAAGAAGCCCTCCTCTCGAAGCAGCGTCCGAATACGCGTGGCCGCCGTGCTCAGAAGCTCGACGTCTAGAGGGTCTCCGGGGCGAAGGCGACTCTCGTCGATCAGGCGCGGCTCGAGCTTCTTTAGGCGCGTGCTCACGCCCTCGACGCCCGTGACTTCTACTCCAGATAGCTCGACGCGAGGATAGAGATGAAAAATAACGTCGACCTGGCCGTTCTCGACGCGACCGGCTTCGACCTTGATGTCGCTGAACTTGTCGAGCGCAAAGAGCTGTCGGATGGAGCGCCGTATCGCCTCGGGGCTATAGAGGTCGCCGGGCGCGATCTCTATGAGCTCCCGCGTCGCTTCGGGAATCTCCATGTCTCGAAGCTCCAAATGAACGTCGCGCACGCGCACACCGCGATAACTCTCGCTCGCTAGCTCGCGAGCTGTTTGGGCAGCGCGGCTCGTGGCCCCTAGGCAGGCCCAAAAAACAATAATGCCGCAAGCGATGAACCGGACCATCAGAAACTCTTGCGAAACTTGACGTCGATACCGATATCGCCGTCTTCGTCCCGAGAGAGAATCCAAGACATGCTGCCCTCGGGCGTGTACTCGATGACAATGATGGCTTCTTGCGTGGAGTTGAGGTTCGACGAGTAGTTGATGCTCAGATCGCGCGTGATCTGTTTTCCGAGGCTGACGCGCGCTGTGGGGTTGGCGAAGCGGCCCACGAGAAAGGGATCGATACTGAAGCGGTCGAGACCAAAGAGTCTTTCGGCGCGTCGGCCGACTTCCGCGGTGAGGCGCTCGGTGAGGAGCGACGCCACACCGACACCGGCGAGCTCCTCTTCCTCTGTGCCAATGAGGATATCGCGCTCGTTCGCGCCCGAAAGGAGCCGTAAGATGTCGACGGTACGCAGCGGCGGGTCCGAGCTCAGCTCGGGCTTGAAGCGCTCGAGCGTTCCAGTCAGCCGCAGCTCGACGCGGTAGCTACGAACGCGGGTCTCGGCCGTCAGCTCGATGAAGGGCTCGACCTTCGTCGGGTCGACGAAATCCACTTTTCCCGCGGTGATGTCGTAGCGTTGACCCAGGAAGAAAACCTCCCCTCGTTGCGCTTCCGCACTCCCGAGAAGAACGGGGTCCGGCACCGTTCCTCGAAGCTCGAGCTCGGCGCTCGCGTCGATCTCCGCAATAGAGTTTCTGAGCCGCAGGGTTTCCTGAGCCAAGATGGTAACGTCGAAGCGAAGATTCTCGAGAAGCTTAGCGCCTTCGAGCTCCTCGAAGAGCGCAAACCCTTCGCTGTCGGAAAGAATGCCGGACACGATGTCGTATTCGCGCGACCAAACGGCATCCTGGAGAGTCACGCGGCCGCTAAGGACTTGTTCGGCCCGGCTCCCGACGAGGGTGAGCTCCGCATCGAGCGTTGCCACGAGTCCTTCGGGATAGCGAAGCCGCATTCCCGTGCCGCTCGCACGAAGGTCGAGCGAGCCCGGTCTCAAGTCTTCGAGCGAGATGGTGCCCGCGATGGCGATCGGTCCCGATCCGAAAACACCGGTGAGCTCGGGGATGCGGATCGTTCGATTGTCGAATACAAGTCGGCCGCGCAAGTCGCCAATGGTTTGGCGAAAGCCTTCGACCCTCAACGAGCTTCCGTCTAGGTCCGCGTGGCCGCTGAGAGACGGTCGGTCCCAACTGCCGGTAATCTGCGCCGAGAGATCGATGTCTCCCGTCGCGGCCAGTCCGGAATAAAAGGAGCCCAAAAGCCCGAGCGTCGTCGTTCCTTCTGCGCGCAAGTCGAGAGTCTTCGCGCGGAAGTTCACCTCGCCGCTCACGCGCACACGGCTCGTATCCTCTGCGAGCGAGAGCGTCGGGACACGGAGAACACCATCGGTCAGGCGTACCTCGATAGGCGCAAGAGAGTCGAGGCGGAAGCTCTCGCTCTCGACGGTCACGTTTGCGAGCGTGGCCACGAAGCTCGCGGTCTCGGGCCGCTTCAAATCGACGGTGAAGTTCGATTGGCCGCTCGCGCGAATCCGCACCGGCTGCGGAAGCCATTCAGACATGCGGTCGAGCCACGGGCCGACATCGAGATCTTGGAAGCGGACGGTACCCGATGTAGGAAAATCGCCTTCGAGCCGGCTCGTCACATCGAGCGCGTGGCGCTCGTCGAGCTCGATGGAAAGGGTGAACTCCGTACCGCCGAGGCGTCCCGAGATAGAGGCCTCGCCGAGCGACATCCCGTCGAGCAATAGCTCGCGTGCGCGTCCGCGCAGATCGACGACGGGAACATCCACGCGCCCGGCGATAGTGGCTTCGATCTCGAGCCGGCCGTCGAGGTCCCGCTCCAAAACGGTGTGCCCCGAGAGCGCAAAACTGTCGGTGGAAAGCGTTCCCTCGATAACGCCCGTCTCGATGTCCATCGTGAGATGGCCACCAAAGCTCGATTGGCGTTGCACGAGCTCGGCGTCCTCGAGCTTTATCTTCGTCCCGTCGAAGACGGCGCGTGCTGTGGCGCGGTCGAATGTCTCCCCGAAAAAAACGGGCTCGATAATCGTCAAGCTCGCCGTTCCGGCAAGCTCACCGCCGATGCGGGCAACGTCGAGATCACCCGATGCGAGACCCTCGGCGGATACCGACCAGTCGAGAAGCGCAGCGAGATCCGAAGCGGGCCAGTCTGAGAAGCGAAGACTCACGTCGAAATCGCGCCTGTCGAACGGACCATCGAGTGAAAGCTCGCCCGCCCCCGCGACGACGCCTCCATCCTTGTTCGCGACGAGGTCTTCGAATCGCAGCACCTCGTGCGAGAGCACGCCCCGGCTCCGCACGTCTCGGATGACCAGGCGATGAAACTGCAGGACTTCGGCGGAAACCTCACCGTCGAAGGTAAAATGAGGGACGCGCTCGCTGAGCAGGCCGCGGGCGAAACCAGTGCCGGAGATATTCCAAAGCTCGGGGTCGGGCGCACTGTCGGGCCGAAGTAATCGCCGAAGGTCGCGTGCGAGCTCGTCCGTGCGGGCAAGATCGTCGGATCGAACATCGACAAAGAGCTCGGCGGAGCCGACCCGCGGGTAGAGACCCGACAAAGTGCCCGACACCGCATCCGTATCGATCCGGGCAGACTCGATCTCGATATCGCCGTCCTGCACATGGCCTGAAATCTCGAAAGCCATGTTCTCGGCTTGGGCGACGTTCGGCCTTGTTACCTTCAGGCCCTTCAACTCGAACGTGCCGTCCGCGCGGTGCGGCTCGGTGATGGGGAAGCTCAGGCTAACGCCGCCGGACAGCAACGAATCGACAGGGCTCCGCCCTCCGCGCATGCCAGCCACCATGTCCGCCAAGGCGGCGCCTTCGAGGGCGATTTCGAGAGAAGCTGGGTGATCGACGAGAGGGAAGGCCTGGTGCAGCTCGACGCGGCCCCGTCCCGAGGCGACGATGCCTTCGGCGCCGCTTAGCTGCAGGAGCTGGTGGTCCCAGAAGACATCGCCGCTCCAATCGGAGGCGGCAATACCGAGCACCTGGCCGCGCGCCCAGCGAACCGACCCTTTGAGTAGCTTGTTCTCGGGCGAGAGGTCCAATGTTCCGTTGAACGCCATCATTCCCGTGATCGCTTGGGGGTTCGACGAGACGCCAAAGATCGAACTCAATGCGCGCGCGACAGGACCTTCAGCCGAAACTTGAAAGCGGCCACGCAGGCCGCCTCCGAGTCCCAACTTGCCCTTTACGTGTAGCTCTCCTAGCTCGGAGAGAGCGTGCGCTTCGTGGAGCAAGAACTCGCCCGCCGCGATCTCGAACTCCGCGGACAAGCTGCCCCGCATCTCGGGATGATCTCTTATGACGAGGCTGCCGTCTTCGTAGTCCAGCCGGGCCGCGTAGCTACCCGAGCGCGCGCGCTCCACGGAGATACCCAAGTTCGAGGCTTCGAGCCACCACGGGAATGTCTCGTCCGCGATCTGGATAGACGCATCTTCGAGCGCCACCCGATCCGCGGAGATGGACACGCCCGAGCCCCTGGCAGCACGGGCCCAAAAAACACTTTCCACGGACCCCTCTGACAGACGGAGTGTCAGCCCTTGCACGAGGAGCTCTGTCCAATGGAGTCGAAGACTCAGGATCTCGGACAAGCGCAGTTGACCCCAAACGCGGACCACCGTCAAAAGGGGATCTTCGTCGGATCCCTCGACGGAGATGTCCCTCAGCTCGAAGGCGAAGCGGGCCAAATATAGGTTGATCGACCCAATTTTAACTGGAGAGCCTGCAACGCTCGAAAGCTCGATTTCTAACTTCTGTCTCAGCGTCTCTGCGTAGTCGAAGAAAATGAGATAAGTTGCCAAAACTAGCGACAGAACAGCAGCTATGGAGGCGAAGGTCGCGATACCCCACCCGATAAACCGCACGAAACGCCTCCGGAAGCTAGCCATTGTGTATTTGGTTAATATACCTAATCCGATCGTACAATGAATAACGTCTCTCGCACCTGAATCGCTTGCCCTTCTTGAACGGCAAGCTCAACGAGCACACCGTCCTGGGGGCTTCGCATCTCGTTCTGCATTTTCATGGCCTCGAACAACAAGATCGCTTGACCGGCCGTGACCGTCTCACCGGAGGACGCGAGAAGCTTGACGACCCTGCCGGGCATGGGCGCTTTGACTTCACAGCGCCCAGGCCTACGTCCAGCTGTGGCCCCTTCTTGGCGCTCGGGACCGCTACCGAGGCGAAATCGTTCTCCGGCAACTTCGACGAGGATCTCCCCGTTGTCTCGTTCGACTTTGGCCTCATAGGACTTCCCGTCCACGATGACGGACCAGGCAGAGCCGGAGGCTGCGCTGCTTCGGACCACGCTCGCAACAAATGGCGGGGAGCTTGAGCGGACCACGTAGCCCGCGTCCTCTTTCGCGAGCTCGACGACGAAACCTTCTCCGCCAGGCAGTGTGTGAAACTTCTTTTCGCGCGACATAGCAGCTACAGCCGATTGCCAACTTGCTCACGCAAGCCCATTTGCTTCCAGGCCGAGGCTTTGGCTGTGAGACCTCGCCTCGTCGTGCGGCGCGATCCGTCTTCCGCTGCTGCCGCGGCGAGCGCGACGGTCAGAAGCTCCGAGCGCCTTTCTGACGGGCGAACCGCGATCTCGCTCATCCAGTGGCGGTCCACGAAGGACACGTCCATATCGCCGGCAATGAATCGCTCGTCCGCAAGCATACGCGCAAAAAACGGCAGGGTCGTGGCAATACCGTCCACTTGATATTCCCGAACCGCTCGCCGTGCCCTACTGAGACAATGCATCCGGTCGTCCCCTGCTACGACCAGTTTAGCAATGAGTGGGTCGTAGTGTGGAGTCACCTCGAAGCCCGCATAGACCCCGCTGTCGTTTCTGGTCCCCGGTCCCTCGGCGGCCCGAAGAAAGCGGATCCGGCCTGCAGACGGGATGAAGTTCTGAAACGGGTCCTCCGCGGTAACGCGAAACTCCATCGCCCATCCGCGCGCGACAATGTCGGACTGCTCGAAGGGCAGTACTTCGCCAGACGCGATCTGGAGCTGCAGGCGAACGAGATCCCATCCGGTAACGAGCTCCGTTACGGGGTGCTCGACTTGAAGACGGGCATTCATCTCCAGGAAGTAGAAGTTGCGCTGGGCATCGACGAGAAACTCCACCGTTCCCGCATTAACGTAGCCCGCCTCGCGTGCCACGGCCACGGCGGCGTCTCCCATGCGACGGCGAAGCGCATCATCTACAAACGGCGAGGGGGCTTCCTCGATGAGCTTTTGATGCCGCCTTTGCACCGAGCACTCACGCTCGAGCAGATGCACGGTATTGCCGTTTTGGTCCGCAACAACCTGAAATTCGATGTGGCGCGGCCGTTCGATGAATTTCTCGAGAAACACCGACGGGTTCGAGAAGCTCGACTGCGCCTCCGAGCTCGCTTTCTCGAAAGCCGAAGACAGTTCCTCGAGCGTGCTCACTTGGCGCATGCCTTTACCGCCACCCCCGGCGGTGGCTTTCACGAGGAGCGGGAAACCGACGCCGGGCGCTTTCTCGATCGCGTCGTCTACAGAAGTCAGCGCCCCGGTGCCGGGTACCGTGGGTACGCCCGCGCGCTCCGCGACGGCCCGTGCCTCCACCTTGTCGCCCATGAGGTGCACCGCTTCCGGGGGCGGCCCGATAAAGACGAGGCCTGCATCCACGCATGCTCGCGCAAAGTCTGCGTTCTCCGCGAGAAAGCCGTAGCCCGGATGAACGGCTTCAGCGCCAGAGCGCTCGGCGGCTTCGAGAATCTTGTCGACCCGGAGATAGCTCAGAGAAGACGGCGCCGGTCCGAGGCGGTAGGCTTCGTCCGCCAGACGCACGTGAAGGCTATCTCGATCCGCATCCGAGTACACAGCAGCCGAGGCCACGCCGAGCTCCCGCAAGCCTCGCTCGATGCGAACGGCAATCTCACCACGATTAGCAATCAGTACTTTTTTGAACATAGGCTTTCTTGACTCGGTCGGCTAGGCACTAGGATTTGGTCGCACTTTCGAACTGCGCCCGGGCGCAGCCTGCGGCCGCAACGAAAAGGGATGACCACAGAGGCACAGAGAAAGAGAGAGAGCGAAGAGTACTCGGCGGGCTCTATTGTTGCCTCTGTGATCGACGCTGGTAGCAGGGTCATCCCGGCGGAGGATGAGTGAGTTGCCTGGAACATCTCGTTGCGCTCAGCGGAAACGGTAGGTGTTTTCGAAACTCTGTGTCTCTGTGTCTCTGTGGCCATTCTTAAGGCGCCTCATGCGCACGGCCGAGCTTTTAGTTTACCTGGCTGGCTATAGCGGGATGTTTCCGTGCTTCTTGGGCGGGTTCGAGTCTCGTTTGGTATCGAGGGAGCGAAGGGCGGTAATAAGCTTGGCTCGCGTGCGGCGCGGCGCTATCACCTCGTCGAGGTAGCCTCGCTCGGCGGCGGCATAGGGGTTCGCGAACTTGTTGCGGAACTCGACGATCTTTTCTTGACGCAGAGCGTCCGGGTCCTCGGCTTCTGCGAGCTCGCGTTTATACAAGATATTGATGGCGCCCTCGGGTCCCATGACAGCGATCTCTGCTGTCGGAAACGCGAAGTTGAAATCGGTGCGGATGTGCTTGCTCGCCATGACGCAATAGGCGCCGCCATAGGCCTTGCGGGTAATGACCGTCACTTTGGGGACAGTGGCCTCGGCGAAAGCGAACAAGAGCTTCGCGCCATGGCGGATGATGCCTCCCCACTCTTGGTCGGTTCCCGGAAGAAAACCTGGAACATCTTCGAAGGTGACGAGCGGGATGTTGAAAGCGTCGCAAAAACGCACGAAGCGCGCGCCTTTGACGGAAGCCTTGATATCGAGGACGCCGGCTAGCACCGCCGGTTGGTTCGCGACGACCCCCACGGAGCGCCCGTCGAGACGCGCAAAGCCGACAACGAGATTCCGCGCGAAGAGCTCGTGCACTTCGACGAGCATGCCGTCGTCGACGATCGCGGTCACGAGGTCTTTGATGTCGTAAGGCTTGTCCGGCTCCTCGGGCACGAGCGCGTCGAGCGCCGCGTCTTCGCGATCCCATGGGTCCGAGCTTTCGATGAGCGGCGCTTCCTCGAGGTTGTTGCTTGGCAAATAGGACAGCAGATCTCGGATGCGATTCAGGCAGTCGCGATCGTCTTCGGCGAGAAACTGCGCGTTGCCGGAGATTTCGTTGTGGGTTACGGCACCGCCGAGCGCCTCCATCGAGACCTCCTCATGCGTCACGGTCTTGATGACGTCCGGCCCTGTCACGAACATGTAGCTCGTGTCACGCACCATAAACGTAAAATCGGTGATGGCCGGCGAATAGACAGCGCCGCCCGCGCAAGGACCCATGATGGCGGAGATCTGCGGCACGACGCCTGAAAGGATCGTGTTACGCAGGAAAATGTCCGCATAGCCCGCAAGAGAAACGACGCCTTCCTGAATGCGCGCTCCGCCGGAGTCGTTGAGCCCGATGATCGGCGCCCCTTGTCGCATCGCGAGATCCATGATCTTCACGATTTTCTGGGCATAGCCTTCGGCTAACGAGCCGCCGAAGATTGTGAAGTCCTGCGCGAAGACATAGACGAGGCGGCCGTCGACGCGACCATAGCCGGTCACGACTCCGTCGCCGGGGAACTTCGTCTTCTCCATCCCGAAATCATGGGATCGGTGGGTCACGAATCGGCCGAGCTCCTCGAAGCTGTCGTCATCGAGGAGAGCTTCGATGCGCTCGTGCGCGGTCATCTTTCCGGCCGCGTGCTGGCGGTCGATCCGCGCCTTGCCCCCCGCCCCCTCGGCGGCGAGATTTCTTCTTTCGAGCTCTTTCGAGCGATCCCCGGGCGGCATGCTCAGACGGCGGCGCCGACCTTTTGCGCTTTGCGGTGATCTTCGAGAAAGCGCTCGAGACCTATATCCGTCAAAGGATGCTTCAGGAGGGCTTTGTACACCTTGCCAGGAATCGTCGCGATGTCTGCTCCATTGCGGGCCGCCTCGATCACATGAAGTGGGCCGCGAATGCTTGCGACGAGAATCTGGGTCTCGAAGTTGTAATTCTGATACACCTGACGAATGTCCCGGATGAGGGACATCCCGTCCGTGCCGATATCGTCGAGGCGGCCGACGAAAGGGCTCACGATGTAAGCCCCGGCCTTAGCGGCGAAGATCGCTTGGGGCACCGAGAAACAGAGGGTGACGTTTACGCGGATGCCGTCTTCTTTGAGAATGCGCACGGCCTTCAGGCCTTCGGCGATCAGCGGACATTTGACGACGATATTGGGCGCGATCTTCGCGAGCTCGCGGCCTTCGCGCACCATCCCCGCGGTGTCGGTAGAGACGACCTCGCCGGAAACAGGACCCGGAACGATCGCGCATATCTGCTCTAGGATCTCCCGATCCGGCGCCGGCTCTTTGGCGAGCAAGCTCGGGTTCGTAGTGATGCCGTCGACGAGCCCGAGCTCGGCGAGCTCTCTAATCTCTTCTACGTTGGCGGTGTCCAGAAAGAATTTCATTTATCGTGGCCTCGATTCAGCGTGCGACCGTCGGTTAGGCGGCCGTTCACTACATTTTTGAGTACCCTAATATACTACGGGGGCGTGAGCGTGACTTGGTCATATTCGCTTGCTTCGCTCTCGTTCTGGGCGGGCGCGTCATCGATGGCTGTGACGTAGTAGAGATAGTCCACACCGGCGCTCGCCGTGTTGTCCCGGTAGGTGGGCGCGGTCATGAGCTCTGCATTCAGGAGCTCGAACGGACCGTTATCGCTCTCCCCTCGATAGATGCGATAGCCGGCCGCGTCCGGCCGCGGGCTCTCGTCCCACGTGAGAAGAATGGCTTCTCCGGTGGAAACGCCGATGAGGCCGGTCGGAGGCGGAAGCGCGAACGTGTCCACGGGGGTCAAACACACTTCGGATGAGGCGGTGCTCTCGAAGCGAACCTCGTTGGTGAGCGGAGGCGCTACGGGCACGATGATGACCGGGAGCGCTTCGGGATCGCCGAGCAGGTCTAGTACGTCCGGAGATTCGAGCGCTGCGCGCTCCAGGACCTCTTCGAGATCGATCACGGGGTTCTCGTTGGCGACGGTAACTTCAGCCTCCTGCTCCTCATCCAGCACGTCAGGCAGCGCAGGCTCATCCAGAGGGAGAGGCGGGGGCTCCTCGACCGACTCGGTTTCTGGGGTGGCCTCTACTGGCTCGCCGGTAAGGGGGTTCATGATGACTTCGCCCCCTTCTTCCTTGGGCTCGTCGATGAGCTCGGACTCTGGTGCGAGCTCTTCCGTGCCCTCAATCGCGTCGATGATCACTGGCAAGGGAGGTGGCGGCGGCACGGTCCGGATGATGTAACACGACGGAACTTCGAAGGCGACCATGCGGTCAGAGTAAGTCGTGATCGGAATTGGCCGCCCGTTGAGCGGACGGTCCGGGTAACTCTCGTCCGACTCGGCGCGACGGAAAACCGCGTAATGCGGGACCTCCGGAACGACTTCTTCGTCGAGCTCGACGGTCTCCGACTCGCCCGCCTCATCTTCTTCGACCGGAGTCGTCTCAACGGGCGCGGTCTCAACGGGAGCAGTCTCAACGGGCGCGGTCTCAACGGGAGCAGTCTCAACGGGCGCGGTCTCAACGGGAGCAGTCTCAACGGGCGCGGTCTCAACGGGAGCAGTCTCAACGGGCGCGGTCTCAACGGGAGGCGGCCAATCTGGCGGGGCCGGCCAACTCAACGCCACGAACAAATCGTCCGATACGGCGACGGGCGCTCCAGGAGGCGGAAGCGTCTCGGCGGGATCGATTTGAAGGACCGTTGACGGCGGCCCGCGCCGATTCTTCTTGTTGGTATAGATGACGGCATATTCGACCCGTTGGCCGATCCAGGCCGGGTCGAGCGGGTCGTCGTAGGACATGCGCTCGCCGAGCACCGTTGACTCGAGCGTGACGAGAGGCCGCGAGCTCGGCGCGAAAGTCGTGATGGTGATGAGTGGAGGTGGAGGTGGCCCGAGGTCTTCGAGCGACTCGTCCGCCTCGAGTGGATCGGTCTCGGGCGAGACTTCGGGGCTGGTCTCGCCCTCGGTCTCGTTCTCGAGAGGCTCGGTTCGGTCAGGCTCCGTGGTCTCGGGCTCCGTGGTGTCAGGCTCCGTGGTGTCAGGCTCCGTGGTGTCAGGCTCCGTGGTGTCAGGCTCCGTGGTGTCAGGCTCCGTGGTGTCAGGCTCCGTGGTGTCAGGCTCCGTAGTGTCAGGCTCCGTGGTGTCAGGCTCCGTAATGTCCTTCGGGTCTTTGGGCTCGATGATCTTCGTTTGCTCTTCGATGAGTGCCGGGAGGTCGATGATACGACGGCGAATATCGACGTCGCGGAGCAGGACGTTCTCGGTGGTCTGGTCTTGGTTTGCGGACGGAGCCGTCCATTCGAGGCGGATGACGTCGCCGACCTGACGGATCGTGAACCCGTCGGCGGGCCCCGGTATCGGCCGCAACGGGGGAAGAGGGTCACCACGCTTACCACAGGCCACGAGCACCGCGGCCATCAAAAGCGCTGCCAACAGCGCTTTTTCAGAGAATGTAGCGTGAGATGTCGTCGTCCTTCGCAATCTGGTCCAGCATTTTCTTGACGTAGTCACCGTCGATAACCCACGTTTTTTGCGCAAGCTCGGGTGCTTCGAAGAGAAGCTCGTCGAGCACCTTCTCCATGATCGTGTGCAGGCGGCGGGCACCGATATTCTCGGTCCTCTCGTTCACCATCATCGAGTAGGACGCGATCGTCTCTACGGCGTCATCGGTG
Source organism: Acidobacteria bacterium bin61 (assembly GCA_963578475.1). Classification (GTDB taxonomy): domain Bacteria; phylum Acidobacteriota; class Vicinamibacteria; order Marinacidobacterales; family SMYC01; genus SMYC01. The sequence continues at coordinate 62,735 of CAUZCL010000006.1, read as the reverse complement.
AACTCGAGCTCGACGCCCTCAGTCGCTAGCAGCGCTCGGTACTGCTTCAAGAGCGCATTTTTCGGCTCGAGCAGAATGCGCACGAAGTCGTCGTGGGTGAGCGTCGATAGCTCGACGCGGATCGGAAAGCGTCCTTGGAGCTCCGGGATCAAATCCGAGGGTTTAGCGACATGAAAGGCGCCGGCAGCGATGAACAGAATGTGGTCCGTGCGCACCATACCGTACTTCGTGTTGACCGAGGTTCCCTCGACGATGGGCAGGAGATCGCGCTGCACGCCTTCGCGCGAGATGTCAGGTCCATGTCCGCCTTCGCGCCCCGCGACCTTGTCCAACTCGTCGATGAAGATGATACCCGACTGTTCGGTGCGCTCAACCGCAAGACGCGCGACTTGTTCCGGGTCCACCAGCTTCTGCTCTTCCTCTTGAATGAGATATTCGAGCGCTTCTGGCACTTTCATTTCGCGCTTGCGCGTGCGTCCGCCGAAGATTCCGGGGAGCATGTCCTTCAAGTTGATGTCCATCTCCTCGATGCCCGACCCGGAGATGACTTCGAAGGACGGCGTGCCGCGCTCGCGGACGTCGACTTCGACGTTTCGATGGTCGAGCTTGCCTTCACGAAGCTGCGTTCTCAGCTTCTCCCTCGTGGTTTTGAAATCTGTCCGGGGCGCTGCTGCTGGCGCTTGCTCGCTGTTTTCCTTGACCGCCGTCAAGGGCTTCGAGGGTTCCAAGGGCTCCGAGATCTCCGAGGGTGTCGCCACGGGACGCATTGGCGGCAAGAGCAAGTCGAGCAGCCTCTCTTCAGCGTTCTCCTCCGCCTTGTCTTGGATCGCGTAGAGCTTTTCCTCGCGGACCAGGTCGACCGCGATCTCGACAAGGTCGCGCACCATCGACTCAACGTCCCGGCCAACATAACCGACCTCGGTAAACTTGGACGCCTCGACCTTCGTGAACGGAGAGTTCGAGAGACGAGCGAGACGTCGGGCAACCTCCGTCTTACCGACACCGGTCGGGCCGATCATGATGATGTTCTTGGGCGCGACCTCGCCCGCCATTTCCGGAGGCAGCTTCAACCGCCGCATGCGATTGCGCAGCGCTACCGCCACCGCGCGCTTGGCCGCGTTCTGGCCCACGACGTATTTGTCTAACTCACGGACGATTTGCCTGGGCGTCAGATGATCGAGACCCGGCTCCCCGTCCGTCGATTCGGGCAGATAGAACACCATGGTTCCCTACTGGCTCAGAGCTCCTCCAACAAAATGCGGTTGTTCGTGTAGACGCAAATCTCGGCGGCGATCTTCATCGCTTGTTGCGCCACCTCCGCCGCGGAAAGAGACGTATTGGCCATGAGCGCGCGCGCCGCCGCGAGCGCATAGGGCCCACCCGAGCCGATGGCAAGGACACCGTCATCAGGCTCGATGAGATCGCCGTTGCCGGACAGTAGCAGGATGTGCTTCTTGTCTGCGACGAGGAGCAAAGCGTCGAGCCGGCGGAGAGCGCGGTCGGTTCGCCAGTCTTTGGCGAGCTCGACGGCAGCGCGCTCGAGATTGCCGCTGAACTCTTCGAGCTTGGCCTCGAACTTGCTGAACAAAGCTTGCGCGTCGGCGGTCGTTCCCGCAAATCCGGCCACGACATTTCCATCCGACAAGCGCCTGAGTTTTCTAGCGCCGTGTTTGACCACCGTGTCGCCGAGCGTCACTTGACCGTCCGCGGCCACGGCCGTTTGCCCTTTGAGGGTGATGGCAAGCACCGTTGTCGAGCGCGTGCGCGTGGATGACGCCGATTGGAACATTCTAGGAGTATACCTTGAACTCGGACCGCACCTCGTCCGCGACACACTTTTCAGACCCCATCCCACCCTCTATTATGGATAGACGACCCCCGACAGATAAACCGCAAACCCAGATGTTCTCCCAATACTGCGATGTGATGACGCCATGACCGACCTGAAGCGCCTTGCCAACCGTGACCTCATCCAGCAGCTCACCCAGGCCGACGCGGGCGATCCTCGCACGATTGCGACCGCATATCGATGCGTCGGCGGCACCAGGCGCGGGCTTCGAATGGAAGCCCATGATCGTTACGTTCGTTCTGGCGGCACTGATTCTTTCCGGAGGATCTATCGTCCGGACGCGCTTTTGGCTTCCGGCTGTGAGTCGCCGTACCGCCGTGGAAACGCTCGCGGCGCTCGTGGAGTTGCGCCAGGCGACGGGGCGCATACCTCTCCGCTACATCGCGGAGTTCGAGCGGGCCGGCGTGGTCCGCAGCGGGTTCGACACCGTCAATGACGGTGAGCTCCAGCTCGTGGCGAATCTTCGTGCCGCCGTCGAGCGCGCTCCAGAGACCGAGGCGCTGCTCGTGCTCGGGCTATTACTTCTCGACGACGGACAACTCAACGAGGCAGAGGAGCTTCTCACCCGTGTCCGCGACCAGGACCCGGGTTCCGTCAGCGTGGTCAACGGTTTGGCCGTCATTCACTATGAACGGGCGCGCATCGACCCTGATGGAGGCCACGCCTTCCACCAGAGAGGTCTTGCTCTTTTACGCGAAGCCGAAGCCCTCGATCCCGAGGACCTGAGCGTGCTTTACAATTACGGTAAGTTCTATCAGGCGATGGACATGCATTACCCCGCGGTCCGCGCCCTGCGGCGCTATATCGATAAAGACCAGGCGTCCCAATGGGCCGAGGAAGCTGCCTACGACCTTGCTAAGCTGACCGCTCCCTAGTGCTCGAACCCGCTAGTCAGCCCGATCATCAAATCGTTGACGTTGGTGCCCGTGGGGCCTGTCTTCAACAAAGCGCCCAAGGCATCAAAAAAAGAATATGCGTCGTTGTTCGCGAGATATTCTTCGGGCGCTAGGCCCGTCTCGCGCCCGCGCGCCCACGTGTCGCCATCCGCGAAAGCGCCGGCCGCGTCCGTCGGACCGTCGGTGCCGTCGCTCCCTGCCGCCAACACGGCGACGCCTGCCGCGCCCTCGAGCTCGCGGGCCGTGACGAGCGCGAATTCCTGGCTTCGCCCGCCCAATCCGGTGCCGGTAACCTCGAGGGTGAGCTCGCCGCCGGCGATGAGAGCGACCGGCCCCGGCCTTTTTTGGCACGCGCGAAGTGCTTTGGCAAATGCCCGGGCCCGTTCGTGGACGGAGCCTACGAGGTCCTCGGCAAAAATCTCGACAGTAAAGCCGAGCGCGGAAGCTTCGGCGCGCGCCGCCTCCACGAGGTCCCGATTGCTGCCGAGGATGATGTGCTCCACGTTCCCGAGCGCCGCCGCGCCTGGCTTCGGGGTCTCGGGAATAGCACCTCGCGCTCCTTCCCACAGATGTTTCATCACACGCTCGGGCGCCTCGTCGGAAACGTGGTATCGGTCCAAGATCGCCACCGCCTCTTCGAACGTCGATGGGTCCGCCGTCGTCGGACCGGACCCGATCGAAGAGAGATCGTTGCCAATAACATCGGACACCACGAGCGTCAGGACCCTTGCCGGTAAGAGTTGCTCGAGAAGGCGTCCTCCTTTGACCGCCGAAAGGTGCTTGCGCACCGCGTTCAGCTCTTGGATCGTGGCGCCCGAGCGCAGGAGTAGCCCTGTTATGAAGACCTTGTCCTCGAGACTCAGTCCGTTGGCGGGGGCCACGAGAAGCGCCGAAGCGCCGCCCGTGAGCAGAAAGACAACGCGGTCGTCGGCTTGCGTGCTCGTCAGGTCGTTGCGAAGTCGTGTGGTTGCGTCGAGTCCGGCGGCGTCCGGGAGTGGATGCCCGCCCTCCTCTATGCTCAGACGCGACAAGGCTGCCCCGTGCCCGTGCTTGACGAGGACGCGTCCTGTGTAGTCCCTGCCGTCGAGATGGTCCTCGAGCGAAGCGGCGAGATGCGCCGAGGCTTTTCCCGCGCCGAAGACCAGCAGTCGGCCGGAGCCCGCCGGAGACGGCAGCGCGATGTCTTCCACCAAGCGGGAGGGCTCCATCCGTGCGAGACCCGCTTCGAAGATAGCCTTCGCTTTTTGGCGCAGCATCGAGCCCTAATACCGCCTCTAGCAGAGAAGGATCAACCCTTGAAAGGCCGACGTCGGTAGTCTCTCGCTTTGCGCTTGAGGTCGTCGGCACAATCGAGTACCAGCACCGCGTTGTACTGCTTCAGCGCAAGAGCTCGCTGATTGCCGGAGTCGAATATCTTCCCCATCCACAGGTGGGACCTTCCCTTAAGGTTGTCGCCCGCCTCGTCGCTGATGACGACCTTCTCGAACGCATCCACGGCCTCTTCGAGGCTCAATCCCTCCGTCTCGAACCCGCGAACGTTGATCTCACCGACCTTGAAGAGCACAGAATCGAGCTCGAGGCGGTCGTAATCATCTTGCCCAGTCTGAATCTTAGCTAGAACGGAACCGTAGACTTTGCTCGCACGCCCCCATTCTTCTTTGCGTTCGTACACGGATCCCTGGATCAGCTCCAGGAGGAAGTTCCTCGGGTAGCGCGCATGGAGGTCGTTTAGAACAGCGAGAGCTCTATCGTATTCCTTCTCGCCTTTGTAGATGACGACCAATACCATCTTCGCGTTCGTGCTGGCTCGACGGCCGAGCTGGGCGGCATATTCCAGCTGCTCGATACCGCCTTGCTTGTCGCCGCCCCGGATACCGATGAGTCCGAGCAGAAAGCGGATGAAACCCGGGATCACGCCCAGCGTGTAATCGTAGGTGCCGATCGTCAGCCGGGCGTCGTTGTAGGATGGATCGAGCGCGAGAACCCTCATGTGGTAGTCACGAGCCTTTCTCGCCTCGCCGTTGGCTTTGAGGTAGGCACGCCTGACTGTTGCCTCGAATGCTGCGAGCGTGCCGTGAGCGACCCCCAACGCGTAAAGCGTCTCGATGTCATCCGGATGATCCGCTAAAATGGTCTCACCTGTTTCGACGGCCCGGGCGAGCGTGCGGTGAAGCCGGGTTACCGTTTCGGCGTTGACCATGTCACCGGAGTCGGGCGTCCCGGAACCCGTGTAGCCTACCAGGTTCATCTTCTCCTGCTGGTAGACGATCTTCAGCCAGATGGATGAGGCCAGCAGGTTCCAATAAGTCGGGTTGGTCGGATCCTCCTCGATCAGCTGCAGGAATTTTCCTTCCGCGACTTCAAAATCGAGACAGTACAGTGCTTCAATAGCTGCCGATTCGAGTGTTTGACCGGTCACGCGTCCGACATCGACCATCAGGACCAGAAGCCCTACGAGGACCCAGCGAGAACCGATCCCTTTTCGAGACAACATCAAATCCCGAACGCATCCGGTCGTTGCGGTATCGTTTACCATCATCAATGCGTTGGTCCAAGCAGCCTAGTTCGACTGGCGAACCGGCCGAAAGGAAAGGTCCTCATAGTCGTAGGCCGAGTCGGCGGCGGGGGAGAAGGGTCTGAGGTCCATGGCGTCGACGGAGCCGTCCGCTCCGAGCGAGAACGTGACGAACGCGTCCGCATTCGAATGATGGCCCCAACGGACGACGAACGTGTCGTGGTTCCAGTGCTCGAGGGGACCCTTGAATGAAGGCGATCTTGAAAAGCGCATCAAGAGTTGGCCATTCGATGCCTCCACCGTGACATTCCCATACAGCGCATCGTTGAAGGTGCCGGCATAGCTCCCGAGGCTCAGCGACGGCGAGGTCTCTTCGACGCGTGCCGCAAGAAGAGCGTCCATCCGTTCGTGAAAGCGCCGGTTCAAGATCTTGCCCGCGTCCTGGCGCGCTGCAATCCAATCGGTGGGCGGCGCGTCGCCCAGATAGGCGTCGAGGATCCAATAGGTCAAGGAGGATTGAAACGATGTCTCTTGATTCGTCAAGATCACGATGCCGAGACGCTCGCCGGGAACGAGCGTTGTGAAGGACGTCACCCCGGCCAGGCCGCCGCCGTGATAGACCATCTTCTGTCCCCTGTAGTCCTTGAGCCTCCAGCCTAGGCCGTACGCGTACCACGTTGGCTTCAGCGCCCTGAGAGGACGTAGTGGATTTCCGATACCGATGGTAATCTGCGGAGACCACATTTCCTTCGACTGCCTCTCGCTGAAGATACGGGTCTCGCCGAGCTTGCCGCGGCCGAGCTGAACGAGGAGCCACTTCGAAAGTTCGGAGACGCTGGCATTGATGGCGCCGGCGGGCCCGAGCGTGTCGACGTTCTCGCTCTCGATCGGCCGGACTTCAGAATCCATGAAGACGTGAGGCCTCGCCCAATTGCCGTCCGCCGCGCGGGCGGTGATGCTCGAATTTGCGTGCGACATCCCGAGTGGCGCGAAGATACGCTCTAGAACGAATGTGTCCCAGCTCTTTCCAGTCACCGCCGGAATGATTTGCCCCGCGACGATGAACATGACGTTCGAATAGGTGTAGCGGCTGCGAAAGCTCCGGACCGGCTTCAAGTAGCGAAGCCGTTCCATCAGTTCGTCGCGGCTATAGGTGGAGCGCAGCCAAAGTAAATCACCTCCGCCAGAGCGGAAGCCGCTACGATGCGTCACGAGATCGCGGATCGTGATCTCACGCGTGACCCAAGGATCGTAGAGTCGAAACTTCGGCAAGTGATCGATGACGCGATCGTTCCAAGAGATTTTCCCTTCATCGACGAGGATGGCGAGCGCGGCGGTCGTGAACGCTTTGGAGCACGACGCGATTGCGAAGAGGGTATTGGAGTCCACCGGCGCGGGGCTACCCAGGGTCCGCACGCCAAAACCTTTGGAGAAAACGACGTCACCATCTTTGACTATGGCGATGGCGGCCCCGGGAACGTCGAAGGCCTCGAGCGCGCGTTGGGCGTAGACGTCGAGCGCGTCAACATCGAGATCGCGAGCGAGGGCGCCGGAAGCGATGGTCCAAACAACGACGACAGCGGAAAGCTTGACGATCGACCTCAAATGAACCTCCGCCGAGATTGTACTCCCGGAAGCCGCCCCGAAGTACATTCTCACTTATAGATTTGGGTGATACAGCTCTGTATCTAGAAGCCGATGCGGGAGCCTGCCGATAGCAGCCAGCGGCTCCGGCCCTCGATCGGGTCGAGCGCGTAAGCGAAATCGATGCGGACGCCCGGTGTCGATGCGGAGACACGGTTCGCGCCCAGCAACAAGCTCACGCCGATATCCGAGTGCATGTCTGAAAGGCGCATAGGCTGGCTGTCAGGCCAGGCGAAGCCGGAATCGAAAAAGGCGGCGATGCCAACCGACACGAGCCGGGCGATGTTATCCGTGAGGAACCAGCGGCCTTCCAAACTGAGGAGCAACGAGCGATTGCCGTTGAACTGACGGACGGGGTAGCCGCGAAGACCGCTTTCCGCCCCGAGCCGGAACTGCACTTCTGGATCGAGCTCGGTCCCGTAGAAAAAGTCGGCCTTGGCGAGAATCAGCCTGCGGAGCGACAGCTTTTGCACGAGGTTCGCGCGAGCGTGGAGGACCCCGTTCTCGATCCGGTCGTTTCGATAGCGTGCCCGCCAGGAAATATCTCCGAGAACGAAGCCAACCCCAGGAAGCTTAAGCCCTCGGCGCTCGCCGAGAAAAAAGGAATAAGACGTGAGATCCTCGCCGCCGAGCGCGCGGGTCGAGATTCCGAAGAAGGCCGAGGCCACGTTCCCGAGATTGAAATCTTCGGTCCGCTCGAACTGGTTAATATAGGTGAGCTCCAGGAAACGGTGATCGACGCTGCTTACGCCGACCTGGAGTAGGCCGAAGCGCCGGACGTTCTCGCCTTCGGCGATGTCGTCCTCGGAGCTCGCATAGGCGAGATGAAGCCGCACGGCGCTCGTCGGGCTGCGCTTTACCGCGCGGGCGGCATTAAACTCGCCTCGTCGACGGTAATGTCTAAGCTGAGCGACACGCTCGCCGTCCTTGAACAATGGGTCGAGGCGATCGAAGTCCTCGAACGTGGCGTGGACGCTCCAAAGCGTGCCAATCGAAAAGAACGGGCGGGTCGCGTAGAGGTTGATCCGATGCCCGTCGGAGGCGCTCGAGAGCAACACGGCGCTCGTGACGCGGGAGCCGAATGTTCGAGGATCGCGATAGAACATGAAAGTCTCGTCACGATCCAGATTGGAGTCATGCAGCAGCCGGAGCTGCTTACCCAAGCCGAACAAATTGGTCTCGGACGCGCCCGCTGCCCAGATCCACTCGTTCCCGACTTTGGCTACACGAAACTCTGGTGCCGTCGACCATGCATCGGAGGTAGTGACGCGCAAAAGGACACGCCCGTCCGCCAAGATAGTCGATTCGATTTCTGCTCGTCGCAAGAAAGGCAAAGCGCGCAGGTTTCGCTCGGTTTGAGCAACCACTTCCGGGTCGAGAGGGTCCCCGACCGCGAAGAGAAGCTCCTGACGGATGATGCTTTCGCGTGTCTCGATATGCAGCCTATTGGCCGCCCTATAGGGCCACAAGTTGGATGTGTCCCCGTTTTCGTCCTCGAACACGCCCGCGACATAGATTTCGATGGTCGCAATGATCGGGGTCGGTGCTTCGTCTCGTGCTTGGGACCCCGCACAAACGAGAAGGGATACAACCATCAATTGGAAGACGCGGAGCATTTGCGACCCACAATCTACGGCGACGCGGGCGCGCGGCGCAAGTCTGCTATACTCCGGCCCGTCCCAAACCCACACGAATCCTATGGGGGAGTCACTGAAAATGAACGACGCGAAGGAGTGGTACGCCGCGCGTGGTAGCGAAAGAGTCGGTCCTATGATCCGGAGCGAACTCGCGAGCGGGTTTCAATCGGGTGAATATGGCCCCGAGTCTCTCGTTTTCAAACAAGGGATGAGCGGTTGGACGGCCGCCTCTCAGGTCGCAGAGCTCAGAGGCGTGCTTTCGGGCGGCGGCCCCAGCGTTGCACCACTACCCCCTCCACCTCCAGCAGGTCGCCGCGCGCACGAAGTCGATTACGACATCGTAGGCGAGGAGATGCAATTCGTCGAGATCGAGCTCGACCCCGGTGACGGCGCCGTCGCCGAGGCGGGCGCCATGATGTACATGACGTCCGGGATCGAGATGACGACGATCTTCGGAGATGGTAGTGGAGAGGGCGGGGGGTTCATGAACAAGCTTCTCGGAGCGGGAAAACGAGTGCTCACGGGAGAAAGCCTCTTCATGACGGAGTTCGTGAACCAGGGCTCCGGGAAACAACGGGTGGCTTTCGCTTCGCCTTATCCAGGCAAGATCATGGCTGCGGATCTCGCGGAAATGGGTGGTAGGCTCATCGCGCAAAAAGACGCGTTCTTGTGCGCCGCCAAAGGCGTCGCGATCAGCATTGCCTTTCAGAAGAAGATCGGCGTGGCGCTCTTCGGCGGAGAGGGCTTTATCATGCAGAGCCTCGAAGGTGACGGCCTGGCTTTTCTGCACGCCGGTGGCACGACCATCGAGCGCCGGCTCGACGCCCGCGAGAATCTTCGCGTTGACACCGGCTGTATCGTTGCGCTCGAGCCTAGCGTGACCTACGACATCCAATTCGTGGGCGGGATCAAGTCGGCTATTTTTGGTGGAGAGGGGTTCTTTTTCGCAAGCCTCACCGGCCCGGGAAGGGTTTGGCTTCAATCGCTTCCCTTCAGCCGGCTCGCAGGTCGGATTTGGGAGGCGGCACCGCAGACGGGCGGCGGCGGCAAAGGCGAGGGCTCGGTGCTCGACGCCATTGGCGGGATCGGGAGCATGTTTCAAAAGTAAGAATTTATGGTTCGGTGGTTTTGCTTTTTAATAATATGCGTCCGAAATTGAGATCGATTCTCATTCCGGCCGTGCTCGTGGCCGGCGCCGGCCTCGGCTTCCTTAATGCGCAACCGAACCGTATCAGTGTCTACACGTTCAGCCGCGACAGCGAAAAGCACCTCAACGACGAGCGGCTGGATACGTTTCGACGCGAGCTCGGCGAATATGCGGAGCCCGTGATGGAGCTCGCCTATTCTCGCGAGAGGGCCCACGTTACGGTTCTGTATTTGGGGCAAGGACGGTTGGCCGTGGAGCTCGATGAGGCGGGTCTCGCCTTGCGCCACCTGTGGACTCCCGACGAGAAAGCGAAAAAGATGTGGGCCGTGCTCCGCATGGGAAACTTTAGCAAGGAGTTCTCCCAAAGCGGCTCCGGAGGGCGGGATTTGGGCCGCCTCGCGAAGTCCATCGGGGACTGGCTCCAAGCCAACTCGACGGTGATTCGCGAACAAATGCCCTGAGCGACGCGGGCGAAATACTATAGGGCTGCGTTCTAAGTCCTACACGGGTGCCAAATGGCGAGCTCGGGGCTCCTGGCAATCCAGCGCAACTCATTCTGATTAAAGCGTTTCCACGTCCGCTTGCGTGCAAGCCCATGCACCCAGCTGGTACGCATTCTGCATTCCATGAGTCAACAGACGCTTCTGGAAGTGTGGGGCTTGCGCTAGTGCTTGTGCATCCAAGGCTACGTCAGCGAGTTTATCAGACATGAATTCACAGATTCTCAAGACACTGCAAACATTCGCGCGCGAGCGCCGCACCCGCATCTTGACGTGCCAGGGAGCGTCGGTCACGCGCCACATGGTGTTTCGTGAAGGAGGTGTGACCTCGGCTCGCTCTTCCGACAACGCGGAACGGTTGGGCGAGGTGATGGTCCGCCAGGGCTCCATCACCGAGCAAAACTTGAAAGATGCCGACATTTTCGCCAGGAAGGGTAGGCGCCTCAGCGAAGTGCTCGTAGAGCTGAACATCATAAAGTCAGAAGAAATCGAGGAATTCGTTCGGATGCAAATTCTCGAAGTCTCTTCGAACGTGATGATCCAAGCTCCGAAGAAGATGGCCTTCAAGAAGACGGCGGACGTGATCCAAGTCGTCGTCGAGCCCGTCACTATTCTCGATATCATCATGGAGGCGGCCCGCCGAACGCCTTCGATCGACAATCACGTCCAAACGCTCCTAGACGATGACCGCCATCTCTGGCTCACCAAAGACTCCTTCGTGCTCATGGAGCGGGTGGCTATGAAACCGCATGAAGCGTTCATCCTCTCGCGCATCAACGGGATGGAACCGACAGGTTCCGTCATTGCATTGAGCCCGCTCACCTAAGAGCAGACCGCGCGCGGTGCTCGGACATCTCTCGGTAGGCATTCTGGAGCTACGAGAGAGCAGCAACGTATACGGACTCGCCTTAAAGTCTTGATCTCTCGCTAAGCGGGGGAAGGATTGGCTCCCCGGGTTGGACTCGAACCAACAACCTACGGATTAACAGTCCGGCGCTCCACCAATTGAGCTACCGGGGAACGAGAGCCCGTGATTATAGCACGGGGTACTTACGTCGTCTTGATCCAGTCTTGCAAGACGAGCTTGGCGACCGCCTTGAGCGTGTCAAACACGCCGATCCCCCCATCCGAGGCTGCGATGGCCTCGAGCACGGGCTCGTTATTGAGGCCGAGCTTCGCCTTCATCTCCTCGACGGGAAGTGCGCTCGGCAAGTCGCGTTTGTTCAGCTGAAGGACGTATGGCAGGCTTCGAATCTCGTAGCCTTGAGCCTTCAAGTTCTGCTCGAGGTTTCGGAGGCTCTCTACATTCGCGTCCATGCGCTCGCGCTGGGAATCGGCAACGAAGATGACGCCATCCACACCCTTTAGGATGAGCTTTCGGGAAGCGTCATAGAACACTTGCCCGGGCACCGTATAGAGGTGGAACCGCGTCTTGAAACCGCGCACGTTTCCTAGCTCGAGAGGTAGGAAGTCGAAAAAGAGCGTACGGTCGGTCTCCGTCGCTAGAGAGATGAGCTTACCTTTGGCGCTCGGATTCGTCTTTTCGTAAATGAACTGCAAGTTGGTGGTCTTCCCGCACAGGCCGGGACCGTAATACACGATCTTGCAGTTGATTTCGCGTGAGGCGTAGTTGATGAATGTCATCGTCCAGCCTCACTCACTGAACAAGCTGTCGATGTCTTCGTCGGTAATTTCCGCGAATGGGGATTCGAAACTCCCCCCAGAAGACTTCTCGGCTTCGACCTTCTGCATGATGCTGTCGAATACGCCGTTGAGCTCCACCGCGGCCTTTTTGACACGCAGCCGAACCAGGCCGAGAGACGAACGCTCGTCGAAAATCACCACGAGAATGACACGAAGCCCAACGATAGAAATATGGATATTGTCTTTCTCACCTTCGTGAAAGAGCACCGAGAATTCCTTTTCACCGATGAGCTTGGCGAGAGCATCTGTTGCCGCAACATTGCCGGCAGTGAGAGATGCCAATGACGTGGTGTCTAGATTGTCGATATTGCCGTGCGCGGCGATTTGCTGACCGTTCTTGTCGACCAGAAAAACGAGCTTCGTGTTGGCGTCGGTGCGGAGCTTGCTCAGAATCGTCTTGATCTGATTAAACTCCTCGTCATACATCACCACATCAGTGGTCGCCATGACTCTGATTTCCTCCGTCCGAGACCTGCACGCGGGATTTAAGATTGCGGGCTTGATTACCTTACAGATATATCGAAAAGATGGCCACTTAGCAAGCGGCGTTGCGCTCTAAATCACATAGATTCAATACTCACGGCGGCCTTCCAAGGCTTTTCCGACGGTCACTTCGTCGGCATAGTCGAGCTCGCTGCCGACGGGAATCCCCATGGCGATGCGGGTCACCTTGACTCCTAGAGGCTTGATGAGCTTCGAGAGATAGATAGCCGTCGCCTCGCCTTCCACGTTGGGATTCGTCGCGAGAATCACTTCTTCAACTTCACCGTCGGCGAGCCGCGACAAGAGACCCGTGATTTTGAGCTGCTCCGGACCGATACCCGAGAGCGGCGAGAGGCTTCCCATTAGTACATGATAGCGCCCTTTGAACTCGTGGGTCTTCTCGATGGCGACGACGTTTGGGGGCTCTTCGACAACGCAGATGAGCCGAGAGTTTCGATCGGGGCTCGAACAATAAGCACAGGGGTCATCGTCGGTCACGTTGTTGCAGACAGAACACGTGACGATCTTTTCCTTCACGTTCTGGATCGCTCGAGCGAGATGCTCCGCGTCGTCCGCGCTGGCTCGTAGGATGTGGAACGTGATGCGCTGTGCCGATTTTGCCCCGATCCCCGGTAGCTCCTTCAGCTTCGCGATCAACCGGGACACGGGCTCTGGATAGTCTTTCACACTAGAAGAGACCAGGGATGTTGCCCGCGATGGAGCCGAGCTGGCTTTGAGCTTCTTCGTCGACCTTGCGTGACGCCTCGTTGACGGCCGCGGTCACGAGGTCCTGCAGCATTTCGACGTCGTCCTTGTCGACGACTTCCGGGTCGATCGTCACTCCGAGGATGGCCTTGTTGCCGCTCATGTGAACCGTCACCATCCCGCCTCCGGCCGTAGCTTCCACACGCAGGTCGTCGAGCTGTTTCTTGAATTTCTCCTGAAGCGCTTGGGCTTGCTTCATGATTTGGTTCATTTTCATCTTTGACTCCAAAGGTAGTAGGGGCTCCAAACAGTCTGGGGTTCTAAACTCACGCCTCCGGTTTCTTCACGCTCTGAATCTCACCTTGAAACGTATCGATGAACTGCCGCACGAGCGGGTCGCGCCGCGCTCGCTCTTGAAGGTCTTCCGAGGATTTGTCTTCTGTTTCGATGGGCGCGGGCGGAGCCGCGTCTTTGGTGGCGCCGTTTTCCTGGACCCGGACGGTGACCGATAGTTTCCGGTCGGCGAGGCGCGAAGCGTGCTCTTCGAGTAGAGCCTTCAGCATCTTCTGCTCGAGTTGCTCGGCGAGAACTCTGTGGCTCCAAAGAAAACTCAGCGTCAGGCGGTTGCCGTCGAGCTCATAGCTCGTGTGGTGACTCACGATCGCGTGAAGCATCGGCTTGGCCGTTTTGAGCTGCTCGACCAGTTGGCTCATGAAATCGGTCGACGGTTCGCGCTCGGCCTCGCCGAGAAGAGGGACTTCCGCCGTCCAGTCATCCGGTGTCGAGGCGCCCTGAGTCGATTGCTCCGGCGGTCCAGCCTTCGCCTCCGGCGTCGGCGAGGCCTGGGGCTCAGGCTTGGTCGGTTTCGCGACCACGCGCGGCTTGGGCTCCGAGCCTGAGGAGGGTGGCGGTGGCTCGCCGGCGACGAGCGCCTCGAAACGCTCGAGCAGATCTTCGAAGGAAGCAAGCTTGCGTAGCTGCGAGAGCTTCAAGAGCGCCACTTCCACGTGGAAGCGCGGCTCGGGTGACGTACGAAGCTCGATCTCCGTTCGCGTGAGCACCTCGAGCCCGCGTAGCAAGTCTTCCTCGGAGAGCTCGGCCGCGAGATCTTCGAGCCCCGAGGTCTCACCAGGAAGCTCGAAGAGCTCGGAAGCTTCGGGCGCGACTTTCGCGACGAGGATGTCGCGGAAATATTGCATGAGCGCTGATATGAAGTTACGCAAGTCGCGCCCACCGCGGACGAGCTCGTCCACGATCTTCAAGATGCTCGCGGTGTCTTGGCCGGTGAGGGCGTTGGCCGTTTGACGCAGCACGTCCCGCTCGATGAGGCCGAGAAGCTCCGTGACGTCGTGCTCTTCGATCTTTTCGCTGGAAGCGGCGATCACTTGGTCGAGCGCGGAAATCCCGTCCCGCAGGCTTCCACTAGCCGCGCGCGCCACCGTGCGGATGGCCCCTTCGGTGATCTCGATGCCCTCGGCGTTTGCGATCATACGGAGCTGCTGCGCGACCTCACCGGGCGCGACGGTCCGGAACTCGTGCTCCTGGCACCGTGAAAGGATCGTGTCCGGGATCTTGTGGTGCTCGGTCGTCGCGAAGATGAACTTTACCGTCGGCGGCGGCTCTTCGAGTGTCTTCAAGAGCGCGTTGAAGGCCGCCGTTGACAGCATGTGGACTTCGTCGATGATGTAGATCTTGAACCGATCCCGAGACGGGGCGTAGCGTGCTGAATCGATGAGCTCGCGAACTTGCTCGACGCCGGCATTGCTCGCGCCGTCGATCTCGAGGACATCGAGCGAGCGTCCGCGCGCAATTTCCTCGCAAGCGGCACACGTGCCGCACGGCCGCACCGTCGGACCGCTCTCACAGTTGAGCGCTTTCGCGAGAATACGCGCCGTCGTCGTTTTCCCGACCCCACGAACGCCCGCGAACAGGAACGCGTGGGCGATCCGGTCTTGCTGGATCGCGTTGGTCAGCGTGCGCGTGACCGCTTCCTGACCCACGAGGTCTTCGAATACCTTGGGCCGGTACTTGAGGGCTAGAACTTCGTAGGCCATGCTAGAAACGCTAAATGCTATCCTTTTCGATTCGACTTCGGAGAATCTGGAGCCCCGCGGCTCAGGCGACCTGCAGCACAATCGAGGGTCCGCTTACCGCTGCTCCCTCTCGGGTCTGACGGGGTTCACAGGCTCGACTCGCACAGGACCTGAGCCGCGGGACATTTTGCTCCTATTTCGGTGATAGCTCGAGCTATCCACTATTTGCTACCTCTTTCTTGATTGGCGGAGGGGGTGGGATTCGAACCCACGGTACCGTTGCCGGTACACTAGCTTTCCGGGCTAGCCAGATAAGCCACTCTTGCACCCCTCCTCCACAGGCCGGTGCTCAGGCAAGGGGCAATTATACCGCAGGCGGAATCACTGGGCCTCGTGGACTTCTCGCGTTTGAATCTCCGTTCCCTCGGGGAGCTCGGAGCGGGCGCCGCGCCGCCGCCATCGATCCGGGAGGGTGGTCAAAACACCGGAAAGTGAGTCCAAGCTGTGATAGGTCACGGGCACCACCACGAGCGTCAGGACCGTCGCGACCGTCAAACCGAAGATCACAGCCACGCCCATCGGCCCCCACCATTGTGAAGACTGACCTCCGGGGCTTATGGTGCCTTTGAAGAGGTCGATATTGATCCCGAGTGTTAGAGGGATGATCCCGAGAACGGTCGTGACCGCCGTGAGGAGCACCGGCCGGAGGCGGATAATCCCGGCTTCGATCACGGCCTTGGTCTTCTCCATCCCACTCTCGCGGAGTTGACGGATGAAATCACACAGCACGATCGCGTTATTGACCACGATGCCGGCGAGCGAGATCACTCCGATGCCCGTCATGATGATGCCGAACGGTGTCCCCGTGATGATCAAGCCCCACAAAACTCCGATGAGCGACAAAAGCACGGAGATCATGATCGTGATCGGCAAGATGAGGGAGTCGAACTGTGTCACCAGCACGAGCGAAATGAGCAGCACCGCAATCACGAAAGCTCGCTGAAGAAAAGCCTGGGATTCTTGCTCGTCCTGATTCGATCCCGCGAAGGACCAGCGGTAACCTGGAGGAAAGTCGATCTTCGCAAGCCGTGCCGCGACCTCTTGCCGCACGGAATCTTCCGTGCGTCCGCGCGCACGCACGACGTCTCCGTCGATGGTCACGACGCGCTTCAAGTCGACGCGGTTGACGGCTGCGGGGCCGACACCGGGCTCGATCTCAACGAGCGTCCGGAGCGGAATTGGGACGCCGTCTTCATCCGGCACGGTGAGGTCGCCGAGGTCGTCGAGCGAGCTGCGCGCTTCGGGAGCGAGCCGCACGGTAATGTCGTACTCGTCTTCACCGATACGATATTTCGAGGCCTCCGTGCCGCGCAACGCGGTCTGCACCATCGTCGCGATCTCCTGAGTGTTGACACCGGCGAGCATGGCTTCGATGCGGTCCACGTGCAGCCGTAGCTCCGGCTTGCCGCGATCCAAGTCGTCGTCGAGATTCACGAGACCGGGCACGCTCCGTATGCTGGTTTTCACTTCCTGAGTGAGGCGCGCGAGCTCGTCGAAGTCGTCGCCGACGATGCGGATCGTGACGGGTTTTCCGACTTGTGGACCTTGTTGGGGCTTGTCCACTTTGATCTCCGCCCCGTCGAGATTCGAGATCGCTTCCCGCACTTCCTCCATCGTCAGGAGGGAGTTTCTTCGCTCGCGCGCTTGGCGATCGACGAGATCCAAAGTAATGCGGCTGTTGTTCGAAACTCCGCCGGCACCGCCGCCGAGCGTGTCACCGCCCATGATGCTGGTGCCTTTTGAACCGAGATTGGCCACGGTATGTAGAAGGTCCTGGGTCTTTCCGGTTCTGGCTTCGATGCGGCGCACGATTTCGTCCGAGGTCTCGAGCGTCGCGCCGCTCGGCGCCTCGACGTCCACGAAGATTTGCTCCGGGTCCATCTCCGGAAAGAACTCCATCCCCTGTCCGAGGACGCTGTAGGCCGCAAGAGTGAACGCGAAAAGCGCTCCCATCGTCCAAATGGCGGCGGAGCACCGGTCGGTTACGTAGGGACTCCAGCCCGTGGCAAGACGCGCCAGACTCCACACGAGCCAGACGGCACCCTGCAGAGCGAAGGCGACCGTGCCGACACCGATGAGCCATGTCGCGACCACGTAAATCGTGGGATGTTCCGTCTCGAGCAACATGGCGGCCATGAAGATGACCATCCCGAGAAATGCGAAGAGAACGAAAACCAGCGGAAGCGCCCAGTTCCGGAAGAAATAGCCTATGGTGCCTTCGTCGGGCGCGGGCTCCAGAAGCCAGCCGAGAAGCTTTCGGTAGCGGCTGAGAAACTTGCCTTCGCTTTTGGCCTTGGTCTTGGGAGGCGCTGTCATGAAGTAGGCGCAAAGCGTCGGGTTGAAGACGAGCGCCACGAGAAGCGAGGCGGAAAGAGCGATCATGAGTGTGACGGGCAGGTAGGACATGAAGTTGCCAATCATGCCGGGCCAGATCAGCATCGGAGCGAAGGCACAAAGCGTCGTGATCGTGGAGGCGATGACCGGCATCGCGACTTCCCGCGTACCCACGGAAGCTGCGGTGATCCCGTCTTTTCCCATTTCGCGATGGCGGTAGATGTTCTCGACGATCACGACCGCATTGTCAACGAGCATCCCGAGCACGAGGATCAAGCTGAAGAGCACAATCATGTTGAGCGTGTAGCCCATCCATTGAATGCCCACGAACGAGATCAGCATCGACAGTGGGATGGCGATGGCGACGAAGACCGAGTTCCGGAAACCGAGAAATGCCATGAGGACGGCGACAACGAGGATCAACCCCGAGAGAATATTGTTCTCGAGCTCGCTCACCATCTCGCGGATCTGCTGGGACTGGTCGCCGAGAATGGTGACGACCGTGCCTTCGGGCAGTCCGGCTTGCTGGCGCGCGAGCTCCGCTTTCACGGAATCCGCGACCGCGATGAGGTTCGACCCGGTGCGCTTTTCGATGGTGAGCGTGACCGACGGATTTTGGTCGACGCGTGAAAGCGTCGCTTCTTCTTCGAACCCGTACTTGACATAGGCAACGTCGCGAATGTAGATCGGCTCACCGTCGCGCACTTCGATCACGAAGTCTTCGACCTCCATCGGGTCTTCGATCTCCGCCGGCAAGCGGACGAGATATTTGAGTCGGCCGACCTCGATTTCGCCCCCTGGGATGTTCAAGTTCTCACGACCAACGGACTTGACGATATCGGCCAAGCTGACCTCGTAGAAAGACAAGCGCTTCGGGTCGACATAGACATGAACTTCCCGCGTCTTGCCCCCGATGATCTGCACGCGATTGACGCCTGGGAGCGCTTTGAGGTCGTCTTTGAGATCTTTCGCAATATCTGTCAACCGCACGAGGCCCACTTCACCCGTCATGCTCACGACAAGAATCGGGATCTGCGAAATGTCCACGTCCTGGATGCGTGGATCGTCCACCTCCGGCGGCAAATCAGCTTTGGCGAGGTCGACTTTCTCGCGCACTTTCTGAATGGCGGTGTCGAGATCCACCTCGGGATTGAACTCCACCTGAATCGACGAAAGGCTTTCGGAGCTCGTGGAACGAGTTTCTTTGATGCCCGAGATCCCTTTGAGCTCCGTCTCGATTGGACGCGTGATGAGTGTCTCCATGTCCGCGGGCGCCACCCCAGGATAGACCGTGGACACGATGATGAGCGGGATCTCGACCTCGGGAAAGGATTCCCGCGGCATCGAGACATATGTGCTCGCGCCGACCATGACGATGAGGACGATGAGCACATAGATCGTCAAGCGATGACGAATGCTGTATTCCGTTAAGTTCACGCGTGCACCTTGCTTTTAGAGATTGTCGGCAACGGATCGAACGCGCTGGCCGTCGATGAGATTGCGGTGGCCCGTGACGATGAGCTCGTCGCCGGGCTCGAGGCCCTCGAGAACGACGATCTCGCCTTTCTCGCTCGGTCCCGTCTTGACGTTCCGGAGCTCCGCCTTGTCTCCTTTGAGCACAAAAGCGACGTTGCCACTATCCCGCTCGAGAATCGCGTCCCGTGGAATCACGATGACGTCTTCGTAGATCTGCTTCACGAGACGGACGCGCACGATCATGCCGGGCCGGAGCGCACCGTCGCGATTGTCGATCGCGACCTCGGCAAGGAACGAGCGGGTCTTGGCAGTCGCGGCGGGGCTCAAGAAATGTATCTTGCTCTTGAACGTGCGCTCGGGATAAGCGTCCGCTTCGACCACGGCCTCGGCTCCAACTTTGAAGTAAGAAATATCGTCTTCGGGGATGCCAACCACGCCCTTGAGCTTCGAGAGCTGGTGGATCGTTGTTACGAGCGAGCCTGCGGGAACGACTTCACCCATTTCGACCTTGCGCACGATCGAGACACCAGATAAGGGAGCACGAATGATCGACCTCTCCACCCGGAGCCTGGCTTGCTTGACCCTCGCCTCGGCCCGGCGATAGTTGGACGTCGCGGAGGTCATATCTTGCCGGGGCACCGCTTGGCGGCTGAACAGCTCGGTCGTCTTGTTGAACTCCGACTCCGCGTGCTGAAGTTCGGCCTCGACCTCGTCGAGCGCCGCTTCGAGCAGATCGGTGCCGATGCGCGCGAGGACTTGACCTTTTCTGACGCTCTGGCCTTTGTCGAAACGGATCTCCTGCACGGTTCCGCCGAGCTCCGTCGAGACTTGGACCTCGACGCATGGCTCGAGCCTTCCCGCGAGCTGAATCTCGTCGCGAAGTGTCGCTGGCTTCAGCCTCGACGCGGAGACATTCACGGGAGGCGGCTCGGCGTTTTTATTCGCTTCGGCTTCCACTCGCGCTTCTGTGCCGCAGCCCAACATGAGGGCCGCGGCCGTGACGGCCATGAGAAGCGGTCCTATCGATATTAGCCGGCTCAAGGTTCCTCTCCTTCTTCATTAGTGTGGTCGCCGCCCAGAACAGAGCGCGGCACTTCAATCACGGAGTTCGGTGCGTCGGCGCGGTAGCCAACGAGAAATTTCATTTCAGCCAAGGCCACGAGGGCGTCATGGGCTGCCGTTGTCTGGTTGAGCTCCGCTTGACGGAGCGAGGCTGTCGACTGGAGCACATCGAGCGACGTCGCAGCGCCCCACTTGAGCGACTCCTCGGAAACGCGCTCCGCTTCGCGAGCCTGCTCTACGGTGAGCCTCGTGACCTCGAGGGACTCGAGCGACCGAATCCAAGTGCCGCCCGCGCGCTTCAAGTTGACCGAGAGCTCGTTTCTAAACGCGTGCTCGTCATACTCTTTCTGCGTGATCTGCGAGCGAAGCGCTCCGACCTGCGAATGGACGCGGTGGCCGTCGAAGATCTTCCAATCGAATGACACGCCCACGTTCCACGTGTGCAGCGCGAGGTCGCTGACGTTCGAGGCACCGAACGTGTTGACACCGAAGCCGGCATTCGCCGAGATTTGCGGCAAGAGGTCGGACTTCGTCACACCGACGCGCGCGTCGAGGACTCTCCGGTCCACCGCATAGCGCCGGAGCTCGGGGCGATGCTGGCCTGCGATCTCGAGGAGCGCTTCCGTCCTCATGATTCTGGGAACGGGGTTCTCGATGCCGAGCTCCGCGAGGACCTCGATGGGCGCGTCGATCGGCCGACCGAGCGTGGTGTTTACCGACGCGAGGGCTACTTGAAGATTGTTGTCGGCCATGAGAATCTCGGGCTGCAAGTTCGCGAGCGCGACATGAGCGCGCAGGAGATCGAGCTTGGTCGCGTCCTCGAGCTCGAATCGCGTCTGCACTTGGTCGAGCTGGCGCTCTCGGGCATCTCTTTCCGTCTCGAGCACGCGCAAATTGTCCTGCGCGAGGAGGAACGCGTAAGCGGCGCGCACCGTGTTGAGCGCGATCTGATTTTCGAGACCCTGGACGTCGAGGTTGACGCCGCCGCGCTCCTCGCGTGCCGCCGCCATCGCGTTCGAAACGCGACCGAATGTGTAGATGGGCTGCCGCGCTTCGATATTCCACACATAGTTCGTAAAGAAGAACGCGTCGAACGCACCCGGAGGGAAATCGTTCGGATCGATCGTCTTGAAGAAAGGGCTATTGCTGTTGCGCAGGCCCGGGTCGCGCGTCTTGCGCCAGCTCAAGAAGGCGGTGAGCTCCGGAAGTGCTTCCGCGCGTGCCTCGCGCACGAGCTGCGAGAACTCCTCGGTCTTTTCACGCACGCTCAGCACTTGTGGGTTGACGGCCAGCGCTAGCTCGACGGCCTCGATGAGCGTGAACGTCAAGACGTCTTGGGACGCGACTTCACCTGCCACAGATGGCGATGTGAGCGCGAGGCAAACGAGTATCAAAGATGTATAACGATAGCGTGACCTTCGTCTTGTCGCTTTCATGGGATCCTCGGACTAATAGGGACTAGGTTTGCTTGAAGGCGGGCACGTCACCGGCGCCAAAAAAGAAATGCTCGATCCCCACGTCGAGCGACATGGCACTGACGCGGCGCTCGAGAGCCTCGCGGCGCTCAGGGTAACGTTCGGCTAAACGGTCGACCTTGAAGCGGCAGCTTACATGAGCGTGGATCAAGTTCCCGAGCTGCTCGACGAGAAAGTTCGGGGTGACACCAGGACGCGGCACGAGCTCGCCGTCATCGATAGCGCGCTCGAAGACGCTCTGGATCCTTTGGCGCGTGCCCCCGTAGAGCGACTCGAGATCTGGCGTCGGCTGGCCCTCCTGGGGTCCGTAGAGCATGCTGAACATGAACTCGACGGCCGCGGGACAGCGCTCGACGAGCCCGATATGCGCTTGAACGATCGATAGGATGGATTCGTAAAACGGCCGGGGCGTTTCGAGAGCGCGGGCAACCTCCGATTCGAGGCTCGCCATCACGATCGCCGCGACTTTCGAGTAGAGGTTTTCCTTGCTCTTGAAGTAGTAACTGACGAGAGGTGCCGTAACATTCACCTCGGCCGCAATGGCTCGAAGGCTCGTGGCCGCATAGCCGCGGCGCCCAAAGCATCGCATCGCATGCTTCAAAATGAGCCGCTCGATAGCCGAGTGCTCTTCCGATCCCCCAGGCTGGGTCGCTTCGATCTCATGCAGTAAATTCAATGTCGTCAACGCTTTACCATCATCCAAAGAGCTAAATTTAACGGTAGTTTATTCAGTTTAACGCTCGTTCAAATAGAGCGCAAAACTTTCTCCCACTCGATGTTTCGGGCGAAGTCGAACTCGTCTCGGATGAGAAGTCGGACTTGTCCGACAAAGCCACGGATGAACACACTGGCGAAGTCGGATAAACTCAGCGACTTGAGGTGAATCGATACATGCGTCCACGAATGGGCTCCTTGCTCCTGCTCGCATTAGCTCTGGTCACGGCTGGCCCGTCGGCGGGAGAGTCGGCCGTAGGTTTCCGGCTGTCCTATCCCGAGGAGGCCCATGCGGGGTCGATAACGGGGCGAGCCTTCGTCGTGATCTCGCGCACGAACGAGAAAGAGCCGCGGCTTCAAGTCGGCCGCACCGGCGTGCCGTTCTTCGGGCGAGACTTCGAGAATCTCTCACCCGGTGAAGCGATCGAGCTCGACGCAAGTGACCTAGGCAGCCCCGTTGGCTCCCTCTCCGAGATTCCGCCAGGCGACTATTTCGTGCAAGGCTTCATCAACGTCTATTCCGAGTTCCCGCGCGCCGACGGTCACACCGTCTGGATGCACGACGACCAGTGGGAAGGCCAGCGCTTTTGGATCTCTGCCGGAAACCTGCATAGCGTGCCGGTGCGGCTCACTATCGACGCCGAAGCCGGCTACGATCACGAGCTCGTGCTCGACCAAATCATCCCAGAGGTCGAGCTCCCGCCGGACACCGCGTGGGTCAAACGCTTTCGCTTCGAGAGCGAGATCTTGACAAAGTTCTGGGGACGGCCGATCTATCTCGGCGCCACCGTGCTTCTGCCGCGCGACTACGAGCGCGACAGCATCGATTACCCCGTCATCTACTACCAGGGGCACTTCCAAATCCAAGATCCGATGCGATGGAAGGAGGGCGAGGACTTCAAGCGCGCGTGGAAGCGCGACCACTTCCCGCGCATGATTGTAGTGACGTTTCAGGATCCCACACCCTATTTCGATACGTCATACTCCGTGAACTCGGTCAATCTCGGGCCCTATGGCGACGCGATCCTCGAAGAGCTCATCCCGGAGATCGAGCGTCGCTTTCGCGTCATCGACGAGCCCTATGCGCGGATTCTGACGGGCGGCTCGACGGGCGGCTGGGAAGCGCTCGCGATGCAGATCTTTTATCCCGACTTCTTTGGCGGGACCTTCGCCTATGCGCCCGACCCGGTGACCTTCACCAATGTCGAGGGCATCAATATTTATGAAGATGTCAATGCGTTCTACAAGCAGCACGAGTGGCGGCGGGAGCCGATCGCCAATACGCGCGAGACCAACGGTGAGATACGCCTGACCTCCAAACAGCGGAACACGTTCGAGCTCGTCTCAGGAACGAAAGGCCGCTCTGGGCAGCAGCTCGACATCTGGTCCGCTGTCTTCGGGCCGCTCGGTGACGATGGGTTTTTCAAGCCGCTGTTCGACAAACGCTCGGGAGAGATCGATCCCGCGGTCGCGCAATATTGGCGGGAGAATTACGACTTACTCCACCACCTGAAGAACAACTGGGCGAGCCTAGGCCCGAAGCTTTTCGGAAAAATGCACGTCTATTGCGGCGACATGGACAACTACTATTTGAACGTCGCGGTGAAAGAGCTCCAGGAATGGATGCGGCAGACGGAGAACCCGCATTATCCAGGGGTCTTCGTTTGGGGCGACGGCGCCGGACACCGCTTCGGACGCGAGTTCAGCACCGAGGCGGAGCGCATCCGCCGGATGGCGGAGCACGTGTTGTCGATGCGCCCGGACGGCGCCCCCCATCCTTGGTGGCATTTCGAGTGAGGACCAGGCGTCTGCGTTAGAATAACTGCGATGAGCGAGGACCCTACCTTTCGGATTATCGGAAACGCCCCGTCCGCCCGCAGCATGGGCTATGAGGCCTATCGGCGCGAATGGGACCGCCGCGGCGAAGAGCTCGACGGCGCGGACTACCCCGTCCATGTCGACCTCGAATCCGTCGCCGTTTGTGATCTGCGCTGCGGAAGCTCCGAAGAAGATCCTCAGGGGTTTTGCCAGATCTGGACGCACGAGCACATCCGCAAGCTCGGCTTCGACGAGCACACCTACAAAAGGGGCTACATGGACCCCAAGCTGTACACGGCGTTGTTGCGGCAATGCGCCGAGATGGGGGTAAGCTCCATCAAGCTCAACTATCGCGGCGAGCCGTCGCTTCATCCCGAGATCGTGTCTTTCGTCCACCAGGCCGCGGAGCTCGGCTTTCCGGACATCATGATAAATACGAACGGTAATGGCGGCGCGCGGACGCGGCCCGAGCTCTTTGCCGATCTCGTAGAAGCTGGCATCACGGATCTCATGTTCTCGGTCGACGCCGCCGACGAAGTGTCTTACGACAAACAGCGCGTCGGCGGCGATTGGAAGATCTTGCTCCACTCCGTCCGGAGTGCGGTCGAAGCGCGCGCTCGAGGCGGAGGCACGACGGATTGCCGGATCCGCGCCTCGGTCGTGCGAACGTTTCTGAATGCCGCGGACGTCGATAGCGGCCACATGGAAGCGTTTTGGCGAGACGAGATGGGCGTCGACTGGATGTCCATCAGCGAGTGCTACTTTCCTGCTGGAGCGACCCACCAGTGGAAAGCCGCCGAGTGGGAATCGCTGAGCGCGGCCGAGTTCCAATGCCCCGACCCGTTCCGCCGGATGGTCATCACGTGGGACGGCAAGCACACGATGCCCTGCTGCCAAGGATTCACGCTCGAGATCGACGGAGGCCCTGTGATAGAGGTCGCCGAAAACGTGCAGACCATCCAGGACGCGTGGACGAGCGAGAACTTCGACCGGCTGCGACGCGCGCATCGCGATCGCAGTTGGGATAGGGAGGGTAAAGAAGGCGAGCCCATCTGCGTCAACTGCGCCGTCACCAAGAAGCCGACACCCATCGCTATCTCGGTGTGATGGCGACGGCGGCTCTCGCGCTCCTCCTGCTCCAAGTACTCGTTCCTTGGAGCGAAGGGGAGCTCGACATCCATCACGTCAGTACCGGGCGCGGCAACGCCACGCTCTTCGTGCTCCCCGACGGGACGAGCTTGCTCGTCGACGCGGGGGCCAGGCCGGCCAGCCTAGGATTTCCCGAAGCGCCGTCACGTCCGAGCGATGCGCGGCGTCCGGGCGAGTGGATCGCTCGCTATATAGCCCGCACGCTCCCGGAACCAAAGCTCGATTATGTGCTCATCACGCACCTTTCACGGCGATCACATGGGAGGCCTCGCTGACGTTGTGAGCGCTCTCGAGATAGGCACACTTCTCGACCGAGGTTGGCCGGACTACGACTACCCGCGCCCGCTCGACTTCGAGAGCGTCCGTGCGTATCGTCGCGTCACGGAGAGGCTCGACGTCGAAGCGTTCGAGCCCGGGAGCAACGACCAGATCGTCCTGAAGCGCTGCCCGTATCCAAAGTTCGAGATACAGAACCTCACGGCGAACGGCGTGTACTGGTCAGGACATGGCGACGAGACGCGCGAGCGATTTCCCGCACTCGACACGCTCGTGGACGAAGACTATCCCTCCGAGAACATGTCGAGCTTGTCCTTCCGCCTCCGCTACGGTGCTTTCGACTATTACACCGGCGGCGACCTGACGGGTATTCCTAACGTCGGCCACCCGGATTGGTAGAACATGAAAAAGCGATCGCGGACGCGGTCGGCCCGGTAGACGTTCACGTCGTGAACCACCACGGCTCGATCGCCCCCGCGAGCCCCGAGTTCTTGGCGGCGCTAAAACCGCGCGTTCATATCGTCCCGGCCCACTCCGCGACGCACCCTGCCCCGAGTGTCCTGAAGCGGCTACTCTCCGAGCGCGCCTATGAAGGTCCGCGCGACGTCTTCATCTTGCAGGTCCGAGAGCCGACCAAAGCGGCCATCGGCCCGCGCGCGAACCAGGTGAAAAGCGGCGCCGGCCACGTCATCGTGCGCGTCGCGCCCGGGGGCGGGTCCTATCGCGTCTTCGTGGTGAGTGACGCCGATGAGAGCGGCACTGTCCTCGCAGAGCACGGCTCTTACCGTTCCCAATGAGCTAGTTCTTCTCCGCCTTCTTCCTTTCCCAAAACGCGCGGAAGTTTCTTTCTTCCCATTTCTATCGAAGTTGCTGCGCGTCTTCGATAGACCGGTGCTTGTAGATGCCGGGAGGGAAGCGGTACGCAGTCACCCGTTCAGCAAAGCGCCAAACCCGGGCAATCGCCTGCCAGAGTGGGACGCCGTTTTCGCGCCAAAGGGTGTCCTCCATTTCCTGCAGGGAGCGGAACTTCCGAACCGGCATCAGTCCTCATCCAGATCGAAACGTCGCCGGAGTGCTTCCGCGTCTCCCCAGTCCTTCGGTCGCACCGTATCCTTTTTCATCCGATAGAGTATTTCAGGGGTCGCAACGCTAACCGTCAACCCGTCGAAATCCAGACGCTGCGAGGAAATGTCCTCATAACGGAAGGCCTCGCCCAGGCGCGTGAGAATATCGAGGTAGAAATCTCCATCAGGAGGCACGTATTGCACGGCCGGGTAATCACCGAGAAGATCTTCGGCGGTGATTTCCTCGATGCTCGCGTCATCTGGGTAGACCGACTGGAGTGCCTTTTTGAGACGCTCGATATTGTCCGGCTCCGGTGCGACAAAGATGTCCAAGTCCTCGATTTGGCTCCCATCATGGGACCAGCTGGGGTACACGTCCTTACCCGTGTAGTCAGCGGTTCGATTGGCTCGTTCCCCGCCTACCCGTGCCACCCAGATGTCCCAATTATCCGATTCGCCGTCCACGTTTCCCCTTACGAGGGCCGTGTAGGCCAGGGTCTGTCCATCCGGTGACCACGTGGGGCTGTCCTCCACGCCCGCGTCCGACGTGACCTGAACTGGCTTCGCGAGCCTAGTTACCTTCGTCGGGTCCACCTCTGGAGAGACAAGTGTATAGAACAGAATGCCCCAACGGCCGCGAGTAAAGCCACCGCGGCGACCACGCGCCCTGTCGGTGTCGGGCGCTTGCTGGGCGACAGAACGGTCACCGACTCGCCGGAGTCGACGTCTTGCTTGGTCTCCTCGAGCTCGTTGCGGATGTCGATAGCTGACTGATAGCGCCGGATGGGGTCCTTAGCGAGACAGCGCTTGATGAGTTTCCCGAGCTCACGGGGAACGCCGGGCACGAGCTCCCCCACCGCGCGCGGTGTATCTTTGAGAATCGAAGAAAGAATCGATGTCGGCGAGTCGCCCTCGAATGGACGCCTGCCCGTCAACATCTCATAGAGCACAATGCCGAGCGAAAAAATGTCCGAGCGCGTGTCGATGGGTTTTCCTTCGGCTTGCTCGGGCGACATATAGGCTACCGTCCCCACAATCAGCCCTTCCTGAGTCATCGCCTTGGTAGGAAGCTCGCTCGAGCCACCGCCCGTGCTCTCGTTCCGGAACTGCGCAAGCCCGAAGTCGCACACCTTGATCCGCCCGTCGTCACCCATCAAAACGTTGCCTGGTTTCAAATCACGATGAGTGATGCCTTCTTGGTGGGCCGCGGCGACAGCGTCTGCGAACGGGATCGCGATTTCGAAGAACTTGCTCAATGGGAAGCCGTTCTTGGGCAGAAGCTCCGTCAAGGTCTTCCCCTTAACGAGCTCCATGGTGATGAAGTGGACCCCCCTCCGCCTCTTCGACGGAGTACACGGTAACGATGTTGGGATGATTGAGCGCGGCGATCGCTTTGGCTTCTCGGGTGAACCGAGCCCGGCGCTCTTCGCTCTCGGCAAGCTCCGGCGGCAGGACTTTCAGCGCCACCTTATCGATCCAACTTGGTGTCCTCGGCCAGATAGACGTCACCCATTCCACCTAAGCCGATCTTCTCCAGGATTTTGTAGTGGGCGAGGGTCTTGCCGATCAATCCTGTTACCTCCTGCGTACGGATAGTAGTTCTGGCCAGGGGTACTATTCAATCGGGCCGCGTGTCTCTCACGCCTGACAGACAGCGCAACGTGATGTCCAGGATGGCCAAGAGCTTCGCGGCTCCAAGCTTTTCCGAAAAAGCTCCTGATGTCTTCGCTAGCGACGACGGCCCGTGGGGAAAACTAGGACCGGTTCCACCGCCCTTGCGATCTGCTAGGATCGAATCTCCTTGAGCTCCCTGACTGCCTCGGCCCTGTCATTTGCCGGCCTCGTCATCCTCGCTCTCGGTGCCGACTGGCTCGTGCGAGGGGCGTCCCGTCTTGCGACGCATTTCGGCGTCAGCCCGTTACTCGTTGGCCTCACCGTCGTCGCTTATGGAACGTCGTCGCCCGAGATCGTAGCGAGCGTCATTGCGGCGCTCGGCGGCCATCCGGAGATGACGGTGGGGAACGTGCTTGGAAGCAACGTCGCCAATATCGGGCTCGTCCTCGGATGCATCGCGATCGTAGCGCCTATGAAGGTGGCGGCTTCGGTGCTCAAGCGCGAGCTTCCGCTTCTCCTCGGCGCCACCGTGCTTTTCTTCGCCTGCGCATTACGGCGCGAGCTCGGCTGTGGTGTCGGGCTCGCGTTCATCGCTCTTCTGGTCTTCTTCAATTACTTGTCGATCCGCTGGGCTCGCGGTGAGGCGCCGCCATCCAGGCCAGCTACACCGTCCACACATAGCCTCGCCTCGAGCTCGGCGTTTACTGTCTTTGGCCTCATCCTCCTGATGGGCGGCGCGCAGCTTCTCGTGACGGGCGCGGTCTCGCTCGCGCGCTCGATAGGCTTATCTGAGTTCATCATCGGCGCCACTCTCGTGGCTGTGGGAACGTCCACGCCCGAGCTCGCGACCTCCTTCGTCGCGGGCCTTCGGGGTGAAGCGGATCTCGTCGTTGGTGCCATCATCGGCAGCAACCTGTTCAACATTCTGGGCGCGATTGGCGTTTCCGCGACCTTGCGAACGCTTCCCATCGATGAAAAGCTGCTCTATTTCGAGCTTCCTGCGCTC
Source organism: Acidobacteria bacterium bin61 (assembly GCA_963578475.1). Lineage (GTDB taxonomy): Bacteria > Acidobacteriota > Vicinamibacteria > Marinacidobacterales > SMYC01 > SMYC01. The sequence goes on along the minus strand of CAUZCL010000006.1, from coordinate 33,574 downwards.
GTGGGCTTCATGCTCTTGATGGCGATCTTTCTGTACACAGGACGGCGGATCGTGAGGTGGGAGGGGATGGTGCTCCTCGGATGCTACGCCGTGTTCATGGGACTTCTCTTCCGGTAATGGCGTTGAATGGCGTTAACGGCGCTCATGCGTCGCGTTCTACGATCCTTCGCAACCCAGAGAGAAAGCTATCGCGTCGCACACGAGCTCCATTTTCTCTTCGCTTACTTTAGTCAGTCGACGCCCAATCCCGACCTTCGCGACGGTCACGATATTGTGAAGATTAATGATGCACGGCGCCTTCAATCCATCGTCGACGTCGAGCTGAACTTCGGAGGCCACGTCTCGTATCGTGGAAGTGAGAGGCGCAACCGTGACGCGCGCGAGATATTTTATGGACGCGCTACGAGTCAACAGCAGAACAGGTCGGGATTTGTCCGGCGGGGCGAACTGGTAGAGACGAATCTCGCCGCGTTCTAGTCGTCCGGCCAATGGGCCACCCCCTCCCAGCGGCTTACTTCATTGAGGTCGCCGGGTCGTTGTTCGTAGGCCGCGCGCTCCTGGTTCTCCAACTCCGCGTAGCGCAGTTTCTTCAAATGTGCGCGCAACGCTTCACGTATCAGCGCGGAGCGGTTGATGCGCTGCCGCTTGGCGAACCGGTCGGCAAGCTCTAGCAGCGAATCATCGAGCACAACCTGTATGGTCGCCATCTATGTTGAGTATACTCAACATACTAGTCCACAGTTAAATCAACAGTTGCGTCACTCCCAGCTGCGCTCGTCTCGGATAGGCCCTTCGTCGGCCGCCGCGAGGCTGCCCGGCGGCACGATCTCCACTTCGACGCGGAGCTTGAGCTCGTTGCGGAAACTCTGAACGAGCACCTCGACCTTGACGTCAACGTCGGCTTCCACGCGGATGACCATCGCGTCGCGGCGCTCCACGCGTCGCACGATCGCCTCGTAGCGAGGCATCTCGCCGAGCGCCGATGCAAGCGCGCGCGCGATCGATCGAGGGTGGACGAACATCCCACGCACTTTTACGCCCTCGCCCACCCTTCCTTGGAAGCCGAGAAGCCGCGGGGTCGTGCGCCCGCACGCACAGGGCGAGGTGTCGAGCGCCGATCGATCGCCGGTACCGAAACGCACGAGCGGATAGACTTCGTTCTGTGTGGTGACGACCACTTCGCCCGTGGGCTCGAGCACTTCGACGACGCGCCCCGGCGTGATGTGCCAACCGTTCGACGCTTCGCATTCGAACGCAATGGCGCCGACATCGGCGGTGCCATAGCCTTCGCGGATCGTCACGCCGAACTCACGCAAGAGCTCGTCTCTGAGCGACGCCGATAGCGGCCCGCCGCTGACGAAGCCGCGCTCGAGACGAACGTCGATGCTCTTCTCTCGCGCGCGCTCGAGAAGCGTCCAGATAAAGTCCGTTGTTCCGCAATAGCCGGTGCTCCCCGAGCGCGCGAGCAGATCGACTTGCGCGTCTGTATTTCCGACACCGCCAGGGACGACGGTACAGCCGATCGCGCGGAGACCTTCTTCCATCATCGCTCCCGCCGGCGTCAGATGGTAAGAGAAGGTGTTGTAGACCGTGTCGCCTTCACGAAAGCCAGCGGCCCAAAGCGCGGGCGCCCAGCCCCAAAAGTCCGGGCCTTCCCCTGCGGGATCGAGTATCGGGCCGGGAGACAAGAAGACACGCTTCAACGTCTTGACGTCACATGCCAGAAGCCCTCCGAAAGGTGGTGACGCTTCCTGCAGCTCGGGCAGGTCGTCTTTCGAGAGCACCGGCACATCGGCAAGGGCGGAGACGGAGCGGATGTCCCCGGCGGCGAGTCCCGCGCGCTTCAGCCGGCGCGGAAACTCTTCGGTGTGCTCGGCGGCATAGGCCACGATGTTGCGCACGAGCTGGTCTTGATAGACCTGCCAAGCTTCGGTTGAGGCAGCTTCGATCTCGGGCTCGTAGATCGGATTCACGACAACCAGCGCTTTCGCCGGCGATAGTGTTTGACGGCCCTATAAGACTTGCGCCCGCCGAGCTCCGAGAGGCCGAGATAGAACTCCTTCACGTCCGCGTTCTCGCGGAGCTCTTCAGGTTTGCCTTCGAGAACCACACGTCCGTTCTCCATGACGTAGCCGTAATTCGAGATGTCGAGCGCGCGGGCAGCGTTTTGCTCGACGAGAAGAATCGTCGTGCCGTCGACTTCGTTGAGGCGACGCAAAACGGCGAAGATCTCTTCGACGATGAGCGGAGCGAGGCCGAGAGATGGCTCGTCGAGCAGCAGAAGCTTGGGCTCTGACATCAGAGCGCGGCCAATCGCGAGCATCTGTTGCTCCCCGCCCGAAAGAAAGCCCGCGAGCTTCTTGCAACGGTCTCTCAAACGCGGAAAGGTGTCAAGAACCTTGTCGAGGTTCATCGAGGTACTCGTATAGGCGCCGACGCGCAAGTTCTCTTCGACGGTGAGATGCTCGAAGGCGCGCCGGCCTTCCATCACTTGAAAAACCCCGCGCCGGACGACGTCGTGAGGCGGCAAACCGTGGATGGGCTTGCCTTCTAGCTCGATGGTGCCGTCGGTCACCTCTCCATCTTCCGGCGCCAAGAGGCCCGAGATGGCTTTGAGGGTCGTCGACTTCCCCGTACCGTTCGTGCCGAGAAGACAGACGATCTGACCTCGGCGCACTTCGAGAGAAAGCCCGCGGAGGACGAGCACGACGTTGTCGTAGACAACCTCGACGTTATTCAGACGGAGCATACCTGTCATGGGCGGTGGCGTCGTCGCGTCCGAGCTGCCCGTAAGGCGACAGCCGAACGGAGATGCGTGGTGAAGAAACACGGCTTCCGGGCTTCCCTTCGGATGATTCTGCAATCCTGGGGACAGGTTGCCATCACGTCGCGTGCTCCCGTCTAGATTTCATAAGGAATCTGCACGAACTCGCAACGCTCCGGCGGGAAATCCTTCACGTTTCGTGTCACCAGCGTCAGTCCGTTTTCTGGGCTGCCGCCGCTTGTAGTGCATAGGGGAGTTTCCACCGATGCTCGCGTCGAAGCTCGGTAGCCAAATCTGCAATGGCTGCATCGATGACAATCAAATGAAAGCGATCGAGCATCTCCCGCGCCTTCTGCAGGTTATTCGGATCCTGGAATCCTGTCAGAACCCTCGGCGCGGCTGATCGCTGAGATACATACTTCTTCGGCAACGGTCTTGAGATAATCAGTGGCTTTCTGTAAGCCATTGAAGTGGTCTATCAGGATAACGGAATCCAAAAGAAATCGACTACCACTCTCCACGCAGGCGCTCCTGATAGCGGAGCCCATCGCCCGCCGTCCAGATACCCCGGGTTTCCTCGATCAGGGCCTCGAGCGGCGGGTCGGTTTTGCGGATTTGGCTGCGGAGTAGAGCAACAGCACGCCGAACTAATGCCGTCATACTAGTCCCTTCCTCTTTCGCGCGACGATCCAGCCAGGCCTTGTCCTCCTCGTTGAGAGCGATCACGGTTCGTACCAAATGGACACCTCGATATCACTATACCTAAGAATGATATCACTGAGCTCCAAGGTCAGTGTTGAGTTGGCGGTATCGGTTATTCAGCGGGAGCATGCCGAAAGTCCGTTAGAGGCATCCAGCGGCCTTCTTCGACGCGAAACAAGCGCATGCCTTTCGCGCCGCTATGGTTCTCGCCCGTGAACGTAATGGGAAAGGTCACGCCGCCGGTGTCGAAATCGGCGAGCCCCTCGAGCGCCGCTTTGACGTTCTTGCCGGTGAGAGGCAAGCGGTCGTGGACGACGCGACGGATGCCCTCCGTCATGACCGCCATCGTCCACCAACCCTGTCCGTACGGAACACCTTGGTCTTCGAGAGCACTCCCGTCTTTCAGAAGGAGGTAGGCGCGCGCCTCTTCGAGCCCGCTCACGCCCTCGAAAGCTGGCGGCGCGAAAGGCATTGCCCCGACGACACCTTCGCTCGCCTCTCTCGCGAGCTCGACGAGAAGCTCGTTGGCGCACCAGTTCAAACAAAAAAAGGGGATCGTCATCGAGAGGCTCGCCGCGTTCTTGAGCACGACGGAGACGGGAGCCGACGTGTTTTGAAAGACGACGTATTCCGCACCCCATTCGCGCAGGCGCGTGAGCTCTGCCGTGAAATCCGTGCTGCCACGCGGCATCTCCTGCGCCATTAGCTCGATGCCTTGGGCCGCGGCGTAGTGGCGTCCGAGCTGCTCGTAAGGCGACAAGCCGAACGGCGATGCGTGGTGAAGAAGCGCTATTTTCGGGCTTCCGTCCGGATGATTCTCCACAATCCAGTCGATAACGATCAGAAATTGATCGCTATAAGTCGTGCCCGCGAGGAAATTGTAGGGTGCTTCCTTTGGATCGCCGAGCACGTGCGAATAGGACGCCGACATGAACGGTACTTGATCGTCGGCGATGCGGCCGCGGAGTGCTTCCGTGTCTCCCGTGCCCCAGCCCATGAAAGCCACGACGCCTTCGCTGACGAACTCGCTGTAGAGCTGCTCGGCGCGGTCGACCCGATAACCGTAATCCTGGTACAGCAGCTCGAGCGGGCGGCCGTCGATGCCGCCTTTGCTGTTGACCCAGCCGACATAGTCACGGACGCCGTCGGCATAGCTCGTCCCCACATCCGAAGTGGCCCCGGTGAGCGCGAAGATGGCGCCGACGAGGATGGTATCGTTCTCCTCCGAGCCTCCGCCACCTCCGCACGCCATGCAAAGCGCGAGCGCTGACGCACCGAGGAGTCTTTTGTCCATTGGGGAGATTCTAGTAGGAAAGCAGTCGCGAGCGGAAGTCATCACACTTGCCACAAAGATAAGAATTGCGACTCGTTGGCTGGATCTTCGCGTGGGCGGTAGCCTGGGTCCTGGCCAGCGCTGCGATCAGTCGAGGCTGGGTGTCCGGCGGCGCTGCGGCGATCACGGTCACGCTATTACATGTTCTTCTGGGCGGCGCGATGATGTTCGCTTATCGGAGGTTTCTTCGCGAGGCGGATGAGTTGCAGCGCAGGATTCAGCTAGAGGCTCTTGCTTTGGGCTTTGGTGCCGCACTCGTTGGGGCCGCGGCCTATCGGCTCCTCGAGCGCGCCGGTACCATCGGCGCCACAGATGCCTCCGATGTGATTATGATCCTGGCCGTCGCCTATTCGGTTGGTGTTCTCGCGGGTCAATGGCGATACGCGTGAAGAACCGGCTCAAGGTTCTGCGCGCCGAGCGAGACTGGACCCAGGCACAGCTGGCTCTGGAGCTGGACGTCTCGCGCCAGACCGTCAACGCCATCGAGACGGGCAAGTTCGATCCGGGCCTTCCTCTGGCGTTTCGCATCGCCGACCTGTTCGACCTGTCCATCGAGACGTGTTCAGGCCTAACGGAAAGGAACATAGCTGATGTCGCGGCGCCCGTTGCTCTGGTTGCATATCTTTTGACGTGCCGATAGCATCGGCACGTCGTTATGTTCGATCGGGTCGCCTTTCTCAAAGCCAATACACTTCTAGCCGGGTTGTCGACCGATATCGTGTCCGATCTCGCGAGCCGGATGCGCGAGGTGCGGGCATCGGCAGGGGAGGTGATTTTCAGCGAAGGCGAGCCGGGGGACGCGGCGTATTTCATCGTCGAGGGAACGCTCTTTGTCGAGAAAGACGGCATCCGCATCGTCGAGCTGTCGGCGGGAGATTGTGTTGGTGAGTTCGCCCTCATCGACGAAGGGCCGCGAAGCGCCACCGCGATCGCGAAGAAGGATGTCCTGCTTCTCGAATGGTGCCACGCCGAGTTCGAAAGGGCGCTGACGCTCGGTAGCTCCGTCGCGAAGGGCATCTTCCAACACCTTATCTCTAAGCTCCGTCGCGACGTGTCGCTTCAAGTATCCGCCGGCCTCGAACGGGAGCGCTGGCAGCAGGATCTGAAGCGAGCCCACGAGATTCAAATGGCGATGCTGCCGCAGGGAGATCTCCTCATCGAGCACGCCGAGATTTCCGGATACTGCAAGCCTGCTGCCGATGTCGGTGGGGATTACCACGATTACTTGGAGATCGGGACGGACGCCACCGGCGTCATCCTCGCCGACGTGACCGGGCACGGCTTCTACGCGGGCCTGCTCGTCGCCATGGCAAAGAGCTGCTTGCACACGCAAGCCAAGATCGATGCGTCGCCGGGCGCGGTCATGGCGGCGATGAATTGGACCGTGTTTCATTCGGTGCAAACCGGGCTCTTGATGAGCGGCTGCTACGTGCGTCTCGAGCACAAAGCGCGCACGTTGAGTTATACGAATGCGGGGCATCCTTTTCCGTTCCTCTATCATCGAGCCACCGACCGGATGGATAGGCTCGAGTCGACGGATCTGCTTCTTGGCATACCGGGCTTCGAGGACATGGCGTTTTCGGCTCGCGAGAGACAGTGGGAGCCGGGCGATCTCCTCGTCCTTTTCTCGGACGGCATTCACGAAGCGCTTTCGGCCGACGACGAAGAGTTCGGCGAAGAACGTCTCGAGCGGGTGATCTTGGAAGCTAAAGACGAGGAGCCGAGAGAGGTGCGCGACCGGATCTTACACGCCGTCGCCGAGCACTCGCGCGGCGTTGCGCCCGCGGACGACGTGACCGTCGTCGTGGCCAAAGCCCGTTAGCGGCCATCCTTCGTTCACTCGGCGGGAACGAGACGTTTCAGCTCTTCGAGCCAGTTCTGTACGTAAATCAACTCAGTGTTGCTGAAGCCCACCGGCGAATCCTCCCGGATCATCAAGAAGCGCTCGCCGTCGGGAGACACGTCGTAGTTGCGGCCCAGGGTCCCAGATGCGAAGTAGGTTTGTTGAAGCACGACCTCGGCCTGACGGAACCTGATACTGGCGCCTTCGGCGTTCTCAAAGGGGACGGCTATTAGATGTTTATCCTGATCCAAATAGAACAGCTCGCTGCCATCGGGCGCCCAGAGCGCCTGGGTCTCTCCTCCTCGCGAGGTCTGCCAACGGCCCTCATCGACGTCAGGAAAGCGCCGCACGTAGATCTCGGTCTGGCCCGACTCGTCAGACTGGTAGGCGAGCCAACGCCCGTCGGGTGAGATCTCCCCTTCGGTCTCGTTGAGACTGCTCCACACCAGTACGCGTTCGCCGAGGAGTTGCTCGTCCTTCCTTCGCATGCGGGTGACGACGCTGACGCGCACCGTCTCGAAATCGTCCCGGTCGGTCTCGATTTTCTAAAGCAAGTCGGCGCCCCGATATTCTCCGCCGGTACCAGTCATGCTAATAGGAAAACGGCCACAGCCGGAAATAGGTCTTCACGTTCGACCAGACCTTGGCTAGTCCCTTCGGCTCGAGGATGAGCACGAGCAAGACGACGAGCCCGAATACACCTTCTTGCACCGCTGGCAGGATCCCGGCGACGGCTGGGAAGCTCGTCTGAAGCGCGCGGCCGGATGTGGCGATGAGAGCGGGCAAGAGCGTTATGACCGAAGCGCCGAGAAACGAGCCCACGATACTTCCGAGCCCGCCGACGATGACCATTGCGAGATAGAGAATGCTCACCTCGAGCGTGAACCGCTCCCACGTCACAATCGTACGGTAATGCGCGATGAGTGCTCCCGACATGCCGACGAAAAAAGAAGACACGGCGAATGCCGTGAGCTTGTAGCGGAACAAGTTGACGCCGGAAGCTTCGGCCGCGATGTCCTGGTCGCGGATCGCGAGAAAGGCACGACCCACGCGGGAGCGAAAGAGATTGGCTGTAAAGAGCGCCGTCCCGCTCGCCGCGAGCACTGCGAACCAATAAAAACGGAAATCGGTGTTCATCCGCGCGCCGAACAGTCGCGGCGCGGGCACGACGAGCGCTTCGGTGCCGCCGGTAAGTCCCGTCCAATGGGTTACGATCCATTCGACGATCTGCTGCGCCGCCAGCGTCGCGATGGCGAGATAGAGCCCCTTCAACCGAAGCGAGGGTAGACCGAAGAACACACCGACGGCCGCCGTGAACAAGCTCGCGAGCGGGATGCTGAGCCAGAAGGGAAGGCCCCACTCGATGGTGGCGAGCCCGCTCGAGTAGGCGCCCACCGCCATGAAAGCTCCTTGGCCGAGCGATATCTGTCCCGTGTAGCCCACCAGGATATTGAGCCCGATGGCGCCGACGGTGGCAATAGCGATTTGATTCGCGAGCGACAAGGCGTAAGAGGTCGCGACGAACGGGAAGACGATGATCGCGACGGCAAAGAGGCCCATGCGCCACCGCTCGAGCGGCGTTCGGAAGAGCGCCATGTCCGCCGCGTAGCTGGTGAAGAAATTTCCCGAGCGCAAAGCGGCCTACACTCTTTCCATCCGGCGCTTGCCGAACAGCCCGTACGGCCGCACCATCAGCACGACGAGCAGAAGCGCGTAGGGGACGAGTGTCTGAACGCCCATGCCGATATAGCCGCCCGCGTAGGCTTCTACGAGACCGATGAGCGCGCCGCCAATCACTGCCCCCACTATCGAATCGAGGCCGCCGAGGATCACGACGGGGAACACACGAAGTCCAATGGCGGTGATGTCTTGGCTCACTCCGACGAGACCCGCGAGCAAGATGCCTCCGAGCGCTGCCGCCGCCGAGGCGAGAGCCCATGCGATCGAAAGTGTTCGAGGAAGGCTGACGCCCATGCTCATCGCGGCTTGCTGATCGTCGGCGACGGCCCGCATCGCGAGCCCTTCTCGGCTTTTGCGGAAGAACCAGCCGAGAGCGACTAGCGACAGCGCCGCCACCCCGATGACGACCGGCCGATCGACGTTCAAAGGAAAGTTTCGAGGTCGCACGCCCCAGATGCCTTGAATCAAGGCTTGTAAGATGCTCGAGAGCGCGACCGTTGCCATGATCATCGAGATGACCGGCTCACCGATGAGAGGACGGAGCGCGAAGCGGGCAATCGCGACGCCCACGAGGGCGGCCACGCCGAGCGCGAGGCCGATGCCGAGCCAAGTGGGAATAGGCAGCGACAGGAAGGTGTAGCCGAGATAGGCCCCGAGAAGAAGGAGTGGGCCTTGCGCGAAATTGATGACGTCGGTGGCTTTATAAATAATGATGAATCCAATCGCGATGAGGGCGTAGATCATCCCGTTGGCGAGGCCCGCCAGGGTGAGCTCGGCTAGAACTTCCACTAGAGCCCCACGATCGGGATGGAGACCGACATCTGCGCCGAACGGCCATCCTGATAACGAATCTCGGTCTCGAGCGCGACCGTTAGCGCATCCCCATCGAGAGCCGTGACGAGAGTGCGATAACGCTCCGCCACCGCTCGGCGACGCACTTTGCGGGTACGCGTCAGCTCGGCATCGTCCGCGTCGAGCTCCTTGTGAAGGAGGAGGAAACGCTTCACTTGCATCGCTTCGGGAAGCTGCTCGTTGACGCGGCGAAGCTCCGCGGTCAGCAGCTCGAGCACGGCTTCTTGTTGGGACAAGTCGACGAAGGTCGTGAACGGCACTTGTCGCCTCTCCGCCCAAGTGCCGACATTCTGGAAGTCGATCGACAGGAGCGCGGTGACGAAGCGACGGCCATCGCCGCCAAAGACGACCGCTTCTCGAACGTAAGGGCTGAACTTGAGCTTGTTCTCGACGAATTGCGGGCTGAAGGCGGTGCCGTCCGCGAGGCGAGACACGTCTTCGACGCGGTCGATCACGACGAGCTGACCATCCGCATCGAGATAGCCCGCATCGCCCGAATAGAGCCAGCCGTCGCGCAGCACCTCCCGGGTACCGGCCTCGTTATTGTAATAGCCGGCGAAGACCGCTTGGCTCCGTGAGATGATCTCTCCGTCCTCCGTAATGCGAAGCTCGGTCCCGGGGAGAGGCTCGCCCATGGTGTCCGGCTTCACCGCGCCGTCACGATGCACGACCGAAATGCCGGAAACTTCCGTCTGACCGTAGATCTGCTTCAAGTTCACGCCTAGCTCGTGAAAAAACCGAAGGGTATCGGGTCCGAGCGCGGCGCCGCCGGTATAGGCGTGCTTCAAACGCCGGAGTCCGAGCCCGTCGCGAATCCAATAGAGGCAAACGAGATCCGCTAGGCGTTTCGAAACGCCGATATGATTCCCGTCGAGCACCCAGTCGAGCACGCGACGCTTCAGCCAGGTCGCGTCCTCACGCTTCATTTGCACTTCCGACAAGAGGCTCTCCCAAATCCGAGGCGGCGAGAACATGACGTGTGGCGCGATCTCCCGAAGGTCTTCCGTGACCGTCTCCGGCTCCTCGGGAAAATTCACCGTCGCGCCTGTCACGAGCGCGGAAGACACCGACATCATTTGCTCTCCTACCCAGGCGAGCGGAAGGAACGACACGAGCTCGTCCCCAGGGCCGAGCGGGTCTACCGCCATCAAGCTCTTGGCCATCGAGACAAGATTGCGATGGGTCAGCATGGCGAGCTTGGGCGTCCCGGTCGTCCCCGACGTGGTCGCAAGAAGCGCCACATCGTCGGGCGAGGTCTCCGCAACGAGTGCATCAAACGCGCCCGGGTCTTCTGTTTGGGACGCACGTCCAGAGGCCGCGAGCTCCGAAAGCGCCATGAGGCAAGGATCGTCGTAGTCTCGCATCCCGCGCGGATCGCTTACGATGACGCGCTCGAGCTTGGGAAGACGGTGGCGCACTTCCAAAACCTTGTCGACCTGCTCTTGATCTTCGGCGATGAGAAGTTTGGCTCCGGAGGCATCGGCGAGCACGAAGATCTCCTCGGCGACGGAGTCTTGGTAGATACCAAGAGGGATCGCGCCCAGCGCTTGGGCCGCGAGCTCCGAGAGCACCCACTCGGGCCGGTTATCCCCGACGATCGCGACGATGTCGCCCCGGCCGATACCGAGAGCGCGTAAGCCAAGACAAATCTCCTCGACGCGGTCGCGATAGCCACGCCACGTGATGGCGCGCCAGATCCCGTAAGATTTCTCGCGAAGCGCCTGCGCATCCGGCGAAGTTTTAGCGCGCTCGCAAAGAAGCTTCGGAAGCGTGGCATTGTCAGTGTCAGTCATGCACGCACCGAAGCGACGACGTCGCGGATAGCTTGGACGACGAGCTCGGCCTCGTCGAGTGGGATCCAATGATCGCTTGTCTTGGCGATGACGTGACGCCCGGACCGGCTGAGAGCGACGGTCGAGAGCTGATCTTCGAGACGTCGCGGGCTCGGATCGGCCGCGGTCAGCACGACGAGTGGGATGTCGCCGAGCGAGATCGTTTCCGCCGCGAGCGAGGCGGCGCTCTTCGGAGCGTTCTCTATTTGACTCGCGAGCGCTTCGAGAGTCGTCGCCCGCACCCAAAACGAACGCAGTTGTGGGCGGATGGATGCGGGTGTCTTGCCGAGGAGCAGAGCGACTCGATTGTGCTCGGACGAAGAGCGGAAGCGGGCGAGCTGCAACAAAATGCGCATGACTCCGAAACGCGCGCCGAAAGCCGCGCGCCGCGCCGTGCGGGCGCCGCGCGCCACCCGTGCGCGTTGTTCGTTATCGGGCTCCACCCACTCGCGAGGATGCGGCGTGTCTACGAGCACGAGGCCGGCGACGAGATCCGGGTGCCGCGACGCCAAGAGCTGCGCCATCCATCCTCCATAGGAGTGTCCGACAAGAACGAAAGGCCGATCGACATCCGCCTTCGACAAAAGCTCGTGGAGCTCGAGCGTCATGTGATGGAGCGTGCGCGGCTTCGTGCCCCTGTCGCTCCAACCGAATCCAGCGCGGTCATAGCTAACGACTTTGGTGAAGCGCGCGACCTCCGGCTGAATCTCCGACCAGCTCAACGATGAGCCCGCGAGCGCGGAGTCGAGCACGACGGTGGGGCCACCCTCACCGAGAACGTGAAGATGCATCCGATAACCGCCGACGTCGATGAGCTCGCCTGGCGGAGGAAATCGATGCCGCTCGCGACGAGACGCGAGCCAGTGATAAAGATAGGCAGACGCCGCCAAAAGAAACGCCAGTACGGCGACAACGGCAAGCGTCAAGAGGTGGCCTCGCCAAGATAAGCTTGGATGACGCGCTCGTCGTTGCGAATGGCCTCGGGCGGCCCCTCGGCGAGCTTCCTGCCAAAATCGAGAACAACGATCCGCTCCGCGAGATCCATCACCACGCCCATATCGTGCTCGATCAACACCACCGTGACGCCTTTCTCTTCGTGAACGTCGAGGACGAAACGCGCCATGTTTTCCTTTTCTTCGGTGTTCATCCCCGCCATCGGCTCGTCGAGAAGAAGAAGCGCGGGGTCCATAGCGAGCGCGCGGCCGAGCTCTACACGCTTCTGAAGACCATAGGGAAGGGACTCCACCGTCTTGTCGCGAATGCGCTCGATCTCGAGAAAGTCGATGATCTCCTCGACGACCTGCCGCTCCCGGATCTCTTCTTTTTCTTGAAGGCCCCAATAAAATCCCGAACCGAAGACACCGCCGTTCATATGGGCGTGCCGGCCGAGCATGAGGTTCTCGAGCACGCTCATGTGACGGAAGAGCTCGAGATTCTGGAACGAGCGCGCAATACCGAGCGCGGCCCTGTGATGTGCATTCTTGCGCGTAAGGTCGCGGCGAACGCCCGCGCGGTCGACGAATCCGATAGCACCCGACTGAGCTCGGTAGAGGCCGCTGACGCAACTGAGGAGGCTGGTCTTGCCCGCGCCGTTCGGTCCGATGATCGCGAGAAGCTCACCCGGTTGGACGGAGAGCGAAACGTCTGAAAGGGCCGCGAGCCCGCCGAAGCGAAGCGTGAGTTGGTCGACCTGTAAGGCTCCGGGGCGGCCCGAGCTCGTGCTCACCGGCAAACGATACACCAAACCGATGCGCTACGATTCCCTGGCGACGAGGTTTCTAAATCTGGTCACCAGCCGTTGAGGAGCCCGCCGTCGAACCACTCCCACAAAATGTAGAAGAAAAACTGCTTCGGTCGGAAGCTGTCGTTTACGGGAACGAGTAGGCCTACGTTGGCGAGGACATGTTGACGCACGTTGAGAGAGAGCTGGAGTTGGGGGATGAGATCCCATTCTATGTCGCCATCTTCGGCTCGCCCGATGACCTCCACCATCGGAGAGAAGCTCCGTCCCCAGGTGTTGGCGGTGAACGTCCGACCGAAAACCGCCGACCAGAAAATCTCTTGTTCGACTCGGTCACGATCGCTTGATAGCTCCATTCCAGCTTGCAAATGCACGAAAGAATCGTAAGGCAGCCGCTGACCAAAGGATACGGACGGCTCGAAAACAAAGACGCCCTTTCCTTGGCCGTTTCGTTCGCTCCCTGTCGGGACGGCGATTTCGGCGTTCAAGCTCAGAATATTGCCGCGATCCAATCGATGATAGACGGTGCTCTTGACGCCGACCGTGACGTCGCCGATCCCTCCCGCCCAGGGACCCCCGCTCGTGCTTTGTCCCGCGCCGAACGGGACCGCGAGCTCCCATTGGTAGCGCGCGCCGAAGCGACGCTCGTATAGAAGCTCGTTCGTGAGCTCACCCTTTCCTTCCGTGGCTACCCCGACCGTCCAAATGAGCTCGTCTTCTGGATAGGCCTTTTCCGTGAACATGGGACGCGGAAAATTGAGCTCCCCACTCGGCCACGCGTCCTCCGCGCAAAATGTACGAATGAAATCCACGATCTTTTTGTAACTGCTCGATGTCGAATGCCTCGCCGAAGGCGGGCATGCTCGAATCGAATCCCCGAACCGGCCCTCCTTGGTAGGAGACGGCAATCCAGTCGAAGTCGGGCTCCCGCGTCGCAAAACTGCAGTCGGCGAAATCAGGAAGGGGGACGTCGAAAGCGACTCGATCGAGCGGAACACCCGCACCGGTGTCACCGTGACATTGGGCGCACCCGATTCGGTAGAGGCCTTCGCCCGTCGTGGGAACCTGCGAGCCGCTCACGGCGAGCGAAAATAGAAGCACGATCAGGATGGCGTAAGCGGGTCCGTAACGCATGAGAACGTCGAACACGGTATCACGCATGCGTGAGCCTTCCGCGGTTGATGCGGGTGAAGACGGTGCGAGCATTCCGCTCGGGTCGCACTTTGAGCCGCTAGCAGAATGCTCTAGGATCGCGCTCTCGCTCAGAGCGACTGCCACAAAAGCAGAAGCCCTCGATAGCTGATGTCATGGAATCCACAACCGACATGGAACGGCTGGCGCACGATCTGAGGGATCTCGGTGTCACTTCCGGCGCCACACTCATGGTTCATTCCTCATTGAGTGCGATCGGATGGGTCGAGGGTGGAGCGTCCGTGGTGGCGCGCGCTTATCGAGGCGCTCGGCGAGGACGGCACGCTCGCCATGCCGGCACCCACTCCCCAATGCGCCGTGCCGAAACCTGTAACCGTGTTTGAAGCGGAGACGACGCCGACGAAGATGGGCGCGATCCCAGAGGCATTTCGCATATGGCCAGGAACGCTTCGCAGCAGCCATCCCCTCGATTCCGTGTGCGCGCGCGGTCCGCTAGCCACGGAGGTCACGTCCGTACATCCGCTGGCTTTTTCCGAAGGTCCAGGCACGCCGTTCGGACGCATTCACGATCACGACGGCACCATCCTGCTTCTCGGTGTGGGATTCAACCGCTGCACCGCGCTTCACTACGCGGAGACGCTATCGAACAAACGCAGAATCGCCACGATACGCTTTCCTAGGAACGGGAACGGGGAAACACGGTGGATCGAAGTACCCAACGTCGCCGATGACAACGACCGGCACTTCCCGATCATCGGAGAACGCTACGTCGTGGCGGGAAAAGCCGTTCGCGGCAAGGTCGGCGAGGCGCCGTGCTCGCTCTTCCCGATGCGGGACTTGGTGGATTTCGCCGTCGACTATTTCGAATCGACTTTCTAAAAGCTCTGGCTGTTAGACTTCACCGAACCACCTGGAAGTCGAACGCGACAAAGGAGGGGCGATCGACTTCTACCGACGAGCGGGCTTCGATGATAACGATCGCCACTTGCTGACGAGGCGCATCGACGCGTCGCGCCTTGAGATAGACGTCCTCTTGGCCGCGTAGTAGGATCAGGCCTTTCCGGGAGGAGCCGATCACGGATATCCCGCTTCATCTGAGGAAAGAGGCTCGTCCATGTCCTCGGCTCGGACGGCTTTTTAAGAAGAGGACTCATCGAGCAAGTCCTCGCGAGACGCACGCTTCGCGCGAGGCGAGACATTGGAAAAACTGTGTGAAAAACAAAGTGGAGACCCTATGAGCACCATCAACATCGGACCGATACGTTGTGAGACCGGGACCAAAGTCTCCGGAATGGTTCCCGCTGTGTCGCGCGTCGACGGCAGTAATCTCGGATTTCCCGTGATCGTCGTCAACGGCGCGAAAGACGGCCCCGTCCTTCTCGTGGATGGCGGTATCCATGGCGATGAGCAAGAGGGAACGCTCTCCATCATTGAAGTCGCAAAGAAGCTCGACCCAAAGAATCTTCGCGGCACGTTCATCGGTGTCCCTGTCATGAATGTCGGTGCCTTCGAAGCGATGTCACGCGGGAACCCGCGCGATACGCACACCTTCGACATGAACCGGATCTATCCGGGAAAGCCCGAGGGTTATCTCACGGACCGCATCGCACAGGTGCACAACGAAGAAGTCGGTAAGCTCGCCGATTTGGAGATAACGATCCACTCGGGCGGCAATATCTGCTATCTCGGTGAGACGATCTTCACGAAGTCCGGTGACGACAAGAGCTTGGAGCTCGCGCGCGCGATGGGCGAGGGATGGGAGATCATTCTCGACACGCCGCACCCGGTGGGATCCCCCATGGCAGCAATGGTCGATCGCGGCAAGATCTCCATCACCGTCGAGCTCGGCGGAAGCGCTACACTCATGCCCGATGCGCTGAAGCACAACGTCGACGTGCTCGAGCGCGCGGTCCTGAACGTCTGTCGCCACTACGACATGATCGACGGGGACGCGACCTATGCCGACACCGCATGGCGCGGCAGCCAGATTGCGGTCATGGCGTCGAAGAGCGGCATCTTGCTTCCGAACCCGGACCTCCCTCGCAACAAGCTCAAGAAACCCATCACCGAAGGCGAAGTGCTCTTGACGCTCGCGGATTTTTTTGGCGAGACGGTCGAAGAGCTCAAAGCGCCTTGCACCGGTGTCTTGTTCGGCTTCCGGACCTATCCGAGCACAACGGCGGGAGACTGGACGCTTTTTTGCGGCAGGGCGGAACGAAAGTCGATGGTTTGACGAATGATCACCGAGCCCACCGCGCTTCTCGCCTTCATGTTCCTCGCGGTGGCGTTCGCGCGCTTTCTCGAAGGCCGTTTCCCGATCGTTCAAAAGGTGAGTTCTGCCGTTATCTGCACCCTTCTCGGCATCTTGCTCGCGAATATCGGTGTCATCCCGCACGAGTCCGCCGTCCTTGCGGCTGTGGGAGAATACGCGGTTCCGTACGCGATCGTGCTCGTCATTCTCTCGTCGCGCTTGAAGGATTTGGGAAAGGCGGGAAAGCCGCTCGTCATCGCTTTCGTGCTCGCGGGTGCCGGCACCTTCGTGGGCGCCCTCGTCGCGAGCCTCCTCTTCGCCTCGAGTCTCGGGCCCGAGACTTGGAAGCTCGCGGGGACGTTTGCCGGGGCTTTTTGGGGCGGCGGAATGAATTTCGCCGCCGTGGGGAGAGGGCTCGACATGAGTGAGAGCCTCTTTGCCGCCGCCTTCGTTGCGGACAACCTCTCCACCGTGCCGTGGATGCTTGCGCAGGTCGGTCTCTTTTCGCTCCTCGCTGCCTATTATCGAAGCGGGAGCCACGTGGGGGGCTCGGAGGCGAAGAGCGAAGACCAACGCAAGGCGTGGTCGGAGACCACGGTCAGCATCACCGATCTCGCGTGGCTTGCCGCGCTTCCGCTTGCTTTTATGTGGATCGCAGAGCGCGTCGGTGCGAGCGGTCCCGGCCAAGTTCTCTGTTTGACGACGCTCGCTCTCGTAGCCGCGCAGCTTCCCATAGTTCATCGCCTTCGGGGCGCGGCGGTCCTCTCCTATTTTGCGCTGCATCTCTTTTTCATCGTCATCGGCGCGGTGTCCGATGTCCGGGAAGTGGCTAATGCGGGGCCGGTGCTCTTTGTCTACATGCTCGCCATCATCGCGATCCATGCGCTCGTCGTCTACGGCATTGGCTCTCTCGCACGGCTCGACTTGCCGACGCTGACGATTGCGAGCCAAGCGGCCATCGGCGGACCGGGCTCCGCGCTCGCGCTCGGCATGGCCATGAAATGGAACGAGCTCGTCACGCCCGGGATCATCGTCGGTATCTTCGGCTACGGGGTTGGGAATTATCTCGGTTTCGCGACCGCCTATCTCCTACGGCAGCTGCTCTAGTGGGGCGGCTCGGGGGAATGACGGCGGTCGTCACGGGGGCGGCCCGCGGGCTTGGCCGCGCGGTCGCACGTATATACGCCCGTGAGGGCGCCACGCTTTTTCTCTGCGACCGCATCCCCATCGAGGACCCGGCGCTCGAGGTCGCGAGGCAGTTCGACGTCGACCTGGGAGAGCGGGAAGCCTGCGCTCGTTTCGTGAACGATGTGCTTGCCGAGGCGGGCACGATCGACGTCCTTGTCAACAATGCCGCGATCCTGAAGATGAGCTCCTATGACGAGGTGACCAACGCGGTGTGGGACGAGACGATCGCGACCAACCTCACGGCGCCGTTTCTTCTATGCTGCGGGTTCTTGCCGGCGATGCTCGAGGCGGGCGGCTCTATTATTAATGTCTCGTCGCGCGCTGGCGTTCTCGGATTCGAGAAGGAAACCGCATACTGCTCTTCGAAGTTCGGTATCGAAGGGTTGACGCGGGCGCTCGCGGCGGACCTCAAAGGAACGCGGATGAGCATCAACTCGATCACACCAGGTGTTCGCATCAAGCCGACGATGATGACCGACGATGAAGAGTCGGCGGTGCCGCTCGGCGCGCGGGTGTGGCAAGACGCCGACGCGATCGCGAACGCCTTCGTGCTGCTAGCCCTCGCCCGGGGCAACCCGACGGGAAAGCGTTTCGAGGCGGACAAGCTGGGCGAGGAGTTCGAACGTCAAGGATGGGTAACATGAGTGATGCTATGAAACAGGCACTTGCATCGCGTGTCGAGGAGCTCCCGGAAACCGCGGGGCCTTCCACCGTCGACGCCGTGCCCCTCGATATTCTCGAAGGTGTGCGAGACGCTCTTTTGTCAGGTGAGACCCACTACACGGACCGTCCGGGCATGCGCGAGCTGCGAGAAAAAGTTGCAGCCACCCTCGGTCGCAGCGCGGATGAGATTGTTATCACGACGGGCGATCGCGAAGCCCGTTTCGTCACTCGGCTCGCTTTCGGAGAAACGCCGCCCGACAATGTCATCGTCATCGGAAACTGGGACGACGTTGCCGGCCTAGCCAGCTTTCGCGTGGGTTACGTGGCCGCCTCGAAAGAGAAAGCGGTGAAGCTACGCTCTTGGAAACAGGCGCTCTCGATTTGCACGGCGGCGCCTTCGCAGCGCGCAGTCCTGGTGGCGCTCAAATGAGACCACAAATATGAAACCGGATGAAAAACGCTATACGTTGATGGAGCTCGCCGCGACGCTCGACGGCGTGATCTCCCTTGGCCGTGGCGACCCGGATCTCGACACACCGCCTCACATCATTCACGAAGCGCATCGGCGGATAGCGTCGCCGCCAGCCGAGCTCGAAGTGCAAGGACTCGGTGAGCTCCGGACGGCGATCGCGAACCGCTACGCGAGCGAGAAATCTCTCGACTTCGACCCCGATAGTGAGATCCTAGTGACCAATGGCGCGCAAGAAGGATTGTTTCTCACCGTTCTTGCGCTCTTGAACCCGGGCGAGCGCATTCTCGTCCCCGACCCGCGCTACGGGTCTTACGACCAGGCCATCGCCACCGCGGGCGGGGAGATCGTCTCTCTCCCAACGGGCGACGGCTATGATTTTGGTCTGACGGCGGAAGCTGTCGAGAATGCTGACGGGAAACTCTTGCTGCTCGTCAACCCGTCCAACCCAACCGGTGCTTTGACACCGGCCGCGCGGGTGCGTGAGATCTCGGCGGTCGCGAGGGATAAAGGCCTCATCGTGCTCTCGGACGAAGTCTACGAGAAGCTCACTTTCGACGAGCAAGTGCTCTCGGTCGCGACCTGCGACGGCATGCGCGAGCGTACCGTGACGTTATCGAGCATTTCGAAGACCTATGCGATGACGGGATTCCGTGTCGGCTACGTTATCGGCCCGCCCCCATTTATCGAGGCCGCGACACGGCTGAAGTCCGACATTTCAGGACCGACGGCGCTCTTCTCCCAATATGCGGCGCTTGCCGCCATCGACGGCCCCCAGGATTCGGTCGAAGCCTTCCGACAGATTTATGCGAGACGGCTCGGCGTCATGTCGAAGGGCCTCGACGCGTTGAACATCCCTTACGGCAAACCGGGCGGTGGCTTCTTCCTTTGGGCAGACGTAGCGCGCTTCGGTGTGGACGCCGAGACGTTTTGTCGGCGCCTCCTCACGGAAGGGCGCGTTCTCATGTTCCCTGGAACGGCGTTTGGCGCACGGTGGAAACACTTCGTCCGGATCTCCCTGCTTCAGCCCGAGGACCGTATCGCGGAAGCGCTCGGCAGGCTCGAAGCGTTCGTCGGCAGCCTCCAGTGACGAAAAAAGCGCGCAGGAAAACGCGTCGCGATGGCGACGTTGAGAAGGGGCGGGTGCGGGTTCACGACCCCTTCGAGCTCATCCGCTGGCTCGCGCTGAGCCAGCCCGACCCGCGCAAGGCCCTAGCCGAGCTCGTCCAAAATAGCCTCGATGCAGGCGCTCGACACATTCGTATTACCCGCTTTCGTGACAAGAAAGTCCCTTCGCGATGCTGTTCGCGAAAGAGATCGTCCTGCGCCACTGCCCGTGGGGCCGGTCACTAGCACCGTACCCTGTGACCGGTTCACGAGCTCGCGAACGAATTCTAGGTTATCGAGACTCATGCCGAGCTTCTCGAGAGACGGAGGGGTTTGCCGCTTTAGCACGCGGATCACGACGGTCTCCACCCATCGGAATACGTCGTTGACCGAAGAAGCCCCGTCGAACTTGGTTGCCGGGGTGGATGCCAACTTCGCCTTCTACCAGAACATTCGCTTCAATACGTACTACGCCGTCAGCCACACGTCATCCGACAGGTTGAGCTTGAAGGACGAGTCGAGCTAATGGTACGTTTCGACTTCGAGGAGGATCGCTATGGGCTGCGTCTCGAGCACTTGAAGGTCGGCCGAGATTTCAAGCCCGAGCTCGGTTTCCTCCGCCAAGAGAACTTCAGGCGAAGCTTCGCTCAGGCGCGCTTCAGCCCGCGCCCGCATTCCATCGACGCGATCCGGCGCATCGTCGTTCAAGCGGATTTCGACTACATCACCAACACCGAGCGCCGTCCCGAGACCAAGATCATCAAGGGAACTTTACGACTGGAGCTCGAAAGCGGTGATCAGGCAAGCGTCGACGTCACCGACAACTTCGAGTTCTTGCCCGAGGAGTTCGAGATTGCGCCCGATGTCCTGCTCCCGGTCGCGGAGTACGATTTCCGAGATATCCTCTTTTAGTACGCGTTCGGCCCTCAGCGAGTCGTGCCCGGGGTCTTCACCTATCGGAAGGGCTCTTTTTCGGTGGGGATCGCGACGACACGATTCCTCATTCGAGAAGGGAACGACGGGGAGTCCGGCTACATCGCGTTTAGTCTCGGACTTTTTTTAAGAGCTTGAGCTGGTCGCGGCCGTGGGTGGGAAGCTCGATCGGGTAGTTGCCGGAAAAGCACGCCGAGCAGTAGCGGTCGCGGTCCTCTTCGACGGCTCCGAGCAGGCCGTCTAGCGAGAGGTAGCCGACGCTGTTGGCGTCGATGTACTCCCGGATCTCTTCGATGCTGTGGTTCGAGGCGATGAGCTCTTCGCGTTTCGGCGTGTCGATGCCGTAATGGCAGGGACCCGTTGTCGGTGGGGACGAGACCCGGAAGTGCACCTCGGCAGCGCCGGCATTTCTCACCATGCCGACGATCTTACGGCTCGTCGTGCCGCGGATGATGGAGTCGTCGATGAGAACGATGCGGCGGCCTTTGATGACGGAGCGGACCGGGTTGAGCTTGACCTTCACGCCGAAGTGGCGGATGGATTGACGGGGCTCGATGAAGGTTCGGCCGACATAGTGATTGCGGATGAGGCCGAACTCCATGGGGAGCCCGGATTCTTGGGAATAGCCGACGGCGGCCACCACGCCTGAATCGGGTACGGGCACGACCACGTCGGCGTCGACGGGGCTTTCCCGTGCGAGCTGCCGGCCCATCGCGAGGCGCGTGGCGTGCACGTCGCGGCCGAACACGTAACTGTCGGGGCGAGCGAAGTAGACGTGCTCGAAGACGCAATGCGAGGGCTGCACTTCGCTGAACGGCCGGAGAGACCTCAAGCCGTTCTTGTCGATCACGACCATCTCGCCCGGCTCGATTTCGCGGACATATTCGGCCTCGATGAGATCGAGGGCGCAGGTCTCGGAGCACAGCACGTAGGTCTCGTCGAGCTTTCCCAAGACGAGCGGACGAAAGCCTCTCGGGTCGCGCACGCCGACCAGCGCGTCGGGCGTTTGGAACAGCAGCGAGAAAGCGCCTGACACGGTGCGAACCGCGTCGAAGATGGCATCCTCGCGATTGCGCTGCAGCGACTTGGCGTAAAGGTGGAGGATGACTTCGGTGTCGCTCGTGGTGCGGAAGATCGAGCCATGCTCGACGAGCTCGTGTCGGAGAAGATGGGCGTTGACGAGATTTCCGTTGTGGCAGACGGCGATCTCGCCGAACTTGCACTCGATGTAGATCGGCTGGGTGTTGGCATCGTTGTTCTCGCCGGACGTCGAGTAGCGGGCATGTCCGATGGCGCTCGTGCCTTCGAGCTTCTCGAGCGAGGCTTCGTCGAAGATGTCGGCGACGTAGCCTCGGCGCTTGCGGCTCCTAAAACCCGTCCGGCTCGAGGTTACGATGCCGGCGGCTTCCTGGCCGCGGTGCTGCATTGCGTAGAGGCCGAGATAGGTGACCCGCGCGGCGTCGGGGTGGCCGAAGACCCCGAAGACGGCGCATTCGTCTTTGAAACTCATCTCTGAAGCCCCTTTTCGATCGCATTCCACCAGACTTCGCGTAAGTCGTCGACGTTTTTCGAGATGGCGGACGTGCCGTTCACGCGTATCTCCAGCATGTCGCCCCCCGTCACGCCGATGCGCTTAACGGGTACCCCGTGCTCCTCGGCGAGGGCGAGGAAGGCGTCCGCGGAGGCGGAGGGGACACTGGTGAGTATCCGGCTTTGCGTCTCAGAAAACAACACGCCGTCCGCCCGCCGCGGGGTCTCGAGTGCGATGGACGCCCCCATCGTCTCGCCGAGTGGGCCAAAGAGGCTTTCCGCGATCGCGACGCCGAGCCCGCCATCGCTCAAGTCGTGCGCCGAGTGCATCAGCTCGCGGGAGGCCGCCTCGCGCGTGAAGCTTTGGAGCGCGGCTTCCGTGTCGAGGTCGAGCCGCGGAGGGCTTCCGTCGTTTCGCCCGTGGACGAGCTTCGAATATTCGCTCGCCCCGAGCTCTTCGTCGCTGTTGCCCATCAAGTAGACAATGTCACCGTCCGCTCTAAAATAATGCATCACGCGTCTTGTCGCGTCTTCGAGAATCCCGACAACACCGACGACGGGTGTGGGGTAGATGCCCTCGCCTTCGGTCTCGTTGTAGAAGCTGACATTGCCGCCGGTTATTGGCACGTCGAAGCGCTCGCAAGCATCCCGAATACCATCTACCGCCTGGGCGAACTGCCACATGATCTCGGGCTTTTCGGGATTGCCGAAGTTGAGGCAATTGGTCGCGCCGACGGGCGTCGCACCAACCGCAGCGATATTGCGGCACGCTTCCGCGACTGCAGTCGCGCCTCCCCAGTAAGGATCGAGATAGGTGTAGCGTCCGTTGCCGTCGAGGCACATCGCCAGGGCCATGGGCGTGCCTTTGATGCGGATGACACCCGCATCGCCTCCCGGCATCACGATCGTATTGCTCTGCACCATGTGGTCATATTGCTCGAAGATCGAATGCTTGCTCGCGATGGTGTGGCTTCCGAGCATGCGGATAAAGGTCTCTTCGAGATCCGTCGGTTCGGGAAGCTCGACGGCTTCGATCGTGTCGAGATAGGCCGGGCGCTTCATGGGCCGCTCATAGACGGGACCTTCATCGACGAGCGCCCGGTTCGGCACCTCCGCGACGGTTTTTCCGGCGGCGAGCACACGCAGCAAGCCGTCGCCCGTGACCTTGCCGATCGCGGCGGCGTCGAGGTCCCATTTCTCGAAAATGGCTTCGACTTCCGCTTCCCGCCCCGCCTTGGCGACGAGGAGCATGCGCTCTTGCGATTCCGAGAGCAAGATCTCGTAAGGCGTCATGCCGGCCTCACGCTGCGGGACGCGGTTCAGCTCGATCTCGATTCCAAGGCCCCCGCGTGCTCCCATCTCGGCGGTCGAGCAGGTGAGCCCCGCGGCGCCCATGTCCTGGATGGCGACCAGCGCGTCGGTCGCCATGAGCTCGAGGCATGCTTCGAGCAAAAGCTTTTCGAGAAAAGGGTCGCCGACTTGAACGGTGGGCCGCTTCTCTTCCGCAGCTTCGTCGAACTCCGCCGAGGCCATCGTGGCGCCGTGGATGCCGTCTTTGCCCGTCTTGGCGCCGACGTAGAAGACAGGGTTGCCTTCGCCTTCGGCTTTCGCGAGAAAGATACGGTCTTTGGATGCGAGGCCCAGACAGAAGGCGTTCACGAGGGGGTTCAAATTGTAGCAATCCTCGAAGACAACTTCGCCGCCGACGGTCGGGACGCCCATGCTGTTGCCGTAGCTCGCGATCCCCGCGACACAGCCGGTGAGGAGCGAGCGGTTCTTGGGGACGGCGAGCGGTCCGAAGCGGAGAGAGTTCATGAGCGCGACAGGACGCGCGCCCATCGTAAAGATGTCGCGGATGATGCCGCCAACGCCTGTCGCGGCCCCTTGAAAAGGCTCGATGAAAGACGGGTGGTTGTGCGATTCGACTTTAAAAACGGCCGCGAGACCGTGGCCAATATCGACGACCCCCGCGTTCTCGCCCGGGCCTTGTAGAACTCGCGGCCCGCGAGTAGGAAGCCGCTTCAAATGGACGCGCGAGCTCTTATAGCTGCAATGCTCGGACCACATGACGGAGAAAAGGCCGAGCTCGTTCTCGTTGGGCTCGCGCCCGAGCTTCCCCACGATGGCGTCGTACTCCTCGCCCGTAAGGTTATGCGTCGCGAGAGACTCTTCGAGTGTCATGGAGATCCAAGAAAAAGAAAAGGGGCTGTGGGGATAGGAGGGGATGAGGGGATGAGGGCTAGTCTTTTCATCTCCACATCTCCTTTCATCCCCACCTCTCCTTTTTCTTTGCTTTTCCTAATATTGACCTTGTGAGCATCGTTCAGGTTCTCTCCTTGGTCCAGGTTATTAGGGACCCGAAGAGTTTGCGCCCGTCTGCGGTTCCTAGCTCTTCTTGGTAGCAGCGGTCGGGGTGGGGCATTAGGCCTAGGACGTTTCCGCGCTCGTTCCTCACGCCGGCGATGGCGTTGGCGGCGCCGTTTGGGTTTGCGGTGTCGTCGCGCGCCCCTTGGGCGTTCACGTAGCGGAAAACGACTTGGTCATTGCGCTCGAGCGCTTCGAGCGTTTCATCGTCCGCGTAGTAGTTGCCGTCGGCGTGGCCTATTGGGATGCGCAGAATCTCGCCTTCGGTCAGGCCCACGGTGAGGGGGGAGTCTCGTTGTTCGGGGCTCAAATAGAGGTAGCGGCAGATGTAGGTCAGGGTTTGGTTTCGGAGCATGGCGCCCGGCAAGAGACCCGCCTCTTGCAGCATTTGGAAGCCGTTGCAGATTCCGATCACGGGCTTGCCCGCATTCGCCATTTTCTGGACGGCGGTCATGATTGGCGAGAAGCGCGCTACAGCGCCGGGGCGGAGGTAGTCGCCGTGGGCGAAGCCTCCCGGGAGGATGGCGGCGTCGTAGCCTTCGAGGGACGTGTCCTTGTGCCAGACGAGATCCGTGGGCTCGCCGAGAATGTTCTGAAGCGCGTATTGAACGTCTTCTTCGCAGTTGGATCCGGGGAATACGCAGACAGCGAAGCGGGGCAACTTAGCTCTCGATCTCCACTTGGAAGACTTCCAGAACGGGATTGGAGAGCACGCGCAGGGCGACCTCGCGCACTATCTTTTCGGCTTCTTCTTTCGACGACGCTTCCACGGTGAGCTCGAAGAATTTTCCTTGGCGCACGCTCTCGATCTGTCCGAGCTCAAGCTGCTCGAGCGCGTGGCGAATGGTCTCGCCTTGTGGATCGTGGACGGCGCTCTTGAGCTTGACGACGACGTTCGCTTTTATGAGCGTCATCCGAACACCCGCTTGTAAATCGTGTCGACGTGCTCCATCTGTTTTTCCAAATCGAAGGCTTGGTCGAGCTCTTCTCCAGACAACCACTTGGCAATATCTTCGTCCGCGCCGAGAAGCTCCCGCAATGTGCCTTTGTTTTGCCAGACGGCCATTGCGTTTCTCTGAACGAGGCGATAGGCGTCTTCACGCGCGAGGCCCTTTTTCGCGATCAGAAGCAGCACCTGTCCGCTGAAGACGAGGCCTTTCATCGAATCGAGGTTCTCGCGCATCTTCTCGGGATAGACGATCAAGTTGTCGAGAACGGAGGTCGCGCGCCTCAGGATGTGGTCGGTCAGGATGTAGCTCGAGGGCAAGATCATCCGCTCTGCGGAGGAATGAGAGATGTCGCGCTCGTTCCATAGCGGGACGTTCTCGAGCGCGGTCTGCAAGTTGCCGCGCACGACCCGCGCGAGTCCCGAAATTTGCTCGCTCGCCACCGGATTTCGCTTGTGCGGCATGGCCGAGGAGCCTTTTTGCTTTTCTGAGAAGAACTCTTCGACTTCGCGGATTTCCGTTCGCTGCAGGCTTCGGATCTCAATCGCTATTTTGTCCAGGGTGCTCGCGAGGATGGCGAGCGCCGATAAAGCTTCCGCGTGGCGGTCGCGCTGCAGCACTTGATTCGAGATGGGCGCTGCAGAGAGCCCTAGCTTCTCGCAGAGTCGCTCTTCGATTTCAGGAGGCAAGTGGGCGAAGGTGCCGACAGCGCCCGAGAGCTTCCCGACAGCGACAGCGTCGCGGGCGGCGGAGAGGCGCGTGCGGTTGCGCTTCATCTCGGCGTACCAGAGCGCGAGCTTCATCCCGAAGGTCATGGGCTCCGCGTGGACGCCGTGCGTACGGCCCACCATGATGGTGCGCTTGTGGTCTCGAGCGCGGGCCTCGAGCACGCCTAGAAGCTTGTCGACATTCTGAAGGATCAAATCCGTGGCATCTCGAAGTCGGATGCCGAGGGCGGTGTCCACGACGTCGTAGCTCGTGAGCCCGAAATGGACGAAGCGGCCCGCCTCACCTACGTTCTCGGCGAGCGCCTGGGTGAAGGCAATGACGTCGTGCTTCACTTCTTGTTCGATCGCGTCGATGCGCTCGATCGAATAGGCGGCTTTTTGCCGGATTTCGGCTGCGGCTTCTTTGGGGACGATGCCTGCATCCGCCATGACTTCCGCGGCTGAGACTTCGACTTCCATCCAGGAGTCGAACTTGGCCTCTTCGCTCCAGATGCGGCCCATCTCCGGGTGAACGTAACGATCGGTCAGCATTTTCTAGAACGCCAGGACGCCCTGTTTGGCATCTTCGAAGAGCTCACGGCTCTCCGTCAACCGAAGTAGCGGCGTCGGTCGGTCGGCATAGGTGAGATGAATTTTGGGTTTGCGGCCGCCGCGGCGCGTGAGCGCTTCAAGAGAGCAGTCTAAAGCGAGCCGCTCATGGTTGTTCTGCTTCGAGAGGTGTGCGAGGAACAAGTGCCGCACAGCGCCCGGGAGCTGGCGCTCGAGATAGCGCGCGAGCGCGTCGTTCGAAAGATGCCCGAAACGGCTCCCGACGCGGTCGCGCAAAGATGCGGGATAGTCGCTCTCGCGCAGCATGTCGACGTCGTGGTTCGCTTCGATGAGGATCGCCGAGCATCCGCGGAGCCCGTCGACCACGGCCTCGGAAATGTGGCCGATATCGGTGACGTGTCCGAACGACAGACGCCCGCGTCGGATGCGAAAGCCGATTGGGTCCGCCGCGTCGTGAGGCGTCGGGAAGAAATCTACGGTCATCCGCCCGAACTTCTTGCTCGAGCCGGAGCGGATGCGCACCCAGTCCACCGGCTTGTCCGGAAGCGGTCTGAGGCACCGGTAGGTCCCTTGCGTTGCGTAGAGAGTAGCATTGTGTTTTGCGCAAAAGCGCCAGGCGCCGCGCGCGTGGTCACCATGCTCGTGCGAGAGGAGAACGCCGTCGATGTGGCGGGGGGCGACCCCGAGGGTCTGGAGGCGTCTTTCGATCTCGCGGCAAGCGAGGCCGGCATCGAGGAGGAGCCTGGCCGACCCATCAGAGACGAAGGTGACGTTGCCGGAGCTGCCGCTTCCGAGGACGGAAATATGAAGCTCAGGCAACCAAGCTCTCCGGTACTGGGTCGAAGTGCTCGAGCTTGCCGAGCACGGTCATGGCGAGCGAGCGCCCGTCGAATATTTCCGTCGCGAGCCGGAGAACGTCCTCCGAGCTCACCGCCTCGAGGCTCGCGATCGTCTCTTCCGGCGTCACGTAACGGCCCTCGGTCATTTCGAGACGGGCGATCTTCGACATGCGCGAGCCCGTCGATTCGAGGCTCATCAAAATACTTCCGCGCATGTGGCTCTTCGCACGATCGAGCTCGGCGCCGGTGACGGCTTCGGACTTGATGCGACGGATCTCTTCGAGCGTGAGGTCGACGACTTCGGTGACGTGTTTCGGATCGGTTCCAGCGTAAATCGAAAACTGGCCGGCATCGCTGAAGCAGTTCAAGCCCGAATACACGGAATAGGCGAGGCCGCGCTCTTCGCGGATGACTTGGAAAAGACGCGAGCTCAAATTGCCGCCGAGTATCGCGTTCAAGACATAGGCGACGTAGCGGTCGGGCGAGGCCTGTGGGGGTGCTATCGTCCCGATGACCAGATGGGTCTGTTCGAGCTCTTTGGGCTGTAGGCGGATCGTCGGATGCACGGGCGGCGCGCTGATGATGGCGTCGTCCGGAGGGGTGTCAAGAGATGCGAAATGGGACGAGACGAGCTCGAGAAGGGCGTCGTGCTCGACATCACCCGCGGCGGCGACGATGATGTTGCTCGGCGCGTAATTCTTGCGAAAAAAGCGCACGAGATCGTCGCGCTCGAAGCTTCTCACGGTCTCGGGTGTGCCGAGGATCGGGCGGCCCAACGGGTGGTTCGGCCAGAAAAACTCGACGAACAAGTCATGTACGCGATCTTCTGGCGCGTCTTCGACGCTCTTGATTTCTTCGAAGATCACCTTCCGCTCGCGCTCGAGCTCTTCCGCGTCGAAGCTAGGGGCGAGCACGATGTCCGAGAGCAGGTCGATGGCACGGGGCACGTGCTCGCCAAGCACTTTGGCGTGAAACCCCGCATATTCCTGGGAGGTAAACGCGTCCGACTGGCCGCCAATCTCGTCGAGCTCCTGGGCGATTTGGGCTTGGCTCCGCCGCTCGGTCCCCTTGAACACCATGTGCTCGATGAAGTGCGCGAGGCCGCTCTCGGAAGCCTTTTCGTGGCGGCTTCCCCGCCTCAGCCAGACCCCAAGCGCCACCGAACGCACATGTGGCATGCGCTCGGTGAGAATGGTAAGTCCGTTGTCCAAAACCTGTTTTCGGAACATCGGATAAAGTGGAATCTATCACACCCGCCGCGGCGGGGCAAAAATGACATTCTTGCTAGGATGTCCACGATGAGCTTTGTTTCGGATGTCTCCGATGGACTTGTTTTAGGATGTTTCCGATGAACTTGTTTGGATTGTCGCGCGACGCGCTAGAGGAAGTGGCCACTTCAGCGGGACTCCCCGCGTTTCGGGGCCGTCAGATCTATCGCTCGATCTATGCGCGCGGCGTGAGCACGTTCGACGAGATGACGGATTTAGCGCGCGGTCTTCGCGAGAGCCTCGCCCGCGAGCACGAGATCCGCCGTCCCGAGATTACGAGCCGGCACGTGTCGAGAGACGGCACGATCAAGTTCCAGCTCGCGCTTCACGACGATCGTCTCGTCGAGACCGTTTACATCCCGGACGGTGACCGCCATACGTTTTGTTTGTCGACGCAAGTCGGCTGTCCTCTCAAATGCACGTTCTGCTTCTCCGGCACGATCCGCTTCGAGCGCAATCTCGGGCCGGGCGAGATCGTCGGGCAGTTTCTTCTTGCGCGCAGCGCGCTACCCGAGCCGCCGGCTCGGAGCAACATCGTCTTCATGGGGATGGGGGAGCCGCTCTTGAACTCTGAGGGCGTTTTGGCTTCGCTCGAAATTCTCACGGATGACGATGCTTTCGCCGTCTCGCCGCGCCGTATCACGGTCTCGACCGCGGGGCTCGTGGATGAGCTCGAGCGCTTCGCCGAGAAAGCCCCGACGGTGGGACTCGCGATTAGCTTGCACGCGACGACGAACGAGGACCGCGACCGCATCATGCCGATCAACAAGAAACATCCGCTCGAGGCGCTCATCACCGCCGCCCGAAACTTGCCTCTCCCGAAGCGCCGCCGCATCACGTTCGAATATGTGCTTCTCGGTGGTGAGAACGATCGAGTAGAAGACGCCGAGAGGTTGGCCAAGCTTCTCGAAGGCGTGAAGTCCAAAGTGAACTTGATCCGCTACAACCCGTGGCCGGGCGCGCCGCACAAAGGCTCCACGCGGAAAGCGACGGATCGGTTCATGGACATCCTCGCTGGGGCTGGGCTGACGGTGAACTTGCGCCGAAGCCGCGGCGACGACGTTCTCGCTGCCTGCGGACAGCTTGCGAATCAGTCGGGCAGCTGATAACAGTCAGCCGAGAATCGTTGCGTTGTGCGCACAGATACGCTGCATCGCATCGCTGATGCGTTCGTCTTCGCTTCCGCGCTCCCATAACTCCGCCGCCATTTGGACGGCTTCGCCGAAGACATCGAGCGTTCGCGAAGACATGCGAGGCTTGGCGAAGTCGAACGGGCGCAGTTGTCCGGTGGAGGTGGGTGCGTAGCCCATCGGCACTTGATCGAAAGCGGGCGCGAGTACGTAGCGGACCTTTCTGAAACAACAAAATGTTGTAGTGATGCCGATCGGTGTTGGCGATAGAGAGCGCGAAAGCGTCGAGAAGCCTCAGAGCTCGAGCATCGGCCTCGCTCAGCATGTGCTCGCGATGCATATTTTCTGCGACCTCGGCCCAAGACAGCTCTGGCTTCTGATATGCGCTATTCAGAGACATCACCGTGCGCCGTCCACGCTCTCCGATGCGATCGAAGCGGACGACTTCGAGGAATCGAAGATCGTGCATGTCGTAAAGGTGGGTTTCGGTTGCCGCGATGCCGCCCTTCCGTAGGACGTCGAGGGCGAGGTGTTCCAGCACCAGGAGGTCGGACCAGCGCCGCCCGCTCTCCGTCGTCCGACGAGCGAACTTCACGATGCTGTGATGCCCATGGGTGAAGGCCGTGAATTTGGGTTGCTCGCCACCGGCCGAGCTTCCGAAAGGCTCGCCTGCGATCGCATCAGCGGCCCGCGCCGGATAACGGCGCCTGCTCAGAGATTCGTACCGGAGATCCTGCCAGCGGGAGAAGGATTCTTCGCCGAAAATGAGGTTTCCAGGAGCGTCTTCGCTGCGACGCGCGAGTGCTATCAGCACGTGCTCGTGGCTCCAGTCGCTCAGACGGGGAGGGAGTCCAAGGCTCGGGTGCTGCTCTGGGAACCGACGTCCCAAGAACCCTTGCGGAACCATGTCGGCCATGATCGGTGGCAGACCGTCATAAGTTTCGTCGGCCCGTTGCCACACCGTGACGTCACCCTGGAGAAACACCAGGCGACCGCTGTCTCTAACGCGTCCTTCTTCATCGATTTCGAAAACAGGCAGCTCGCTCGCGTCGAGATGAGTGACCCGTCGGCGCAACCCGTAGCGGGTGGCGCGAGCTCGCCCGATGCGAACCACTAAGGAGCCCAGTCGGTGGAGGTGTCGAGACAGAGTGGCACGTGAGCCTGCCGTATCCGCGAGCTCTCGCGCCGAGAGCGGACCTAGGCGTAAGACCTCGTTCAAATCGATCATTCATGAAACGATATATGCAACGAATAACTATTGCCAAAAAATAAGTTAAGTGCTGATCAGTAGTTTAGAATGAAACGATTATGGAACTATTTGTGAGGACTGCGGTGAGGAGAAAAACAGAGGCTCTGGAGCGACTCGGACTCTGCTACCGGTCGAGTTTAGGGACCGCCTCGAGTCGGTTCATCTTCTGGGGAATCTGGTGTGTCCAGAGGTTGGATGGCGGATTTGCGTAGCCGCTGATGGCCCTCAAAAACCGTGAGGATACGACTCTCCGTTTTCTGAATCTCGTAAACGATTCGATAGTTACCGACCAGGACTTCCCGCAGGTTGTCATTACCGACCTCGGGAAGCGGCGAGAGGCTGCTTCGCTGCAGCCTTCGCGCGGGCCCTGAGACGCTCGACCCAGCGGCGCGCAGCGCCGCGTTTGTCGCGGCCGATGTAGCGACCGATCTCGATAAGGTCCCTGCGAGAAAAGAATAGTTACAGGTTCTGCAGCGTCGCGGAGGCTTCTTCGACTTCCTTCGCTTTTTGAGCGCGGAAGACGCGAATTCTCGCCGCGACCGCCTCGTCCGACGTCGCGAGAATCTGCGCCGCGAGATGCGCCGCGTTGCGGGCGCCCGCTTTGCCAATGGCGACGGTCGCGACGGGGAAGCCTGCGGGCATTTGCACTGTAGCGAGAAGCGCGTCCATGCCGCCAAGGGAGGTCGCCGCAAGTGGAACACCAATCACGGGAAGTGTCGAGTGGGCGGCGAAAGCGCCCGCGAGGTGCGCCGCGGCCCCCGCGCCCGCGATCAAGACTTTGACCCCTCGTCCGGCCGCTTCTGAGGCGAGCTTCGCCGATCGCGCCGGCGTGCGATGTGCCGAGTAGACGCCCATCTCGTAGGGGATGTCTAGCTCGCGTAGAACCGTCGCGGCTTCTACCATGACGTCCTTGTCGGAGATGCTCCCCATCACGATGATAACTTTTGGATTCGACAAACTTCTAACCTCCGGTGATGTGCGCTAGCGCCTTTTGTCCGATGTCCTTTCGGAAATGTTGGCCTTCGAATTGTATGCGGGCCACGCCTTCATAGGAACGAGCGATCGCGGTTTTGAGATTTCGGCCGAGCGCGGTCACCGCGAGCACGCGGCCGCCACCGGTGACGAGCTTCCCGTCCACTTCTTTCGTTCCGGCGTGAAAGACGCAGATCCCTTCGTCGAGCTCGACTTTGCCGTCTTCGAGACCATGGATGGCTTTTCCGGTCTCGTATTTGCCGGGATAGCCGCCTGAAGCGAGTACGACGCTGACCGCGGGCTCGCGCGTCCATTCGGGCCGGTGTTGTCCGAGCTGCCCTTCCGCTACTTCGAGAAGGAGCGGCAAGAGGTCGTCCTTCAGGCGAGGCAGGATCGCTTGTACCTCCGGATCGCCGAAGCGTACGTTGAACTCGAGCACTTTAGGGCCGTTCGCTGTCAGCATGATTCCGCAATAGAGGATGCCTTGATATTTACGTCCCTCGTTAGCGAGGCCCTTGATCGTCGGGTTCACGATGTCCTTGACGATGTGCTTGAGGGTCTCCGCGTTCAAATTGGTTGCGGGGCAAATGCAGCCCATGCCCCCCGTGTTCGGTCCTTCGTCGCCGTCATAGGCGCGCTTGTGATCTTGCACGGCGACGAGCGGCAGCACGTTGTGCCCGTCCGAGAGCGCGAAGAACGAGACTTCTTCGCCTTCGAGAAACTCTTCCAGTACGAGCCGTGTGCCCGCGCTTCCAAGCCGGCGATCGTCTATGAGGGTCGCTATTTGCTTCAGCGCCTCCTTGTTGCTCTGGGCGATGGAAACACCTTTGCCGCCAGCGAGCCCGTCCGCCTTCACGACGAGAGGCAAGCCTATTTCGCCGCTCTTGATGACAGAATTGGCATCGTCCAACGTGCTCACGACGTGATAGCGGGCCGTCGCGATGTTGTTGCGCTTGAGAAAATCTTTGGCGAAAGCTTTGCTGCCTTCGAGCTCGGCCGCGGCGCGATTGGGCCCGAACACGGGCAGGCCACGTCGTTGAAACTCGTCCGCGACCCCGAGGATGAGCGGCAGCTCTGGACCAACAACCGTGAGGCCGATCGAGAGGTTCTCGGCGAAATCGGCGAGCTCCACGATGTCGGAGGGGTCGATATCGATGCAATCCGCGAGATTCTTGATGCCCGCGTTCCCCGGAGCGCAAAAAAGCTCCGTCACTTCGGGACTCTGTTTGAGCTTCCAGGCGAGGGCGTGTTCCCGCCCGCCACCTCCAACGATGAGCACTCTCACTTGATATCCACTAAGCGTATTAACACTAATAGTTTACACGGGAGCTTGTTTCGGTATGATTATCCCATGGAGCTTCTCGAAGTGTCAACAATATGGGCTACACAACGAAGAAGTCTAGTCTAGTTGACAAGCTGTAACCTGGTTACTTATAGTAGTTTCGAGTCGAGTGGGCTTCGAAAAGCGCACCATCGCGATCAGCCGGC
>CAUZCL010000005.1:0-146738 GCA_963578475.1 Acidobacteria bacterium bin61 | reverse complement strand
AAATTTACTTATCTGTTCGATTTCTAGGAGAACCGTCATGTTTTGGAAGACGCTCTTGTCCATCGGTCTCGGGCTTGGCCTCGGCACGGCCTCCGTACTGCGCGCTCAATCGAGCCTTGCCGATGACTATCGTGAGGCCGCGGGCCGGGTGATCGGTGCTGCGATGACCGACGTCGAAGGCTTTGAGAAGCTCGAGCATCTCACGATCGATATCGGCCATCGCCTCAGCGGATCTTCGGGGCTCGAGCGCGCGATCGATTGGGCCTTCGAGCGCATGGAGCGCGAGGAGCTTCAAGTGCGGAGGCTTCCGGTGAAAGTGCCGCATTGGGTGCGGGGCGAGGAATCGGCGCGACTCGTGGCACCTGTCGAGCGCGCACTCCCGATTTTGGGGCTCGGGCTGAGCGTCGGAACGCCCGAGGGTGGCATCACTGCGCCGGTCGTCGCAGTCACGAGCTTCGAAGAGCTCGAAGCTCTCGGGCGCGAGAAGGTCGAAGGGAAGATCGTGCTCTATGCGGTCCCGTGGATGGGTTATGGACGCACGGTGCGTTATCGCTCCGCGGGCGCGTCCCGTGCGGCGGCGCTCGGGGCGGTCGCGGCGCTCGTGCGCTCGGCCACCGGCCGCAGTTTGAGCACACCTCATACAGGCGCTTTGCGCTACGACGAAACACTGCCAAAAATCCCAGCGGCGGCCGTTACCGTCGAGGATGCCGAATGGATGAGACTCGCGATCGAGCACGGGCAAGACGTGCGTGTGCAACTTTCGATGAGTGCCCGGATGCTTCCGGACGCGGACTCATTCAATCTCGTTGCCGAGATCCGCGGGCGCGAGCTCCCGGACGAAGTGGTTGTGATGGGCGGACATTTTGATTCGTGGGATGTAGGGCAAGGTGCACATGACGACGGAGCGGCCTGCATGGCGGCGTGGCACGCGCTGACGCTCGTGCACCGTCTCGGTCTCCGCCCGCGGCGGACGCTGCGCGTGGTGCTGTGGACGAACGAAGAGAATGGCCTCCGCGGCGGGAGGGCCTATCGCGAGTGGGTGGGCGACCGTATCGACTCGCATGTCGCCGCCATCGAGATGGATGGCGGCGCCGAGCGCCCCATCGGATTCGGTGTCGGCTTGCGGACGGGGGAGGGCGACGGCTCGGACGCGGCCTATGAACGCGCGCTCGAGCTGCTGACGCCGATCGGCTCGCTACTTGACGGCATCGATGCCGGCATGATGAGGCGCGGCGGCGGCGGCGCGGATATCGGACCTCTGATGAATGATGGTGTTCCCGGGCTTGCGCTCCGTACGGTCGGCGAGCACTATTTCGATTGGCACCATAGCCAGGCGGACACGTTCGACAAAGTGGACCTGCAGGATTTCCGGAGAGCTGTCGCGATGCTCGGAGTTGTAGGTTATGTGCTCGCCGATATGCCGGGCACACTTCCGCGCGGCAGCTCGGACCGAAAATAGTTTTGAGCAAGGCATCACGTATTTAGAAGGAACGACTCTGGTCCCTTTGGGCCGCTTACCGCACGAAGTGCACCGCTGAACACGGTGTAGGACGTCGTCGTCCATTGCCGAAGCGGCGCCCGCGGCGCCAAGGTGACACAGTTTCTATCAGAGGCCGGATTCGGCCACGTCCGCAACCTCGAAGGCGGTATTCTCGCAAGGTCCGATCGCATCGACCCACGCGTCCCGAAACATTGAACGTAGGCGGGCCACGCGCCGTCGAAACGTAGCTTGGACGATCTTCCGAAACTTCACTCGCCCGCCTCGAGCAAGACGGGCACACGATGGCCTCGCGGGCAGTCTCGATACCGTGACCGCCGGGGTCGTAGCTTCGCTCTTTGCGGACGCCTTTTTGGAAACGGTTTGCTTTGAGTCGGAGAGGGTAGTCTCGGCTGCGCGTCTCAATAACGAGACGATGTGCCCGAGTAGGAGTGGAAGCGTTCTGTGACAGACTTCGCATCGATACAATCATCACGGCCTCGTGTCGATAGGTTCAGGGCTGGCTGAAGTCCCCGAAGGGTTGATGTTGAAGGTCAAGTCTCTAGGGTGCAAAGGCGCGCGTGTCAACGAGGGTTGTTTGCGGTATTTGGTGCCGTCAGCGATGCGATCAACATTGCCTACGCGAAACACAAGCTTCGCCAGCTCGATGAGCGGGTTCGGTGATCCACGGCGAGGTCCTGCCGGGTGCGGATATGTGTAGTGCTCTCGCCGAGATTTGCCCACTCCTGCCATCCGTCCAAGACGACTTTTCCGCCTCCCGATGGCATACTGAATTAATCACAAAAAGCGAATCCAGTTAGGCGCTTCACTCCCGAAAAAGGCGTGGTTGGCACGGGGTCATGTCGATGACGTACTTCTAGACCTGATCGGCGAAGCGTCTGGCGATCCCCAACAGAAACGCATCCGTCTCTTGCGCTACCGGGGATCGCAGGGATTCCTTCGGAGGTGTGTACATGAAGCGAACGGCCGCAATCATCGGCGTCATCGTCTTGTTTCTTGCCGCGGCCATCGAGGTCCGCGCCCAGGCGGTGCAAAACATCGTTCTCAGGAACTCGTTCAGCCCCATTGGCGCGGGAGCGTGGGGCGTTGGGATGGGTGGAGCTTCATCGCCGTAGCTGACGATGGCAGCGCCGCTACGTTCAACCCTGCCGGGCTCGCTCAGCTGGCGCCGTGCGGAGCTCTCCATCGTGGGCTTCGGATCGCAGCTGAGGTCTTCTGTCAACGGCTCAGCTCTCGGTCAAAGCGACCAGAGCTCCGCATCCCATAGCGCCGTCGACTTCGTTGGGCTCGCCATCCCCTTCGAGGTGGGCACGAGGCGACTCACGTTTCAGCTTTCCTACCAGCGTGCCGTGGATCTCTTTGGACAGGGGCAGACCATTCTCGTAGACGAGCTCCCGCTCACGGAGCTCGGGGTGGACGACCCCGGAACGGTGGGGGTCTCTGTTGGCGTCGTGCCGACAAAGCGAGGGGCGCTTCACAACATTAGTGTAAGCGCGGCGCTCCAGGTAACCGAACGGCTCTATCTCGGAGCGGCGTTCAATCACTGGATGGGGGACTGGACCGCGAACGGCACACGCGACACGGTCCTCTTCGAACCATCATCGGGGCCGCGCGCGGGCGCGTCGTTCAAGGACAGAGAGCTCGCGCGGATCCAAACGCAGTTCGAGCAGGTGCAGAGCCTTCGTGGCTTCAACGTGAACCTCGGATTTCTCCTGAAGTACGAGAAGGTGAGTGTGGGCGGTGTGCTGCGCATGCCGGTCAGCGGTGACTACCGTCTCGACGAGCTCGATCGGCATGTGTTTTTCGAGCCGAGCGGTGCGAGCTCGCTACCCGAGTTCGACGGCTACGGTGTCACGAGCCGCCTCGAGTGGCCCCGCGGCGGCGGACTCGGCATCGCGCTGCGGCCGTTGGGCGGCCTCACCCTCGCGGCGGACATCAGCACGACGCTCTGGTCGCGCGCGTCCATCGAGCAGCTTCCGGATGGGGCGCTCTTGACGGACACTCCTATTGATCCTGAGGGTGATTTGATCGGCGGCTTCACCGATCGTAACTTCTTCGATCTGTTTCCGAAAACCTTGACGTCGACCACGGACTCGAGCCAACTGCGCGCAGGCGCGGAATATCTCATGGCATTTTCTGGCGTCGTGATTCCTGTGCGCGCTGGCCTCTTTCGAACGACCTCCCCTTTCGGTAATGCGATCGAGGGAGGGTCGAGCACGATTCCGTCATTTTGCGCTTCGACAATGACGGCGGTTTGGCCACGTTTTTCCGGGGGCTCTTCGCGGGCAATGACAGCGAGGATGTGTCGAAGTAGACGACATTGAGCCGAGCGCGTCCGCACCTGGTAACGCTAGGCCTCGCCTGCGCGCTCTGGCTCCTGCCGGGGACCGCGTCTGCAGATTGGTTCGATGATTACGAGCGCGGCGTCGCGGTCTCGCCAAAGGCCGGCCGGAACGCGCCATCCCACTTCTGGAGAAGACGATTCGCAAACGGCTGGAACCAGGGTCCAACCTCATCACCTACGGAACCAACCGCCTCAAAGAATACTACCCCTATCTGAAACTGGCGGAAGCCCACCTCGCGCTGAGTAATCTCGATGCGGCGGGCGCAGCGCTCGAACGCTCGGAGACGAACGGCAAAGAGCCCGCGGATGCCAGGGCAAGTTTACACGCACGATGGCGCGAGGCGGTCAAAACAGAGGAGGCCCGCGCCCAGCCGCTCGAGCCACCCTCGCCTCCAGTCGAGCCTCCGAAACCCACGACGACCGCGGCTCCGACACCGCCGCCGCCCGTGGCCCCGACAACCGGAACCCTCGTCGTCCGCCGCCAGCCGACGAGCGGTGCGAGTGTTCTGGCGAACGACCGCTTTCTCGGAGTTACGCCTCTCACTGTCGATCTCGACGCGGGCGAATACGTGATTACGGTTCGCAAGGAAGGCGCCCCGCCCGAGCGCATCTCCGTTCGTGTGAAGGCGGGAGAGACGAACGTGCTCAACCAGCGCTTGATTCTCCCCGAGCCCAAACCGGCGCCTGCTCCTGTACGCAGGCCCGACCCGGAGCCGACGAAGCCTCGCGTCGAGCCGCCGTCGCTGGTCATCGTGACCGACCCCCCAGGCACGTCCGTCTATCTCGATGACGAGCTCATTGGCAGCACCGACCCGAAAACGGGCCGGCTCATGCGGAGCGACGTCGCAAAGGGCTCGCACCGGATCCGACTGTCGCGAAGGGGCTACGCGGACCTCGCCGAGGGCATCGAGATTGAGCCCGTAGGGGAGACGTTGTATCGGGTAACACTCGCGCCGATGCTTCCGGAAGCGGGACGTCCCCTCGAGGCCGCTGATGATGTGGCCGTCGCCGTCGAGGCCGTCGAGCCGACACCGGTCGTCATCGAAGCGCCAGAAGGGGAACTCAGCCGTTCGTGGTTCCTTTGGGGATTGGCATTCGGTTTTTCCGCGCTCGTATTAGCCTTCAGCCGATGGCGCAAAGACCCGGAGGAGACGCTCGTCACCTTGAACGCGGGGGAGATCAAGGATCGCTCGAGCGCAGCGGTTTGGAAATCTCACGGCGACGGGCTCGGTTCAAACGCGAGGCCAAAGCGCTCGCCGCGCTGAATCATCCTAACATTATTAATTCCTACTCCGTCGAGGAGGCGGATGGGTTTCACTTCATCACCATGGAGCTGGTGGAAGGGAAGACCCTGGCGGAGCTGATTACGAAAAAGGGCTTGGCGCTCCGCAAGTTCTTCGATCGACCTCACCCGTCGCGATACCGAGTACCAAGCCGATCATCAAGTCGTCAAAAGGCGCACGGAGCAAGCGGTCACGGGCCTCCTTGTCGAAAGCCTGTCCAATCACGTCGACGAAGAACGGCCGCGCACTTTCAACGAGCCCCAACTCCTCCACGCTCATCTCTGAGATCCGCCACTCAGATTTCTCCCCTTGCGAATCCAGGGCGTGTTCGTCCCAAGTGATGTTGAGATGCCCTTTGACCGCCGCGATCGTCCCTGACCGAAGCTGCGCCAAACCTTTGAAGCCAGTCTCGGTTAGGTAGCGCGTGTTCGCGTCGTTCTCGAAGTTACCCTTGATGTTGTAGAACTTGAAATGATGGAAGAAGTCGACACTCGCTAGGAAATTCTTCCAAAGAGAGAGATCCTTCGGGACCGTCGTTCGAAACCCTTGGCCGATCGGCCAGTGCCAGAGACTGACCTCCATATCCAGGAGGGTCTCCTTCTCCGGCTCGGGCGAAAAAGTCAGATCGTTCGTCCTCACATCGGAGGCGAAAACGCCAAGGCTCTGCTCGTCCGGAAACCTCAATCAGCATGCTCTTCGAGAGCTTGCTGAGCGGAGCTCGCAGTCCTTCGATGACCTCTTCGCTGGCAAAGATCTCCTCGACCGTCATAACTGCCGGTTGAGAAGACACCGAGCTCGATAAGAGGCTCAAAAGGACTATGCAAAGAGCGGGAGCTCGATGGAAATCGCTACGTGTATGCTTCACGGGCCCTCCAGGCAAAAAGTTCAGTTCTGATCCTGTCGCAGCAAGCGACGCTAACGAAGCGAGCCAGTATTGTCAACTAGAAGTCTGCGCGTTGAGCGCAGCCAAGTTGTTCTTCGGCTTCGACGGCACGGTGACTAGGTCCTGGTTTGTGGAGCCGCTTCTGTGGCAAGGAGTAGAACGAGGGCGAAGTGGCGAGGCCGGAAAAAGCGCGGCACGGCGTCCTCCTTCGAGAAATCTGGAGGCAGCAGAATTAGGGCCTAGTGCCAGCGCTCAGTCCGCCACCGATTCACTCCGATGGAACGCCTTACGGTGACCTTTGGTGTCGAAGGCATTGGCCTTGAGGATGGCGGCGTTCGGGTAGAGACGTTTGACTCGCTCACGCCCTCGGGCACCTCGAGCTCGAGTCGCGTCGGGATCAGGTACTCATCGAGAGCCCGCGTCCTAGATTGCCTTCGCAACGCGCACGATGGCATCGAGGCTTCTTTCGACGTCCTCTTCGGTCGTGGCCCAAGACGAGACGCTGATACGCATAGCGGCCCGGCCCCGCCACGTTGTGCCGCTGCACCAGCACGTACCCTCTTCCTGAACCGCGGTGATGACGCGCTCGGTCTGCTCGTCGCTTCCGAAGGAGACGAGCACTTGGTTGAGCACGACTTCGTTGAGGATCACGTAGCCCGCGCCGTGGAGGCCGCCCGCGAAGCGGCGCGCGAAGCGGCAATGGCGCTCGATGAGCTCTCGCAGGCCCGAGCGGCCCAGAGATAAGAGTGCCGCCCAGATCTCTACGCCGCGAGCACGCCGCGAGGACTCGGGCGTGTAGTCGCAAGGCTGGCGCTCTTCGCCTTTCGGCAAATAGGCCGCCGTTATCGAGAGTGCTTGGCGCGCGGCCTCGGGGTCACGATAAAGTGCGAGCCCGTTGTCATAAGGTACGTTGAGCCATTTGTGAAGATCCGTCGCGATGGAGTCCACATCGGCGATGCCCTCGGTGAGGTGGTGCGTGTCAGGCGAGGCTGCTGCCCACAGACCGAACGCACCGTCGAGATGGATCCACGCGCCCGCGTGTCGTGCGTGTGCCGCAATCTCCGCGATGGGGTCGAAGCTTCCGGTGTTGACGTTCCCAGCTTGCAGGCAGACGATGCTTGGCGAGCGCAACTTTGGAAGCCTGTCGGCCCGCATCCGTCCTTGTTCGTCGACGGGCACTTTGATCACGCGCTCTCGGCCGAATCCGACGAGTGCGAGCGCTTGCAACAAAGTCGTATGGGCTTCGGCCCCTACGATGACCTGAACTTCGGGAGCCCGGAAGAGTCCCTGCGCCTCGACGTCCCACCCATCTTTTTTGAGAACCGCATGCCGCCCCGCGGCCAAGCCGGAAAAGTTGCCCATGGTTGTCCCCGTGACGAAGCCGCCGCCCCAGCTCTTCGGTAGATCCAAAATCTCACGAACCCATCCGAGCGCGGCGTTCTCGAGCGCGGCCGCGACAGGTGAGCCGATGACGAAATGCGCGTTTTGATCCCAAGCGCCCGCGAGCCAATTTGCGGCCAAGCTCGCGGGAAGTGCTCCGCCGGTCACGAATCCAAAATATCGAGGGCCGGCATTCGCGATCGTGGCGGGCGATCCCCATTCGTCGAGTCGTCGCAACACTTCCTTGGGAGCCGTAGGCGCGTCCGGTAGCGCGCCCGAAAAAGCCTCCAACTTTGCGATCGCGTCGGGTCTGGGCTCGACCGGGCGAAAGGAAAGGCCGCTCAAATAGTCCACGGAGCGCTTGAGTGCATCAGAAAGAAGGTCCTTCATTCGTCGATTCTAAACAAAAAAAGGGGGTCCTGAAGCCCCCCTGTGTCCGGAGAGAAACGAAAGAAATTAGTCGGTGCCTTTATCGGCGCTGGCTTTCTGATTCTTGTTTGTCTCGCCCGCTTTGGTGCACGTTTGCTCGGTGAGGCGCCGGTAATAGCGCTGCCTCTCGGCCCAACCCCCGCGCCTTCGTTTGGCGAACATATTGTGTGCGTACATTCTTCCTACCTTTTCTTTTTCTGTCTCTTTCTATGTTAGACGAACGAAACGGGGGTAAAGTTCCTTCTCAATTGAGATAAGCTCCTCCGCTATGGCGGTGCGGTACAAAGTGATCCCTCGCCGGCCCTACTCGCTCGCTCGCACGGCCGCGCGTCTAGCACGCTTTCCCGAGCGTGTCGACCGATTCGAAGACGGCGTGTTTCGCCGGCTCGTCTTCGTGAAGCGGAAGCCGCTCCTTCTAGAAGTCCGCCAAGAGGGATCCCCGTCACGAGCCACGCTTCGGCTAACGCTCCACGGCGATACCGCGCGATCTCGAGAAGCTCGGATCGCAGCGGCCGAGGTGCTCGAGCGTGTCCTCGGCACCTCGACGGACGTTCGACCTTTCTACCTGCGCTTCCGGGACGACCCGTTGCTCGGGCCTATTATCCGCGAACACTTTGGCTTGCGTGTCGCAGGGCGTTTGCAGCTTTGGGACACTTTGATACAGATCGTGCTATCTCAGCAAATCAACTTGACGTTTGCGCACGATATCCTCTGTGAGCTCGTGCAGCACTACGGGCGAAGGGCTTGCATCGACGGCGCGCGCTATTTTGCCTTCCCCACGACCCGTCGTTTTGCCGCTCTCTCCGAGACGGAGCTTCGTGGCTTTCGTTTGAGCCGTGCTAAAGCCTCGACGCTCATCGGGCTGGCGAGAGCGTTCGAGGCGGAAGAGATCGCCGATGAAGCGATTGGCACCATGGACGACGAGACGGCCGTCGAGTTTCTGATGTCGTTCAAAGGCGTGGGACGATGGACCGCGGAGTTCGCACTTCTTCGCGGGGGCGCGCGCGAGGATATCTTCCCTGGCGGGGATCTCGGTGTCGTGAAGTATTTGGCGCGAGAGATGCTCGGGCATGAAGGCGCGGCGAAAGAAGAGGAGATGCGTCTCTTCGCGGAGCGCTGGCGTCCTTATCGAGGGCTCGCGCTCATCTACGCTTATGCCGAGCTCGCGCGGAGAGGATCGTGAATACGCCCGGCCACGCCATAGTCAACCTGCTCATTTTAGGAAGACGCGACCGTCGGTCGCTCTTCGCGCCGGTCGCGTTCGGCGCCCTATTGCCGGACTTGCCGATGTTCGTATTC
Organism: Acidobacteria bacterium bin61; assembly: GCA_963578475.1. Classification (GTDB taxonomy): domain Bacteria; phylum Acidobacteriota; class Vicinamibacteria; order Marinacidobacterales; family SMYC01; genus SMYC01. The sequence goes on along the minus strand of CAUZCL010000005.1, from coordinate 137,622 downwards.
TACGCCTACGAGAAGAGTTGGCTGAAAACACCGGAACGTGTCATTCGGTCCGAGGCCTACTACGATTCCGGCTGGCAAGCTTTCTTCGATGTCTTCAACTCCTTGCCGCTTTTAGCACTCGGGGTGCTCGTGGCGCGCCAGCTCGCTCGCCCACACGCCGCGGTACTCTTCCTCAGCATGATGCTCCACACCGTTTGCGACCTCGCGCTTCATCGCGAAGACGCGCATCAGCATTTTTTCCATTCTCGGATTGGCGCTTTCAAAGTCCTGTCTCTTACTGGGCCCCCCGCCACTATGGCAGTATCGTTTCTACGATCGATATGATTGTGGTCGTCGTTGGCGCCGTCGTGCTTTTCAAGCAATATCCCGGACGCGGCCCGCGCATGTTTCTGGGCTTGATCCTCGCGTGCTACGCGTTGTATATCGGTTATGCGCTCGTCGTCTGGGCGTGACGGAGCACCTGAGCCCAGGTCGGGCAGCAGCGCTTGCGTCGGGGCGAGCGTAGGGATACGATTGGCGCGGCGGTCGACCCCGTACTTCGTCCCGGCGTCCACGGTCTCCGACACCGTAGCTTCTGAAGACGAACAGCGCAGCCCATCGACCCACTGACCTTAACGGGCGGCTTCGAAGGTTCGGGCAACGACCTGCCAAACGAGGAGGAGAATGATGCTCAGGCAAAAAACACGTGCAGGGCTCCTGGTCATCCTCTTGGGCGTGTCTTGCTCGGGTGGTGAAGACGAGGTCGTTAATGCGTTCCTGGCCGCCATACAAAGCGGGAACGAACCTGCCACTAGAGCTGTCTCAGTGGTTGAGTTTCTGGGAGAGGTCGTATCTTGGGAGATCGTCGAGGCCGGTCCGATGTCGACTGAGCGTTTCGCGCTCCCGGAGCTCGACGACAGGATGTCCGCGCTCTCGCTTGAGCGCAGGCGGATGACCGTGCAAATCAATACTTTCGTGCAAGAGCACAGGCGCGCCTACGACGAGTACGAGGCCAAGCGAAAGGACGAGCCGGATTACGAGTTCGCGGGAGAGATGGCGGAATTCCAGAAGCAATGGGAAGAGAGGCTTGTCAAGCAGGAAGAGAAAGACCGCATTGCGATCGATTTGGGTAAAGAGATCAGTCGCCTGCGTTCGGCCGCCGGCCTCTCTGTGAATGTCAACGTCAGTGCGAAGTTCGTGGGCGAAGTCTCAGAGAAGGAGCTGACGCTGCGGGTCAACGACGGGTCGACCGACGAAAAGACCCATACGTTCACGCTGCAAAAGTTCAATATCGTCGACGCGTCTCGGAACCTGAGCCCTATCGGGCGCTGGGTTATCACCGACATCAGCTGAGACACGGCGCGACGCTCCCGAGCGGTTTTGCCACGACGGCCGTCGCTTGGTTTGCGTCCTCCGAGACGTGCTCGCGTCTCGTGGACCAGCTACCGCGAGAATGAGAGCTGCTAGTTCTCTTCGGGGTAGGGCTCGTAGGGCGGCACGAGTAGAATCTCGATGCGGCGGTTTTTCTGGCGACCGGAGTCGGTGTCGTTGCTCTCGCTCGGACGGTACTCCGAGAGCCCCGTGGCCGACAGCGTTGTTGGATCCAAACCTGCTTCTTCATGAAGGAAGCGGACGACGTTGACGGCGCGCGTTGCCGAAAGCTCCCAGTTCGTTGGGAAACGCTCGGCGAGACGGCCTTGGATGGGAACGTTGTCGGTATGTCCCTTGACTTGAATCGTGCGGTTCGCGTTCGCGAGGACGGAGGCGACTTTCTTCAGCACCGTCTGGCCTTCGGGCTTGAGGGTCACTTCGCCCGAGTCGAAGAGAATCTCGTCCACCATGTGGACGCGCAGCTGACCCCGCAGCCTTTGGACTTGAATCTGACCGTCGGCAATTTCCTGCTCGAGCTCGTCCTGGGTTGACTGAAGCTCGGCGAGGATCGCTTCTTTGGCCTGCACCTTGGCTTCGAGCTCTTCGCTTTCAGCTCGAATCTCGTCGAGCAAGTGCTCGAGGTCCGAAACGCGGCCGTTTAGGGCCGCGCGTTGCTGGGCTAAGTCCGCGCGTTGCTGGGCTAGGCGACTCGCATCCTGCCGCGCGTCCTCGAGCTCCCTCGTTTGCGGCTGGTAGTAGAGAACGAAGGCTGCTGCCAAAACCGCGGTTACGATGAGCAGGACGGCGAAGAGGCCCAGCAGAAATCTATCCATGGCTTTCTCCTAATTATCTTGGTCGCGCATCACGAACAAAAGCTCGTGAGAACCGATTCGGAACTCGGATTTATCAGTGAGCTCGTGTGTCTCGATGGGCTTTTCGTCCACGTAGGTGCCGTTGGTGCTGTCGAGATCCTCGAGCCTAGCGCTCGTTCCGTTAATGGCGAGGAGCACGTGCTGTGTGGAGAGCTCACCGTTGTTGATGACGATGTCGCAGTCCGAGCGGCCGATCACGACACGAGGCTTCTCGGTCAGGACGACCCGTCCGGGGTCTTCTCCATTCAAGATCACGATGGCGTATTTCTTGTTCTCGGAGAAAGGCTCCCCACTCGAGCTCGTCGACTCGAGCGTTGGGACGTTCGCCTCCGAAAAAGGTGTGGTCCACGCGGGATTGGGCCGTGTGCCCCGCATTTAGAGCACGTCACGCTCTTCTCGCCGCCATCGACCGCGCTCCCGCAACGGGCGCAAGTATTGAACATGTAGCTCCTCCGATGTGTGAATTGTAGTGGTGAGACTATCTTAGCAAAAGGGGAGCAGCCTCTCACCTGGTACAATACTAATATTCCAACAACACAAACGAGGTCTATACCCTTGGAGATACGCTCCTTCGGGCGCTATGAGATCCGCGGCGAGCTCGGTCGCGGGACGATGGGAATCGTCTATCGGGCCCACGACCCGATACTCGATCGAGACATTGCCCTCAAGACGGTCGATCTCCCTCTAGGGCTCTCCCGAAAGCGCCAAAACTTTCTCGAGCGTTTCTTTCTCGAGGCCAAGATCGCGGGCATGCTCGCGCATCCAAACATCGTCGTCACTAATGACGCCTTCCACGACGAGAAGACCGGAACACCTGTCATCGCCATGGAGCTCCTGACGGGAGGCTCGCTGAACCGCCGGCTCGTAACGGGACGGATTCCATGAAAAGAGGCGCTCTCTCTCGTTGGGTCGCTCGCCCATACTCTCGATTATGCCCATGCACAGAGCGTCGTGCATCGCGACATCAAGCCCGCAAACATATTGTTGACGGCGGTGGGCGTTCCCAAGATTGCGGATTTCGGCATTGCCAAGGTGCCGACGGCTCATTTGACGGCGACGCAAACGATTCTCGGCACACCTCTGTTCATGTCTCCCGAACAGCTCCGCGGTGAGGATCTCGATGGAAGAAGCGACCTGTTCTCTCTCGGAGCGCTTCTCTACAACCTTCTTACGGGTGCGCCTCCCTTCCTCGGAGAGACGCTCGAGACCATCTCGCAGCAAGTGCTCCACGAGGATGCAAGACCGCCTTCCAAATGCGTCGACTTATTGCCTGGTAAGCTCGACGGGCTCGTCGCGCGGATGATTGCGAAGGACCGAGCGGAGAGGTATCAAAACGGAGACGAGATCGCCCAGGAAATCGCGAGAGCTCTAGAAGGCCAAAAGCTGTTGCGCGCGCTCTCTGTGGGCGAGGAAACCATCGACGCGAAGAAGACCCCGGCGCCCAAAGTTCCGCTCGACGTCGCTCAACTGCCCGCTACTCCGAGAGCCCCGAGCAGGATGCTTCCGTGGAACCTCGTGACGGCGATCGTCGGCGGGGCGGCATATCGCTGGCAAGACTTGATCAGGTTCGTAGAGCCCTTTCAGGAGCTTCAATGGGAATCCGAGCGGCGAAGCCTGGCAAGCGCTCGCGCAAGTGAGAACCTGGAACGAGCGCGCGATCTTCTAGAACGAGGGCATTTCGAGGAGGCGGACTACGAGGTGGAGAGAGCCCTTTCCCTTTCCCGAGGCGCGCAAGACGGGAAGAGTGAAGCCGCGGCGCTTCTCGAGCGCGGCTCGATAGCGGCCGAGCGGGGCGAGTGGTCGCGAGCGTGGGCGGACATGGAAGCCGCCACGGCGATCTTCGATATTTACGACGCTCCGATGGGCGAAGACCAGGCGTTCTCGACGCGTGCCGCTCTCGAGCGCGATCTTGGAGAGGTCGAGCTCGCGGTAAGCCTCTACGTTCGTTCGAACGGCGTCATGGACAACACTCTAGGGCGTATCTTCCTCGCCTTGGTCCATGCAGGATCTGTCATCGGCCGAGTATGCGTTCGTGGAGGCGGAGGCGTGGAACTATGCCGGCGCGCTTGCGCAAGCCCGTGGCGCGCACGACCTTGCGGAGGCTCACTGGAAGAAGAGTGCGGATTCGCGTCTATGGCGTGCTTACAGTCTGCTGGCCGCGGGGAGCCGGACCGGGCGCGTGCGATCTTCGACGACGACGCGCGCGGGTACCGGGCTCTCGACGACCGTTTGAAGCTCAGCGCAGCCGTCGAAGGGCTCGAGAGTTGCGAAGCTCCTGAGCGGGAACGCGAGAGCTCCGTGCGCTGGCTCTTCCGCGCCGAGGCGCGCCGCGCTCGCTTACCTTAGGCTCGCATCCGCGACAAAAGCGAGGCGTTTCCCAGAAGGAGAGACCGCGAGCCGCGTGATGTTTCGGATGTTTTGCGCCGTCCAATCAGCGATTTCACGCCACGCGCCCGACTGGCTCTCGAGGGTCGCTTGATACAGCTTTCCGCCCCGGGCCATGACCAACGTTTGGTAGCGCAGTCCCGACTCGCTCGGTGTCACTTCCACGAGATAAATATCTGTCGGCGGAGGGCCTGTCTGGGTAAGACCGGTATCGGGCCGAACCAGAAGGAGAGCTGAAGCTATCCATAAAATCTTATTCGTCATGGGAACCTCGGTCTGTGAGATAGGCGCCATCGAAGGCAGCGAGGCGATGATAGGTGAATTCGAGCCCGCCGAGATTCTCTAGCCACTGGACGCCGTGCCAGGGGCGCGGAAGTGACGGGATGTAATCGAACGCGTCACCATTCGTGTAGAGAATGTCGAGATCGCCGTCCTGGTCCAAATCGGATACTCCTGGGTGCGATCTTATCGCAGCGCGAGAGGTGGCGAGACGGAGGTACAATGGCGGGCGATTTCGAACGCGCAGGAGGATCTATGTGGAGCAAGAGATTTACATTGAAGACGCGGCTCATAGTTGTGGCGGTGTGTATCGCTGCGCCAGCGATGAGCCAAGAACGGCTCGATGTGGCCAACATGCCTCGGCCGATCGATGCGCTCGACAGCGTCTGGATCGAAGAGCTGACGATGATGGACGTGCGCGACGCGATCCAGGAAGGGAAGACGACCGCGCTCATCTTGACTGGCGGCATCGAGCAGAACGGCCCCTATCTCGCGACGGGCAAGCATAACTACGTGCTGCAAGTGATGGGCGAGTCGATTGCTCGCGATCTCGGGGACGCGTTGATAGCACCCATCGTGACGCTCGAGCCCGGGAACCCTGAGCGCGTGCGCACACCGGGCACGATTTATTTGTCGCGCGAAACGTACAAAGCCGTACTCCGTGACATGGCGACGAGCTTGAAGTCCCAAGGTTTCACCAACATCTTCTTGCTCGGTGATAGCGGCGGGAACCAGACGCCGATGCGAGAGGTCGCCGAGACTTTGAGCACGGCGTGGGGTTCAGACTCGACGCGGATCACTTTCATTCCCGAGTACTACAATTACGACGATGTGCAAGAGTTCGTAGAGACCGAGTTCGGAATTCACGAAGTGCTCGAGGGGTTGCACGACGACTATTACATTTCGGCGATCATGATGAACGCCGATCCGACTTCCGTGCGCATGGAACAGCGCATCAAAGCGGGCAAGTTCACCATCAACGGTGTCAGCCTGGCGCCGGCGGAAAAAACGATCGAGAACGGCAAAAAGATCATCGTTTTCCGGACCGAAGCCACCGTCGCGGCAATTCGGAAGGCTCTCGAGCCTAGTTAGAGAGTTCCAAAATCAGCCGCAGGTGGCTCGATTTTGCGCCGGTCACAGACGCGATCGGAATGCTTCCATCGAAGGTCGCCAACCAACCATCGTGTTCCAGGCGAGGCCGAGGAGGTAGACATCGGTAAGCTGTCGGTATCCTTGAACGTGCCGTGTTCGAAAACGTTTTTCGTCGCGCATCGAGACGGAATCTTCCCAAAAGACGTGCTCACTTCCGCGGCAGAACGCCAACAGCCGATCGCTGGCGTCATGGACAGTCGTGTGTCGTAGGCGAGCTCGCGGACTCATCAACGAGCGATTGAAGCCACCTGCGCGGCGTCGTGAAGTTGTCGCTACGCGGGTCGAGGAGCGTGGCATCGTCTCGAATCCACTCTACGGGAAGCTCGACGAGCCCACTGGGCTCGTCCTTCGCGAGGATTTCGTACGGTCGGTCAGCGGCCATGAGCGAGCTGTCATAGAGGAAGCCTAGCCTTTTGAGAATGTCGAATGTGTGGGCGTGCACGTCATAGGCGGGCGCGCGATACCCGACGGGCCTCTGACCCGCTTGCTTCGTGAGCAGCTCGACCGACCGCTCCATGAGATCGAGCTCTTCGCGCGGCTCGAGAGATGATGGATGTTCGTGCACCCACCCGCGCAAACTCTCTTCGCTCATCTTCCAACCAGGATGTTCGGTCATTGTGCCACGAGCTCCAGCGCGGAGCCGTCGCGCACGGCACCTGTCTCGTCGCGAATATCTGCATATAAGCGAGACGTGCCGTCGGACGCGAGCTCGATACGGACGTAGCCGAAATTGAAGATCCCGTCTTCCGCGTAAAGGACGCGCGGTCGAAACGTCGGGTCAGGGGTCTGCGCGGCTACGCGGACAGCGCTCAAAGGTCCATTGATGAGCTCGTGGAACAGGAGCTTCTCGCCGTCGCCATCGAGGTCGACCTCGTAGCGCAAGCTCGTCGCGAAATGCACGTCGGTGGCCACGAAGACGACATTGGTCACAGATTCAGCGTCGAGATATTCGAGGAGCTCCCTGAGCTCGCGCTCGAATCCTGTGCGCGCCGAATAATCCGCGGCCGTTCCGTTCGCCCAGGCGTCTCTTCCATATTCGTGCGCGCGCGAGCCGGTTGGGATCGACAAGGGAACATCCGTGCTCACGATCTTCCACGTTGCGTCCGAGCGTGCCAGCCCTGACTTCAACCAGGCGAGCTGCTCCCGGCCCAGGAGCGTCTTGTCGTTGTCGGGACTATCCGTGAGAACGTTCGAGCTTCGATAGGAGCGGGCGTCGAGAAGGAAAAGCTCTGCCAGCTGGCCCCATCGAAAAGCGCGATAGATTCGCGGGGGGCCTTCGTCTGGCCGCTTCAGCGGATGAAAATCGAAAAGGGCCTTGCGGCCTTCCCGGACGAGAACAGACTAGCCTTCCCGCTCGACAGCCGCCGTCAACGTGGGCCAAGCGGCGCCGAAATCGTTGATCACTTCGTGATCGTCCCATTGTACGTAGATGGGCACTTTGGCGAGAAGACTTTGGAAGTGCGGGTCGGCGCGGTTGTAACGCCAATGAGCGAGATAAAGCTCACGGACGGCGTCGGCGTCGGTCGGTTCGTGTTCGTGAAAGATGATTTCTCCCGCTACGTACCGCTAGTGTGCTGTTTCGAGCGTAGCTGGAGTACTCATGTCCGACCTTTGGCGCAAGAGTCATGCCATCGATACGCCCATCGTCGATAGCTGTACGTTGTTGATTAAATGATGTTTATATGTGCTATTGGCATTGGCGGCGTTGGCGTCGCGTAGGTAAAACCGCACGATCGAGATGTCGTGATGCCAAAAAAAAAAGGGAAACCCGTCAGGGTCCCCCTATCGGTGCTGAGCTCGAAGCGCTAGCGTTTGAAGAAGTAGCGAATACCGCCCACAAAGAGATAGTTGTTGCCGATCATATCGAACATCGATGTGAACAAGCGGCCTTCGATGTAGAACTGGGCTTTTTCGTTCAAGTTCAAACCGCCGTGGACGAAGAGGCTGCCGTCGACCGTGTCACTATGGGTGATGTCCCAGATCCCGACGCCCGTACCGATGAAGCCGCGCGCGAAGAGCTTATCGATGCCGACATCGGCGAAGACGCTGGTGTTCTCCGTGTCGCGCACGTTGATCGCCACACCGCCTTGTCCGAAGACCTGGGCGCCTCCGTTGGCGAAAGGATAAGCAAGCCCGAGGGTGCCGCCGAAAAGAGCCGCACAGCGGCCGTCTGGGTGATCCGCTGGGAGATCCTCGTGAAGCTCTGCGATACCGGTACGCAAGCGGCGCTCCTTACCAAACGAGAGCGTGACGAACGGGTCGATCTTCGCTTCGGGTTTGCCGAAGTTGTAATCCGCCTGGCAGGTCGCGTTCATCCCGCGATCGTCGACGACTTCGCCTTCGAGCCGGTAGCGGCCATATTCGGGCATCAGGAAGCTGGAGCTGCACTCGGCGTCGAGCGACATCGTGTCGATGAGCTGCTCGGAGCCGTCGAGAGGCGTGTGGAAACTCTTGACGGTCTTGCTTGTCAACGAGCCGACGCGCGCCGCGCTCGAGCACATGTCGATACCAAAGCTCGCGCGTCCGGCCTTGGGTGTCGGATCCATCGGCGGCGGCGAGAGCTGCAAGTTACATGTCGGCTGACACGGCTCGAGATTCAACCGATCCGTCGTCGTGCGCGTCCTTTCAGAACCGCGCGACACGGTAGCGCTGAACGTATAGGCGCCCGCGTCGTCGAGCTTGCCTTCCCAGCGGTAGCTGCCGCCTGCACGGCTCGCGCTCAAGGTCTCGCGCTGGCCGCTCGGACGCGTCAGCGTGAGCTCGAGGCTTCCGCCTTCAGGCATACCGCCCGGCACGGATACGTCCACGGTGACGCTCGCGCCTGTGCAGCTATTGGGGCTTTGAATGTTGACTCGGGGCCCCTCGAGGCCGGTAATCGGCGGCGGTCCGATGGTCCTCATGTCGATGAGCGCTAAGTTGCCGCAAGCTTTCGGGATCAGGAAACGATGCTCCTGCCCTCTCGACTCGAAGCGAATCTCGAAAGCTTCGAATGGATCGCTTCCGGCCCAGCGAAGCCGGCCAGTCGGCTGCACGATGCCGCGCTTGCGCACAGCCATCCACTCGAATGTATGACCGACGGGATATTGGGCTTCGCTGAAGCTTCCGCTCTCGACGGCATTGAAGAGGTCGTCGTGGTCTCCGGGCCAATTCGCGTCGTTGAGAACTTTCTCATAGTCCGCGCGGTTCTCACTAAACATGCGCTTGAGCTCGTCTCCGTCTTGCGGGCCCGGCTTGAAGACCGCATTGCTCGTCCCGAACCGACTAAAGTCCTGATATTCCTGGCCGACGGCCGAGTTGGCGAAGAGCGCCGCTCCGACGAGAAAGACGAGCCCCACGGTTTGCGTCATCGAGGGCAGCGAGGGCAGCGAGGGCAGCGGCGAGCGGTGGCACAGTGACATGATCAACTCCTGTTTGGTTTCGTAATGAAGTACGGGAGGCTATGTTTTCCTGATGTGCTCGCGCGGCAGGAGCACATCGCTCGATGTGAACCCGTACGATAAGTTCGTCTTTCAGAAAGCTTGGCTCTCCAGATTTCTCCTTGAATCAGCGCGCAAATTTAACTCGCTCTTCCGAGCCCATTCCGAAACAAGTTTCCTAAGTCTACCTCGCGAACGAACTTATGTAAACCGCTGGCCCACTTTGGCCTAACATGTGGACGTTTTAGGAGGGCTCTAGCATGACCGTATCGAAAGTGACACGACGAGGATTCTTGGGTAGTGGAATGGCCATCGGTGCGAGTGTCGCGGCTGCAACCGCGACCGCGAGCGCACAAGCTTTCGAGCTGGATGAAGTGACGATTCCCGAGCTCCAGCAGGTATGGCGTCGGGGCGCCTCACGGCACGCTCCATCACCGAGCTCTATCTCGCCCGCATCGACGCGGTGGACCCGCAAGGGCCGACCCTCCGCTCCATCATCGAGACGAATCCCGATGCGCTGTCCTTGGCCGACAAGCTCGACCGCGAGCGGCGGGAGAACGGTCCGCGCGGCGCGCTTCAGGGATCCCCGTCCTACTGAAAGACAACATCGATACGGCGGACCGCATGACAACGACTGCTGGCTCCTACGCGCTCGAGGGATCCATCCCGTCGTCCGACTCGGGGGTTGCTGAAAAGCTGCGCGCGGCGAGCGCCATCCTGCTCGCGAAGGCCAACTTGAGCGAGTGGGCCAACTTCCGCTCCACGCACTCGTCGAGCGGTTGGAGTGGGCGAGGCGGCCAGTGTAAGAACCCTTACGTTTTGGATCGCAATCCGTGCGGCTCGAGCGCCGGCTCCGGCACCGCAACGTCGGCCAATCTCGGCGCTGTCTCGATTGGGACGGAAACGGATGGCTCCGTCGTTTGTCCTTCGAACGCGTGCGGTCTGGTTGGCATCAAGCCGACCGTTGGTCTCGTGAGTCGCACGGGGATCATCCCGGTCGCGCATAGCCAAGACACGGCCGGACCTATGACCCGGACCGTTACCGATGGTGCAATCTTGCTCGGGGCGATCACGGGCATCGATGCTCGAGACGCCGCGACGCGTGCGAGTAATGGCCACACGCGTGCCGACTACACGGCGTTTCTCGACGCCGATGGACTCCGGGGCGCGCGCATCGGCGTCGCGCGGCAATATTTTGGCTTTCACCCGGAGGTCGACGCCGTCATGGACGAGGCGCTTGCAGCGATGCGGTCGGCCGGCGCAGAGCTCATCGACCCGGTGGAGCTTCCCCCGGACTCTGAATTTGGCGACTCTGAGATGACCGTGCTCTTGTACGAGTTCAAGGCCGATTTGAATCAATACTTGGCCGCGCTCGGCGACAACGCCCCCGTGAAGAGCCTCGCCGAGATCATCGCGTTCAATGAACGTCACCGAGACCGTGAGATACCGTATTTCGGCCAAGAGATTTTTCATCAGGCTCAGGAGAAAGGCCCGCTGAGCGATAAAGCCTATAGTGACGCGCTCGCGCTCAATCATCGCTTGACGCGTGCGGAAGGCATCGACCACGTTTGCACGTCGCATCGGCTCGACGCCATCGTCGCGCCCATGGGCGGTCCTGCTTGGACGACCGACCTCGTCAACGGCGACCACTATTCCGGCGGCAGCTCCTCGGCGGCCGCCGTCGCCGGTTACGCGAACGTAACGGTTCCGGCAGGTAACGTGCGCGGTCTTCCTGTCGGGATTTCTTTCTTCAGTGTTGCGTGGCGCGAGCCGACGCTGTTGCGCCTCGCTTTTGCCTTCGAGCAGCAGACGAAGGCACGATTGCAGCCGGGGTTTCGCGACACTCTCGCGGGGTGAGCGCCGAGGTGGTACGGTAGAGGCGCAAGGTGGAGACTCTCCAACAATATCTTTTAGCATTTGGCCTGCCCGGACTGTTCTTGATTGCGTTCATGGACTCTGCGGGTGTGCCGCTTCCGGGCGGCGTCGACCTCGTGGTCATGCTGTTGTCCTGGCAGCGTCCGTCCATGTTCATTCTCAGCGCCCTGCTCGCGGCGATTGGATCGACCATGGGGTGCTGGGTCCTCTACCGCATCGCGCGCGTCGGTGGCGACGCCATGCTCGCCCGCTTTTCGAAAGAGAAGCAGGAATGGGTGACGGAGAAGGTACACCGCAACGACATGCTCGCGGTGATGGTGGCGATGCTGGGCCCGCCGCCTTTCCCCACCAAGCTTTTTATTCTTGTCGCTGGCATGGTGCGCATGGACTGGCGCCGCTTCCTGGCGGCTGTCTTCGTGGGCCGCTTCGTCCGTTTCACCGCGGAAGCCTATCTCGCCGTGCGGCTCGGGGACCAAGCGATGGAGACGTTGCAGCAGCACTATCCGAGCATCGGCCTCGCCCTCGTGATCGGTGTCGCCCTCGTTCTCGTGGGGCGCCGTTTCATGCGACGGGCAGAAGCGTAGTCGGTCATGTTCTCGACGCTGCGCGTGGTGCTTGCGCTCGGCGGCCTCGTCGCTTGGCTAGTCGCGCGCTCGCGTGGTCGCGCGAGGATGCGAGCCGCTCGCGAGCTCGCGACGGAGCTCATTCCCGAGATTCGACAGCTCATCGACTCGTCAGATCCGAAAAGTCGCTCGGAAGGTGAGCCCGTCGCGGCGAAATGCTACGACGCCGAGCAAAAGCGTTTGCCGCAAGTCCTGCCGAGCGAACCGCTATACGCGGTGGAGACTTTCTATAGATGCGTCGAGTCTTATCGGACGGCGCGCACGCATATGAGCGCGTTCTTCGCGGAGGACGACACGAGCAGCCTCGGCGATCGGATCCGTGCGAAGGACGGACGCGATCGATGTTTGAAAGACGTCTATCTTACGGGTGAAGCGGCCGTTCAAAAGCTCGAGATGCTGCTCGGCTGAAGGAGAGCGCATGCGCTATCTGCTGATTCTGTTGCTGCCGTTTCTCGCGGCGGGGCAGGGGAGTGATGTTTATTACCCGGAGCGGGCGACACGTGGAAAAAGCGCACGCCCGAGTCGATGGGACTCGACGGGGCGGCGTTGCGCGAGGCGATCGCGCACGCTGAGGCTCACGAGACGTCCATGCCACAGGACCCGGGCGCCTATTTTCGCGAACGCTTCGAAGGAAAAGCCGATCAGGACATTGTCGGCCCGACCAAGGAGCGCGGCGGTGTCAATGGCATCGTGGTCTATCGCGGCTATATCGTCGCGGAATGGGCGACACACGCCGAGCGGACATGACGTTCAGCGTGACGAAGAGCTACCTTTCGACGGTGGCGGCACTCGCGGAGCGTGAGGGTCTCTTGCCCGACCTCGATCGGCGTGTTGGGCTCGACGTGGCGGGCGATCTTTTCGACTCGCCGCAGAATCGTGACATCACGTGGCGGCATTTATTGCAGCAAACGACGGAGTGGGAAGGGACCCTATTCGGAAAACCCGACACCGCGGACCGGCGCCGCGGCATCGACCGGACGCTGCAGCGTCCCGGGATGTTCTGGGAGTACAACGACGTCCGTGTGAACTTGCTGGCGCTGAGCTTGCTGCACCTATGGAAGAAGCCTTTACCGCGGATCTTGAAAGAAGAGATCATGGATCCAATTGGCGCGTCGGATTCGTGGAGCTGGAATGGGTACGACACGTCCTTCGTCGATCTAGAGGGACGGCGGGTGCAATCGGTGAGTGGCGGCGGGCATTGGGGCGGCGGCCTGTTCATCAGCACGCGCGATCATGAGCGCTTCGGCTATCTCTTCTTGCGCAACGGACGGTGGAAGGGTCGACAGATCTTGCTGGACGATTGGGTCGCGCGCGCGACGACGCCCGTCGCCATACAGCCGAATTACGGCTTCATGTGGTGCTCAACACGGGCCGCGAGCGTTTCCCGAGCGCGCCCGAGTCGAGCTTCTTCGCGCTGGGCGCCGGCTCGACGAGCACGATTTGGGTCGACCCGGAACACGACCTCGTGGTCGTCTCGCGCTGGGTCGAAGGCGCTGACGTGGACGGCGTCATCGCCCGCGTTTTGAAAGCCGTGGGCGGCTCCGAATAGTTGGTCTCGACGAACTTCCGACGCGCCAGCTCACCAATGAGAAAGTCTACGACGCCCATTTCAAAGACGGACGCTTTTTGGAGATGACGCAATCTCGAAGATAGAGATTGATCAGATTCTGATAAGGGATCCCGGTTTCGTCTGCGAGCTCTTTGAAGTACTCGAGCACGTCGACACCGACACGTATCGTAATCTGCTTTTTTAGCCGTTTCGCGTACGGGTTCTTCCGCCCTTTGAGCTTCGAGAAATCGTATTCCTTCTTCATCTTTCACCTTTCTCTGCGTGCAGGGCGCTCGCGACGGGTCGCCTTCCGTGTAAATATGATTCGAATCACCGATGCGGACAGCCTGAAGCAATGGCAGACGACGAGGACACGCAACAGATAGCTTTTTCCGACCAGGATGAAACGGTCTTCGTCATCAGAGTGCTCCGGATCGTCGTACTCGATGGCGCCTTCGTCGAAGAACACGGATTGCGCTTCTTCGAAGGAAACGCCGTGTTTCTTCTTGTTCGCAGCACTCTTGCGTTCATCCCATTCAAAGTGAAGCATCTGTTACCATAATTATACCATAATTACGATTGCCAAATATGGCGCGAGAGGTCCGATTCGCCGGTTGCGCCACCCTATTTCGTAGGTGCGAGGCGCTCCAGCTCTTGGAACCAGTTGAAGACGACCTTGAACTCCGTCGTCGATCGGTCGGCCACCACCGCAAAGCGCTCGCCATCGAGCGAGACATCATAGTAACTACCAAACCCGTAACCGCTTCGGTCGAAGGGCTGCTCGTGGAGCTTGGTGGAAGTTGATGTCTGAAACTCGGGGTCGTCTGTAATCGCGACAGAAAGAAACCTGATTCCGTGACGAAAGAAGAGCTCCCGTCCGTCGCGGGATCAGACGGGCTCATCTCCACCATCGGTGGAGATGCGAAAAACCTCTCCTTCCGGATAAGACACCACGTAGACCTGGTACCGGCCCGATTGATTGGAGACGTAAGCGATGTAGCGACCGTTTGGAGAAAACGCTGGAGCGTCCTCATTGAATTCCGTGGCCAGAACCGGGACAGGCTCTTCGCCAACTGGCAGCACCCGGAGATCAAAACCTGTGATGGGATGAGCTTCTACGTAGGCGAGGAACCGCCCGTCCGACGACCAAGATTTAGAGTATCGGTCGTGCTTGCCGACGGGGAGGGCTTCCGGATCGCCGCGGCCCGATGCCGAAATCTCGTAGAGGTCCCAGCGTCCGGCGCAATTGGACGAGAAGGTGATCCGGCGGCCATCCGGGTTCCAGACAGCTCCCCATGCACCACTACCCCCGAGCGTGGCGGCGCTGACGAGAACGTCGATCGTTCCCCGACGAATGTCGCGAACCCAGATAGACCCGCCGTCGTCGGTAAACAGGACCTTCTCGCCGTCCGGTGAAAGGCGCCGTCAGACGGACGTCGCTTCCGATGGGTGTCATCGTTCCTTCACGATCCATTCAAGCGAGCGTTGCTGGCTCGGCAGGTTCGCTCACATAGACCAACGTTCCCGTTTGCGATACCGCTGCGTAGGGCCACGCCCATTCGGAGAGGTAGCGAACAGCGTCGATCACGGAAACCGTCGGACCGGTAACCGCTGGACTCTTGCCATCGAACGGTGCTGCGAGGAGGCCTCCTCCTATCGTTGAGCTCGAATAGATGATGTGGCCCGTGGAAAGCTATCGTGCTCCGTGGCTATCCTGCTGAACGATGTGCCAATCTCTCGTCTCCAGATTCAGGACTGCAGCGCCCTTTCCGCCCACGTTGAACAATAGCTTCTGTTCGCCGGGTAGATGGTCCGGCCAAGTGTGGGCGTAGCCAGCTTCGGCGAAATCGGGCTGTGTGAGTTGCTCGGCCACGCCTCCGTCGGCCGAGACCCGAAAAAGACCGGCACCGAAGGCTGGAGCGAAAACGATCGTGTCATCGGCCGCCCAGCTCGCGCCTATGCCGGTCGGAGCTTGCGCGATGGAGAGGGGCGCGCCGCGCTCCACGGACACTTCCTGGAGCTTTCCTGCGGCGAAGAACCCGACCCACTCGCCATCCGGGGAAAAGAAAGGCGCGTCCGCACCTTCGGTTCCCGAAAGTTTTCTCGTCTCGAAGCTATCGAGCGACCGAAGAAAGACGCCGGACCCCTCGGCGTCCTCGGCGGCGTAGGCCAAAAGACTTCCATCCGGAGAAATGGCTATGGGCGCTTTCATAAGTCTTCGGGCAAGACTTTGATCGCTACGTCCCGCCGGAGCTTGGTGTCGCGCGCGCGGTAGACTTCTCCCATGCCCCCGACTCCGATGAGCGAGAGAACTTCGTAAGCGCCAAGCTTGGCGCCGGGCTCGAGAGGCATATTCCTATCTACTCTCGGGCGATTCTATGGGTTTGGGCACGGCGGTTCAAGGCATCGCCACATCCGACTCGCAAGAGCTCCGTCCAGACGGAGTTGATCGGCAAGCGCGTTGGTTATGTTTCCATAGTGCGGGAGTTCTACGAGCTCACGACCACTAGGTGTTGGGGATCGTGCTCGGGCCCTTAGACGGTGGTGTGACGCTCGAGGCCCCGCGTCTGCACGACGCGCGTGGAGATCTCCTCGACCGATGTACTGGTTGTGTTGATGAACGGGATATTGAAGGACTTGAAGAGCGCCTCCACCTGTCGCACCTCGGAGCGGCACTGCTCGATGGACGCATAGCGGCTCCCGCGGCGCCGCTCCTCGCGGATGCTGGCGAGGCGCTTCGGATCGATCGTTAAACCGTGCAACCGGTCGCGAAACGGCGCGACGGGCACCGGAAGCTGTGACGTAGAAAGGTCCTCCTCGGTAATCGGGTAGTTGGCGGCGCGGATGCCGAAATGCATCGCGAGGTAGAGGCACGACGGCGTCTTTCCGACGCGGGACACCCCCAACATAATGATGTCCGCTTTGTCGTAATCCTTGATGCGTGCGCCGTCGTCGTGCTGCAAGCTGTAATCGATCGCCGCGATGCGCGCCTCGTAGGAAGACAAATTGCTGATGCGGTGCGAGCGCGTTCGTTTGACGACAGCCTTCGCGCCGAGCGCTTGCTCGAGCTGGCCCAAGAAGCCTTCGAAAAGATCGAGGATCAGGCCTTGGGATGCGTGGATTTGGTTGCGGGTCACGGGGTCCGCGAGCGTGCTGAAGACGAAGGGCATTTCGCCATCGGCCTCGGCGGCCGCGTTGACCTGGGCCACGACCTCCGCCCCCTTTTCGGGAGTATCGACGTAGGGTATGGTAACTTCCCGGTAGTCGGGCGCAGTCTCGAACTGAGCGAGGAGGCTGTGGCCGATGGTCTCGGAGGTAATGGCCGTACGGTCGGAAACGTAGAACATGGTGCGCATGTCGAAACTATCTTACGTCAAACCACTCAAAGAAACCGGGATGTCGGATGTCGGCCTCGTCGGAGGCAAGAACGCGTCTCTCGGCGAGATGATCCGCCACCTCACCGAGCTCGGCGTCCGGGTCCCCGGAGGCTTCGCAACCACGACGGACGCCTTCCATTTGTTCTTGAAGGGAGCCGGGCTCGACGGGCGTATCCACGATACGCTCGAAAAGCTCGATGTCGAGGACGTCCACGCGCTCGTGCGTGTGGGCCGGGAGATTCGGAGCGCGATCGAAGAACTGCCCCTCCCCGATGCGGTTACGTCCGCTATCCGCGAAGCCTTCGAAGCGCTCGACGAGGGAAATGCCTTCGCCGTGCGCTCTTCCGCCACGGCGGAGGACATGCCCGAGGCGTCTTTCGCGGGCCAGCAGGAAAGCTTTCTGAACGTCGAAGGTCTCGACAACGTTCTCGTGGCGATCAAGAAAGTCTTTGCCTCGCTGTACAACGACCGCGCGATCGCTTATCGGGTGCATCAGGGATTCGCGCATCGCGAGGTCGGGATCTCGGCGGGTGTGCAGCGCATGGTGCGGAGCGATCTCGCGTCGAGCGGGGTCGCCTTCACGCTCGACACAGAATCCGGTTTCGACAATGTGGTTTTTATCACGGGAAGCTACGGCCTCGGTGAAGCCGTCGTTCAGGGAGCCGTCAACCCCGACGAGTTCTATGTGTACAAGCCGAATCTCGAAGCGGGCCGGCCGGCCGTTCTCTCACGCTTGCTCGGTGAGAAAGCAACAAAGATGATCTATGCCGACGGCGACGAAGTCGAGGAGAAAATCCGCTCCGTCGAGACCTCGGAAGAGGAGCGCGCGGGGTTCATCCTTACCGATGACGAGCTCGAGGAGTTAGGCCGCCAGTCGCTCCTCATCGAGAAACATTACGGCCGTCCCATGGATATCGAGTGGGCGAAGGACGGCGTCGATGGGCAAATCTACATCGTGCAGGCGCGTCCGGAAACGGTGAAGAGCCGCCGCAACGGCCAAGTGCTCGAGCGCTATCGGCTGAAAACTCGGAGCAAGGTCCTTCTCGACGGCCGTGCGGTGGGGCAAAAGATTGCTTCGGGAAAAGTGAGCCTGATCGCGGATGTCGACAACATGGACACGCTAGTGCCGGGCGAAGTGCTCGTGACGGATATGACCGATCCGGACTGGGAGCCCGTCATGAAACGCGCCGTCGCCATCGTGACCAATCGTGGCGGGCGTACCTGCCACGCGGCCATCATCGCGCGGGAGCTCGGTGTCCCGGCGATCGTCGGCAGCCTTGAGGCTACGAATCTGTTGCATACGGGTCAAGCCGTGACGGTGAGCTGTGCCGAGGGCGATACGGGATTCATCTATGACGGCGCGCTCGAGTTCGACGTCGACCGCGTGGCTCTCGACGCGATGCCGGAGGTCCCGCTCGACGTGACGATGAACGTGGGCAACCCGGAAAGAGCTTTTCACTTCGCCTCGCTTCCGAACGCCGGCGTCGGACTCGCGCGGCTCGAGTTCGTCATCAACAATATGATCGGCGTTCATCCACGCGCACTTCTCGAGCTCGACAAGCTGCCCGCGGACTTGCAGAAGAAAGTGTGCGAGCGCATACGCGGATACCTGGACCCGGTGAGCTTTTACGTGGACAAGCTTACCGAGGGGATCTCGATGCTCGGCGCGGCCTTTCATCCAAAGAAAGTCATCGTCCGCTTGTCGGACTTCAAATCCAACGAATATGCTCACCTTCTCGGGGGCGCGCGCTACGAGCCCAACGAAGAGAACCCGATGCTCGGCTTTCGCGGCGCGTCTCGCTACTTCTCGAAAGAGTTCTCTGCTTGCTTCGCGCTCGAGTGCCAAGCCGTGAAGCGCGTGCGGGAAGAGATGGGGCTCGACAACGTCGAAGTCATGATCCCCTTCGTGCGCACCCTCGACGAGGCTCGAGCCGTCATCGAGGCGCTGCGCGCAAACGGCCTCGAGCGCGGAAAGAACGACCTTAGGCTGATCATGATGTGCGAGATCCCGTCCAACGTCATCCTCGCCGACGAGTTTCTCGAATATTTCGACGGCTTCTCGATCGGCTCGAACGATCTCACCCAGTTCACCTTGGCCGTCGACCGCGACTCCGCGCTCGTCGCCGCGACCTTCGACGAGCAGAACGACGCCGTCAAAAAGATGGTCCATGACGCGATTCGGGCTTGCCATAAAGCCGAGAAGTACATTGGGATATGCGGGCAGGGACCTTCGGACTATCCAGATTTCGCGAAGTGGCTCCTAGACGAAGGTATCGACAGCGTGTCACTGAATCCCGATACCGTCGTCGAGACCTGGCTTTTTCTCGCGGAGCAAGGGGCCAAAGGGAAGTAGCGTGAGAAATCGTGTTCTCGGCCGCAGCGCTTCTTCTCAGCGCCGGCTGCGGCGATACCGGTCCCACCGCCACGACGCCTCCGGTAGCGCCTGGGCCGCCACCAACATACGACGCCACCGCGAGCTATGTCGTAACCTTCGCGGCTACCTGGAGCGCCGCGACCCACCCCAACATGTTCCCTTCGAATCCGCACTTCTCGGGACTCATCGGCGCGACCCATCGCGCGGGCATACGTTTTTGGAACCCCGGTGAGATCGCGACCAACGGCATCGAAGTGATGGCGGAGCTCGGCTCCAAAACGCCGCTCGACGTGGGAATCGGACGGGCGATTGAAAACGGCAACGCAGAGAACCTTCTGTCCGGCGATGGTATCGCGCGCTCGCCGGGCAACGTGCCCCTTGCTTTCGACATCAGCGTCGAGTTTCCGTTCGTGACCCTCGTCT
The DNA here is from genome assembly GCA_963578475.1 of Acidobacteria bacterium bin61. Lineage (GTDB taxonomy): Bacteria > Acidobacteriota > Vicinamibacteria > Marinacidobacterales > SMYC01 > SMYC01. The sequence continues at coordinate 117,947 of CAUZCL010000005.1, read as the reverse complement.
CGATGGTCGCGCCGAGCCCCGATTGGTTCGTGGGCGTGAGCGAGATGAGTTTGTTCGAGAACGGAGATTGGGCCGACGAGATCGTCGTCGAGCTTCAGCCCTACGATGCCGGCACCGATAGCGGCAATACGTACAGCGCGCCCGACGACGACACGGTGCCCCGTATCCCGATCGCGCATCTTGAAGGCGCACCACTGGCGTTAGGGGATGCGGTGGCTCCGGTTGGGACGTTTACGTTTCGGCGGCAATAAGTCGGCGTCGAGGGAGCCCTCGGCACATGTCGTAACAACGAGGTCTCGTTTCTTCAGACGCGCTGGCAAGCTCGAGTGATACTCGCGCTCCGTGAACACGTGTTCGCTGCACGAGCCGCAGCAGGGACAGCGCGATTTGAATGGAAACCGCGTGGGCGAGCGCGCCTCGCTGGCTGCTCCCTCAACATCGAGCTTTAGCAGAATGGAACCAGGAAGTCTGCCAAACGTCCCATCGCCTTGGAGTCATAAGGGTCATCGCCTCCGAACAAATTCTGGGCAACGCGTACCCCAACCATGCTGTTCGGAAAGACGGCAATCAGATTGCCTCCAAAGCCCTGGGCCTGCGGATACTGATAGAAGCAACCCTCAGCATTCCGATAGGGCCAAAGGTGAAAAAAACTTTGCGTAGTGGACTTGATCGCTTTGACCGGGATCGTCGGGTCGCGTCTCAATCGCCCAGCCCTCGGCATAGCCGGAGCGGTCCGTGCGTGGCAAAATTTATTCCAGGGCGCCGGCGTGCAAAAGCTGGCGGCCCGTCCTTGGATCTTTACCCTTGTTGGCTATCAGGGTGCCAAACTTGGCCATTGCATCGATGCTGACGTGCTGACCATGATGCATCGGTGGGACGCCGCTCAGCTTCCCATCACGTGTGAGATATCGCACGGATGGGGCCCGATAGATTCCGAGAGAGCGATAGATTTCCTCTCGAACGTGCTGTGAAAGGCTTTTCTCTGGGGCTTTGTTTCGCACAAAACGATCCAAAGAAACACCGACGAAGAACGGATCTTGGCTGCGATAGCGGGAATAGGGAGTTCCCGGTCCGACGACCCCACCTTTGGTCTCGCCCGTCGCTCCTTGTCTTGCATACCTCATCGGAGGTGTGCGGATGGCAACGGCGATCTTGGCGCCGATCGCGTCCGGCTTTTCGAACTCGAGGTCCCAAGCGTTCAAGTCATGTCCGGAAGTCGCAAACTCTGCGTACATGTCATGGGCTTCCGGATCGACCGGAGTTTCAGCCAAACCGCTGGCCAACGTTGCGGAGGTACGTTCTAGTTGGTGAAATTAGTGACGAACGCGCACAGTTAGCACTTCAGCACCTCGCTCTTCTCGATTTGAACCGCTACGCTCACTCTGATTTCCTGACGAGGATCTGGGCGCTCAAAGACAATGTTCCTACCTATGACGGCGCCTACATGAGTCTCGCGGAGGCGCTCGGCGCCACTCTACTAACTGGAGATCGCCGACTGACCAAGGCTTCCGGCACCCGAGCCGTTATCGAGTTACTTGGCTAGACGACGTGTTCGCAGCACGAGCTGCGGACGAGTCCCGTCCGTCCGCGTTTTTGGCTGGTTGTTGCGATTTACTCAGTCCAGACCAAGCTCGAGGCGCTTTGGGGTCCCGCCTGCCGTGTGGTCTGCTATAACCTACGGCCGATGGTGCTCGAATCCTGCAGAGGGCTGGGTAACTACGAGATTCTCTCGCCCATCGGTGCAGGCGGTATGGGTGAAGTGTACAAAGCTCGCGATACGTGGCTCGGTCGCACGGTGGCCATCAAAGTACTTCCCGATGCGGTAGCTTCAGATCCCGCGTGGCGCGAGCGTTTCGAGCGTGAGGCGCGTGCTATCTCGCGCTTGAACCACCCGCACATTTGTATACTCCACGATTTAGGTGAGGATGAGGGGGTTGCCTACCTGGTCATGGAGTACATCGAAGGTGAGACACTCGCGGAGCGCCTTCGCAAGGGCCCGCTACCGCTTCAGGACGTCCTTCGCTACGGAAGTCAAATTGCCGACGCGCTCGACAACGCGCACCGAGCCGAAATCGTCCACCGTGACCTGAAGCCGGGCAATATTGTATGGACTCACCATCGCCCGGAAAGCCCGAGATTTTGTTTCGAAGAGCTTTTCGTGTAGGGGACGAGGTACAGCAGGAGCGTCAGTACGATGTCTCGCCAGACGGCGGCCATTTCGTGATGGTCCAACGCGGCGGCTCGAATCAGTTCAACGTCATCCTCAATTTCCGCGACGAGCTCGAACAGAAAATGACCCGCTAGCTACCTCTCGCCGCGAGCGATGCTGGCGAACATGAGCGCTCATTCCTCATTCGATGAAGAGCTCCACCTCGCCACTTTCTTTTAGCGACGCGATCGCTTGCTGCATGCGGGACTGAATCGCTTCTTGTTTCAAACCCTGCTCGATCTGCGCCTGAACGTCTTCGTAAGGAATCAGCTGTCCTTCGATCCTCTCCAACATCTTGATGATGTGGTAGCCGAACTGTGTCTCGACCACGGGGCTCAGCCCGCCAGGTTCGAGCGCGAAAGCTGCTTGCTCAAAGGGCGGCACGGTTTGACCGCGCGTTACGGTGAGCTCTCCGCCGTTTTGCGCCGAGCCCAGATCTTCGGAATTCTCCCGCGCGAGCGCAGCGAAATCCGCTCCGGAGCTCGCTTCGAGAAGGACGCCTTCGATAGCCGCGAGCGCGGTCGCTCGCTCCTCGGTCGTGGCCTCGGGATCGACGCTTTTCAGTATGTGGCTCAACCGCAGCTGTTCCGGTTGGCGCATCTGATCTTGAGCCCCGTCATAGAAGCGTCGCACGTCTTCCGTGGAGACGCTCACTTGACTGGCGATATCCGTCTCGATGAATTTATGGATGCTCAGATTTCGCCGCATTTCGGTGTGTAGCTTCTCGAGGGTCATGCCGTGAGCTTCGAGGGACTGCTCGAACCGGTCGGGTTGCGGGAAGCGGCTCTTTAGCTTGTCGAGCTCTCTGTCCACGTCGGCGCTCGTCGCGAGCATGTCTCGATCGCGGCACGCTTGATAGAGAAGCTCCGCGCCAACGAGTTGATCCAGGATCTCACGATAATACGCGACGGTCTTGGGGCCGGGGCTTCCGCCCTTTTGCGCATCGGCGCCCGCGATGCGCTCGAGGAGCTCAGTTTTCGAAATCTCTACCCCGTTCACGATCGCGACGATGTTGGGGAACGTTTCGGGATCAGCCGGCTCCGCATTCACTTCTTCAACCTCGGAGACGACCTCGGGAGCGGCGGCGGGCGCTTCTTCGTTTTCGTCGCTCAAGCAAGCCGTGATCCCGAAAGCCAGCAAGCCGACAAAGATCAAGTTCTCGAGACGTGGGTACACGAAACGCATAGATTTCCTTTCTCTACGTTGTCGCCATCATAAGGTGAATAGCGCCGAACGCCTAATGCGCTATCGCCCGAGCACGGCTGGGCGGGCCCGCGCGGGACCCCGGAAGACAGCGTTCAAAAAGATCGTGTTGAGGCCGTCCATATAGGCACGGTAGTTCGGGTCGGCGACGAAACCGATGACGAGGCCGCGCCCGTGGCCTTCGACCATCGTGAGCGGCTTATAGGCCATCTGCTTGCGGTTCTCTTCCCACAAATAACCGCCCGCGACGAGCTCGTCGGCGCCGGCGAAGACTGCGGGGTTGCGTCCTTTGTCGAGCGTGAGTGGCGTATAGATCGCTCGGCCGCGCACGAGCGCATAGACACTGTCACCCATGCCGGCGTTGAGCCAGTGGTCGGGGTCGAGCTTGGCGCGCACCATGACTCCGGCGACCGCGTCGGGCCTCTCTTCTTTCGGCTCGATAGCTTTCAGGTAATCCTCTTCGGACGTGAGCAGCATCGCGGGAGGTGTGTCGCCCTCTTTCTTGGGATCGTCCTCGCGCTCCGTCTGGTTCTCGCGCCGCGATGACAAAAGCTCTGCATCGGTAAGAAAGTCGACCGCGCTCCCGAGCCCGATAAGCGTCCCGCCTTCCTCCACCCAGCGCTTCAAGCTCACGGTCGTCTTTTCGTCGAACACCGAGTCGTAGTCTCCTTCGGGCAGGATGAGGACGTCGAAAGGATGCAGATCGGTCGAAGCTATTCGCCGCGAGCGGATAGGCGTGACGGGATAGCCGTATTGACCTTCGAGCACGAAGCGTGTTGCGCCCGCGGATCTGGACGAAGTCGGTTCGTCCCATGCGAGCGCCACCTCGGGCCGCCGTACGTGCCGAACGTTGCGACTTCCGAAGTTGACGCCGCCTTCGACCCAGCCGGTATCGGTGGCGACGACCTCGGCGCCCGTCTGGCGCGCGAGCTCGTCGAGCGTGTCGTGCATCTCGGACGGGTTCTGGTCCACGGGAAAGATGAGCGTCCCCGTGGGGTAGGTCCGCCCGCTTTGCTCGATCGTTTTGTCGGCGCTCAGCACGCGAAGATCAGCGCGGAGCGCTCCTGCCAGCAAACGCCCGGCCGCGGCCGTGCCCCAGGGCGCGAGGTAGGCGACGCGCGCGCGGCCTCCTGTGATCGTCGCGGGGGTGACGCGCTCGCTCCCAGCGGGCTCGAAATTACCCGTGGGGACGACATCGCAGGTGACCGTCTCGACGTTGAAGAGCTGCGGCAGCGCCCAGCCCGTGACGTCGTAGATCTCGTCCGGAAGGTTTCTCTTGCGCCGGCGCTCTTGCTCTACCAGAAAGTCATCGCCGAGCGGGACGTCGGCATCGAGGATCGTTCGAATGAGTCGCTTCGCCGGCTGCGCGAGCTCGACGATCAAGCTTCCCGCGGGAAAGTCGCCGGCGCGGCCGCAGCCCGTGAAAGCTGCTGTTGCGCGGCTCACTTCGATACCGTGCTCGGCGAGAATGCCCGCGAGCTTGCGCACCGCCGCCGTGTCTCCTTCGTTGGCAATGGCGTAGGCTTTTACACTCTCGCTCCGGCCCTCTTGTATGGCGGACTTACGGTAGGTCCAGAAACCGTCGAGAAAGCGCGCGCGGTTCCGCGCAGTTGTTTCCGTGGTAGCGATGGAGGCCACGAAGTGATGGCGCACGCCGTCTCTGAAGTGAAGGTCGGTCCCGTCGTTGCGACGGAAGACGAGCCCGCGCGCCGACGCTTGTTCGTAAGTCGCCGCGAGTGTGCCGTGAAATAGCGGCCAGCTCGCACCGTAGCCGGGGTAAAAGGCGTCGTAGATCTCGCGCGTGAAGTAGAGGAATCCGTAGGTGTCGAACCACTTCGCGTTGTTGCGTCCGTAGACATCGAGCGTTTCTCTCTGGCCCGAGGTGATGTGAGGGTTGTAGGGTATGGCTTCCGGCGTGAAGTAATAAGTCGAGTTGCCGCCCATCTCGTGCAGGTCGATGAAGATTTGCGGGAACCATTGAAGGATTGCGCGCACGTGGCCTTGCGTCTCGGGCTGCGTCAAAGCGAGCCAGTCGCGGTTCAAGTCGAAATAATAATGATTGGTCCGACCGCCGGGCCACGGCTCGTCGTGCTCGGCGGCCGCCGGATGGGCGCTCGGCGCGATGCCTTCGGCGACGCGGAAGTGATTCACGAAGCGGTCGCGTCCGTCGGCGTTTTGCGTCGGAACGATGACAACGAGGGTTTCGCGCAATATTGTGTCCACGATCTCGTCGCCCTGGGCGGCGAGGAGGTGGTAGGCCGTGAGCAAGCCCGCATCCGGTGAAGAGATTTCGTTCCCGTGCACCCCGTAGGCAAGCCAGGTGACGGCGGGATGGTTCTCGATAATGGCGCCGGCTTCCGCGTCGGTCGTCGTGCGGGGGTCGGCGAGCCTTTGGATATTGGCGCGTATCTCGTCGAGCCTTCCCATGTTGGCCGGCGATCCGATGACTGCATAGACGAGCTCACGTCCTTCCCATGTTCGCGCGTATTCTTGCACTTGGATTTGCGCGGGTCGCGCCTCGGTCAGCGCTCGCAGATATTCGAGCATCTCGGCATGGGAGACGATCCTATCGCCGGGGGCGTGGCCCAAGACTTGCTCCATCGTGGGCACAGTGGAGTCATAGCTCGCACCTGGCCAAAACGCTTCTTGGGCGCTTACGTAGCCAACGAGGAAGAGAGTAGGAATAAAAGAAAAGACGGACGCACGGACCATGAAGCACACCTCGCTCGATAAAAGAACGCGCGATGTTAGTGCGCGGGTACTGATTGAAGCAAGTTGCCCCTAGCGGCAGTAAGCTTCTCGGAGGGTGTTGAGGTCGCTCGCGGTGAGAAGACTCACAGGGTCTTGTTCTTGATTGTGAACGCCAAAATTGTCTGCCACCGACATTTTGTCTTCGGAGGACGGGGAGTGGTCCACGATGCCGAGCACATGGCCGATCTCGTGCGCGGTCGTGTTGGCGAGGTCGTTCACGAGAAAGGGGGTGCGCTCGTAATGGCTACGCGTCAGCTTAACTTTGGCGTTCACGATGAGCTCGTCCGTGAAGGTGAGCGCGGTGATGCCCATTGCGTTTTCCGGAAGCGGGCCTGCACTGAGAGATAATGTGACCGGGGCCGCGTTCGGAGAGTAGCTCACCCGAAACTGAACCAAGCGGCCCGTCGTCTGTGGTAGGGCTTCCGCCCAGAGATGGATGCCGCGCTCGACACCTTCGCGATAGACCTCGACCAGCGTTTCGGGAATCGGACCGAGATCGACGTAGATGTCGACCGGGAAGCTTTGCCACTTTTTTAGTTGGGTCGCGGAGGTGAAGTTTGGTTGCGCACCGCAGGAGGCCAGAATCAACGGCGCCCTGTCGGGTGAGAGCGTAAGGGGCGTACACGCTACCTGGGCCAGAGCGATGTGACACAAAAGGCCCACAAGATAGCGAAAACGGAAACTCGAAGCGCTCAAACAACCACCTGAAGAAGACAGACGACCGGCCCGAAAATTGGTTAGTTTCGGTTACCGTGAAGGTGAACTGGATTGTTAGTCTTTGGATCTAGTGTAGCATTCAGAACGAAACTCGTAAACGCTAGTGACGGACTCGCTGCTAATCCACGCTCGTCTGTCCGACCGGCAGCAGGTTCTCTTCGGGTGGCTATTCGTGATGGATTTTTTGGGATGGTGCTCGTCATGTCGCTTTCACCACACTGCCAGATGAGGCCGTGCTGGCGGGGCTCTGCCCAGAAGGATTACGCTAGTATGGAGTACACACATGCTGGCTTTCGTAGGCATCGCAATCCTCGTTGTGAGCGTCTTTCTCTTCCAGTGGACGCTTCGGCGCGGTAAGTATCGCCGCTATCCTTTCGAGCAATTCGCGCTCGTCGGCGCGAGCGCGGCCATCGGCTTTGCTACCGTGCTGACGAGGCTAAACGTCGTTCATTGGGTTCTCTTCCTCGTCGAGCTCGTGACGCTCGCCGGCCTTACCTGGTACATGAGCATCGGCGCGCGATTCTCGCGCGGAGAAACGAGCTTGAAGCTGGGCGAGCCGTTTCCAAGCTTCACGCTCCAGGATTCCCGCGGCGGGACCTTCGACTCGAAAAGCCTCCAGGGGCTCGACGGCAAAACAGCGCTTTACCTCTTCTACCGGGGGCCCTGGTGACCGTTTTGCACGAGTGAGCTCGGGCAGCTCCAGAAATTCCAAGCGAGGGTCGCGGATGCCGATGCCCGGATTTTCGCTATTAGCGTCGATCCTCCTGCGATCTCGGAAGCCTTCCGACGGAAGGTCGGGGCTGATTTCACCTTTCTCTCCGACGAGAACGGCGAGCTCATCGACAAGCTCGACATCCGCCACCGGGGCGGCGGTCCCGGAAAAGATGTCGCGTTTCCGACGGGCATCCTCGTCGACAAATACGGGATCGTGCGCTGGGTCTACTACGCGGAGTTCGGCCATATGCGTATGACGCCACAGGACTTGTTCGATGCTCTCGAGAGATTGACGCTCCACGAGCAAAACCGCGAGCTCCGCCGAGGCCGCTCGGTCGCCAAGGTGGTGAGACAAGTCTTCTTGATGAAGAAACCGGACGACCTGGCGCTCGCCATCGACGTCTTGCAGGACGAGCTACGGCGGCTCGGGCTTCGCTTTTCGGTCTGTGGCATCGCCATCATTAATTTCAACGACGACAAGGTGCAGACTTACAGCGCGACGGAGGGCGGGGGGCTAGTGACAAAGGACCTCTCGGTCAACGACACGCCGCAGGTCCAGCAGCTCATCGATGCGTGGAAAGAACAACGGGTCGAGCCCCTGCGGTTCGACGGCACTGACTTTGCGGAAGAGGGCGGGCACCTCGAGTCGCGCTGGCTCGTCGCCGTGCCGTTCTCGCACGGGGTCCTCTTCGCCTCTAGCTCGCAGGCGGACGAGCCGACGGAAGAGCACGTGACAACGCTGACCGAGTGCGCCGATGCGATCTCGGTTGCCTTCCAGCGCTTCGTCGATTTCCGGGAGCTATCAGAGACGCAGCTCCAGCTGATTCAGTCCGAGAAAATGGCGTCGCTTGGACAGCTCGTCGCCGGCATTGCCCACGAGCTCAACACTCCGCTCGGCGCCATCCACAGCAATACGCAGACGGAAGGAAAAGCGCTCGCGCGCGTGGGTGACCGCCTGGCCTCCGGTGAGAGCTTGACCGCTCCCGAGCTAGAATCGATCTCGAGCTCCATCGCCGTGCTGCGTGAGATGAACGCCGTCAACGAGACGGCGTCTCGCCGCATCATTCACATCGTCTCGAATCTCAGGAAGTTCGCGCGCCTCGATCAGTCGGAGTGGCAGAGCATCGACTTCATCCAAGGGCTCGAAGAGACACTCGCTCTCGTCGAGCACAAAACGAGAAATCGCATCTCGGTCGACAAAGTCTATGGCGACATCCCGCAGGTGAACGGTTATGCGGGACAGCTCAATCAAGTCTTCATGAATCTCATCGTCAATGCCATTCAGGCTATCGACGATCGCGGTCAGATTCGGATCGAGACGCTTCGCGACGGCGACGAGGCCATCGTGCGCATTTCCGACGACGGAGCCGGCATCGCGGAAGAGGATCTCGCCCGTATTTTCGACCCCGGTTACACGACCAAGGGTGTCGGTGTAGGGACAGGCCTCGGCTTGTCGATCTGCTACCGCATCGTGCAGAACCATGGCGGGCGGGTCACGGTGACGAGCGAGCTCGGAAAGGGCTCGACCTTTACCGTGGCGATCCCCATCAAGGGTGGGCCTCCCGCCGAACGCCCGCGGGTGGGGGCTGCTTATTCGACAACACTGACGTGAGAGGCCATGGCTGACAACAACGATATCGAGCTCGTCAACATTTTCGACTCTGCGAACCCGGCTCTCCTCGCCATCGCGAAATCGGTTCTCGATGGCGCCGGCATCGAATACGTCGCCCTAGGAGAGCACGCTGGCGCGGTATTCTCCGGCAATCCGTTCCTGGGGAAGGTGCGCCTCGACGTTACCAAAGATCGCTCGGAAGAGGCGACGGCGCTTCTCGCGGGGATCCAAAAAGAACCGTCCGAATCTGCCTGACAAACACTTCTTGCCGCATGGAGGTCGGGCGTAATAACCTTGGCGACTTATGTCGAAGCGCGCCGCTATTGCCTTTCTCGTTTCTCTCTGGGTTCCCATCGAAGCCAAGCCGCAGGAGCCAGCGGCGTGGCCCGCGCCGGGTGAGGACCTCGTCTTTCAAACCTTCTCGATCGCCGCGATCTATCCGATAACGGGTGAATCTGGCGTTGCCGTCACGACGCGGAACCCGTGTGTCGGCAACGGGGTTCCCTGGGTGCGCGCAGGCGTCGGCGCGGTCGCGACGCAAGCGAGCACACGCACCGAGTACGGAAACGAGATCCTCGATTTGCTCGCGAAGGGCCATAGTGCGGAGGAAGCGCTCAGCCGCACCCTCGCTCATGACGAGCGGGCCGCGCATCGTCAGATTGGTGCCATCGGTTTGAAAGGCGGCACGGCGCAACATACGGGCGCCGAAACGCGCTCCTGGTCGGGTGAGCTCGCGGGCCGAAACTACGCCGCGCAGGGAAACTCGCTCGTAGGACCTGAAGTCGTTGAGGCTGTCGCTCGCTCCTTCGAGTCGACCGAAGGCAGCGGCCGGCACCTCGCCGACCGCCTCATCGCCGCGCTCGAAGCGGGCCAGGCGACCGGAGGTGATGCTCGCAAAGGCCGAACGCAATCTGCGGCCGTCATCGTTGCGGACCCGCGTGAAGGACATTCGCGCCGAGCCGATCGGGTCTCGACCCACGTGAACGTCTGCGAGAACGAAACGCCCGTCGCCGAGCTCCGGCGTATCTACGACACGATCGGCCAGACGCTCGGGTTTCGAACGCTGCAGCAATATTCGGGCAGAGACGTCGTGCAGCTCAAGATCATGCTTCATGCGCTTGGCTACTTTCGCGCGGGCCGGTCCAAGCTAGCGAGCGAGAACGGTGCCTACATCTACACGGAAGAGCTCGTCACGGCCGTGGATGCCTTCCGCAAAGCGGAGGGACTCACGACGTCCGAATCCGGATCGCCCGCCGGCCTCGTCGACCGCGACACGGTCGCGGGTTTGTGGACGCGCCTCGAAGAGGCGGGAAAGGCCCCGGCGATCCGCGAGCAGATCAAAGAGATCACGGCCGTGAGGCGCTAGCCAGGCCCGCCGTTCGCGAATAAACTGAGCGAGCTGTGGTTGCGCGGAGGATCTCCCACTACGAGCTTCTCGAGGAGCTCGGCAAAGGCGGCATAGGACAGCTTGCGCGAGATCGAGGTGGCGCTCGCGTCGTCGGCGAGGCATAGCTGGACGCTCGGCATGGTGCATGCCGCGAATGGAGACCGTGGGCGAGCTAAAGAGATTCTTTTCGAGCTCGAAGGCCGAGGCCGGAGCGTGTATATCGATGCGGCTCAAGTTGCTTCCATCTACGCGTTGCTCGGTGAAGCCGATAGTGCGTTTTCGTGGCTCGAGCGCGCTTTCGAGGAGCGGTGTCCTTTCGTCAATGGCCTGGAGCATAACTATCTGCGCTGGGTCTTCGAAGGCCTGCACGCGGATCCACGCTTCCAGGATCTGGTGCGGCGGGTGAGGAGCAACCGATGACAACTCTGCCGCCGGACATTCCCGGCGACCCGGAATTTGGCTGACGCGGTCCCCGCCTTCGCCGACGCTCTTATCGCGACCTGGCTTCGTCGCCCGGGGTGAACGACCAGAGCGCCAACCCGGAAACTCGCTGAAAGTGTTTTACGTTGGCCGTTGCCAAAACCAGGTCGTGGCGTAGCGCGGTTGCCGCAATCTCAGTATCGATGTCGCCAATGGGGGTGCCAGCTCGAGCTAGCTCTGCATGAATTTGCCCATACACTCGAGCGCATTCAATGTCGAAATCCAAGATGCGCAAGCGTGGGAAAACTTCTTGCTCGAGTCGTTGAAGCCACTTTGATGGATCACGAGAATGGTAGGCACCAGCATAGAGCTCCGCTATAACAACGATGCTGGTGAATTGGCTCTCGGGAGCCAAAGACTGGATCCAGGTGACAAACTCTTGGTTGGGACGAGGCCTCAAGGCCTCCGATATCGCATTCGTGTCGAACAGGTACAAATGGTTCAGTCCAGTTGAGGAGCTACCCTGCCTTCGGTGCGATTGCTGGCGACTTCGTCCAAGGCGTCGGAAAACTCTCGAGAGTCCTTCCATCGGTGCACGAGCTGAGCCAAACCTTCCTCTGGAACCTGGGACTTGAGTCTCTGAAGTTGCGCGAGGTCCGCCGGACCTACAAGCGCTGCCACTGGCTTTCCGTAGCGAGTGATTACAATCACGTTCCCTTTGTCCACGTTGCGAAGAGCTTCTGCGAAATGGAGTTTGGCCTCGGCTGCACTCAGGACCTTGGGTTTGGGATTGTTGGTCATTTTGTATAAGTTAGTCAAAATAGAGTCTTGTGTCAAACCGGGAGCAGAAAACCGCTAACATCTCGACACGGGACATTTACCGGCGATCCAAAACGAGCTACTTCTTCTTGGTCTTTTTCGTTGGTGTGAAGCGGTAGCGCGCCATCGAGAGCTTCCCGTCATCGCTGAAGCGAATGCCCTCGCTCTCGAGCAGGCGCCGCTGCAAATCGGGAGGATCGACGAGATGCTCCGTCGAGATGCCGCCTGCAGCATTAACAACGCGCTGCCAGGGGACGCCATCCGGGCAATCTTGCATCGCCCAGCCGACCGCGCGGGCGGAGAGCGTGCGACTCAGTAGCTCCGCAATTTGTCCGTAGTTCATCACGCGGCCGCGCGGGATGCGGCGGACGATCGTGCGGACTTCGTCGAACGCCGAGCCCGCCACTACCACCTCCTGAGTGCTAACAGCGCGGCCGGCACGAGCGCGAGTAGGGCGCCAATGTGACAAAGCATCGCGAAGCCCACGGATTCGAGCAGCACACCCGAGCTCAGACCCGCGGCGGCGGCGCTCGCCCAAACCACCGAGTCGGCGAAGCCTTGGAGGCGCATGCGATTTTCGCTGGGCACGGCCTCGGTGAGAAGGGCGCTCCCGGAAACAAAGCTGAGGTTCCAGCCCCAACCGAGCAGAAACAGACCGAGCGCAAGCTGCGTAGTCTCACCGCCCGCCCCCGAGGACACCAGCCCAGCGGAGACGAGCAGGGCACCACCAATCAGAATTACGGGTCGACGTCCGAAGTGGTCGCTCAAATAGCCGGAGAGCGGAGAGAGCGCGTGCATCCCGAAAGTGTGGGAGGCGATGACGAGGCCGATCGATTGGAGCCCGCCACCCGCGCTCCTCAAGTGAACGGGTGTGATCGCCATGATGAGGATCATGACGAGTTGGCCGATCACTAGGGCGGCGAGAGCGACTTGGCCTTTTGCGTGACGCAAGTGGTGGAGCGGAAGTGGGCCGCTCGCCTTCTGGGTGGCCTCGGTCAGGGAGCCGCCCGGGAAAGCGACGAAGAGAACGAAGCCGGCCGAGCCCATGGCGAGGGCGGCTACGAGAAAGGGCCCGACGATGTCCGGAAAACCGAGCGTGCTGCTGAGCGCGCGTGACGGCTCGAGCAGTATCGGGCCGAGTACCGAGCCTACCGTTCCGGCCCAGACCACCCAGCCGATGGCGCGAGCCTGGCGTTCCGGCTCGTAGAAATCCGCGGCCGCGTAGCGCGAGAGGCGGCTCGCTCCATAGCCGGCGCCGAGGACGAATAAGGAGAGCGCCAAGAGAGGGAAGGTCGATGTGCCCGCGGCCAGCGCGGCCATCATGGAGCCCACCATCGCCGTGAAGTAGCCGAGCAGAAGACCGCGTCGCCGGCCACGCCGGGACATGACGAAGGACAGCCAGCTGGTTCCGACGGCGGTCCCGATGATGGCCAGCGCGGTCGGAAGCCCGCTCCAGCGCGCGCTTCCGAGAAGATCTTCAGCGACGAGAGGCGTCACTGTGATGAGCGTGATGAAACCGGTCGCCGAGAGCCCGACGCCTGTGAAGAGCGCGGCGGTGGCGCGAAAACGTTGGGTTGTGTCGGTCAAGAAGCGGTCATGCTAGCAGGAAAAGACGAGTGGCACTGGTGATAGACTCCTCGTCACGAGGCAGAGACCATGACTACAGAAATGAACCGCCGACGATTCGTCGCTTGTTTTTCCTCTCTCGGGCTCGGGACCACCTTGATGCCGGGAGCTCTGGCAGCCGTCGCGAACGATGCCCCGACCGTGACGATCGAGATGATCGATGCGGCACAGAAGATCGCTGGGCTCAACTTCACGCCGGCCGAGCAGCAAGCGCTGCTCGAGAGGCTCAACGGTGAGCGCAGCCCCTTGAAAGGATTCGAGGCGATCCGCGCTGCCGGTCTCGGAAACGACACCGTCCCCGCGCTCGTTTTCAATCCCGTTCCACCGGGAAAGGCGATCCCGAAAGGCGAGAGCTCGATGGCGCCGAGTGACGTCAACGTCTCGATGCCGTCGACGGACGAAGAGCTCGCTTTTTTGCCGGCGACTCATCTCGGACGCCTCGTCGCGAGGCGTGACGTCAAGCCGACAGAGCTCACGAAGCTCTATCTCGCGCGTTTGAGAAAATATGACCCGGAGCTTCACTGCGTCATTAGCGTTACCGAAGACATCGCGATGAAGCAGGCGAAGCGCGCCGACGAAGAGATCGCGGCTGGCACTTATCGAGGACCGCTCCACGGCATCCCGTGGGGCGCGAAAGATCTTCTGGCCGTGCGCGGCACGAAGACGACGTGGGGCGCCACACCTTATAAAGAGCAAAGGATCGACACCGACTCGACCGTTTACACGCGGCTCACCGAAGCGGGCGCGGTGCTCGTGGCGAAGCTTTCGATGGGCGCTCTTGCTTCCGGCGATCGCTGGTTCGGCGCGCGTACGCGCAACCCGTGGAACACGGAGCAAGGCTCGAGCGGCTCGTCCGCGGGGCCGGGCTCAGCGACCGCCGCCGGGCTCGTCGGCTTCGCCATCGGCACCGAGACGCGCGGCTCGATCATCTCGCCTGCGACCCGCAACGGCGTCGCCGGACTGAGACCGACTTACGGTCGCGTGAGCCGCTACGGGGCGATGGCGCTGTCGTGGTCGATGGATAAGATTGGCCCTATGTGCCGCTCCGCCGAGGACTGCGCGCTCGTATTCGACGCGATTCGGGGACCGGATGGAAAAGACAACACGCTCTTCGACGTCCCGTTCGTGTGGGACGGAGGGCGCGACGTGCGCGAGCTTCGCATCGGCTACTTGCGTTCCGCTTTCGACGAGATCGAAGACGACCCGGAGAACGCCGATCGCGTCGCACGGCAGCGAGCGACCCAAAGAAACAACCGCGAAGCGCTCGACGTGATCCGATCGCTGGGTGTCGATCTCGAGCCATTCGATCTCCCCGACGTGCCTTCCGACGCCATCGGCTTCATCCTCACCACCGAATCCGCCGCTGCTTTCGACGACCTGACGCTCGAGGGCGATCTCGACAGTATGAAGGCGCTTCCCGAAGAAAGCCGGTGGCCGGAAAGCTTCCGCTCGGCGCGCTTCGTTCCCGCGGTCGAGTACATCCAAGCGAATCGTCTGCGCATGCGCATCATGGAACAGGTCGACGAGGCCCTGGACGACTTGGACGGTTTCATCGGGAGCAACTTGGGTCTGACGAATTTGACCGGCCATCCCGAGATCAGCGTGCCGGGCGGTTTCTTCGAAGGCACACCCACGAGCTTGAGATTTACGGGAAAGCTTTTCGGCGAGGCTGAGATTTTATTGCTGGCTCATGCATATCAATCGAAGACGGCCCACCATCAGAAACACCCCGCGCTCTAACGCGGGGCTCACGCGAGGAGCACGAACACCTCGAGGTGCTGCCGTCATAACCGAAGGAGGAGATCGGATGCGACGCACCAAGCTTGTTTTGTTGTTCACTGTCGTCTTTGGTATCGGTGTGTCTGTTGGGGAGTCGGTTTCGACCCAAAGAATGATGCTTGAGGACGAGGTCTATCTGAGCCCCACGAGCGGCACCAGTCTGAAGATGCTGCTCGATTCGAGGAATCTCGGGGGCGGCGAGGTCGAGATAGGGGGAATTACCTTTCCGCCGGGTACGAACTCGGGAAACCACCCTCATGGCTCGACCGAGGTTTTTTATATCCTCTCGGGGGAGCTCGAGCACGTCGTCAATGGCGTGAGCCATCTGCTCAAACCGGGTATGCTCGGTTTCGTGCGCCCGCCGGATGAAGTGAATCATATCGTGCCTGGCGATGAGCCCGTCAAAGCGCTCGTGATTTGGGCCCCTGGAGGCGAGGCTCAGGGCCTCATGGATGCATGGGAAAAGCAGTAAGTCCTTGTCGCAGTGAATGTTACGTGGCCGTCTAGTGATCGGTTTCGGATCCGGCCGGTTGTACAACTGTTCAAGCGATTGGATTAACGGCAGGCGAAGCCTGGCTCCGCCTCTCGCGGGTTAAATGTTAAGTGCTTGTTAAGTAGGGAGTTGTGTCCGATCCACGTGTCGTACGCGCCGGCAGGTAACTTGGCGCGAGATTTGCTATTCCTTGACTAGGTTGACAACCGGTAGGTGAATTATTAAGCTCACTGCCGTAGAAATGCCTAAGGAGGACCCGAGAGTGCTCGATGGAGACAGACAGGAGCTATACCAGTCCTGCTGTGTCTAGGTACGAATGGGTGGGGCTGGGGCTCCTTCTTTCTATTTTTGCGATGCCAAACCTCAATTCTGAGAGACTGGTTTCGGGTCCATCACTGGCTTCATTTCCAATTTACAGGAGGGATTTGCATGAGAGCCTTTATCATTAGTCTCCTGCTACTGGTACCCGCTTTTGCGTCAGCTCAGACGTTTACAGGCGGCGTGCGGGGAGCAGTGCAGGATGCCGATGGCGGTGTGCTTCCAGGGACCACTGTGACCCTGACCAACGTCGGTACCGGTGTAGCTCGTACGTCGGTTACGAACGAGCGCGGAGAATACGTTTTCGCGGTCGTGGCGCCCGGCCGCTACAATCTTGGGGTTGAGCTCGCAGGGTTTGCGCCCTATACGCGGGAAGCCCTCGAGATTGGCGTGGCTTCGCAACTCGTGCAAGACGTCTCGCTAGCGGTCGGCGGCATCGCTGAATCGGTAACGGTAACGGGTGAGACACCGCTCATCAACACGGCCAACGCCTCCATCGCTTCGGCCATCGACAAGGCGCAGATGGAAATCCTGCCTACGCCGGGTCGGAACGTGTTCATCATGGCCGTGACGACGCCGAACGTCGTTCATGCCGGAGATCCAGTGTTCGTTCGCATGCAGGATCAGTCGAACGCATCGCTCCTTTCTCTCGGTGGCGGTCCGCAGCGGGGCAACAACTACACCATGGACGGCGTCGGCATGACCGACTTCGTCAACCGCGGCGTCATCAACCCCAGCTTCGAGGCGCTCGAGGAAATGAAAGTCCAGATCGCCACCTACGACGCTGAAATGGGTCGTACTTCGGGTGGTGTGTTCAACTCCGTTCACAAGAGCGGTTCCAACAACTGGGCCGGTGCGGGTCTGTATCAGAACCGTCCCACCTGGGGCCGGGCGCCGACCTTTTTCGAGGATCGTGCCGGACAGGACGCTTCCATCGAGCCGTACCACCTTTGGGGTGGTTCATTTGGTGGTCCGATTGTCCGTGACAGAGTCTTCTTCTGGATGGCCCATGAGGGGTACAAGAACATTAGCTCTCGTGTGAGCACGCTCAACTTCCCGACGCAGGCCATGGCGGCCGGCGACTTCTCGGGCCTGGGCTTCCCGATTTATGACCCGCTAACTGGGGCAGCGTTCCCCGGAGCCGTGATTCCTGCGGGTCAGATTGACCCGGTCGGCCGCAGCCTAGCCGGGATTCTCGCCGATGTCGGCGATACCTGCCTCCCCCAGGGTGGCCGGGTTGTGGCAGGCGTGGGCAACGAATGCACTATCACCGCTATTCTCGACAATAAGGCGTGGCAGGCGAGCGGTAACATCAACTCGTCGATGACCGACAACTGGCAGTTGACCGGCACCTACATGTTCTACAAGTCCGAAGAGCCGGCCAATCCTTACTACCAGGCCGTGTTCGACGGCAATTTGCCCGAGTACGACACGGGGTCCGCCATTCTCTTCCGTAATGTCAATCTCGTGGCCATCAACAGCACGCACATCCTTGGCGATACCTCCGTGCTCACGTTCCGGATCGGTTACTCGCGCTTTTACGACACCGTCGTGGAGCCCGAGTTTTCGACGGCGGACGCCATCGCGATGGGCTTCGATGCTGACACGATGAACGCGATCGGCATCCAGCAGTTCCCGGATATCGGCGCGACCGGTTACGGAGACGGCGGCAACACGCATGGCAGCTGGTCCAACAACAATCGTGTCCACTCCACCAAAGAGATCAGCAGTGTTTACTCGAGTTTCGTCGGGTCCCACACCCTGAAGTTCGGTGGTGTGTTCCGCCAGTACGGGATCGACTGGAACCGCCCGGCCCCCATGGGTTTCAACTTCATCCCGCGATTCACCGAGGGACCCGGTAGCAACGGTAACTCTATCGCTTCGATGGTGCTCGGACTGCCCAATAGCGGTGGCGCCACGATCGCCAGCCAGAACTTCAACGACATCTTGTATGGTGCCGGTTTCGTTCAGGATGATTGGCGCGTCAACGACAACCTCGTTTTGAACCTCGGTATCCGGTTGGAGCACGAGACAGGCATGGGCGAGAGCAACAACCAGATCATCACCGCCTGGGATTTCGACAACCCGTTCCCGATCAATCCGACCAGCAATTTGACCGGCGGCGTTCTCTACGCGGGCGTCGACGGGCAGGCCACGCGCACCGGTAACCCGCCGGGCATCAAGGTTGGTCCACGGGCCGGCTTTGCGTATTCGGTCAACGACTCGGCCGTCCTTCGTGGTGGCTACGGCATCTTCTGGTCGCCTCTCACCGGCGGTGGTCCGAGCACGAACAATCACGCGAATCTTGGGTTCAGCGCTCAAACGACCTACAACAACTTCGAGAGGGGCGGAGCCGGCACGCTGTCGAATCCGTTCCCAACAGGTGTGAACCAGCCGGTTGGCAATGTGTTGGGCCGACTCCAGAACGTGGGCCAGAACCTGAATTACATCGACCAGTTCCGCAACCATCCCAAGTTCCAGACATGGTCACTCGACCTGCAGAAGGAATTCGCCAACAACATGGTCGTTACCGTCGGCTACATGGGCAGCAAGGGCACGGATCTGGCGATCGGCGGCACGAATGACGCGGGCACTCAAATGAACCAGCTCGCTCCGTCAGCCGCGGCAGCGCTGGGTGCCGGGATCGGCACCCAAGTTTCGAACCCATTCGCAGGCCAGGGGCTCGGTAACGACAACGCGACCATTAGCCAAGGGCAGCTCGCGCGTCCGTTCCCGCAGTTCCAAAGCGTTTTCGCCAAGAGAGTCTCCTCGGGGCGTTCGCGCTACGACGCGGTCAAGCTCGAGTTGGAGAAACGCTTCCGCGGCAACTGGGGTGCCAAGTTCAACTACACCTTCAGCAATCAGCGCGATAACGTTTATGAGAGTGCCAACCGCCTGAGTGATGAGGAGAGCACGATCTTCGTGACCAACGCTGTAGACGCGGATTTCGGTCCGTCGCGTCTTAGCTCGCGGCACTGGATCAACCTCAGCGGACTGTACCGCTTCCCGAGCCCCGACGGCGGCGCCGCCGAGGCCATCCTGGGTGGCTGGTCCGTGGCCATGACGACGATCATGCGTGAAGGCTTCCCACTCGCCATCAAGCAGTCGAGCAACTGGGGCGGCGCCATCGGCTACGACCACCAGCGTCCGAATACCACGGGCACGGATCCGAATACGTCTGGAAGCACGGCAGACCGCGTGGACAACTACATCAACCCGGCGGCCTTCTCGGCGGTGACCCAGGTCGGCCAGGTCGGCAACTCACCGTTCACGGATGCGTCCCTCCGGAGCCCGTGGCTGTTCAACTGGGACTTGTCGTTCGAGAAGATGACGCGCCTTGGAGGTAACCAGAACTTCAGTATCCGCATCGAGTTCGTGAACTTCTTCAACCAACCGAACTGGAACGGACCGAGCTCGAACTTTGGCGTGGGCAACTTTGGTCGGATCACCGGCCAGGGTGGATACCCTCGGGTCCTCCAGGTCCTGTTCAAGTACATGTTCTAGAGATTCTCTTGAATCAAGGGCGGGCCCTCACGGCCCGCCCTTTTTTTTGTTTTGTGGCGCCAGTCCAGCCATCGCGCTATCGCCTGATCGGCACGAAATCCTTCCGTTTTGTTGCCACAGAGGTACAAAGGCACAGAGGTTCAGGAGATGATCTCTTCGTGCTGTACGGGTGGCAAAACCCTCGCGGCAAGCCGTGCGATCGCACTCGTGCCGATTGTGAGACGTATGTGCTACTAAGCCATGTCGAACGCGAACAGGCTGTAGCTACCAGCAACCAATCCGCATGGTCAGCGGCCACGGCGTTGTCGCTGTAACCGCGAGTCGTCTACCGACGCCGCTGCCACACGAAAGACCTCTTGATCTCTGTGCCTCTGTGGCTGCATTTTTCTGCCAGTGTCCAAGTGATGTCGTGGGCGTCAGAAGGGAAGCAGCCGTAAGCTATCGAGGTTTTCGACGATCTGGATCGTTCGGTCGAGCGGCACGTTCTCGAAGGTCTGCGTACGATCCGTCGTCGGCCAATAAATCGTAAGCCGTTCGATACGCTCCGCGTTCCCGAGTCCGATGAGCTGCCGGCGGATCGAGTTGGCCCCGAAGCTGCCCCCGCTGTTCACGTGCTTGTAGATGGAGCGGCTCCCGTTCGAGGCCGCGACGTCCACGCGGATGCGAGCACCGATCGCGGCGCGGTTCGTCTCCCTGCCGAAGAGCTCGACGGCGAGATAGTGGTTAGAGAACCCGGGGTTCTCGTAGAGAACGTCGAAGTACTTGTCGCCGGGCAGTGCACCCCCCATTTGCTCGAAGACGTCCTGATCGCCGTCATTGTCGAAGTCGACGAAGGCGACGCCGTGCCCTTTCTGTAAGTGACCGAAGCCAC
This sequence comes from Acidobacteria bacterium bin61, assembly GCA_963578475.1. Classification (GTDB taxonomy): domain Bacteria; phylum Acidobacteriota; class Vicinamibacteria; order Marinacidobacterales; family SMYC01; genus SMYC01. The sequence continues at coordinate 97,524 of CAUZCL010000005.1, read as the reverse complement.
CTGCGGTCGTCACGTCGGCAAAGCGCTTGCCTTCGAGATTGAGATACATCAGGTTGGGCACCAACGCGAAATAGGCGGTGTAGCCGGTTCCCAGATAGAAGTCCAGGAAGCCATCGCCGTTCAAGTCACCGAAATTGGATCCCATGGGAGCGCTCGGCCGCGTCAGCCCGGTAGCGGAGGTCATGTCCACGAAACCACCCTTGCCATCGCCGCGATAGAGGCGAGCCAATTCCGCGGTGAACGGCTCCCCGAGATAGGATCGCGCAACGTCGTCCACGAGTGCGTCGTAGCCGGTCACGTAGAGATCCAGCACGCCATCATTGTCGTAGTCCCAAAACCATGCGGGAAAGCTCGTGGCCGGCTCGGTGACGCCGAGTGCCATCGCGACGTCGTCGAACGTTCCGTCGCGGTTGTTGTGATAGAGGCGATTGGCTCCATCGACGTTGGACACGAACAGATCCGGGTACCGATCGCCGTCATAGTCACCCCAGATAACTGCTTTCGTGAACTTTCTGTTGGTTACTCCGGCACTGGGCGCCACGTCGGCGAACCGACCGTTGCCAAGGTTCTCGAATAGTTGACACAAACCGTCGAGTCCGCCGTTGGTCTCATTCCCGATATAGAGGTCCACGTCACCATCGTTGTCGAAATCGGCCCATGACGCGGTCTGTGTTGGCAAGTGCACTTCACCGAGCCCCGCGTCGAAGGTGACGTCGGTGAACGTGCCATCGCCGTTGTTCCGAAGGAGCGAGTTCGGATGTTGCCCGCCTTTGCCGAGCCACCCGCCGCGCAAAACAAGCACGTCCATGTCGCCGTCGTCGTCGTAGTCGGCCTGCACCATGTTGAGGCCGCCGTAAATACCTACTATCCCAGCGTTTAGCGTCACGTCGGTGAATGTCTTGTCCTCGTTGTTCTGAAACAGGCGGAGTTGCTCCGAAGGGTCGTAGGAGGAGACGAGCAAATCGAGGAAACCGTCCTCGTCGAAGTCCTCGACAACGACGCCGCCCGATAGAGCGAACGTCGCCATCCCCGCTTCCTGCGCGACGTTATTGAACCGAGGGAAAGGCTCGTCGGAGCTGAAGACCTCCGGCGGAATGAGGTAGTCATGAGGCACATCTTCGGGGTAGCGGCCGAGAGTCATATAGGCGATGTTCAGAAGCCACTGGGCGGTGAGATACGCTTTCGAACCAGGTGGGTCGTGCTGTAAGACCTCGGTGAAGAACACGCTCGCTCGTTCGGATGGCTCCTTGAGGACGTGTATGCCGCTACCGCGAATCGGGAGAAGGCAACTTTCTGGGGCGTGGTGCAGCGCGCAGTTCTGAGTCTCCCCGAAACGAAGATGAGCCACTCCCAACGCGAACTTCAGCCGCCCAATCCAATTTGGCGCCAAGTCGTTCTCGAGCTGCGGCAGCAGGGCGTGAGCGCGCTCGAGGTAGTCGATGGCCGCCTGTTCCCGACCGACATGTTGTTCCGCCTCACCGAGCTTCAAATAGGCCTCGAACTGAACGTAGTCGGGAGCATCCGGTCCGAGCGCCTCGACGCGAGCCCTCATCGCCCGAGCCTCCCCATCGCCGAGATAGAGGCTTTCGTTCGGAGCACGCTCGATGATCTGTCGCAGCAACTCGAGCATGCGGGCATGCCCGTCACTCGGCTGCGCTCGAAGCACCACGGCGACGAGAAAGAGCAAGAAAACGCAGAGAAGAAGGGAGGGCAGCTTCTTCTCGGAAGAAAAGTATGCCATTCAGTTTCCGGGATTCGTGGCTTTGCGGCCTTTGCCCTTTTCGAGCGTCACGGCCTGGTCTAGCTCCACGCCGGGAAAAACCTCTTCGGATCCGTCGGGCCAGCGCACTCGAATCGAATCCGCGCGGCTCGCGCCAGGAATTCCGAAATGCGCCTTTGGCTCGTTGCTGGACAGATAGCTATAACTGGAATCGGCGGTGCGCGCATAGGTCTTGCCTGAAGCGCTCACCGTGACAACGGCGCCGTGCGCATCGCGCTGGAGCTCTTTGTCGTAGGCGCGCACCATCAAGTAGCGGCCCTTTCTCGGAGCGTCGTTGCGGAACAACCGGGCGCGTCCCGCGGTGTTCGACACCAGGAAGTCGATGTCCCCATCGCGATCGACGTCACCGAGAACGAGACCTCGGCTGATCTCGACGAGGGAGGTGAACGCGCCGCCTTTTTCGCTAATGTCTTTGAATTTTCCGCTGCCATCATTTTCCAGAAGGAAATTCGGCTCCGCGTAGAGGTTCCAATAGTCACCGAGCTTCGCGTCGGGATGCGCCGGCTTCTGATCCACGCGGCCGTTCACCACGGCGAGGTCCAAATCTCCGTCCAAATCCAGGTCCACGAAAGCCGTGCCGAACCCCGTATATTCCAAACTCGACGCCCCGAGCCCCCGTGCAGAGGTGACGTCTTCGAAGCCCCAAGTGCCGTCGTTCAAATAGAGCGTATTGGTCTGGTTGATCAAATGCGTCATGAACAGGTCGAAATCGCTGTCGCCATCCACGTCGCCGAGTGCTACCCCCATGCTCGCCTCGGGACGACCAAACGAGTTTAGAGCCGCGCCCATGATGATTGCCTGGTCCGAGAACGTTCCATCGCCGGCATTTTCCCAAAGCTGATTGGCTTCGCCGTCGTTGGCGACGTAGAAATCCAATAATCCATCGCCAGTAAAATCCTGGCAAAGAACTCCGAGGCCCGGTGCTTCGACGGTGGCGATACCGGCTTTTTTGGAAACGTCCGTGAACGTACCGTCGCCATCGTTCTTATAGAGTGTGTCACTCTCGTAGTCGAAGCTCTGGGGGCTGCAATAGTCCGAGGCGCCGGAACCGCTGACGCATTTTTTGGTGGCGTCGTGTTTGACGTAACGTGAGACGTAGATATCCAAGAAACCGTCGGCATCGTAGTCGCAAAACGCGATCGAGGCTGTCCATGCGTTGTCCGCGATACCCGCGGCTTTGGTGATGTCCTCGAAGATACCGTTGCCTTTGCCGCGGTAGAGGGCGTCGGGTCCGTAGTTCCCGACATAGACGTCGACGAGGCCATCATTGTCGACGTCCCCGATGGCCACGCCCGTCCCGTAGCCGGTGTTGCCCAAACCGGAGCTTTCGGTCACGTCTTCGAAGGATCCGTCGTCGTTTTGACGAAACAGCCTGTTCGGAAGGCGCTTCGTACTCTTGGATTCGGGGAGCGAGCCGCCTTGGATCAGGTAGATGCCGAGATCCCCATCGCCGTCGAAATCGAAGAAAGCGCCTCCCGAGCCCATGACCTCGGGCGCCCAGTAGTTTCCCTCCGTGCCTGGCTCGTGCTCGAAGTCGAGCCCGACCGCTTCGGTAATGTCGGTGAAAAAGGCGTCATCTTGCGCCTCGGTGTGGCGAATCGCGAATGTTGAGAGGTAGGTTGTGCAAACGAGGAGCGCGAGTCGTTGGTTCATAGAAGCCTTTGCTGTACAGCCACTTGCGTCGCGTAGGGGGTCATGGGAGATGCCCTTGCATTTTCCTGCGCCCGCTCAGCCCTGTCAACCAGGCGCGTTGTTGACAGCCCGACCAGACCCCTCAGACAATAGGAGCGATGGAGAGGAGTCAGCGCAAACAACTCAAGCACTCGACCTCCAGATACGCTCCGAAAATCGCCGGGCTGATCGTCGGTGGGGTCGCCCTCGTGGCGGTCATCCGGCTTGCCAACTCGCAGGCGCCCGAGATTCCTGACGTGGACCGATCGCAGATGGAGCCCGAGGTTGCTCACAAGATTCAATATTTTCGCGAGGGCGTCGAGAAGGCGCCGAGCTCTCACGAGGCGTGGGGAGATCTAGGCGTTGTGTACCACGCGCACGGCCTCGAGCAGGAGGCGGCTCTTTGCTATCAGAAAGCTCTCGAGCTCGAGCCTTCGGATTTTCGTTGGCACTACCTTTTGGTGCATGCGTTGCTCGACTTCGATCGCGCCGCCGCCATGGAAGAGACCGCGCGCGCTCTCGAAGTGAGCTCCGACTACCCTGCTCTGCTCGTCGTGCGCGCCGAGCTCCTCGAAGAAGAGGGTGCGATGGAGGATGCGGAGGCGCTCTACATCCGTGCTGTGGAGCTCGACCCGAAAGACGCTTCGGCGGAGCTTGCGCTCGGTCGCATGATGATGGGCAGAGGCGAGCTCGAGAAAGCCCGCGCTCACTTGGAGCGAGCATCCGAGCTGAGCCCTGATGCGGGATCGACCTATGCGGCTCTCGCGAGGCTCTACCGGCGTATGGGCGAAAACGATAAGGCCGTCGAAGCGGCCAGGAGGGTGACGACCTCGGCCGCGTCCATTCCCATTGCCGATCCGATCCACATCCAAATGTTGCAGGAATCTGTGTCCTCGACCGCCCAGCTGGGACGCGCCCGAGATTTCGCTGAAGCGGGCAACCTGGTACAGGCGGAGTCTACCTATCGACACTTGGTGGCGCTCAGGCCCGACGACGCCGCGATGAGAGTGCGCTTAGGTGACGTCTTGTTGCGACAAGACAAAGATCTCGAAGCGAAAGAACATTACCGGGCGGCGCTCGAGATCAAAGGCGATGACGCAGCCGGACATGCCGGCCTCGCAGCTGTGCTTGGGCGGGAAGGCGCCTATGACGATGCGGTGAGCCACTTCGAAGAATCGTTGTTGGCAGGCAGCGACCATGTCCCTACGCTCGTGAGCTTGGCGAGCATATTGGCTTTCAAAGGTCGTACCGACGAAGCCATGACGCACTACGAGCACGCGCTCGAGCTCGAGCCCGAAAACGTAGCTGCCCGCCGCTCGCTTGCAGAGTTTCTATTCCGGCTGAAGCGCTACCGCGCAGCGGCCGATCACTACCTCGAGGTGCTTCAGGTCGAGCCCGAGCTCGGTGTCGTTCACTTGCAGCTCGGCGCGGCCCTTGCCGTGACGGGAGACTATGCGGACGCGCTTTCTCATCTCGAGCGGGCTCGTGAGCTCGGGCAGACGGTTCCTGACGCCGTCCGCGAGCGCGTAGAGGTCGGGCTTCGGAAGCGCGAGCAGTAAAGTCTGCGACCGAGGCACTTAATCTCTTTGTAATCATACGGTTGCGACCTATAGTTCATCGCTTGACGACGGGGTAGTTGGGGCTTCGTAAGGAGCCAGCACGGTGTTGCGTAGCGCGACTGAACCCGCTAGTCTACAAGATCATGGCAAACTGGATTGTCAAAACGCTGCCCATTCTGCTCGTCGCCGCTGCCGCTTTAGCGGATGACCGCCTCGACAAAGTCGCCGACGACTATCGTGAGTGGTTCGAGATGGAGGTCGTGTATATCATCACCGACATTGAGAAGGATATTTTTCTCGAGCTCGCGACACGTGAAGAGCGCACGCGCTTCATCGAAGCTTTTTGGGCGCGCCGCGATCCCGATCCCGCCACGCTCGAGAACGAGTTTCAAGTCGAGCACTACCGCCGCCTCGAACACGCGCTTACCGTCCTCGGGCGCGATTCTCCGCGCCCCGGTTGGAAAACCGATCGCGGCAGGTATTACATCATCCTCGGTGAGCCCGCGGAGATCCAAGCCTATGTCGGTTACAACGAAGTCGTGGAAACGGAGCTTTGGATCTATAGAGGTGAGCCCAATGACGGGCTCCCGCCGCGCTTCAATCTGATGTTCTACAAGGATAATGACATCGGGGAGTTCCAGCTCTACAACCCGTTCAACGATGGGCCTCAGGCCATCCTGCGTGGTGGCTACGTGAGCCAGAACTTTCAAGTGAATCAGCACCAGGGCTTGGAAGTCATTTCGAGGCTCTCGCTCGACCTCGCTCGTGCCGTGCTGACGGTGGATTTGACGGAGAACACGGGCTTCGACATTTTCTCCGGCCGCGCCCAGATCGACCCTCTCGAGCTCAACGTCCGTCCGTCCCTGGGCGCGCAGCGCACGTTCGCCGACATCGAAACGTCACCCACGAAAAGGGTCGATACTCGAGATCTCGAGGGCTACAAGCAATTCGGCCACATGGTCAGCGCGGACTACTCGTTCAAATATTTTGCCAGCCGTAGTGGCTACGCGGTGCTATATGGGCCTGGCAACATCCCATTCGTTCATTTCGCGTTCGATATCGACCCTACCAACTTCACTTTCGAGGTGGACGAGCGCAGGACGCGGCACTATACGACGCTCGATGTCGATTTCGAAGCACGCGACCTCGAAGGCCGGACCGTCGCGTACAATTTGAACCAGCCCCTTCTGCAGATGAGTGCGGCCCAGTTCAAACGGGCGAGTCACTATCCGCTCGCTTACCGCGACAATTTTCCGTTGATCCCTGGCGACTACAAAATCAGCATCGTGTTGAAAAATCGAGCGACGAAGGACTACACGGCGGCGGAGTTCGACCTTCACGTTCCGGCCATCGAGGAAGGCAAGCCTGCCCTCAGCGATATCGTGCTCGGATATGGCGGCGAAAATGATCTCACCGGCCCGGCGACACACCGCGCGTATCAAGTCGGCTCAGTGGAAGTCTATCCCTCCGTAGGGAACGTGTTCTCGGTCGCCTCCAACGTGCGCGCTTTCGTCCAAGTAATCGGGGGCGAGCCAGGGCAGGAGGTTGTTTTCCAGATCTTGGGTGCCGAGCAGAACGTGATTGACGAGGAACGCGTCGCCGCGAGGGACGGCGCGGTCGTGAAGGAAGTCTCGCTCCTGGGTCTCGATAGCGGTTTTTACACGATGCGGGCGCAGCTCGTCGGCTCCGACGGGACAGTCCTCGCGTCGAAACTCACTCCCCTGACCGTCAGCCCGAGAAATGAAGTGCCTCGCCCGGCGTTCATTTATCGTCACAGCTTCAACACGGAAGTGGCCGGATTGCTCGATATGACGATTGGCAGTGAGCTCATGTCGTCCGGACGCACTCAAGAAGCCAGGGCGCAGTATGAGAAAGCGGTGGCCGCCGACAATCCCAACCTGCCGATGGCGAAGTGGCGGCTAGCCGGAATCGTGCTCTTCGACCGCGATGCGGATCGCGCGCTCGAGTTGCTCACGCCTCTCGAGGACTCCTTTCCGAACGAGTACGAAGTTGTCGAAGGAATGGCTTTTGCCTATTACATCAAAGAAGACTATGCCCGCGCGAAAGATTACCTTGAGCGCTCCGCGGCGATCCGGGCTCCCGATACGACGGCGCTGAATGCGCTTGGGGATTGCTACGAGCGTCTCGGAGAGATCGACAAAGCGAAAGGTCTCTATGAGCGTTCACTCGAACTGAAGCCCGATCAAAGAGGAGTACAGGCCAGACTGGCTGGACTGCCCGGCGAATAGCCGAATCTCCGCCGACACGGAAAAGGAGGCACTCGATGCATCGACGAGTCCTAATCGCTATTATTTGTGGGGGTGCTTATTTCGCGGCTACTAGCTTCGCCCAGGAGCAACGGAAGCCACCCAAGAAACCAGACCAACCGTTCATGGTTTACGTTTTTACGGAAGGGTTGGCCAACGACGAAGTTAACATGCCCAAGGTGACCAAAGAAGTGGCGAAACGCATCGCCAAAAAGAAGAAGTGGCTCAAGGTCGTCGACGACCGGGAAAGCGCGGACATGCTCGTCGAGGTCCTGACGCATGCCGTTCACGAGCAGCACCGCCGGGAGCTCGACATGCGGGTCAACGACAGGGGCACCGGGAAGAACTACTACGACAACAATTGGATCACCGAACGGCATCGCATCCAGACCCTGGTCACCCTACCGAGTGGCGCTCAGCAGATGTTCATGGGTGCCGACGAGCGCGAGCGCGGCGGCAGCATGAAGGGTGCCGCGTCGCACCTTGCGAAGCAGCTCGAAGAGTACTGCAAGGAGAACTACTGGAATCTCGTCTCGAGCTGACGGGACTCCTCTAGCGCGGGGGCGGTGCCACGAAGGCCGCTCCGCTCTCGTAGACCGCGAGCCGCTCGTGGAAAACCGCGACCAGCTCGCTGACTCCAGCTTTTTCCGCGATCTCGATCGCTCGCTGGACGGCGTTTCGTGCCGTCACTAGGTCTCCTGTCGCAGCATAGGCGGCCGCGAGCGTATCGAGCACGATCGGGTTGTTGTAGTCGGTAACCGTCGCCGCTCGCTCGGCGAGTCGCAAAGCCTCCTCGGGATCTCTCAACGCGGGCTCGGGGTGTGTCGCGAGGACCCAGGCGAGGCCGTCGAGCACCATCCAGTCATCAGGCGAGTTTTCCGGTGCCAGGTTGAAGGCCGCGCGATAATGCTCGAGCGCTTCCGTCAAACGATGCTGGTGCCGCAGCGCAGCTCCCAGAGCAGTATGGCCTTCGGCGAAATCGTTTCTGATAGCCAGGGCCCGCTCGTAGTGGGCCGTCGCTTCTTCATACGCACCGCGCTCCGCAGCGATCTCTCCGAGATCGAAATGGGCGCGCAACAGATTGGCGTCGAGGCCAAGTGCTTCGTGCAGAATGGCTTCTGCCTCGTCGAGCGCGCCGCCTTCCCGGAACATTGCGGCCGCTTTGAGTCGATGCTGCGTTTCGGGGGCGTGGCTCAAGCTCTCGCGTACCCACTGGAATGCGTCCTCGCCCCGCCCGAGCCCAAAGAAGATTTCTGCGAGCCCAAGTGCGAGGCGAGAGCGCCTTTCTTCGCCGATCCCGTCGATCTCCCACTCGTTGCGATAGAGAAGCTCGAGGTAGTCCAGGTCGTCACGTTGACGCGAGGCGCGACCCGGCACCCGAATCCAATGATCGGTGAACGTCATGCCGTAGAAACCCTCCGACTCTTTCGGCATGTGGCAGCCGATGCAGTCCGAAGACGGTGTGACCCGCTCGTACTCGTGCGCGGGACCGGGCTCGGTGTGGCAACGCAAGCACGTTTCACGATATTGGACGTGATCGGCGGCAGTGGTGTTTCTATGCGGACTGTGGCAGTCGGTGCAGGTCAGCGTACGATCCCGCGGCGACGAGCGAAAACATGCGCTCATCATTAGTCCCGCCCCCGCGTGACGCGCGAGCTTTTTGTCGCGCCCAAGCACCTCGAGCGGCTCGATGTCGATGGGTTGGCGGTGGCACTGCGCGCAAAAACGTACCTGTCCGTGCCTCGTCAGAACGCCGGGGTTGAATATCTTGGTTGCTTCCGGCGAGTCGCCGGCAACAGCGTCGATATGCGCGCTTCCGGGGCCGTGGCATCGCTGGCATTGAATCCCGAGCTCGGACTGCGACGCGACTAGGACATTGTCTTTCCATGCGATCGTGGTCGCGTGACAGCCGAGGCAGGCACGTGACCCCTCGACTGTCTGGGGGCTCCCGAGAGGGTCGTCGGTGTCTTCCGTGCCCGGTGTGCGGAACCAGCTTCCGAGAACGGCCGAGTAAGACAGCAAGTGCTCGCGGATGGCGCGTCCGGGAGCGGCTCGGATCGGGGTGACACCGTGCTTTCCCGAGCCGAGGATTGCGGAAACGTCCTCGGCGCGTGGAATGGTCTGGGCGCCCTCGCCCGACGCGGTCGAAAAAAGCGGGTCGCTTGCATTCGCGGGACGCCCGGTCTGGGCCATGTGGTGGGTCTTTCCTTGCTCGACGAGATCCTGGTGGCATGCGCCGCAGCGCTCCGAGCCGACGTAATCGGCGCGATAAGGAAGCGCGAAGTCGCCCAACGGTTCGATCTCGACACTTTGCGCGAGCACGAGCCAAAGAAGCATCACCATGGCCCGTCAGGATAGCACTCTTGACATCCCGGTCATGCAACCTTGCAGTCGGATGACACTGCGTCGCGGGAGGCCGTATGATGGCCATCCAGTTTCTGCCTGGAGCTTCTGATCGAGAGCCAACGCACATGTCAAAGACGTGATGCGGGCCTTTCGGTGGCCAGTCGATACGCGGACAGCCTCGGGGATGATCCTCGCCGGCTTTTCCGCACGAGCTCGATCCGCTTCAACTGACGCGCTACGAGATGGGGGAGTTCGCCCGGAAGGCCAAAGAGCTCGGCGTCGACTACATCGGAAGCTGCTGTGGCTCCGTGGCCGTGCACGTCCGGGAGATGGCCCGGGCGATAGGGAAAATCGCGGACGGTGAAGGCGTCTGGCAGCCGGATTATGACAAGCCGATGAGCGAGACCGAGTTTGGCCGCGCCAAAGAGAAGTGAGGCTCCCCCGAGACGACGCGAATGAGCAACGACGAGCACAAAGTCTGGGTCCTGGATGACGACATCTCCCACCACACGCGAGGTACTCGCGAGTAGCGCGTGGCCATGCCAGGACGCTGTCGGGCAAAGATTGATGCTGCCGGTGTTCGGACCGGAGGGCGTTCGGCGCGAATGGACCGAAGTCGTCGGGGTCGTGGAGCACGTTCATTTCAGAGATCTGTCGCGGGCAGGAATCGAGTAGGTGCACCTCCCTTGCCGACAACGATTCAACCGCAGCATGGACATTGTTATCCGCACCGAAGGCGAGCCCTCGGCTCTTGCGAGCGTCGTCCGAGACGCCGTGCACTCTATCGATGAGGACCTTCCCGTTCACGCGTTACTTCCCATGACGGACTACGTGTCGCAAGCTATGGCCGAGCGGAGATTCACATTGATTCTCGGCTCGATCTTTGGTGTCGTCGCTTTGCTCCTTGCCTCGATCGCTCTCTATGGTCTCATCAGCTACACGGTCAGCCAGCGAGCGCGCGAGCTCGGCATTCGGATGGCCCTCGGCGCGCCGGCCGCTGAAATCTTCGGACTCGTAATTAGTCAGGGCCTGCGTCTCATTCTCGTGGGCATCGTCATTGGCGTCCCGAGTGCGTTGTTCGCCACCGAAGTACTTTCCACCTTGCTGTTCGGCGTGAGCGCTACCGACCCGGTGACCTTTGTCGGCATGCCGCTTTTGCTGGCGGCGGTAGCGATCGTGGCCTGCTACGTCCCGGCGCGGCGCGCGACGCGCATGGACCCATCGCCGTGTTGCGTTGCAACTGAGGCGCTGCCATTCCATAAAGGCCGGGCTCGCCCCAAGTGGCCGGCACAACAGCAGGGGGGCAAGAAAGTCGCCTTCCGATACGGGCGGCCAGACGGCTACTCGTGTCGAAGTGCCACCGACGGCTGGATCCTACCTGCCTGCCGCGCGGGCAAGTAGCTAGCGAGAAGACATGCGTTTGTCGATTGGCGCGCTCCTCGGGCGCGAAAACCCATGGCACCCACAGGGCGGGATCGAGCGTTGAGAAAAGTGAAGACGGTGACGGTGAGGCCCGTGCCCAGCGCCATCAAGAGCAGCACCAACCCCGTGAGGCGAGGCGTCTTCAGAAGGCTTCGGATGCCGTATCTAAGGTCTTGCCAGAAGGATTCCATTCACAAGGACCCGTGCCGTAGCTCCGTCACGGCGTTGGCAAAACAATCCGACCCAACATGCGGCGGGACTAGCCGGTCTCGACAGCTCGGGTGTCGTCGGCGCACCATTCCGACCAAGACCCTGGGTAGAGTCGCGCGCCTCGGATGGCCGCAACCTCCATGGCGAGAAGGTTGTGACATGCCGTGATGCCCGAGCCGCAATAACATACGACATCCGACATGTCACGCTCACCGATGACGGACTCGAAGCGTTGACGCAGTGCTGTAGGTGACAAGAATCGCCCGTGGTCATCCAGATTCGCTCCCGAGGGCAAATTGTGGGCGCCAGGGATGTGACCCGCTACGGGATCGAGTGGCTCTGTCTCGCCGCGGAATCTCTCGCCTGCGCGGGCGTCGATCAATAGGTAGTCGTCGAGATGCGGCGCGAGCGCCTCGACATCTATCCGCATCGCTTCGCGGGTTCTCGGTGTGAATCTGCGCGGCGCGCGGCTCTCGGGTCCGCCTCGAAGTTCGCCGTCGTAGGAAGAAAAGCTGCCATCGAGAACGGCCACCGCTTCGTGACCGAGGTAGCGCAACATCCACCAGAGCCTCGAGGCGAATTGGCCGCCCGCGTTGTCGTAGACGACAACTTGAACGTTCTCGTCGATACCCCATTGCGAGAATCGGTCGACCATGTGCCCGAGGCTGGGCATAGGATGGCGGCCGTTACTGCCGGTTCGAGGGGCGGCCAGATCGTCGTAGAGGTGAGCGTAGACGGCGCCGGGAATGTGCGCCTCCAGATGCTCGGCCTTGCCCCTTTCGGTCTCGGGCAAGTAAAAGCGCGTGTCGACGATGGCCCAGTCGTCACGGTCGAGCTTCGTTTGGATGACGTCGGTCGAAATCAAAGCAGAGTGCATGAAACTTCTCCTCGAGAGTGGCTATCGCTGAATCTCCGTGAGACGCTGGCCCACCCGGACTGATCCGTCGATCGCTTTGCCCAGATCCATGATCCCACGGCACGACGCGTCCGAGCTCATCGAACCACTGTTGGATCACGATGAATGCGTCACAGCGTGATTGAAGAACACTGAACAAGTTGATTATTCGTTCCACCCGTGCACGATGATCTCGCCGAAATCTTCGAGCTTCGCTTTGTAGAGTGGGTGCTCCGAGCTTTGGATCTGGTCGAGTGGTCCGACGAGGACCGCCACGAGGTCTTCGGGGCGGTAGTACTTCCGAGCGGCGGCAAGAACCTCTACTTTCGTCACCGCGCGGATGCGCTCGATGTAACCCTCGCTCCAGTCGTGGCCGCCTTCGAAGAAGAGCTCTTCGGCGAAGCTGAGCGCGGTCGCGTGCGCGCCTGCATATCGCATTTGGAAGTAGCCTTGGGTAAGAGCGCCTTTGGCGATCTCGATGTCGCCACCTTCCACGTCTTCGCCGATCTTGCGCCACTCGTCGTCGATGATCTTCAGTAGAAAGGCGATAGATTCCGGTCGGCCCAAGGTGACCGCGTAGGTGAGTGCTGGTGCGCGGAAGCCCACGGGCACGTAGGACGAGATGTCGTTCGAGAGGCCGCGCTTGCCTCGGCTTTCGACGAAAAACCTCGCGTCGAAATGACCCTGCGCGCGTGCGGGAGCGATCTCGGGATGGACGCGCTTCCAGATGGCGCCGTTGCCTCCCAGGATGTAGTTCGCGACCTCTAGGGCCGCGTGCTCGTCCTCGCGGCCTTGACGGCCGAGATGTCCGACGAGCATCCAGCCCTGGAGGCGCTCGACCTTCCAGACGTGAATTTTGCGGGGGGTGGCTTTCGGAATCTCCGGAACGTCGGCGTGGCGGACGCGGCCGCGCTTCCATGGAAACAGAGCATCGCGTAAAGCCGCCGTCGCCGGCTCGCGCTCGATACCGCCGGAGACGGCGAGAACAACATTATTGGGAACGTAATACTGCGTGTGAAAGCTCTGGAGGTTTGAGACGGTGATGGCGGCGACACTGGCTTCCTTGGGTACGCGTCCCGCCGGGTGATTACCGTAGAGGAGCTTCGGAAGCTCGTATTCGGGGCGCTTGCGCGGGTCGTCCGGGTTCCACAGTGGCCGGACGGCGGCGCGTCGATAGTCATCGAGGGTCGCTTCGTCGAGCTTTGGGCGCTTGAGCATCTCGGCGAAGAGAGCGATACCCTCGTCGAGGTCTTCCGTTAGCAATGACAGGTGGAGTCGGGTCTGCTCGTTATCCGTCGTGACCGACAAGCGCGCGTCCATGGCATAGAGATGGTCGCCAAGCCCTTCGACCTGGCACATCCCGTAGGCCACAGCGGCGACAAGCCCGGCTTTGCCTTCGGGATCATCGAGGCGGCTCGCGCCGATGAGCGCCGTGAGCTCTACGGTCGCTGTGTTCGGGTCTAGAGCGATGAAAGCGACGAGGCCTTCGTCGAGCTCGACGCGGTAGTCGTCCGGGGCAGGCAGAACAAATCGGCTGTCGTCGAGCTCGATGGCTTCGGGCGGGTCGAAGGGGATCGGATCGCGTTGCGCGTGGGCGCTTCCCACAGCAAGACTGACACCTACAGCGAGCAACAAGATGCCGCCGCTCATTGCACCGGCTCCCGCGTGGCGACGCCGACGATGCGGTTCGTCTTTGTGAGATATTTCTTCGCGGTCGCCAGTAACTCGTCTGCCGTCACTTCTTGAAGCGCGTCCATTTCGCGAAAGAGCGTCTGCCAGCTATCCATGATCGCATAGTGCCCCATGTCGAAGGCGACGTCGTCCCAGTTCAGACGGCGGCGCTCCCAATAAGCGCGTCGGCGCTTCTTCGCGGCACGGATGACATCGTCTGTAACCCGCTCGGTTCTCAGACTCTCCATGGTGGTGATGATGGCCGGCTCCAAGGCTTCGAGGTTACTTCCATGCGCGACGACGTTGAGCGTGGCGGGGAAGCTGAAGCGGTTCGTGTGGGTCACGACGGTGTTGGAGGCGAGGCTCGTCGCGAGGCCTTCACCGACCGTGGCCGCGCCAATGGGGCCGCGCGGGTCGCCGAGGATCTCGCCGAGCAGCTCGACAGCCGGGCGGTCGGGATGACCGACACCGGGGATGCGGTGACGGATGTCGAGGGCCGGCCCGAAATGGGGCGTCTGCATCTCGACGCGCACATAGTGGTCCGGGCGCGGCTCGACCGCGAACGTGTCGTGCGTCTCCTCGCTGCGCGGGATGCGGTCGAAATATTTCTTGGTGAGCCGCTCGGCTTCCTCGAGCGTGGTGTCGCCGACGAGCACGACGATCGTGTTGTTGGGGACGAACCAGGTCTCGTAGAGCCGACGTGTGTAGTTGCGCTCCAGAATCGGGAAGTCCGTCTCGTAGCCTTCGTTCCAATAGACCGGCGAGACGACGCCGCTCGCGGAGGCCACGGCTTCTTTGAAGACTGTGTCGGCCCGGTTCAAATCGCCGAGCCGTTGCTCCCAGAGGATGCCGACTTCGGAGTCGAATCGGCGCCAGCGGCTGTTGACCATGCGGTCGGCCTCGATGCGGAAGAACATCTCGAGCTTCTCCGACGGCAAGTTGATGTCGAACTTCATATATTCCTGCTCGGTTTGGGCCGTCAGGCGCGTACCGCCCGTGCGCTGGTAGTAGCTGTTGCTCTCTTCGGTGTCGACATAGCGCTCGTCCTCGATGATTTTCTCGTGCAGGATGCTCATCAAGTGCTCGAGCTCGGGCGTCGTCTCGGCGTGCTTGAAGTCGTGATAAACACCCCGCTCACGCATCTCACTCCGAGCGCGGTTCCGCTCCTGAATGATGTCGCGCTCGAGCTCGAGGATCTCGTCGAGGATAGGCTTTTCGGCTTCCCAGTCATGGGTGCCGATGGTGGCGGTACCCTTGAACATCAGATGCTCGAGAAAATGGGCGCTCCCGAAGCGTCCTGGCTCTTCCACTATCGCTCCGAAGCGCGTGAGGATCTTGCATGCGACCCGAGGCTGCGAATGGTCCTCGAGCACGAGGATGCGAAGGCCGTTATCGAGCTCGGCTTCGCCCACGACGGGCATGGTCGAAGCGAGCAGGAGCAGCCCCAAAAATGCAAAGCTCATATCTCCCCCTGGGATAGTTGTAGCAAGAATGCGTAAACGAGCGCCGTTTCGCGGTGGCGTTTGAAACGGCCGGACGCCCCCCCGTGACCGGCGCCCATATTGGTTTTCAAGAGCAGCCGACGGTCATCTGTTTTCGTCGCGCGGAGTCTCGCCACCCACTTCGCAGGCTCCCAGTACTGAACCTGCGAATCATGGAGGCCCGTCATGACGAGCAGATGCGGGTAGGCCTTCGCCTCGATATTGTCATAGGGCGAGTAGGACAGGATGTAGTCGTAATACTCCTTGTCGTTGGGGTTGCCCCACTCGTCATATTCTCCGGTCGTGAGCGGAATGCTGTCATCGAGCATCGTCGTTACCACATCGACGAACGGCACCTCGGCGACCACGCCAGAGAAGAGATCCGGCCGCATATTGATGACCGCGCCTATCAGGAGGCCCCCGGCGCTTCCGCCCCACGCGTAGAGCCTCTCAGAATCGGCGTAACCCTTCGCGATGAGGTGATGGCCGCAAGCGATGAAATCCGTGAACGTGTTTTTCTTCTCGAGGAGCTTGCCGTGGTCGTACCACGCCCGGCCCATCTCCTCGCCGCCGCGGATATGAGCGATGGCGTAGACGAAGCCGCGGTCGAGAAGGCTCACCCGTGGCGCCGAGAACGTGGCCTCCATGGTGATGGCGTAGGAGCCGTAGCCGTAGAGCAGAAGTGGCGGGGAGCCTTCGAGCTTGGTGTCTCTTCGATACACGAGCGAGATGGGTACGGCGGTACCATCTGCCGCTTTGGCCATCAAGCGCTCGGAGACATAGGCACTCTGATCGAAATCGCCGAGCACTTTGGTCTGTTTCAGAAGCGTGCGCTCTTTCGACCCCATGTCGTAGTCGAAGGTTGAGCGCGGTGTGGTCATGGAGGTATAGCCGAAGCGCAGCACGGTCGTGTCGAGCTCGACGTTGGCTGTTAGATAGGCGTAATAGGCCGGCTCGTCGAATTTTAAATAGTGCTCGTCGGAGCCGTCCCACGGGATGACGCGGATCTCGCGGAGACCCTCATGCCTTTCGACGAGCACGAGGTAGTTTTGGAAGATCGTGAGGGTCTCGAGCAGCACGTCCTCACGATGAGGGATGACCTCTTCCCAGTTGTCCTTCCCGGGCGTGTCGACGAGCGTTTTCATCAGCCGAAAGTTCAGTGCGTCCCAGTTCGTCAGAATGTAGAAGTGGCCTTCGAAGTGGCTCGCGTCATATTCGTGCTTGCGCTCGCGCTCTTGAAGGACCTGGAAGCTTTCGCCTGGCTCATCGGCGCCGATGTATCGATACTCGCTCGAGAGTGTCTGCTGCGAGGCAATCAAGATAAAGTGCTTGGACTTGGTCTTGAAAACGGAAACGTCGAAGGTCTCGTCGGCCTCCTCGAAGACGAGCACGTCGTCCGCCGGGTGGTCGCCGAGACGGTGGCGATAAATCTGATAGGAGCGCAGCGTCTCGCTGTGTTGCTTGGAATAGAAGACGGTTTCGTTGTCGTTGGCCCAAGCAACGTTTCCGGTGACGTCATTCAGGACGTCTTCGAGTAGCTCTCCCGTCTCGAGATTCTTGAAATAGACGTCATAGATGCGGCGGCCTCGTGTGTCAATGGCGTAGGCCAGAAGATTCTGGTTGGTGCTCAGTCCTGAGAGTGACAAGCTCAGTGCGAAGAATTCGTGGCCTTCGGCGAGCACGTTCCCGTCGACGAGAATCTCTTCCGACGCTTCGAGGGATTCGCGTTTGCGACAGTGGACCGCGTATTCGTTCCCTTCCTCGAAGCGATGGTAATAGTAGTAGTCGTCTTTCCGGTACGGAACGGAGCTCTCGTTGGGCTCGAGACGCTTTTTGATCTCTTCGAAAAGATCCTCTTGCAGGGCCTCGGTCGGCGCCATCACCTCTTTAGTGTAGGCGTTCTCCGCTTCGAGATAGGTGATGACCTCGGGATCCTCTCGATCGTTGAGCCAGAAATACGGGTCCTCACGCTCGTCGCCATGAGCTTCTAACATGTGAGCCTTTTTTTCTGCGACCGGCGGTGTGGGCATCTAACGATCTGTAGCTCCCGCCGGTACGAGCACCGTCCGGCTCTCGGTGACAGACTCGACTTTCTCGCGCGAGTAGAAAAGCGGAAAGTATTGGCCCTTCACGAACAGCTCGAAGAGGTCTCGGTAATGCGGGCTGTCCGGGTTGCCCGCCTGTCCGGGCGCCGTCGTCCCGATCGAGTTGTCCCAGTTGGCAACGTCCATAATGACGCGGAACGACGCACCGGAGCGCTGGTTGTCGCGGCCGCTCGTATTGTTGAGCGTCGAGTCGTAGCCGCCGCGCGGCGCGGGGCCGACGTCGAGCTTCTCGCGCGTGACCGCATCGACCGCGGAGCTCAAGGCATGGTGGATGAGGACGTGTTTGAACGCCTCTTGCCCGTATTGCCAAGCCGTCATGTCCGAGCCGAGACGCTCCGTCAAGCTTGCGATCGCTCCGGAGAAGCTCTTCGCCAAAACTTCGTCGCGTCCCGCAATCGGCTGCTCACCGAACCGGCCGTCGGGGGCGACGAGCCAGTCGATAACCCGCTTTTTATTGAGGCGCGTGAGGATGGAGCGCGCCGCTTCGGGAACGAAGAGCTCGCGCACGTTCTCCATGAGCTCGCGCTCGAAGCTCACGTAAATCGCGGCCGGGACGGAATCCTTGTCGACGACGAAGTCCCAATCGTCGAGTTTTGCGAGTGCGGCCTTCTCGCGCGCATCCGAGGGCTCGATATCGATCAAGAGCGGTACGATGCTGCGCGCCGGCACCGAGAGGTCATCGTGCTGGAACTGCATCATGTCGACGATAGTGAAGCGGCGTCCCGAGGCCATCAGCTCGTCAACGCGTAGCCCGCGCATCTCGTCACCCCACGTGTAGTGAATCGCTGTCGGATAGGGATAATCGTCCGGCAGCATGTAATTATTGGCCGTGGCCCAAAATCCTTTCTCCGGGTTCTTCACCCGCGGAAGGGCGTTTATTGGAAGGTATCCCTCCCACTCGTAGCGTCCATCACCCGGAACCGGAACGAGGCCGCTCCAATGCGGGCGGATGGGCGAGATGCCGACGGCCTGGTAGCCGATGTTCTTGTAGATGTCACCCCAGATCATGTTCTCGGCCGGGATGCGGCTGTAAGAGCATGCTTCGACGAACTCTTCCCACGTCTTGGCCTGGTTGATACGCAAGCTGGCGAGGTAGGGGGCGTTTCCGATCTCCATCCACGCCGCACGGAGCGCATAGGCTTTGTGGTGCTCTTCGTCTTCGAAGAGCACCGGGCCGTGCCGCGTATATTTGAGCTCGACGGTCTCGGGCGATTCGCCCTTGATCGCGATCCTGTCCTTGATGACCCGCATCTCTTCCCAGCCGTCGAGATAGCGGTACTGGTTCGGGTTGGCCGGGTTCGTTTCGTAGACGTAGAGGTCTTCATTGTCCTGCCCGAACACGGTGAGCCCCCAAGCGCCCACTTCGTTGTGGCCGATCGAGATACCCGGGAGCACTGGCTCGCCGCCTCCAATCACGTTCCAGCCGGGTGCTTTGAGATGTACGAAGTAGCGCAGAGATGGCGCCGCGAGCACCCGGTGTGGATCGTTTACGACATAAGGAAAGCCGGTCTGCGTGAAGCGGCCGCTCACGACCCAGTTGTTCGAGCCGATAGCGTCCGTGCCGTCGCCGTTGGAGATGAACGGTTCCGTGGCCGCGGCGAGACGCTTGTGAGACGTGTCGTCGTTACGGTAGGCCGCGACGAGGTCGTCCGGTTTGAACGCGATCGGGCGGCGAAAGGCCTCGTAATAATGAAGGATGTCGTCTTCGAGGCGCGCCCCGTCGATGACGGGGTCTAGCGCGAGCACGGGCTCGCCGGGGCGGAACCAATCGAGCTCCCGGACCTTCTCGGGGCCTATCGCGGCCACGGCGCGGCCAATACGAATCTCCCTGGTGACGTTCGAGAGCAGGCCTTGATGGCGTGAGATAACGACGGCGGGCGTCCACTTGCCAGGCTTGATGCCAAGCATCTTGAACTCCAATGACAAGAGATCGGGATTGCGTTCGGTCTCGTCGATAAAGGCGTTGATGCCGTCGACGTAAGCGTTGATGATCGCCTCGCCGCGTGGATGGTAATGGTTGAGCTCTTGCTGCATGTCCTTTCGGAACATGTGGAGCCGAGTGCCAATGTCGCGGTCGAGCTCGCGCCGCCCCAGGATCTCTGCAACCGTACCCGTTGCTTGGCGTCTCCAGAGTTCGAACTGAAACGTGCGGTCTTTGGCCGCGTTGTAGCCCTGGGCAAAAAACAAGTCGTGCTCGTTATTCGCGTAGATATGGGCCACGCCCCAGCGATCCGTGAGGATCTCAACCGTGTCTTTCAAGCCGGGGACGCTCAGCTCCTGCGCGCTCGCAAGCGCTGGGAACAAGACGAGCAGGAGGACAAAAAATCGAAAGGTTTTCATGGTTGTTCCTCCGTGGACGATGGCGCGGCTTCGAGCTTGCGGTCGATAAAGTCGGCCGCCGCGCGAAAGGCCTTCAGCCAGTTCTCGTGAAGCAAGAATCCATGGACCTCGTCGGGAAAGACGAGCTCCTCGTAATCGACATTCCGTTTGGCGAGTGCTTCGGCGAGATCGACCGACTCACTGAAGGGGACATTGCGATCGTCGTCGCCGTGAATCAAGAGCACGGGAGCTCGCCAGCCGTCGATGGATGCCATGGGTGACGATTCGAAAGCGAGCCGTGCAAAGGCGGCGTGCTTCTCGGCGTCATAGGTTGGAACAAAGTTTCGGATCACGATATTCCAGTCATGGACCCCGTGGATATCGACGCCGGCGGCGAACAGATCGGGCGCGCGCGAGAGGCCAAGAGCAGTGAGGTAGCCGCCATAGGAGCCTCCCCAGAGTGCAATCTTGTCGGGGTCGACATCGTCCCGGCCTCTCAAATACAGCCCGGCGCCTACGACGTCCTGGAACTCGCTCGCGCCGTTCGCGCCGTAGTTGAGCGCTTCGCGGAACTCCATGCCGTAGCCCACGCCGCTACGATAATTGACGGAGAGCACCACGTAGCCGCGGCTGGCGAGATATTGATTGAGTGCGTAGGCGTTATGGTAGTAGCCCATATAGTGCCAACCGAGCAGCATCTGTCGGCGCGAGCCCCCGTGAAAGAAAATAACGGCAGGATGGCGTTCGCCGCTGCGGTGATTCGCGGGCAGGAAGACCTGGCCGTGGAAGCGCATTCCGTCGGCCGCGGAGAGGAGCACTTGCTCGGGCTCGACGAGGGAATTGGGAAAGTCGGCCGGCAGCGACGATGCGGCGAGCGGACGGTCGCCACTCGTCCCGATGCGGATCTTTGCGTGCGCGGGAGTTTTGGCGGTAGAGGCCAGATAGGCGATGGCACCGCCATCGCCTGTCATGACGGGCGACCATTCGATCCCGTTGCCGCTCGTCACGGCCCGCGGCGGCCCTCCTGACACCGCGACGCGGAAGATGTGCCGGCGGTCGATGTCGTCCTGGTTCGATGAGTAAAGAAGCTCAGTTCTGTCCGAGCTCGCGAACACATGCTCGACTTCGAAATCCCCGGGCGTCAGAAGCGTTGCCGAGCCGCCCGAGGTCGGGATCGAATAAAGATGTGTCCAGCCATCTTTCTCCCAGGGAAACACCAGTCGATTACCCTCTCCCCAGATGAGCTGGTTCTGAGCGGACACGCTGTGGAAGACGCTTCCCATGCCGTGGTCTGCTTCGAAGACGAGCCGGCCTTCCCCGGTCTCGGCATGGGCGATGCGGATGGACCAAGGCACTCCCGCCCTTCGTGGACCGAAAGGCAGACGTTGGCGTTCGTTGGGGATGCGGATAAAGGCGACTTCGTCGCCATCGGAGGACCATACGGGATCGTCATCGCGTCCGAGGCCTGGATCCAGATAGTGAATCCGCTTTTCGGTGAAACTGTAGACGCCAACGAAGCTGTGATCGCCGCGGCGGCTCACAAAGGCGAGCTTCGAGCCATCAGGTGGCCACCGTAGCTCCGAGGCGCGGCCGCGCGTTTCGGATAGCTGTTTCGGCTCGCCTTCGTCGACCGCGGGGACGGTCCAGATTTGGTCGTCGTGTACGAAGGCCACCGTCTCGCCGTCCGGAGAGATTACCGCGCTGCTGCCTTCGGCGAGCTCGTGCGGCTCGCCGCTAGCTACTTCGATGATCCAGATCGAACGCTCGACGCCGTCGGGCTCACTGCGCGGGTTTGGGGTCTCGCCCGCGCGGTTCGGTGCTCCGCCGCGAACGAACACGATGTGGTTCGCCCCCGGACCGAAGTGAAGCCCGGTGATCTCCTGGCCGTCATCCTTGTCGTAGCGTGTGAGCTGACGCGCTTCGTAGCCCGGCTCTAGCGCTACCCAAATGTTCCGTTTCCCCTCGGCATTTTGCACCCAAGCGAGCTTTCCGTGATTCGGCGCCGCGACGAGGGTGGTGGGGAATGGCGCGCTCAAGATCTGCTCGAGGGTGAACGGCGACTGCGCGAGGCTCGCGGCAGCCACCAGGGAGACGGTGACGGTGACAAGAAAGCGGCGTAACACGGTGGCCCCCCTTATTCGTGGCAATGTTTGCGCATGATATCCGCCGGCCGAGGCGGGAACAAGCGGGTGGTGGCTCTTACGTGGCCACTCGGGCGAACATGAGCTCCGTGGCGAAGAAAATCGATCGAATGCAGGCTGAAGACCGGACGCGTGCTCAGCTTGCTGTGAAAATGGGCGAGCGCATCCTTCGATGTGCCGCGCTCAGTGCTTTTTGCGCGTTGCTTCGTGAGAAGGTCGAAGCGAGTCATGAACGACGATGACCTCGCTAAAGCGGCCGTCCGGGTGGCTTCGATCCTTGGGGCGGAGAGTCTTCTCATCGATGGGCTGGCCGTCTCTGCCTGGGGTCACGTCCGCGCGACGGAGGATGTTGATTTCGTATCGAGCGAAAGCCCTGAGGAGCTCCAACGACTTCTGACGAATGATGGGATTGAGACCGAGCTAAGACGCGGAGACGTACTCGCGGGGGACCTCCCTTGGGTGATTCACGGGAGCGTCGGGGACGTGTCCTTTCAAATCTTGCCACCGCCTGTGGCGATTCAGTGGGAGAACGCGACGGTCGTGCCGATACCCGGTGGAGGCGAGCTGCGCGTCGTCGACTTACCGGACTTGCTGCGTCTAAAGTTGCGCGCCGGCGCCGCGCGACACTTGTTGGACGTTGCGGTTCTGCTCAAGAAGCATCCCTCGCTGGGCGACGATGCGCGTCGATGGGCAAAAGAGGCAGCACGGCTCTCCGAGCTCGATGCTTGGCTCGAAGACCCGCGCCTCTGAGAATCTGCTCCAGCGGGAGGGCGGTCAAAGCAAATCCTACCGAGTCATTCACTAATTCTGCATCCCATCGTGTTCGGTATGACAAGAACGGTCCCAGACCTCGGGAAGTGGAAGGCTTCCGGCCGCCCCGATCGGTGGTTGTTAGCCCGGAGCAGTGGAGCCAGGAAACGGCCTCGTTTCCTCAGCGCGGTACCGCTTGCGCACGGCGAGGGCGGCCGACGCTGCCACGCTGCCAGCGACAACGGTGAATGCGAGCCAGACCGTCAACTGTGGCAGCGTGCCCGCGAGCGTGTTGTAGGGTGACACATCGAAGACCGTGTCCCAGCGGCCGAGGGTGGCGGCGAGCATCGTGATGATCACCGGAAGGCGCGCCGCGAACGCGTAAGTGAGGAGAGCGTTTCCGAGTCTCGACCAATTCCGTTGCACGAGGACGATGGCGATGAGCGACAAAAGCCCCATCCCGCCGGACGTCGGGCGGAGCAGGATGAGCCCGGTGATAAAGAGCACGAGCGGGAGAAGTGTGCCGCGGAGCACGCGTGCTGCGCTCGGCGTGGAGTCGTCCACTTTCCGCAGATGGAGCGCAAAATAGGCGCCAAAGAGCGGAACGAGCCACGCGATCTCGAAAGGCAGCCCCATCTCGGACCAGCCGAGCAGATCTCCGGTAAGTCGAAGCTGGGTGAGCGCAAGAGTAACGAGGGCAGGCACCAAGACCAGTCGCGGGATCGACTGGCGACGACGTTCCTGGCTCATGGGCACTCCCCCCTAGGCGCGGCTGAACATTGTTGTTACGTTGGACGTGGCGTTTTGTTCTGTCCGGCGGCTCGAACTAGGTGAAATAATAGCTCGTTTTGGGGGGCGGCGACGCCGAGAGAGCGCGCGCGGTCCAAGAGCGCTCCGTTGATGGCGTCGATCTCAGTGCGTCGCCCTCTTTGAAGATCCTGTAACATGCTTGATTTGTTGTCTTTAGTCGCGCGCGCAACGCTCCAAATTTGCTCGAGGACGGTATTTTCCTCGAGCGCTACGCCTGCGGCCCGCGCGATCGCGACGGACTCGTGAACGATGAGGCGGATGGCGCTTTCGAGGGCGGGGTCGCCAATGAGCTCGCCCGTACGCTTTGCGAGCAGCGCCGTGAGCGGGTTCACAGCGGCGTTGAGGATGACTTTGAGCCAGATACTGGAGCGGATGTCCTCGACCGCGCGCGCTTCTAGACCCGTCTCGCGAAACGCACAGGCGACCCGTTCGGCATCACCGGGTGCCGTTCCCTGGAACGCTCCGAGCTCGGTCTCGCCTTCGCCAGCGTGATAGACAGCGCCTGGCTCCAAGAACGTCACACCTTGATTGATCACGGCGCCGAGAACGTTCTCAACACGTTCCGCGAGAATCTCTTCGTTCCCGAGACCGTTTTGGAGCGACACGAATATCGACTGTTTCGAGAACCCTGCGAGAGCTTCGACCGCTCCGGCCGTCCCATAGGATTTGGTGGTAACGAGCACAACGTCGGGTGGTGTCTCGATCGGTTCTGTGACAGCCGCGATCGTCGTAGCGATGCACTCCGTGCGCCCTGTTACACGCAGGCCAGATGCACGGATGGCGAGAACGTGCTCGCGACGTCCGACGAGAGTGACCTCATGGGCGGAAGATAGGCGTGCGGCTACGAGGCTTCCCAAAGCGCCGGCGCCAAAGACCATGAATCGCATGTGCGTTTGTGATAGAAGCATGCCGAAGGGCTAGTTGCAACTGGAGACAAGAAAAAAATGCGAAGCGATGCGATCAAGAAAGGCGTCTCAAGGGCGCCCGCGCGGGCCATGTTCAAAGCCATGGGTCTCACCGACGAGGACCTCGAGCGCCCTCTCATCGGTGTGGCCAACACTTGGACCGAGCTCACGCCGTGCAACCTTCATCTGCGTGATCTCGCGGTGCACGTGAAAGACGGCATCCGCGCCGCGGGCGGAACGCCGCTCGAGTTCAACACGATCACCATCTCGGACGGGATCACGATGGGCTCGGAGGGCATGCGCGCCTCGCTCGTCTCTCGCGAGATCGTGGCGGATTCAATCGAGCTCGTCGTGAGCGGCCACATCCTCGACGGCGTCGTCGCCATCTCGGGTTGCGACAAGACCATACCTGGAACGGTCATGGCGCTCGCGCGGCTCGATCTTCCGTCGCTCATGCTCTACGGCGGCTCGATTCTGGCAGGTCGCTATCAAGGTAAAGACGTCACCATCCAGGATGTCTTCGAAGCCGTCGGGGCGTGCGCTGCCGGCACCATGACGGAAAAAGAGCTTCACGATCTCGAGGACGTCGCCTGTCCCGGCGCAGGGGCGTGTGGAGGCCAGTTCACCGCGAACACGATGTCCACCGCAACGACGCTTCTCGGCATCTCGCCCATGGGCGCGAACGACATCCCAGCCCTCGATGAGCGCAAAGCACCCGCCGCGTTCCGATGCGGCGAGCTCGTGATGAAGCTCGTCAATGAAGGCGTGAGCGCGCGGCAAATCATCACGCGCACGGCGCTCGACAACGCTATCGTTTCCTTGGCAGCGACCGCTGGCTCGACGAACGCCGTGCTTCACTTGCTCGCGATTGCGCGGGAAGCGGGAGTAGAGCTATCGATTGACGACTTCGACCGCATCTCGGCGGCTACGCCCGTTATCGCGGACTTGAAGCCCGGCGGCCGCTTCACCGCGCCGGATGTCGATCGTGCGGGCGGCTTGCGCCTGCTCGCAAAACGCCTCTTCGATGGTGGTTTTCTGAAAGACGAAATCACCGTGACCGGCAAGACGCTTCGTGAAGAAGCGGCTTCGGCGGATGAGACCGAAGGGCAAGAAGTGATCAAAGCACTCGGCAATCCGATCAAGCCGCGAGGCGGCATTGCCATCCTTCGCGGCTCGCTTGCTCCGGAGGGCTCCGTGGTCAAGCTTGCGGGTCACGATCGCGTGAAGCACTCGGGTCCTGCCCGGGTCTTCGACAGTGAAGAAGACGCTTTCGCGGCGGTGCAGGACAAGAAGATCCAAGCGGGCGATGTCGTCGTCATTCGTTACGAAGGTCCCAAGGGCGGTCCCGGCATGCGAGAGATGCTCGGTGTCACCGCCGCTCTCGTCGGGCAGGGTCTCGGGGATTCGGTGGCGCTCATCACGGATGGCCGTTTTAGCGGAGCGACACACGGCTTCATGGTGGGCCATATCGCTCCCGAAGCGGCCGATTCGGGACCGATAGCGCTGGTGCGCAATGGCGACACGATCACACTTGATGTAGAGGCGCGCCGCCTCGATGTGGATGCCGATCTCGAAGCGCGCCGCTCTGAGCTGGCCATTCGGGAGCCGCGCTACGAGACGGGGGTTTTCGCTAAATACGTGAAGCTGGTAGCCTCCGCTTCGGAAGGTGCGATTACAATTTGACGCAGACAGGGCACTTTAGCTGCGGCCCCGGGGCGGCAGCGGATGGAGCTCGTTGTCGAGCTGACCTCGATCGCCACCCATCCGATGGTACAGCTTGCATTCACGCTCGAAACGCTCCTTGCGCGAAAAGACGACCTCGATATGGAAATAGGCGTATCGATCGCGAAATTCCAGGAGTGTGGCGCGTAGGTCCTTGGCACTAGGGCTCGATGATTTCGTGGATGCGCCTCGACTCCAGGGCGTCGATGGTTTGCGTGGCGTCCGACGGCCAGGAGATCTCGACCTTGTCGGCTTTTTCGGTGGCGCCGAGCCCGACGATGACGGCAAGCTGGCTCTGGGAGCAATAGCCAGAAGCGCTCTTGACCATCCGCGTCTCGGTGCGCCCTGCCGCTGTGACCCGCACGAACGCGCCGATGGCTTCCGGGTTGGACGTCGTGCCCCGAAGCTGGAATCCAATCCAATTGCTCGAGCTCCCTCCATCGTTTCGAAATAGCCGGGGCGGGCCTCCGCTCGTCGTCACCACGAGGTCCAGATCGCCGTCGCCATCGATATCGCCATAGGCCGCGCCGCGCCCGACAATCGGGAGGGCGAAGCGCTCGCCCATCTCCTGCGTGACTTCGCGAAAACGGCCATCGCCGAGGTTCTTGAACAAATGCGGCGGCTGCGCGTAGCTCACGCGCTGCTGAACGTTGTGAATGTCGCTCTCGACATGCCCGTTCGCGACGAAGATGTCCTCGTGGCCGTCGAGGTCGTAGTCGAATAAAAACGAAGCGAAAGACAGGGTCACGAGACTCGCGCGGCCGATTTCGGAGACAGGCGCCTGGTCGATGAAAAAGCCGGGCCCTTCGTTGTGGTAGAGCGAGAGCATCTCGTTCGAAAAGTTGCCGATGACGAGGCTCTGTCGGCCGCTTGCGTCGTAGTCGGAGGCGTCGATCCCCATTGCGCCGCGCGCCGCGCCATTTTCGGCGAACGCAATCCCGGACAGCACGCCGATATCTTCGAAGGTTCCGTTGCCCTTGTTCTGATAGAGATAGTTGGGCTGGGTGTCGTTGGCGACCGCGATATCGAGCCAGCCATCGAGATCGA
This sequence comes from Acidobacteria bacterium bin61, assembly GCA_963578475.1. GTDB lineage: Bacteria > Acidobacteriota > Vicinamibacteria > Marinacidobacterales > SMYC01 > SMYC01. Next base: position 70,423 of record CAUZCL010000005.1, on the reverse strand, counting down.
AATCGAACACCGCCACGCCGAGTCCCTTGCCGCGTGGGTTTTCGAGCCCTGAAGCTTTGGTCACGTCGGTGAACTTTCCTCTGCCGTCATTGCGATAGAGAACCGCGCTCGCGCCTTCGTAAGATTCGGGGGTGCAATAGCTCTTGTTCTGGCCGTCGAGCGCACAGAAGAGATCCTCTTCGATGGACCACTGAACATAGTTGAGCACGAAGAGATCGAGGTCGCCATCTTTGTCGTAGTCGAGCCAGGTCGCACTCGAGCCAAACCCGTCGTGGTCGACGCCAGCATCTTTCCCAATTTCGGTGAACTTGGCGTCGCCGTCGTTACGGAACAAGAGGTTTGTACCGAGCACGGTGACATAGACGTCCCGGTCACCGTCGCCGTCATAATCGCCGACCGCGACGCCCATCCCATAGACCGCGCGGTCGAAGCCGGAGCCCGCGGTCACATCTTCGAACGAGCCACCGCCGTTTGTTGATGGGCTGGCCTTTGGCGTCGAGCAATAGCGAGCGATAGCAATGCGCGCCGGGCTCGACCGGCCCTTTTCCGTCATCATCGGTATAGCCGCTCCAGAAGATGGTGCGACCTTCGTTGTCGACGGTCTTCAGCTCGACCCATACGTCGAACGCGTCGACGGTGCCGCCCGGAAAGAAATGCCCGACATTGCGGGTGCGCACGACGGCGTCGATCCGCACCGACTCGCCCGGCATCACCGACGGCTGCGCCCGATCGAGAGGGGCGATCACCTCTTAGGCAACAGCCAGCGACATCATACGGCCGGGGATGGCCATCGCGGCTTCCTCTCCGACGGCAAAGGTGCTCGCTAGCTGGCGCTGCTGACCTCGAGAGCCGAGCTCTTGCCCCGCCTCGGGCTCGTCGGATCGTACGAGGGCGAAAAGGTCGACGGTCACTTGCCCTGCTTGAAGAAAGTCTCGAACGGCCTCGAGCTGCGCGTCGTCCCCATAGGCGGTCGGAATCGCGGTGTTGGCCGCGGCAAAAGCGGGTGGGATCGCAGGAGGCCTGCCGGCGCCGCCGGATCGTAGCCCGGGACGAACGGCATGTGGCAATCGGTGCAAGTTTTCGGCGTGTCGGGGTAGTAGAACGATCGCGCGCCTTCGCCGGAGACGCCACTCGCTTGCCAATTGTCATAGCTATTGAAGCCACGAATCCAGCGATAGTGGTTGACCGGCGCGTCGAGGTGGACTTTGTGACAGGTCGAGCAAAAGGCTGAGCTATCGCCCGTGTGCAGAGGCTTCAGAAACGTCTCCCGATGCGGCTCGGGATCGAGATGCAAGAGCACGTCATGGAGCGCTCGGATAACGGGTTTCTCGCTCGTCGCGAGATCGTGGAGAGCGGGAAATTCGATAACGAAGCCTGCCTTCCCCATCGTGTTCTTTACGCGCACGATGGAGTGGCACGATGTGCATGAGAGGCCGGCATGCGCCTCGGGCCGGTCGATAATCTCCTCGATGGGCGTGTCCATCATGCCGGAGAACAAGATCGCGTGATCGTGGCAGCCGCCGCAGCACTTGGACGGCTCCGTTCCGACGGCGCTTTGCATGTACTCGATGGACTTTCGGTACCACTGGTTATTGAACGAAGCCTTGCGGTGGGCGGAGCTTTCCCATTGGTTGTAAATGTCGGTGTGGCAGCGCCCGCATTCTTTACTTCCCATGAAGAACTCGGCCGGGATGGTCGCACCGTCGAGCGTCTCGGCCGAAGACGAAAAAAAGCCCTCTCGCGCCGCCCATGGCTTCACCTTCCATCGAGATCGGCGCAAACGCAGCATTGAGTGTGGGAGGAGGCGTCAGGCTGTTCCGCATGATCGTGGCAAGAGGCAGGAGCGCGGCGAGTCCGAGAACGATGACGGCAGCTTGCTCGAGAGCGCGACGACGGCGGCGGCGAGCGAGGCAACGGCTATGTGCGCGAGAAGAAGGGGGCGCGTCGCCGTGCCTGCTCCGAGAACCACGAGCGCTACGCCCGTGAGCGCGCTCGCACCGAGGACGATGTGGACAAGGTGCTCTTCGCAAGACGCCGGTAGACGTAGATGGCGAGCCCAGTGAGGCCGAGGGCGAGAGAGACGTGAAACAGCACGTTGGCCGCGTAGAATATGGACGCTTCATTTCTGGAGAGTAGATAACCGCTGTTGAGGATCAACAGCAGAAACCCGACGCGGAGGTAGCTCGATATTCTTCCCATGGGGATTGCGTTGCGTATTAGTTAACAGCCCGGCGAACGGTGCCGCGCTAGTCTGAGATTATCTCTATATCGGGCGACCGGCGCCAGGGGAGGGTTATGATGCGGATTTCATCGCTTTTGACGGGGTTTTTTGTCGTTGTTGTTCCGCAAACGACGACAACCTATCGCGTCGCTCCGGACGAAAGTCAGTTCGAAGTGGAGGTTGGGCGCGCGGGACTGTTCAAGGTGTTTGGCCACGACCACCGGATCCGCGTCGGGGCTTTCACTGGGACGGTGGTCTGGAATAGCAAAGAGCCGGAGAGCTCCCGTTTCACGCTCGAGGTCGACCCGACCTCGCTGAGCGTTGCCGACTAAAAGCTGGACGAGGACGACCGCGCGAAGGTCCAAGGCGAGATGGAGACCAAGGTGCTCGCCCTCTCGGAATACGCCACGATAATCTTTACGTCCTCCCGGGTCCGCGTCCGCGATAAGCGCGGCGAAGCAATGCGACTCGAGCTCGAAAACACCTTGAAACTACGAGGCGAAAGCCATCCACTGAAGGTTCCCGTGACACTCGAGTTTTCCGGTGAGCGGATGACCGTGACGGGTGAGCTCGAGCTCGACACAAAACGCTGGGGTGTGCCGCAACTCTCGGCGCTCGGCGGCTCCGTCAAAACGAAAGAGAAGCTCGGGCTGACGTTCGAGATCGTCCTAGTTGCGGTTTAGGGGAGACCAGCTCGGGGTGGTGTTTGCGCCTTTGAAGGTGAGTTGCCGCTGGTTGGCGCCGTCTCGATTCATGATGAAGATTTGCGGTTCGCCGGTGCGGGTGGATGTGAAGACGAGATGGCGTCCGTCGGGAGACCAGCTCGCGCCCTCGTTCATCCTCGACTGAGACGTTAGTTGGCGCAATTGTCGGTTTGCGAGGTCGTAGACGACGATGTCGAACCGGCGTCCTTCGACGCGTGACACATAGGCGATCTCTTGGTGAATCTTGGACGGGGACCAGAAGGGCTCGGCGTTATACGTCCCCCCACGTGAGAGCCGCCGCAGGTTCAAACCTTCGGCGTCCATCACAAAGATCTGCGGCGACCCCGTCCTTTCGGACGTGAAGACGAGCTCTCTTCCAGTCGGCGACCAGCTAGGCGAGACGTCGATGCCCGGGTGATGGGTCAATCGACGAATAGCGGTCCCGTCACGACTCATGACGTAGATCTCGGCGTTACCCGCTTCGTCGCGCGTCGACGAAAAGGCGATGCGTTTTCCGTCAGGGGACCATGAGGCCGAGAACAGCATGCCCGGACCTTCGAGGAGCGGCCCCTCGCCGTGGATCGCGAGCACGGGAGGTGCGTTTTTCTTCGGGTAGGACAAGAAGCTCAGCTTCGCTCCGTCCGGGCTGAAGCGGGGCTGAAAATCGAGGTAGCGGTTGCGCGTGATCGCGCGTTGGCCGAAGCCGTCGTAATCCATCATCCACAGGTTCTTGCTACCGGTCTTCGAGTCTCGATTGCTCGCGAAGACGATGTCGGTCGTTGCGAGCCCGACGAGACCGAACTGGGCTAAAATGCGATTGGCGACGTTGTGCGCGAGGTTGCGCGTCGAGCCTTGATATTCTGTGTAAACGGTCGAGAAGGCCGTCTTCTCGTTTTCCACGGCGTGAACATGGATGGCAGCGCGAAGCGCTTGGTTTTCCCGCGACACCGTTCCGGTAATCACGATGTCACTGCCAATGGATTCCCAGCCGTGATAGTCGAAGCCGGCGGATAGAGTTTTCACGAGCTGGTACCGCTCCGGGTCCACGATCCGAAAAACCGCGGCAAACGAGATATCATCGAACATTATGCGATGTACCTCTGCCGCGTCGGCGCGCACATCCGGGCTCGCCGCCGAGAGCTCGGGAATCGCGACTCTGAGCGCGTGCATATTTCGTTTGAGCTCGACCCAGATGTCCGGAGCCTTGCTTTGAGGCTGCGCATCGGCGGAGCTCGCGATAAGAATGGAAACGAGCAAAGTGAGGCGCCACATCATAACGTCGAGCACTAGTCTATCCCGCGGCGGTGAAGACCTCCATGCCTTCCACGCTCTGACCGAGGTCATCGCGCGCGCCGAGCGGCTCGTGGCGCTCACGGGTGCTGGCTGCGGCTCCGCATCCGGGATTCCCGATTATCGCGACGGTGATGGTGAGTGGAAGCGTAATCCGCCGATGCGCTACCAAACTTTTCTCGGAAGCGAGAAGGCTCGGCGGCGCTATTGGGCGCGTAGCATGGTGGGTGGAGTCTCGTCGAGAAAGCTCGCCCGAACGCCGCTCATCGAGCTCTCGCCCATCTCGAAGAGCACGGCGCGCTTCGCTATCTCATCACGCAAAACGTGGATGGCCTTCACCAGAAGGCGGGAAGCCGCAACGTCAACGATCTTCATGGACGGATCGACCGCGTTCGTTGCGTCGATTGTGGCGACGTGCGCCCCCGGCTCGAGTTTCAGGACCGGCTTTTCGAGGCGAACCCCGCCTTTGGAGCGCAAGCGGCGGCCTTCGCGCCTGACGGAGACGCCGATCTCGAGACTGATACTGCCGCTCTGGAGCTAGAGCGTTTTCGTACGCCCGATTGCGCGTGTTGCGGCGGGGTCTTGAAGCCCGACGTCGTTTTCTTCGGCGAATCGGTACCTCGCGATTTCGTGACCGAAGCGATGTCCCGTGTTGATGAGGCTGACGCGCTTTTGGTTGTCGGGTCTTCGCTAATGGTCTAGTCGGGCTACCGATTCGTGAAACGCGCGGCGCAAAACCAGATTCCCGTCGTGATGGTGAATCTCGGCAAAACCCGCGCGGATGGCGAGCTTGATGTAAAGGTCCAGGCCGATTGCGGTGAGACGCTCACCACGGTCGTGGAGGCGCTTTTCCCACGCCGCTTGAGTCCAAGGCACGTTTCGAGTTAATCTCAGCGCGGGTTTCGAGGCTATTGGCCCCCCGGACAGTTTCTTGAACCCTCTTATAATTATCAACTTGGAGTTATGCTATGTTCGGTTCTTGTCGATCCTGCTCGAGCCCCACGGACAAATGGCAGGGTTTCTGCGACGCGTGCGCGCCGCGCGCCGCGCGGCCACGGTTCCGCCTGATCCCCGGCGGCAAGAAAGGGTGGGAGAGACCCGGTAGCGGAAAGCCTCGCAAAAAGCGTTGGCTGAGCGCCGTTCCGCGTCCGCCTTCTCTACCACCCGACGTGTAACTACTGGGTCGCTGGCGAATCGCGTGTCAGAATCGTGAATCCATCGAACTTGTATTCGCGATTGCCGTCCGTGAGCACGAACGGGGTCTCGTCGTGGGCGATGGAATCGAACGCGTCGCGCATCTTCTCTAAGTAGTCGCTCGAGACCCACGGCTCGTTATGCGCGGGAAGCAGCGTGTCGACGTGGTCGGTGCCTTTTTCAGCGAGCGCGGATAGGCGCCGGGCCGTCGCGCGATAAGCCGCGAAGTCCGACCCGTCGAGATGGGCGTAGAGCGTTGCTGGGTAGAACGTGTCGCCGGTGAGAAGAAGCCGGTTCTCGCGATCGAGCAAACACAGCGCATCAGGTGCGTGCCCGGGTGTCCAAAGGACTTCGAGACTCCGGCCACCCAGATCGAAGACATCGCCGTCCCGTATCGTTTCCACGACGTCGAACGCTTCAGAGCGGTAGCTCTCTTTCGAAAACCCGTCCGGCGTAGGCTTCCAAATCCACCCTTCGCCGACGAACTCGGCGACGGCTTCGTGGGCGCGACCCTTGGCGTTGCGCGCGGTGTACTTGGTCTCGGTGCCTCTGACCTTCGAGAAAGAGTGGTTGCCGCCGACATGGTCATAGTGGGCGTGAGAGTTGACGACGATGGGCTCGAGCTCGGTGAGCTCGGCGACGACTTGCCGCATATTGCTGACACCGATGCCCGCGTCGAAGAGCAGCGCTTTTTCCGTTCCGACGAAAAGATAGGAGATCACTTCCTCGAACTGGCCCGGCTCATAGATAGCGAAAAGCCCTGGCTGGAGCTCGTAGACCTCGAACCAGTCCTGACTTTGTTCGACCTTGGTGAAAGCGCTTCACGCCGCGCGCGCGGGAGCTTGTCCCACCACCGATCTTTGCCTTCACCGCGGTTTTGGATGAGCTTGTTATCGGCTGACTCGGGCGCCACCGCGGGCGCGTGCACGTCTTGGCAGGCGGGAGACGAGAACGCGGCTGCGAGTAGAACGAGTAGCGGCATCCGAACGCGCATGCGCAAACGTATCACGCCGACGAATATCTTGCTAAGCACTAGTGCCGAGGTACTCGGTGAGCGAGAACTGATTGCCTTCGGTGTCGACGATCTGGGCGAGGATGATCAGCTCGCCCGGTCGCTCCATCGGCGGTGAGGCGATTTTCCCGCCTCCGGCTTCCATCTCGCGACAGGCAGCGCGGATGTCTTTCACTTGGAAGCCCAATCCGGTGGTGCGAAACTCTCCCTTGCCGCCTCCGTGAAGCGCGACGATGGCGTCTCCGTAGGCGAGCTCAGTCCACTCCGGCGATTCGAACTTTACCTCGAGCCCGATGACATCGTGATAAAAGCGGCTCGCGCGCGGCATGTCCTGGACCATGAGCATGATTTTGACCGACGTAATCTCCACTTGCACACCTCCTCGGCCGGCTAGACTCCGGCCGCGTTTAGCGCTTTTTTCGCCGTGCGGGTAATGAGCACCGTCACCGCGAGGGTCGCGAAAAGGCCCACGACCTGCAGCGCGAGCTTCAGCGTCTGCTCGCTCGCTGTGCCCGACGCGGCTTCGAGCCCGCTTCGCCCGAGGGTTCCGAAATAAACATAGAGAAACGAGCCGGGGATCATGCCCGTCCACGAGGCGAGCACGTAGTGCCAGAAGGAAACGCTCGTCAGACCGTAAGCGTAGTTCTGAAAGTTGAACGGGAAGACGGGTGATAGCCGTGTGAGAAAGACGATCTTCCAGCCTTGTCTGGCGACGGCTTTGTCGATGACGCTGAACGACGGCTTCTCTTGAATCCACGCCTCGACCCGTTTGCGTGCGAGAAAGCGCGAAACGAGAAAGGCGAGCGCGGCGCCGAGGGTCGCGCCATTCCAGACCGTGACGAAACCGGGAACGAGTCCGAACACCGCGCCGCCGGCGAGGGTAAGAAGCGAGCCCGGGACCATCAGCACGGTCGCTGCAGCATAGACGAGCGCAAAGATGACCATGCCGAGAACACCTAAATCCGTGACCCAGGCATTGAGAGATTCGAGCCAATTCTCGATCGGGAGCTGTCGTGCGGCGAGAGCGAAGGTGGCGATCGCCAACACGACGATGACGGCCTTGAGATATTTCTTGGCTGCCATCAGGCGCGCCTCCATTTGTAGAGCCACTTGAAGATGTTCGCGACCGTGGGCGTGAGCTTCGTTTTCTGGTACGCATCGGCGACGCGCTGCACGCAAGCCGATAGTGTCGGATACGCGTGGATCGTTCCGGAAAGCTTCGAGAGGCCGATGCCGTGTTTGCCTGCGACGAGAAGCTCGTGCATGACATCGCCACCATGAAAACCAACGACGGTAGCTCCGAGGATTCGGTCCGTGTCTTTCTTGGTGAGAACTTTGACGAAGCCCGTGGTTTCGCTGTCGGTGATGGCTCGGTCCAAATCCTTCCAGTCGAAGCGGAAGACGTCGTAGGCGACGGTTTTCTTCTTGGCTTCGTCCTCCGTTAGGCCGCACTGCGCGACTTCGGGGTCGGTATAGGTCACCCAAGGCACCCAGGTGTAGTCGGCTTTCGACTTGAACCAAGGGATGAGAATGTTCCGTACGACGACGCGCGCCTGGTAGTCCGCCGTGTGCGTGAACTGGTAGGGCCCAGCGACGTCCCCGCATGCGAAGATGTGAGACTGCGATGTGGTGAGCGTCTCGTCGACGGTGACGCCGCGGTAATCGTAGGCGATGCCTGCTTCATCGAGACCGAGGTTCTCGACATTGGCCTTCCGGCCCGTGGCTACGAGCAATGCTTCGGCTCGAAGCTCGTGCTCGCCGCTCGCATTCTCGACCGTCGCGATGGTGACGCCGTCTTTGTGCTCGAAGCGTGTGGCTTTCGTGCCCGTCAAGACTTCGATGCCTTCGTCGGCGAAGCGTTCTGTTATGAGTCCGCTCGCATCGGCGTCGTCTCGAGGAAGAAGCCGGGGGAGAAGCTCCACGAGCTTGACGCGAACGCCGAGCCGACTCATGACTTGTGCAAACTCGCACCCGATCGGCCCTCCACCGAGAATGATCATCGAGGAAGGCGCCGTCGGCATCTCGTCGAAGATCGTCTCATTCGTGTAATAGGGCACGGTGTCGAGCCCCCGGATGGGGAGCACGAGGGCTGTCGTCCCGGTCGCGACAACGAAATTGCGGGCTTTCAGACGCGTGCCGTCATCGAGCTCCACTTCATGAGGTGAAACGAACTTCGCGCGCGCTTGGAAGACGTCGACCCCCAGGCCTTCGAACCGCTCGACGGAGTCGTTCGGCTCAATCTTGGCGCGCCGCTCGCGCATGCGCGCAAAGACATCTTCGAACTGGAAGGAGGGCTCCATCTTCCCGAGACCCATCTTATTGGCGTGGCGGATGCGCTCGAGGAGCTTCGCGGAGGAGATCAGCGCCTTGGACGGAACGCATCCGTAGTTCAGGCAATCGCCTCCCATTTTCTTGGCCTCGATGAGCGCGGCGCGTCCACCGAGCCCGACCGTCCCCGCCGCAGTGACAAGACCCGCTGTGCCGGCACCAATGACCACGACGTTGTAGACGCCCTGTCCTTTTGTCTCCGCCTCACTCATATTCTGAGAGTCTCCTTCGCTTCTCGTTGGAACCCCTGTGAGCTCGGTCATACTTTTAGCGGGTTGCGTTTATCGTTGCAACCGGTGCCCCTGATGCGAAAGCATAGGGTCGTGATTCTCGGCATCGACGAGGCAGGGCGAGGACCGGTTCTCGGACCGATGGTAGTGGCGGGTGTTGTTCTCAAGCCTCAAGCCACTTCGGCGCTGACCCGGCGTGGGGTCGTGGACTCGAAGGAGTTCGGGGCGGGGAAGGAAGCGCGTGCGCGGCGTGCCGAGCTCGCGGAGCATATCGGCCGCCTTGCGGAAGACGTTCAGGTGGAGGTATGCGACCACGAGGAGGTGGACCGCTATTGCGACCATGGGCTTCTCAACGAGCTCGAGCGCATCGCGGCCACGAACATCATCGACCGAACCGTCGCCGTCAAACGGATCATTGCCGATGGCGAGAAAGTCTTCGGGCTGCTGCGACAACGCTACGCCCATCTGCGGGCGTTCAATTTCGGCGAACAGCACCACGTCGCTGTCGCCGCCGCGTCCATCATCGCGAAAGTGCGGCGGGACGCCCTTTTCGGAGAGATTGCCGCGCGCTACGACGCGGAGTTCGGACCCATCCGCGGCGGCGGCTACGTCAATGCCGCGACGGCGGCATTCCTGCGGCGCTATCACGAGCGATATCAGCGTTTACCGGACGAGACGCGCCGTAGCTGGGGATGGAAAGTGCTGGAGGAGCTCGAGCCGAGGCCGCTCCCGCTCTTTCCGGACGGTCACGGATCGATATGAATCGCTTTTGGATGTACGGCGGCGTCGGCCTATACTGGTCGATGGGAGCCGGAGTTCACATCTAGAAATCATCGAGCGTCGCTGCCCTTCGACGAGGCGCTCGGCTGCAGGTTCACTCTAAAAAATGACGACCGTCGCAAGACGAGCTCTCGAAGTGACCGCTGTGGGCGGGCTCGCACTCACTATTGCCGCCACATTGCACGCGGTCGAGAAACCCAAGATTGAACGTAGGGCTCTCGAAAAGCACATCCAATATCTCGCCTCGGACGAGCTCGCCGGCCGGGGAAATGGTGACGAAGGCCTTCGCTTAGCAGCGGCCTATCTCGCGAAGCAATTCGAAGAGCTCGGACTCGAGCCCGCGGGCGCGCGGGACGGTTTTTACCAGACGTTTCGTATCGAGCTCGACAAAGAGATCGGGCGACACACGGAAGTCGCGCTTCAATATTCGGAGCGCGAGCGACCCCTGGAATATCCGTCCGATTTCGTTCCGATGACGTTCAGCTCCGCCGGCGAGGTCGCGGCCTCCGTCGTGTTCGTCGGTTATGGCGTGACCGCACCCGAGCACGATTACGACGATTACAGCGGGATCGACGTCGAGGGAAAGATCGTGATGGTGCTCCGCTACGTTCCGGGGCAGGCGCTCGAGAGAGGACCTTTCGACAAGAACGGCTGGCACGCCACTTTCGTGCGCAAGGCCGAGAACGCCGTCAGCCACGGCGCTGCAGCGATCATGATCGTGAACGGCCCGCTGCATCATCGTGAGGATCCCCTCGTGCCATTTGGAGCGAACGTCGGCGCCGTTGGAATTCCGGTGCCGATCATGCATCTTGGCCGGACGCATGCCGAGGAGATCCTCGCGGCGCAAGGCTTGAACCTGCGCGAGCTCCAGACACGTATCGATGAGGGGCTCGCCCCGAGATCCGTCGAGCTCGAAGGTGTCTCGATCCGGCTTTCGATCGACGTCCGACGCACGATTGTGGAAGTGTCCAACGTGCTCGCCTACTTGCCGCCCACCGACGGAAGGACGCGCGAGCACATCGTGATCGGGGCGCATTACGATCATCTGGGGCTCGGTAAGAAGGGGAGTCGCGAGCGGACGGCGACGGGCCAGATCCACAACGGCGCCGACGACAACGCGTCCGGCGTCGCCGGTATGCTCGAGCTCGCCCGTATCTTTTCCGAGATGGAGGATCGTCCCCGCGGCATTCTCTTCGCGGCGTTCGCGGGTGAAGAGCTCGGCCTTCGCGGCTCCTATCACTACACGGAGAACCCGACGCGCCGTCTCGAAGACGCTATCGCGATGGTGAACCTCGACATGATTGGCCGGCTTCGCCACAACCGCATCTTCATTGGAGGCATCGAGCTCGTTCCGAGCCTCGTAGAAGCTGTGGCAAAGCTAGCCGAGGACGAAGGGTTGACCTATTCAGGCCGCTTCTCGGCTGCAGGCGGGAGCGACCACACGTCGTTCATCCGCGCCGGTGTGCCGGCATTATTCCTGTTTACGGGACTTCACGGCGACTACCACAAACCCACCGACGATCCCCAATTCGTCCACTACGAGGGAGTGGAGCGCGTTCTCCGTTTCAGCTACAACGTCTCCGACTTTTTGCTGCGTAGCGACGAGCGACCCGTGCTCCGTGTGTCGCGCGGCGGCGACATCGTTTCCCGGCGTCGGGCCGCGCGCGAGACCGCCTACTTCGGTATCGGCGTCGACAACAACTTCACCGGTGAGGGCGTGCGCTTCTCTTACGTGGAGGATGGCGGGCCGGCCGCGCTCGCCGGGCTGCAAGCGGGCGACGTGTTGCTCGAGCTCGACGGGCGCGTCGTGTCGACGGGCAGGCGGGCGACGGCGCTTCTCCGGCAAAAAAGGCCGGGCGAGACCATCAAGGCGAAAATCCGGCGCGACAACCGCATCTTGGAAGTCAAGGTCCAGCTTTCCCGCTGGCCTTAGGCAGACGTTTCAGCGTTCGGCAACGCCTCGTCAAGACACCCACGCTCTACTTCCATGATGTCAGACTGGCGAGACAAGGCTGGGAAAGTCCTACCTTTCAGCGCGGCAGACTCGGCGGATCCGGAGAAACTGTGGGAATATCTTGCAGCCTATGAGGAGACGACCGGCGGAAGCGTTCTCGCCATCGCCCATAACGGCAATGTCTCCAACGGGCAGATGTTCCCGCTCGAGCCGCTGAACGGCCAACCGACCGAGCCTACGCCGAGACGCGCCGCCGTTGGGAACCGCTATACGAGGTCACCCAGATGAAGGGCGACGGCGAGGCGCATCGCTTTCTTTCGCCCAACGACGAGTTCGCCGACTACGGCACTTGGGGACAAGGGCGACATTGCTGGCCTCAAGCCAAAAGAGGACTGGATGCTCTAGTATGAATACGCGCGCACCGCCTTGCAGGTGGGCCTCCAACAAGAGAAGAAGCTGGGCGTCAACCCTTACAAATTCGGCATGATCGGAAGCACAGACGCGCACACCTCACTGGCCACTACCCGGGACGAGAACAACTGGAGCAAGACCCCGACCATGGAGCCGTCTTCCGATCGCTGGGAGCACGTGGTGATCGCGTCCGTCGCTGGCGACGAGGCGCTAACGACCTATTCCTACGAGACGCTGGCCTCTGGGCTCGCAGGAGTGTGGGCCCGCGAGAACACCCGCGAGGCGCTTTTCGAGGCGATGCAAAAGAAAGAGACCTACGCGACGACCGGTACACGCATCACGGTGCGTTTTTTCGGCGGCTTGGATTACGGTGAGAATGACGTCTTCCGGCCCGACGCGGTGGCGATTGGCTACCGAAAGGGTGTTCCGATGGGGGGTGACTTGCGTGAAGCACCGAACGGCGCAGGGGCCCCGTTCTTTATGGTGGGGGCCGCCAAGGACCCGTGGTCCTGCAATCTCGACCGCGTCCAGATCGTCAAGGGGTGGGTTGACGAGGGCGGTGACCGGCACGAGCGGGTCTACGACGTCGCTGTCTCCAACGGCCCCGCGCGATCGGTCCGGACGGCCGCTGCACAACGCCAGTCGGCCACACGGTCGACGAAGCCGAGGCGAGCTATCTCAACAACATTGGTGATGCCGAATTGCGCGCCGTGTGGACCGATCCGGACTTCAATCCAGATCACAGCGCTGTCTACTACGTTCGTGTCCTGGAGATCCCGACCCCTACCTGGCAGGCTTACGACGCGAAGTTCTTCGGCTTCAAAATGCCGGCGGACGTACCGCTGAGCCACCAGGAGCGTGCGTATACATCACCGATCTGGTACACACCCTAGTTGTAGTCGGGTGCAGCCCAGCCATACCCCGTGCGAGGCATTGAGGTCTCCGCGCTCAAGCCACCTTCGTTACTGGTACAAAGTAGAGCTCCGACGCCGACCAGCGGCAGCGCTCAACTTCGCGTCCCGCCTGGCGCGTGATCTGCTATAACTGACGGGCGGTGGTGCTCGAATCCGGCAGCTGCCTGGGTCACTACGAGATTCTTGAGCCTCTCGGTGTGGGCGGTATGGGCGAGGCCACGTTCCGCCGCTTCCTCGGCGCGCGGGCTGCAATTCTCCGGCGGCCGGCATTTGACGACGTTGGCGATGAGCATGTCATGCTTGGTGTCGAAGCCCACCGCGTCCATGACCTTGTCGAACATCTTTCCCGCTCGACCGACGAAAGCGAGGGCTTGCTTGTCTTCGTTCTCGCCCGGCCCCTCACCAATCGTGCATGACCTGAGCGGATGGGTTACTTCTCTGTGCGGGGACGCACCCGGAATCGACCGGGTTTCAGCGGTGACCCCCGCTCGAGGTGATGGGCGGTCCCGTCCCCATGGCGGAGGGGATCTCGACGAGCGACGCTAGGGCTGCGGCGCCATTCAGCGTGTCCGATACGGGGTCCCTGGTCTACATCACCGAGAACGCTGCCAGGACGCGCGTGCTCGTCTGGGTGGATCGGCAAGGAACTGAGGAGGTGTTGAAGGCGGAGCCGCGCTTCTACCACCAAGCGCGCATAGCGCCCGACGGAAACTCGGTCGCGCTCGGCGTGCTCGACCCGTCTAACATCTGGAGGTGGGACTTCGCCCGCGAGACCATGACGCGACTCACCTTCGCGCTTGCTTTCGACGGCAACCCCGTTTGGACGCCCGACGGTCGGCGATTGGTGTTCTCGTCGCGGCGTGACGGAGCGAAGAGGAGCCTGTATTGGAAAGCGGCGGACGGAACGGGCGCGGTCGAGCGCCTCACCGACGCGCCGAGTCGACATTACCCAAACGGGTTCACTTCGGACGGCAACCGCCTCCTGTATGACGATCTCAGGGGACCGAAGTTCACGCCAGCAAACTACGTCTGGCGCAGCTACGATATCTCTCCCGACGGAAAGCGCTTCCTGACAATCCGGGAATCGTCGGGCGAGACGGCTCGGGCGGAGCTCAACCTGGTGCTGAACTGGTTCGAGGAGCTCGAGCGCCTCGTCCCCACCGAGCCCTAATTCGCCCGCGCCTTCCTATAAAGCCCGTTCGACTCCAGATACCGCCGCAGGTGCTTCACGTGCTGCCACATCGCGGGCTTGAGCTTCCCGTTGTAGAGAAGCGCGGCGGGGTGGTAGAGCACCATGAACTGAATCCCCGGATAGTCCGGAAGAGTAAAGAACTTCCCCGCCTCGTCGCTCATCTGAAAGCTGGTCTTCGACTTGTCCATGTGCTTGAGCGCCGTGGCTCCGAGCAGTAGCACGATTTTCGGCTTCACGAGCTCGATCTGACGCTGCAAGTAAGAGATACATTCCGCGGCTTCCTCGGCGCGCGGGCTGCGGTTCTCCGGCGGCCGGCACTTGACGACGTTGGCGATGAGCATGTCGCGATTGGTGTCGATGCCCACGGCGTCCATGATCTTGTCGAACATCTTCCCCGCTCGACCGACGAAAGCGAGGGCTTGCTTGTCTTCGTTCTCGCCGGGACCTTCGCCAATCGTCATGATGTAAGCCTCTGGGTTGCCTCGGTCGACAACGATGTTCGTCCGCCCCGCGTGCAGGGCACATTTGTCGCACCCGCTGTCCCGCAGCTTGTCCTTGAACTCCGCGTAGCTCTCGGCCCCGAGAATGGTATTGGCGCCGGCATCGAAGAGATCGAACTGCATGCGCCGGAGTATATAGCTACGGGCCTGCTACGGGATAGACGCCAATGACTCTTTCGTGTGCGCGTGCTCGGGATGCTGGAAAAGCTCCACGCGGGACTGGAGCTCGACGAGCTTCCCCTGATGCATCACCGCGACTCGGTCGGCAACATGTTCGACAACGCGCAGATCGTGGGCGATGAACAAGTAAGTGAGCTGCAATTTTTCCTGAAGTCCGAGCAGTAAATTCAGGATCTGCGCCTGTATCGAAACGTCGAGCGCGGTTACGGGCTCGTCCGCCACGAGAAAGTCTGGCTCGAGTGCAAGAGCCCGCGCGATTCCGACGCGCTGCCGCTCGCCTCCACTGAGCTCGTGTGGGTATCGGCCCGCAAGCTCCGACTTCAGCCAGACGAGAGCCAGAAGCTCCATCGTTCGCTCGTTGCGCTCCGCTTTCGTGCCGAGGCGGTGGATCGTCAGCGGCTCGCGCACGATTGTGCGCACCGTCATCGTCGGGTTGAGCGAAGAATAGGGATCTTGAAAGATGATTTGCATCCGGCGCCGCATCTTGCGAAGTGGCTCCCGCTCCAGCGTCAGAAGATCAACGCCGTCGAACTCGAGGCTGCCGCTCGTCGGCTCCATTAGCCGAAGCAGGATCCTCCCGAGCGTGCTCTTGCCCGAGCCGGACTCGCCGACGAGCGCGAGAGTCTCGCCTTTGTAGATTTCGAGGCTCACGCGGTCGACCGCCCGCACGTCGCCGCTATGGCGCATCAGGAGGCCGTGCTGGATGGGAAAAAGCTTGACGATCTCGCGCGCCGAGACGAGAACGGGCGTCGCCGTCATCGTGTGACACTCGTCTTCATGGCATTGCGCACGGCGTCGTTCTTGTAGCACGCCGTGCGGTGACGCTTCTCGTTTTCGACCAGCTGAAGCGTGGGCACTTCCTGGTCGCACGGCTCGAAAAAGACCGGGCAGCGCGGGCCGAAGGCGCAGCCGGGCGGGGGCGTGGCGAGATGCGGCACGGTGCCTTCTAGCGCTTTGAGCTTGGCCTTTACCGGCTCGCCGCCGCGGGCTTTGGGAAGAGACTGCCAGAGCCCGACCGTGTAGGGATGGCTGGCGTGGGCGAGAATGCGCTCGACCGGTCCCTCTTCGACGAGCCGGCCGGCAGACATCACGGCGACCTGATCGGCGTTCTCTTTGACGAGGCCGAGGTCGTGGGTGATGAGAAGAAGCGACAAGCTCCGCTCCTCCTTGAGCTCGCGCAGGAGCTCGAGGATGTGCGCCTGCAGTGTCGCGTCGAGCGCGGTCGTCGGCTCGTCGGCAATCACGAGCTCCGGGTTGCAGGCGATGGCCATCGCGATCAGGACACGCTATTTCATGCCGCCACTCATCTGATGGGCGTAGTCACGGACACGGCTTTCGGCATCTCCGATCTTGACTTCACGGAGGAGCTCGACGGCGCGATCGCGCGCGTCTTTTGCGTCATGCCGAGATGTGTTCTGAGCGGCTCCGCGAGCTGGCTTCCAATCGTGCGCACCGGGTTGAGCGCCGAGCCTGCTTCTTGGAAGATCAGGGCGATCTCTTTGCCTCGGATCCGGCGGAGCTCTTCACGGCTGAGGGTCAAGATATCTCGGCCTTTCCAAAGGATGCGGCCGCTCTCGATGCGGCCCGCGCTCGGCAAGAGCCGCATGAGGGAGAAGGCGAGCATGGATTTGCCGGAGCCGGACTCGCCCACGAGCGCCAGCGTCTCGCCTGCATCGAGCGAGAGCGACACGTCGTGCACGGGACGGATGAGTCCCGTATCCGTCTCGAGGGATGTCGTGAGGCCCTGAATCTCGAGCAGGGTTTCCGTCATGGAGTCAGCTCGCGCGGTGCTCTCCGAAAACGTTCCGGAGCCTGTCGGCAATCTCGCCGAGCGTTGCATAGGCTTCGACGGCGGCCAGGATCGGGGGCATCAAGTTGACGTCTCGTTTCGCGGCGCGCTCGACCTCGTCGAGGGCTTTCGTCGCTTGCTCTTTGTCGCGGCGCGCGCGGACGGCTTTCACGCGCTCGACTTGGTCCTTCTCGATCGCGGTGTCGACGCTAAAGACCTCCACGGGAACTTTCTCGTCTTTTTCGAAAGCGTTGACGCCGACGACAATCACGTCTTTCGACTCCGTCTCTTTTTGAAAGCGGTAGGCCGCTTCTTGGATCTGCTGTTGCGGCCAGGACGCTTCGATCGCCGCCAGAGCACCGCCTCGACGATCCAGCTCGGCGATGATGGCCTCCGCTTCTTCTTGAATCGTGTCCGTCATCGATTCCATCGCGTAGGAACCGCCGAAAGGATCGATGGTGCCCGGAACGCCGCTCTCATAGGCCAAGACTTGTTGCGTGCGCAGCGCGAGCTCCGCGGTTTCTTCCGTGGGAAGGCCGAGTGCTTCGTCGAGCGCGTTGCAGTGAAGCGACTGCGTGCCGCCGAGAACGGCGGCCAGGCCTTGAAGCGTCGTGCGCACGACATTGACGCCCGGCTGCTGCGCGGTGAGCGTCGAGCCCGCGGTCTGCGTGTGGAAGCGCAGCATCTGCGCGCGCGGATTCTTGGAGTCGTAGCGGTCGCGCAGAAGCGCGCTCCAGAGTCGGCGGGCGGCGCGGAACTTGGCGATCTCCTCGAGGAAGTTTCGATGCGAGTTGAAGAAGAACGACAGCCGCTGGCCGAAGTCGTCGACGTCGAGACCTCTCGCTGTGGCCGCTTCGACATAAGCGAGACCGTTAGCAAGCGTGAACGCGAGCTCTTGCGCTGCCGTCGAGCCCGCTTCGCGAATGTGGTACCCGCTAATGCTTATCGGATTGAAGCGAGGAAGCTTGTCGACGCAAAATTCGATGACGTCTGTGGCGAGCCGCATCGACGGACCCGGTGGATAAATATAGGTCCCTCGCGCGATGTACTCTTTGAGAATGTCGTTTTGGACGGTGCCGGAGATCTTCTCGTCAGAAGCCCCCTGGCGACGGCCGACGGCGACATAGAGCGCCAACAGCGTAGCTGCCGTCGCGTTGATGGTCATCGAGGTCGAGACCCTGTCGAGCGGGATGGACGTAAAGAGCGTCTCCATGTCGTCGAGCGAGTCGATGGCGACGCCGACGCGGCCCACTTCGCTCTGGGCTAGCTCATGGTCCGAGTCGTAGCCGATTTGAGTCGGAAGATCGAAAGCAACGGAGAGCCCGCTCTGGCCTTGCTCGAGCAAGTGCCGGTAGCGTCGGTTGGATTCAACTGCCGTCGCGTAGCCCGCATATTGCCGCATCGTCCACAGCCGGCCTCTGTAGCCGGACGGGTGGTTGCCGCGGGTGAAAGGGGCCTCGCCGGCCTGGCCGAGCTTTTCGTCCACGTTCCAATCGGCGAGGTCGTCCGCGCTGTACTCGTTCTCTAGAGTTTTCCCGGAGCTCGTGCGGAAGTAGGCCTCGCGCTCCTCAGGCATGGGGCATCTTAACAAAAGCGCGTCAAAATCGTCTTTGGCGCAGGACTTCGTAGAGGGTGATACCCACGGCGGTCGACAAGTTCAACGAGCGAAGTCCATCGTCGTGCATGGGGATCGAGACGAGCTGTTCCTGGTAGCGTTCCCGAAGCCAGTCCGGTAGCCCCGCGGTCTCGCGTCCAAAGACGAGCACGGTGCGCGCCGGGTAGCGCACGTCCCAAATCGTGCGCTGAGGTTCTGGGGAAATGAAAAACGGCTCACCCATTGCCGGCAAGGTGGCTTCGAGCGTGTCCCAATCCGGCCACGTTTCGACAGGAACGCGGGGCCAATAATCGAGTCCGGCACGCCTCACTTCCTTTGCCTCGAGGGAGAAGCCGAGCGGCTCGACGAGGTGAAGAATCGCGCCCGCCCCGAGGCACGTTCGTCCGGTATTGCCGGTGTTCCAATGGATCTCCGGCTCGACGAGCACGACGTGAAGGCTCGCTTCGGCCATTAACCTCCGCTATTTGGGCAGAGATAGCGGCAGAAAACGACCTCGCCTCCCCATACTTCGGAGCGCGATAGATCGAGCGGACAGAGCTCTTCGAGATCCTTCTCGAAGAAGAGCGGGCATCGGTCCGCGGTGAGGAACTCCTTGAACTGCTTCGCGGGCGTACCATAGGTTCGGGCCCGCACTTCTAGCTCGATAGAGTAGGTCTCGCCCCATTTATTCAGGTCTTTCAATAGAAGCTGGACTTTCCGGCTTGCCTGTACCATGTTGATCTCGAGCGAAGAAATGTCCTCGATGATGGTCTCCGCGCGGTCGTGAAGTTCCGAAAGCTCGTCGGCTGGCTCCGTCTGCAACAGGACCAACGCCAAAAACGTGAAAAGGAGCTTCATGCCCACCAATGTTAGCACGAAGCATCCTTAAGGACGACTGGCTGAAGGACGACTGGCGATGGAATACCCAATTGAATTACGGTTGTCTGGTGACCGCCCTCAACTTCGAGCGAGCCACCGAGCTCGCACGTCGTCTCCACGCCCGTGAGCTCTCGGCAGTTGAATGTCTCGAGGCACACCTCACACAGATTGCCCGCGTCGACCCCGACGTGAACGCGATCTGTACGCTCGACGCGGAGGCCGCAAGCGCGCGGGCGAAGGAGCTCGACGCTGCTGCCGCTCGTGGCGATGCTTTGGGCCCGCTTCACGGCTTGCCGATCGCGATCAAAGACCTCGAGCTCACCAAAGGGATCCGAACGACCTTCGGCTCTCCGATCTACAAAGATCATGTGCCCGAGACGAGTGCGCTCTTCGTGGAACGGCTCGAAGCCGCGGGTGCGGTCGTCATCGGCAAAACCAATACGCCTGAGTTTGGGGCGGGCTCGCAAACCTTCAACCCGATCTTTGGGCGGACGACAAACCCCTACGACGTGACGAAGACTTGCGGCGGGAGCAGTGGTGGCGCCGCGGTGGCGGTGACTTGCGGCATGTTGCCTTTCGCCGATGGCAGTGATCTCGGCGGCTCGGTGCGCAACCCCCCGAGCTTTTGCAATGTTGTCGGGCTCCGGACTTCGCCAGGACGCGTGCCAAGGTGGCCCAACCTGGCCCCGTGGAGCTCGCTCGCCGTACTCGGTCCGATTGCGCGCAACGTCGAAGACGCCGCCCTTCTTCTCTCGGTCATGGCCGGCCCCGATGAACGCGATCCACTCTCGCTCCAGGAGCCTTCTGAGCTCTTCCGCGAGCCGCTCGAACGCGACGTCCGCGGCGTGCGGCTCGCGGTGAGTCCCGACCTTGGAAGCTTCCCCGTGCAAAAAGACGTTCTCGATATCTTCGAGCGGGCGGTCGACGCATTCGCGGCGATGGGATGTAGGGTCGAGCGAGCCCATCCGGACTTCACGGGCGCCGACGAGATTTTTCAGATATTGAGAGCACATGGCTTTGCGATGGCCCACGCCCAGGATCTCGAGAACCACCGCAGTCTCATGAAGGAGACGGTTGTTTGGAACATCGAGAAAGGGCTCGCGCTCTCGGGCGACGAGGTCGCGCGCGCGCAAGTGCGTCGAGGCGAGCTCTATCACCGCGTGCGGCGCTTCATGCAGGACTACGAGTTTCTGCTTCTCCCCGTCACGCAAGTTTCTCCTTTCGACATCGGGACGGAGTGGGTGCGGTCGATCGCTGGGATTGCGATGGATTCCTACATCGACTGGATGCGGAGCTGCTTCTACATCACGCTTACGGCACTTCCGGCGATGTCCATCCCGGCGGGGTTCACGCCTGAAGGCCTCCCCGTGGGCCTTCAAATCGTGGGTCGCTACCGTCAGGAACGCGCGGTCCTCGAGCTCGGCCATGCGTTCGAGCGCGCTACCAAAGTCGGCGCCCGCCGCCCGCCCCTCGCGGACATCTCGTAGGAGGGGCACTGGCCGCCCCCGAGCATCTTTCTTACAATAGAAAAGATCCGAAAAATAGAAAGGTGCAGCACGACCACCGCTTTAGCTATCGAGTGGCGGGCGACGAATCTCGTGGCTCTCGGCGAAGAGCTTCAGAGCAAAGTCGCCGGTGTGAGCGAACAGTTCGACGAGCGTACGATGTCATGGTTGTGATCTCCTATGCGGACGGATTGGTCGACGATGACGAGATCGAGTGCCTCGTTTGGCTTTGTAACGGCCTCGGCGTCGACCCGGGTTTCATTCAGCAGGTCCTGAACGCAGCGATGCGCGGCGTCGATTAGCGGAATCCGTCTACCGGAAGAGCATCTGATAGCTCACCAAGACCGCACTAAAGTCTCCACTCGACTCGGTGACCACACCGGTGTTGTAGCCGACCTTGATGGCGTGGCGGTCACGAAACGGCACTACGATGGTGCCGCCGAGTCTCGAGTTTCGCTGCAGGTCGGCGAGCTCTACACCGCCGAGGATGGAGCGGCCGCCGGTGAAGAAATTGAAATCTAGCGATGTCCAGAATCCGGGTTTGAATCGCTTACCAGGTGGAGCTGTGTGGCGATCACGCGACTCTGTTCCCGAGTCAGGCCCAGGAGCGCGTTATTGTCTCCGAACCACCACGCGCCCACGTCGATCTCGATCAACCACCTTCGTCGAACGGGAATGATGTATCCCAGCTCGGCTTTGATGGCCCATCGATTGGCCCCGACGTTAATCAGTTTGTCTTTTTCGTATGCTCCCGTTGGGGCCAGCACCTTGACGCTGGCTCCGAGGATCGAACGAGGCTTCTCGCGAAGCTCCCGCATCTCTGCCGGAGTCATGGACGGCGCGCCGAGCAGATTGACCGAAAGAGTGACTCCGCGATCGCCGACGCCGGAGAAACTACGACTCACGGGCTCGCCCTTCAACGAGCCGACCGTCGTTCCCCAAGGATGAGGCAGCTCCACGAGGACGTTCGAGGTACGTCCCCACAAGCTCAAAGTCTGCAGGTAGGCGAATAGGCCTGCGTTGATTTTCGAATCCACGCCCACGATCGGGAGTGACGGATCGGTGACCACGTCGCCGAAAGAGAACGAGTATCCGAGAATCGCTACCTTCGTTCCCTTGGGTGCCGGCCAATAGGCGCGCGGAGTGAGCTCCTGCGCCGTGATGCCCGCCGCCAGCAGCGCAATCACGTTAGTCAAAAACCAGGTCTGCGTCGCTCATTTCATCGCGTGATGGTCTCACACAACGCGCGTTTGCGGTCGCATTCCATATCCACCACCTCGATGCGAACCCATAGGTTGCCGCGCGGGCACTCGGTTTGACCGCCGGCAAACGCGTGATTTGCCCACCAAAACCTGTGCTACGCTGCTCGAGCCACGCAAAACACCGATGCCTGATTCCGACGCTATCCCCGAAGGCACCACCAAGCCACGCCTTAGCCGGCGCTTGGGTTGGCGCGTCGAATACGTCGCGCTGCGCGGATGCGAGGCATTCGTCGGACTCGTGCCGCGTGCCGCGGCTCTCGTGCTCGGCCGGGCCGTCGGTTGGCTCGCTCTGAAACTTGGTGTCCGGCGCGCCGTCGTTGTAGCCAACTTACGTTTCGTCGGCATGGGCTCCGACGCGGAAATCGCGCATATCCTACCCAAGCTCTACGGCAACATGGGAATGTACATCATGGACTTGTTGCGGGCGCGCTGGAAGGAGCCACCCTACCGCATCCACGGCCGAGAGCTCCTCGCAGAGCGGGAGCAACGCGGCGTCATCGCCATCCTGGCCCATTTCGGAAATTTCGAGCTTCTCGCCACCGCCTTCGGCACGGTGTTTGGTGACGTTCACGTCATCGTGAAACCGATGCACAACCCATATGTTGAGAATTGGCTCGACGAACGGCGACTCGCGACGGGTGTGCAGATCATCTCGCACAAGAACGCTGCTCGTCGCGCGTTCACGACTTTGAAGCAAAACGGCGTGCTCGCCGCGCTCATCGATCAAGACCCCGGCGCCGAAGGGACGTCCGTTCCGTTTCTAGGCAAGCCGGCCTCGACGGTGCGCGCGATTGCGGCGCTGCAGGAGCACGTGGATCCCCAGGTAGTGAGCGCCTATGCTCGACTCGGCGACGACGATGTCTACGATGTCGTGCTCGTCCTCGAGCGTTTCGACCTCGACGGGCTCGAGAAGGACGCGCGCGTGACGCGCATACAAGAAAGGCACAACGAAATTGTCGGCGCCTGGGTGCGGGACGATCCCGAATATTGGTTCGGCTGGTTCCACCGCCGCTTCCGTCCATTTCTCGAATATCCGAAGTAGGCGTCAAGACTCGCGATTGAGATTGACAGCGGATTCGATGCGTGCCAGCTCTGTGCGCGAGGCTTCGAGCGCGGAGCGGGCGGTCTCGAGGCGGTCGCGCTCCGCGCGGACAAAGCGGGTATAAGGTGCCACGGCGTCCTGGATGCGCAGGATGCTCGCTTTCGTCTCGGTCTCGAACTGTTTACGGAGCGAGGTCATGAGCTTTTCTCGCACTTCACCGACTTTGAGGCTGAGCTCGGTTTTGGCTTTGCGACGCTTCGCGGGCAGGACGAGCAGTCCCACAATCGAAAGGGCGCTCGCGGCGAGTATGCCCGTGACGTCGGCGGCGGTCGTCGTGGCGATGGCGGCGACGAGCGCGCCGAGTCCGACGGCACCGACTTCTAGAAGCGCGGTGCTGGCGACCGCCGCCTGGACGGATTCCGCGAGTCG
This sequence comes from Acidobacteria bacterium bin61, assembly GCA_963578475.1. Lineage (GTDB taxonomy): Bacteria > Acidobacteriota > Vicinamibacteria > Marinacidobacterales > SMYC01 > SMYC01. Next base: position 47,013 of record CAUZCL010000005.1, on the reverse strand, counting down.
GCTCGATTCGGACTCGCGGTCGTAGCCGTCGATGGCACTTCGAGCGGCGGCGCCCACGGTCTCGAGCAGCCGCTCACGATCCTGCGCGAATCCGACCTGCAGCTTTCCCACCTTTCCAATGATGCGCTCCTCGTGGGCCGATCGCCGCTCTTCGATGTGAGCCATCACCGCTTTCCACTGCTCCAGCTCGCTCTCCACCATCCAGTCGATCACGGCCTCGACACGTTTGTCGACCTCCTGCGGCAGGTCCCCGATGACATTCTTCTCGAAATCGCTCTTGATATTGGCTTTGTTGACGAGATCGAAGATGCGACCGAGCCTCAGCGTTTCTTCGAAGAAGTTGGCCCCGCGGCTCTCGAAGTCGAGAAGCGCATTGTCGATATCCGAGAGCCGGTAGGCGAAGTCGCGATGCTGATCGCGCTCGTAGATCTCGAGATGGGATTCGATGTCGTCGAGCATCCTGAGGTCGTCTTTGAGCAGGTCGAGCTCGGCGGCCACCACTGCCGCGTATTTTTCCGTCAGTGCGCTACCAACACCGAGCGGGTTGAGAAGCTTCAAGCGCACGCGCTCGCCTTCGTCTAGTGTCCGGACGGCGAATGTCTCGAGCGCTTCGAATCGGCTCTCTTGTATGAGCCTGTCGTTGCCTTCGGATTTTCCTTGCGCGGCTTGGCGGGCGGAGACGGGGAACACCTCCACTTCCATGCCGAGAAGTTTCGAGGCGTTATCGCGCACGAACGCGATCACCTTGTCAATGTCCTCCGAGCTCACGAGAATGTCGATTTTGTTGATCACGACCGCGACCTTCTTGCCCCAATCGCGTATCCCTTCGAGGAATGCGCGCTCGCTCTCGGTGAAAGGACGGTCCGCCGAGGTCACGAAGAGCACCATGTCGGCTCGCGGAAGAAACTCGCGGGTGATTACTTCGTGCTCGCGCTTCACGGCATTCGTTCCCGGGGTGTCGACGATGTTCAGGGTCTCGAGTATCTCGATGGGCGCTTCGACGATCTCGAAGGCGTCGCTTTGCGCCTCTCGGCTCTGCTTCTCGCCGTATTTCACGAGCGTGACCCGTTGGGTCGTGGGCGTCACACCCTCTTCGAGAAGGGGCTCGCCCATGAGCGCGTTGATGAAAGCGCTCTTGCCCGCGTTGAACTCGCCGGCGACGACGAGAAGGAAGAGTTGGTCGAGCTGGCGGAGCGAGGCGTCGAAGGACGCGGCGTCCTCGTCGTCCATGGCCACACGCTCGAGCGCCAGTCGAAGCTCGGCGAGCGCTCGTCGTTCCTCGACGAGTATCCGCGCTTGCTCGTCGGTCAGGATGTGGGCGAGGGTCATGGACAGTGAAGAAGTGTAACTTATTAGAACCGTTTGCGGCGCGCGAGTGCGCGCTCGACGAAAGACTCGCAGTAGCCGAGGCTGTTGACCTCTTCGACGCCTCCGTCGCGGCCGGTGCTCTGCGCCTGGAAGGCGTCCGGAATGGCTTCGAGAACGACCTCGAGTGGGATGCCGGCGCGAAACCACTCGAGAACGCAGTTGAAATCGGTGGGCGAGAGCGTCCCTGGGTGGCCTTTCAAGCGAAAGAACTCACGCTCGATCTTCTCGCAATAATCTTCGAAAGCAGGGTCCTTCATAAGAGCCACGAAATGCCTTCGGACGTGACGGCCTTGGCGGCGACCTGCGAAGCGAACGTTGTCGCGTGCGGCAGTGGTCTCGCGTTTCTGAGCGCCACGAGAAAAGCAGCGGCGAAGACGTCGCCCGCGCCCGTGGGATCCATGACATCGGCGGGCTCCGCGGGAGCAGCAGGGAAGTCGTAGATGTCCGCACCTGCGTAGACACGACAGCCTCGCTCGGCGCGAGTAATGGCAAAAGCGCGTCCAGAGAACTCTTCCGCGAGCTCCTCGGGAACGAAAGCGTCCTCCTCGCTCATGCAAACGAAATCCGCTCCCGAGAGAGCACTCGAGGCTTCAACCCACTTGCGGATCGACACTATGCCGGTGTCGTCCCATTGCCGAAAGAACCCTTGCGGGGCCACGCCGCAGAGTCCGCCGGGAGCGAGGCGTACGAGCGGCGCTTCAATCTCGTGAACCACCGGGCAATACAAAACCGCGGCGTCCGCCGCAAGCTGTATTGCACTCAGATGGTGGGCGCGTATCGGTTCCGCCAGGGCGCGCACGCGCTGGCGACGCGTGCCCTCCGCGTAGTCGTTCTCGAATGCCGTGGTGGCCTTTGTTGTGATGGAATGCGTTTCGATCCCAGACAACGCGTCCCAGAATGGGAAATCGGCTCCGGCCGATGTGACGATCCCGCTCTTTAGCCCGAGATATCTAGCGGTGAGCGCGGCGTAAACTGCCGCGCCCCCGACTCTGTGCCTCTCATTGATAGTGTCGGTGTCGATGGTGACATGTCCGACTGCGAGAAACTCGAGCGGCGCGCGGGATGAGTAGCGCCTTTCGGGCGCTAGAGGGTAGGATTGTAAAGAATGATCTGGACGTCCCTCATCGCCCAGACGAAACGCCGGCTTTGGATGTCGCTTTTTCTCGCGACGCTCGTGGCGCTCGTCTATGTCCATTTCTCACGATTCTACCAGGGGAGCGGTTACGGCTGGTTCTTCGTCGTCGGATGGGTGCCGGTGACGCTGAACTGGCTCTATGCGGCGCTCGGGCTTGCTTATCGCCTCGACCGGCATCCGTTCAGCCTTCTCGACTTGGGCCTCGTGAGCGACCAAGTTGCTCCGGGAGGCGCTTTCGAGATCGAGCTTCGCAGCAAAGCTCGGCGCGGCACAGAGCTGCGGCGGCTCACTGCCGAGCTTCGTTGCACGCAGCATAAGACGACCGAAAAAGGACGGCAGCGGACCGTGCTCCAAAGTGAAGAGAGCATCCTCGGAGAAAATTTGAAGCTCGCGGTGGGCGAGGCGCGAACGTTCCGCGCGACTCTGCCGGTCTCCGAAAAGGCGCCGTTTTCTTATCGCTCGATGGAGGGCAAGATCTCCTGGGTGATTCATGTTGCTCTCGAGGTCGAGGGCTGGGGTGAGCTTCGCGACGAGCTCGAAGTCGTCGTGGCGCCTGGATAAGCCTAGCGAAGCCAAGCCAAGCAAAGCCATGAAAGAACCGATGCGCGCGGCACTCATCTACAACCCCCGTTCGGGACGCGGACACGTGAAGGACGATCTCTTGTCGCAAGTCCTCACACGCTTGAAGGATGCCGGCATGGAGGTTTCTCCTCGTCCGACGGAGCGCATGGGCCACGCGACGCACATTGCCCGAGAGGTCGCGGAGGCCGGTTTCGAGATGGCGATTGCTTGGGGCGGTGACGGCACGCTGAACGAAGTCGCGTGTGGGCTTCTTGATAGCCCGACCGCGATGGGTGTCCTCCCCGGCGGCACGGTCAATGTCTTTGCCCGCGAAGTCGGGATCCCCTTGAAGCTCTCAGGAGCGCTCGACACTCTGGTCGGCGGACGGATGGTCCGCATCCCGATGGGCTTTGCCGGCGAGCGTCCCTTTCTTCTCATGGTCGGGGTGGGCCTCGATGGGGAGGTCGTTTATCGGCTCAAGTCGGGGTTCAAAGACGCGCTCGGCGCCTTCGCCTTCTGGCTTGATGGATTCCGTTTGCTCGCGAGCTATCCGATGCACCCGCTACGCGTGCGCGTGGGGGAACGAGAGATCGTGGGAACAGGGCTCATCGCGGGAAACATCAGCCGCTATGGGCGGCGCTACTACGTTACCCCCGAAGCGAAGCTCGAAGAGCCCAAGCTCGACGTAGTGGTCTTCACGGGCAAGAACCGTCGCGACTACTTGCGCTACCTTCTCGGCATCCTCGGACACTGCCATCTGAGGTTCTCGGACATCGAGCACTTCAAGACCGATGCTCTGAGCGTGAGTGTCGAGGAAGGTGCCCGCGTCCCGCTGCAGCTCGATGGTGAGCCTTCCGGCTGCGCGCCGGTCGAGATTCGCGTGAAAGACAAAGCACTTGCAGTCGTCTTACCGGCCCACGAAGAGTAGACTATGCGCGTTCGCGCGTTCGAAAGGTGGCGTCATGAGAAAGATCGTATTTTGGAGTCTCCTAATGCTTTTGACAGCAGGAACATCATCGCCTGAGGATCCTGTCGTTGGCCGCTCCATGGTGGCGACGGAATACGGGATCGTGGCCGCGAGCCAGCCGCTCGCCGCGGGCGCGGGCGTTCAAATTCTCGAACGTGGGGGCAACGCAATTGACGCGGCCATCGCGGCCAATGCGACGATCGGCCTCATGGAGCCCACGGGCAACGGGATGGGCGGCGATCTTTTCGCGATCATCTATATGGCGAAGACAGGTGAGCTCCTCGGTTTGAACGCAAGCGGCTGGGCACCAAAAGCGCTCGACATCGAGCACCTCGCCGGAAAGGGCATCGAGACGATGCCCCGCCGCGGCATCTACAGCGTGACGGTGCCCGGGGTCGTTGCGGGATGGGACGCTCTTCAAGGACGACTCGGCAAACTGCCGCTATCGGAGATCTTGGCGCCCGCGATCCATTATGCGGAGAACGGCTTTCCACTTTCTGAAGTCATCGCCGGAGGTTGGAAGCGCTCGGAAGAAATGCTCGCGAGCCACCCGAGCTCCAAGAAGACGTTTTTGATCGACGGCCGCGCCCCGAAAGCAGGGGAGGTCTTCAAGAACCCGGACCTTGCGGCATCGCTCCGCCGCGTGGCCGAGCTTGGCCGCGACGGTTACTACAAAGGCCCGACCGCGGAAGCCATTCTTGCCATCTCGAAGGAAACAGGTGGTGTCTTCGTGGCGGCGGATCTGGCCGAGTACGAGCCCGAATGGATGGCGCCTATCCAAACGACCTATCGCGGTTGGACCGTGAGCGAGATCGGGCCCAATACTCAAGGCATCGCCGCGCTCATGATGCTGAACTTGATGGAGCGCTATCCGCTCGGTGAGTACGGCTTTCACAGCGCGGAAGCGCTTCACGTGATGGTCGAAGCCAAGAAGCTTGCTTATGCCGACATGCTTCACTACGTAGGGGATGCGCGCTTTTCGGAGATCCCCGTACCCGACATGCTCGACAAAGCCCACGCGGCCGCGCGCGCCAAGCTCATTGACGCCCAAAAAGCCGCATGCGTCGTGACGCCATCGGAGTTTCGCACCGTTACCGACGCTGAAGGCGGCGACACGATCTATCTCTCTGTGATCGATCGAGACGGCAACGTCGTTTCTCTCATTCAAAGCAATTATGGCGGCTTTGGATCCGGACTCGTGCCGCCAGGCGTTGGGTTCATGCTGCATAATCGCGGGGCGCTGTTTACGATGGAGCCCGACAAGCCGAACACGCTCGAGCCGCGAAAGCGCCCGCTCCATACGATCATCCCCGCGTTCATGGAGAAGGACGACGTGCGCATCGGCTTCGGGATCATGGGCGGCTGGAACCAGTCGCAGGCCCACGCTCAGTTCGTCGCGAACATCGTTGATTACGGCATGAACATCCAGGAATCCCTCGAAGCAGGGCGTTTCACCAAAGGAAGCTTCGACGGCTGTGATGTGAAGATGGAGTCGCTCATACCCGAGACGGTGCGGACGAAGCTCGAAGGGCTGGGCCACGAGATCGAGGTCGTCCGGCCGCGAACGGGGAGCTTCGGTTTCGGTCAGGCGGTGATGTCGAACGGCGACGGCGTGCATTTCGGCGCGTCCGAGCCCCGGCATGACGGCGCCGCCATTCCGGAAGCGCCGCCTGTCTTCGAGCGCGCCAAGAACGTCAAGAATTGATTTGCTCGGCGAGATAGCGCTCGCGGCCCACTTCTTCGGCAAGATGAAGCTGTGCCTCGAGCCAATCGATGCTGTCTTCTTCATCTTTCAAGATGCCGTCGAGTAGCTCGCGTGTGCCGTTATCGCCCTTCTCGCGACAAAGCGCGATCGAGTCGTTCAGCCGCTTGACAGCGTCGAGCTCGAGCTCCAAATCGAGCTTGTGCTGCTCGATCGCTTCCTCGCCGACGCGAACCGGGCTGAGGCGCTGCATGTTCGGGATGCCGTCGAGAAAAAGAATCCGCAGGATGACGCTATCCGCGTGTTTCATCTCCTCGATGGACTCGTCATGCTTCTTGTCCGCGAGGCGTTTATAGCCCCAGTTCTCGCACATTTTTGCGTGTACGAAGTACTGGTTGATGGCGGTGAGCTCGGCGGTCAGGACGTCGTTGAGGGCAACGATTATCTTCGCATCACCTTTCATGGCCCTGCATCATACCCCGAGGCGACTTGCGCTGCTTCGTCTCTGTCTCCACGAGATGGTTGATCGTCGGCCGGCAGCCGCCACAAGTTCGGCCGGCGTCGCAGGTGCGTCCGACCTCCGAGATGGAGCACGCGCCCTCGCGCACGAGGGCGCGGATGGTGCGGTCCGTGATGCCTTTACAGAGACATACGATCATCGAGTCCAATATAGCTTTTATGAAAGTGAAAGTCAATTCCAATATCATAATGACGACGGCCGCCCATCGTGAGCGATAGGCTGAGTCGTGCTCGAGGGTGGTGAGAGAAGCGAAAACCTGTCGGGGCAGGTGCTCCGCGGCAAGATCAACGCATCCGTCTGAGACGGCAAGGGAGGCCGGTCGTTGTAACGCTTTCGAGCCAGCCCAGCTCTCGTCCCGTTGTTTGAAACGCGACGATGTGTCTGAGCTCCCGTCCGCGAACGAGCGTCGTCATGTTCAGCTCGAGACGATGGAGTGGACGCTCGTAGGACCAGCGTCCCGCTACTGGTATGGTTCTACGGCCGTCGGCCAGATTTATCGTAAAGACTCCGGGCGTCCCGCCCGTCGTCATACGACCGCCACCTGCAATTTGTCCGTTCTCGCGAAGCTCAAGGTCGTACTTGGCCTCCGTTACGTCGTAGGACTTGCCACTGACCGGAAAGCGTGTAGTCCGTCACGTTACTACTTAAGACGGACGCAGAAACTCTTTTCTCCGCTAATATTTCCAGCTGGTCACATCCGCTCCCTCCGGGGCGGTACGCGTGACGTGATCGGCCATCTCCGGCAAGTAATGGGAGAGAAAGCTCTTGCCGGGCGGGGCGCCTGTGTAGCAGTGAGGCTCACGCTGGCCCCACGTCACGCTACCTCGATAGTGCGGATTGTTCGTGCCTTCGAGGAGCTCTTCCAAAAGACGCGTGGCCTCCTCGAGATAGAACGTATCGGTGTCCCCCATGTAGATGCGTAGCTTCCCCTCGAGCTTCGGGCCGAGCGTTTCCCTGTCGCGCTCGAGGATGTAACGCAGGTCGTAATTCTCTTTCCAATAGGAGGCTACCTCTTTGTCGATGACGCCTGTGTTCTTGTCATATAAAAGACGCGGGTAGCCGTCGTCCCCCACGGGTCCGTAGACCGCCTGAAAAATGTCCATCTGGTCGCCGGAGCGCCCGCGCGTTCCAAGCACGAGCTCCAGAATGCTGGCGTCACGCTCGGTCATCAAGACTTGGTCGTCCACGCTGCGCATCCAAGGACGGATGGGATCTTTCTTGAAGCTGCTTCCGGCGTAGTAGGCGTTCTCATCGTCGTAAATGTCGACGAGCTGAAAGTAGCGAAAGTCCACGGGGTCCGGACAGAACACCCAGGCACCATTGAAGAAGTCCGGATAGAAGACGTGCGCCGCGAGCGCACGCCAGCCTCCCGTCGAGCCGCCAAATGTCGTCCGCGACCAAGGCTCGCCGATCGCGCGGAACTTCTCTTCGACCACCGGGATAAGCTCGTCAATCACCGTGTCTCCATAGGGGCCGAGGTTCGCGGAATTGACCGCATAGGCGTCGTCGTAAAACGGGTTCGGGTCCTGAAGCAAGACGACGAGCATGTTGGGGCGCGAGCCCGAGGTCCAATCCTGGTAAAAATCATATGCCGATTGTTGACGTTGCGCTCCGGATTCCGGCGGATGGTCGCGAAAACGCGTGAAGGTGGCGCGAAGTGGCCCTGGAGGTGGGCGACGGGGTAGCGTGCGTCCGGGTGCGCCTCGAAGCCTTCTGGCAGCAGCACGGCGGCGCCGACATGCATGTCGGTGCCCCAAAAAGCGCTGACGAGTTCGCTTTTTATCTTCACGTGCTTGATCCAGTGCGTATCTTCAGGCGGCTCGATCGGAGGGACCTTTTCCGTTAGCTCGATGCGGAAGGTTGTGCGCTTTGTTGGGTCGAAATGAATCTTTTCCGGACGGCTATAGAGGTTTCCCGGCGAGCGGTTCCACTTCTGTCCTTCCCATTGGTCCATGTGGAGCTTGACCACGTGTCCATCGCTTCGGTGGAACGTTGTGTAGCGGTTGAGCATCGCTTGAACGTAATAGTCGTCCGTGGGGACGTCGCGCAGGCTTTCGAGCGGATAGCCGAGGACCGTCTCATCGAACACGGCTCCGTCGCCGGGCGCGAGTGCTTCGACGTCGATGCCGAAAAAGGGTTGGGGCGCGCCCCGGTTCACGACGTGAAAGCGCGGCTCATTGTCGTCGCGCGTCGAGAACAGCAGAAGAATCCGGCCGTCCACCGGCTCACTCTCGATGGCGGGATCGAGGACGACCTCGAAGCTCGGCTGGGCTCGAGTTCGAGCGGCGAGTGTCAGACAGAGTGCGATCGTTGCACAAAGCATGAAACGCATGGTTCGGTCCTCTTGGTAGGGTTCAGGTTCAGTGTGGTGCTTGAAGTTTTCGAAGGAGATCTTGCGCTTCTTCCGCAAACGGGTCGTCCTCGTCGACCTCTTCGAGGAATTGCTTCGCGTCCTCGGGACGACTTTGCGACACGCGCGTCACCGCCATGAAGAACTTGATGCCAGGTTGATCCGGGTTGAGCTTGTAGCTGTTCTCGAAGGCCTCAGCCGCCGCACTCCCATCGCCCGCGAGCACGTGAAAGCGGCCGAGATTGGCCAGCTGTGGCGCGTCGTCCGCGTGAAACGCGCCGCGCGCGATGTGGTCCGCTTTCGCTTCTTCGAAGCGACGCCCCGCTTCGCCCGCGAGCTTTTGTACGCCGAGATTCAGAAGCGAGATCGCGGCGTTCATGCGGACGATGCGCCTATCGTCGGCCACGGCGGAGCCAAGCACCATGACGGCGGTGTCTCGGTTCGGCTGGCCCCGGTCCCCGAGCTTCAAGGCCGCAGTGGCGCGCACGAGCGGATGCTCGTCCTTGGCCGCGCCCACGAGGGTGGGAAATACGCGTGGGTCGTCGAAATTGCCGAGGTGGCCGATCGCGTTAGCGCGCGGGATGGGCCCCTGCTCCTTGTCGGCGACGAGGGCGAGAAGTTGCGGGACCGCACCGGGCTCTTTGTTTCTCGCGGCGACGAAGGCGTCTGCGCGCCGGATCACCTTCTGACGCTTCTGGCTCTCCGGATACCAAATGTCGAGGGCAGCGATGGCCCATTCCGGCGATTGGTCCTTGTGGCACAGGTTGCAAGCGTTGGGGATTTCGTGGCGGATCGTGTTCTCGGGCGCGGGGATGCTAATGCTGTGATCGCGCATTCTCGCTTTGATCGACACGACGGAGCGCGGCATGTGGCACTCGACGCACGAGCTCCCCGTGCTCGCGGCGTCGTGAAACGTGTGCGTGGCAATATTGGCGCCGATCTCTTCGTGGCAGCGCGTGCAGAGGTTGCGGTTCTCGGGACGCAGTTGTTCGTTGAGCTCGATCTCCGGCTCGTGCGTGTCGACGTGACAGCTTGTACAAGCGACCTTGCCTTTGAGGAAGCACTCGCTCTGCCAGATGCCGAGCGCGTTCGTCGAGAAGCGCCGCGTCTTGCCGTCCGGCCACCACGTGGGGTCGCTGCTCGGGCCCATACCGTATTCGAGAAGCGGCATGAAGTAGTCGTAGTAATCCTGCCCCGCAGTGTAGCCGGAATGCATGACGTCCCGGAACGAATGACATTGCGCGCAGATTTGCGAGTTGCGCTCGTTATCGAGCTTCGTCGGGACGACGATTTCGGGGGAGGTCGAGGCCGCGGTCACGTCGCTGGAATAGAGCGCGACATGCGCGCTTCCGGGGCCGTGACAGCGCTCGCAATGACCTCCGAAGTCGAGCCACTCCGTGGCATAGCGCTGGTCGTCTGCGTCGTAGTTCTTGACCTCTTCGCTGACGTGGCAACCGAAACAGTTCTTGTTCCACAGCTGGACGGGAATGATCCCTTCCTGCTGGTCCGGGGCCGCGATCTCGAGATTGTGGAACCACTCCTGGCGCAGCTCGTCCCAGCTCGGCGGGAGCACGATGATGCGGCCATCCTCGAGCGTCGTCAGATAGTGCTGGATGCGCCGGTTGCCGAGCGTGTATTGGATCTCATGCTCTTGCAAATCTCGGCCGAAGAACGCCTCCGTGATGTAGAACTCGCCGCCTTCGGTCCTCAGGCCGTAGGTGTCACCGCGAAGCGTGATGAGCGCTTTACTGAAATCGCCCTTGACGCCCTCGGTCGTCGCGGGTTGCACCATCTTACTGTGGCGGGAATTTTGCCATTTGGCGTGCGTATCGGCGTGGCAATTTTTGCAAATGGCCTGGCCGACGACGGTTTTGGACGCGTCCACTTGCGGGCTCGCCGCGAACATCAACATTAAGAGCACAGAGCTCATGACAAGAAAGTACTGCTAGGGTTGCGACCCGTCAACTACGGTAAACTCCGCGTCGGCCCCATGAAGCGAACCTGGCTCCTATCCCGATTGGTCGAGCACGACGCCGTCGACCACGATCATCACGGCAGTGGTCTTTATACCGCGCGTATACGCTTCCGCTTCCTGAAGCCGATCAGAGCTGTAGCCGAGCGCTTCGGGCGATGAGGCGACGTCCCAGCGCGCCGAGGGATAGCGTTGCTGGGCCGTTGCGAGCGTAGTCGTCGTAGTGATGACGAGCGCAACGAGAAAACCGGCGATTCGATGCATATTGAGCTCCTTAATGTGCGAGGTCCTTCGCCACTTCCGCTAACACCAGCTCACCCGCTAGCATTGTTCGAACACACGCGCCGAGCGTTTCGAGCTCTCACTATCGAGAGCGGCGAATGGCCTGGCCAGGAAACAGGCCATCCTGTATCGAACCGTCGGCCAGAACGTGAACGCCGGAGACGAACACGTGCACGATGCCCGCCGAAGGCACATCGCCTTGCTCGAACGTGGACCGATCTAGAATGGTCGCGGCGTCGAAGAGCGTCAGATCCGCGTCGGCTCCGACTTGCACACGTCCTTTCGACTTCATACCCGCCGAGGTCTTTTCGAGACGCTTCGCCGGAAGGAGCGTCATTTTTCGCAATGCGTCCATCAATCCGATCGTTTCCTCCTTGCGAACGTAGTGTCCGAGAACGCGTGAGAACGTGCCGGCGCCCCGGGGGTGAGCAGGTCCGTAGAGAAACGGAATGCCGTCGCTTGCGACCATAACGTCTTTCTGGGCGACGATCCAGGCTTTGGTTTTCTCGGAGCGCCCGTGGCTTGTCAACCATCCGCCTTCTTTCCGGTAGCGTGCGAAGCTCTCGCGGGTGAGATACTCGCCGGTCGCCGGCCATTGGAGTCGCTTGAACCTTTCGTCTGGCCAGGACTCCCAATTTTCATAGGACGCTGACTCGATGCGCGTGGAGCCCGCGGTGTAGGGATAGGCCTCGGTAGTGACGTCGATGCCGCGCGAGGCGGTGCCCCGAATGAGGTCCAAGATCACCGGGGCGAGCTCTCCGGAGCTCGAATTCATATGCACGAAGTGGAGTGACGCTCCGGTCGACGCCGCGTTCGCGAGGCATTCCTGGAATGCTCCGACGCGCCCACCCGAGTTTCTTCCACGCACGTGGACGTAGATAGGAACGTCGCGCTCGTGCGCGAGCTTGAAGAGGTCATAGATCTCCGACCACGACGCGCCGGGCGTATAGGTGATTCCCAGACCGAAGCCTAGGCCTCCTTGCTCGAGGCCTTGCTCCATGAGCCTTCGGCGCTCGGACTCTGTCGTGTCGCGAAACGCGTAGTCCTCGTACTCCAAGAGCTCGGTGCGCTCGGGGGCGAGCGTCGCCCAGCTCTCGAGGTCGGCGTCGTGAAAGAGTTTCATCCGGGCGCCGAGATGGCCAACGGTCGCGCCGTAGTGGATGACCGATTTCCCTTCCTGCTTTTGCAGCCATGTGTCCATGGGGAAAATACCCAGCTCCATTTCGAGCGCCGTCGTGACGCCGTCGGCCAGCTGCAGCTTGCGGGAGACCGGGTCTTGTCCGTGCGCGTGAAGGTCGATGAAACCCGGTGCCACCACGAGCCCGGTCGCATCGATCGTTCGCTCGGCGGAGATCGGAGCTTCGCTCACCGCGACGATCTTGCCGCCGGCAATGCCTACATTTCGTGTGGCGTCGAGGCCCGTTTCGGGATCCATGATGCGGCCGCCCCGAAGAACGATCTCGACCGGGTCGCCGCCGGCTTGACCCGAGACAGCCTCCGCCCACGCGGAGAGCGCTAGCGTCTGAACGAGCCAGCAAAGGCCGAGAGTGCGAACGTTCGTCTTCATCATCCGACTACCGCGGCTGGGCATCCACGCCTTCGGGGGTGGGCGGTTCGGCCTCGCCTGCCTCTTTGCCGTCCTCGATCGTCTTCAACACATCGCGCCACTGGAATTTGTCCCCGATGCCGCGGACGTAGTGATCCATCCACGCCATCTCACTGACAGCTTTGACGAGGCGGTTGCGCGGATCCGGGATGCCGTGACTGTGCCCCGGATACATGAAGAGCTCCGTCGGCACGCCGAGCTTCTTGAGCGCCATGTGCAGTTCCACCGATTGAGGGCTCGGCACGCGCGGGTCTCCCTCGACGACGTGGACCATCGTCGGTGTCGCTGCTCGTCGAAGAGGCGCTGGAGGAGCTCTTTCTGCGTTTGCTTGCCCGACGCGGTGGCGGACATGAGGAGAAATGCGAGCGCGATCTTTCTCATGGCACTCCTATTTTGGCTCGATTGGGGCCAGGTTCCAATGCTTATCGGGTACTATCTGGGATTCTATGATCCGGAGCCGGCCCGCTCGCGAAAAGCGCATCGTCGCCGTTTTGCGGAAGCTTGCGAGCGAGACCCGGAAGGGCCGCTATAGCGGCGCACCTGTTTACGGTGGCCCGTTCTCCACGAACCGGACGCCTTTTCTCGAGCTCGTGAGCTGCCTCGTGAGCCAGCGCGTTCGGGACGAGCAAACAACCCAGGTCTGCGCGAAAATCTTCGCCGAGGCGACCACGCCGGAAGAGCTCCGCCGGCTGCCTCTTCGTCGGCTCGAGCGGCTGCTCTACGGCGCCGGTTTCTACCGCCAAAAGGCGCGGACGCTCCACGCCTTGTCCGACGCAATCATGGAGCGGGGCGGTATCGTTCCAAAGACGCGCGAAGGCCTCACCGAGCTTCCAGGGATTGGCCCCAAATGCGCGAACCTCGTGCTCGCCCATTGCTTCGGGAAACCGACCATCGCCGTCGATACCCACGTCCATCGCATCTCGAATCGGCTCGACTGGGTCCGTACCAAAACGCCCGAAAAAACGGAATTGCGGCTCACGCCTCACGTGCCCGTGCGGTGGCGAGGGCGCGTCAATTTGTTATTGGTCGCACACGGTCAGCTCGTCTGCAGGCCGATCGGACCAAAATGCGATCAGTGCTCGGTTCAATCCCTTTGTCCCCGTCGGGGCGTGAAGGGCTAGCCTCTAACCCGTCAGAACCGAGGATTTTGTACCACGTTCTGAAGCAAATTCTTTCTTATCCCCGCATCCCCGCATCCCCACCTATCCCCACCTCTCCTTGCTTTTAGCGGCGTTTCTAAAGACAAGGGGATGTGGGGATGAGAGTCAGCTATGTGGTTTGGATTTAGAACGCTTTCAGGTTTATCTGGCTAGGGGTTAGTGGCGGCGGCGAGGATGATGAGGCCGCCGAAGCCTTGGAGCTGGAGCTCCTGCAAGAGACGCTCGGCGTCGTCACGCTCTCGAAACGAGCCGACCCACACGCGATGGAACAGCACGCCCTCATTTTCGAACTCGGTGATCAAAACGGGGCCTTGACCTTGGGCCTGGAGCGACGTGAGTAGCTCCTGCGCGCGCGTCTCGGCTTCGAAAGAGCCCGTCTGCACCCGCCACCGCCGCTTGGCGAGGGGCCCCGCGAGACCGATCACTTCCATCCGGACGCGGGCGACGCCTTTTTCGACGATCCCGAGATCCCTTGCGGCCGCGAAGGACAAGTCGATGATTCGGCCCGGGACGAAAGGGCCGCGATCGTTGATGATCACATCCACGCGTTTCCCGGTGTCGAGATCGGTGACACGAACGAGCGATCCGAAAGCTAGGCTTTTATGTGCTGCTGTGAGCTTCTCGGGCGCCATGGGCTCGCCGCTCGCGGTGGTGCGGCCGGCTTCCTCGAGCCCGTACCACGAGGCGAGGCCTTCTTGGACCCGCGACGGTGGTCGGTCCGGTGACGTGGGCGCACGTCGGCCTGAGCACGCGGAAACGGCCACGAGCGCGAGCACGCCCGCGAGAAGACGCATTTTCATATGGCCGGGATTATATCGTTTTATACCCGCCCTTCGCGTTCTCCGAGCTTTCCTTAGGTATGCTCACGCTCTTCCAGCCGCTTTTCGCGCTCGCGTGGCGGGCGAGATAGACGATCTGCCCGACGTGGTAGGCGACGTGTACGACTTGGTGCTGAATGGCCTCGGGTACGGTGAGCGCTTCCCCACGGATGGTAACGTTGCGCTCGAGTGCTTTGGGCGTGAGTGCGTCAAAGGAGGCAAACAGCGTTGCCCAGCCGCGCTCCCATAGGGCCATGAGCTCGTCCCGAGTGCGGTCGCGTTGCGCCTCGAACTCGCGATCCCGGTGTCGATCCGGTTTCTCGCCGTCACTCGCGAGAAAGTCGGTCCAGCGCGAGACCATATTGCCGCTCAAGTGTTGGAGGATCACCGCGATCGAGTTCGACGCCTCGTCGAGCTCTATGTGGAATCCCGCATCCTCCGGGATTTGCTCCATCGCGGCTTCCGCGAGGCGCTTCAGGCGCGCGAGCTCGAAGCCCGCGTTCTCGAGATAGTGTTTTCCAAACTCCATTTGTCGTCCTTCTCCTGAGGCCCTTTGATCGCGCCCTTCGTCGAGAGGTAACCCAAACCGCTGATGACGAGGAAAATGCCGAATCCCTGTAGCGCTGAAATCCTCTCGCCGAGCCACAGAGCCGCGACCGCGACGGCGAAGATCGGTTGCAACAATAACAAGAGCGACGTCTCGAGCGCAGCGAGCCGTGGGAGCACGTAGGTGATGAAGAGCCAGCCTACCACTTGGGAGCCGAGTGCGAGCGCGACCAGATAGCCATGGGTCGGCCATGTGACGCTCAGTTCGAAGTCAGGCAAGAGCGGCCCGACTGCGAGAGCCGTGATGGCGCCGCCGGCGCTCGCGTCGAGCAGAGGGCCCGCGGGCGGCGCGAGGACCCGGTTCGACGCGCGAAAGAGGAGAAGGAAGCTCCCATAAAGAAGACCGCTGAACGCAGCGAGTATCGCGCCTGACACCGGGTCTTTGCCGTAAGCGTCGTCTTGTGCCAATCCCGAGATCAGGGTGGCGCCGATGAGGATGACAGGGATCACTTGAAACGCCAAGCGCGTCGGACGCTCGCGGTGGAAGAGCCAAGCGAGAAGCCCAACGAAGACCACTTGGATATTCGCGAGCACCGTGGACAAGCCTGCGCCGATGAGCTCGATGCTGTAGTGCCAGATCGTCAAATCCGCGGCGACGATGACACCACTCGCGAAGGCCATGAGGTGCATACGCGGCGAGCGATTGTCGCGCTTGCGCCCGACAAACCAGATGGCCAGAAGAGCAGGGAGCGCATAGGCGCAACGATAAAATGTCGCTGTGGCGGGAGAGACACCCGCGAGCACGACCCAAATCGGAGACATGCCGATCAGGCCGACTCCGAAAAGAGCGATGAGGTGATTCATTGCGCTAGTCTAATTCGAAGTCGTGGGCCTGACGTAAAGTATGTATACAAGATCTGTCGATATCGAGGGCCCGGTTGGACGCTTGGAGGCCATATGGATGACGCCGAAAGAGGCTGCGTTGGCGATCGAGATCCGCGCGTTGCAGCTTTGCTGGCAATGGGGACTTCCCGTTGACGTGCTCCCGCGCACACATTTCGTCGAGTCGATCGAGAAGCTCAAATTATTCATCCAAGGGGAGCTCGATCCATTCGGCGACGCGGCGGCCATTGAAAGCTTGCTAGAGCGCGTTCCCGAGCCCAAAGAGCTCGTCGTGATTCCCGGGAGCGACCACTTTTTTGCTGGCAGGATCGAAGCCGTGGAGGCGGCTGTGTCGAACTGGGCGCCGCGTGCCATCGCGAGTTGAGCGTCGTACAGCTCGAGATAATTGCGCAGTATGGCTGTCGAGCTGAACCGCTCTTCGGCGTCGCGTCGCGCCGCCTGCCGCGACAAAGACGGAATGCGCTGAACGGCCTCGACCGCTTCGGCCATGACGATACCGAAGGGTTCTTCCCATCCTATAGGCATGAGGAAGGCCGACGCTTGTCCGAGAAGTGCGTTTTTTGCTTCATCATCGACCGGACCGACATATCGGATCTGTTGACCGTCGACGAACGGCTCAACTTTGTCTTCGAAATAACCTCCGTCGTCGTCGACGCGATTGCCGGCCACTACGAGATCGCGCCCGCTTGGCAGGGCGATCTGGATGGCCTCGTGCGTCCCTTTGGTGGATTCGATACGACCCAGAAACATCAACGGCGCCTCGTCCGGGACGCGAGCTACGAAATCGTAGCGGCCTACATCGACACAGTTGTAAACGGTGTGCCACTCTCCGGCTATTGGGTTTTTGTACATGGCCGACGAGCATCCGGTGAAACTCAGAGATTGCCGTGCGAGCCTGGCTGTGTGACCAACGCCGGCCCACGGTATCGCGCGCTGGTAGCTTTGAATCTTGACGAGTCGAGTCTGCGGCAGAATCGGGAGGAGTGCGGCCAATCGCCCAAAGCTGTGGACGACATCGAGCTCGTGGCTATGTCGCCACAACCAGATTCCGACTTGAAAGAGCTCTCGAGCCCGGTCCAATCCCCCGGTGTGAGGCGGCGCCCCATAAGGAACCAGTCGAGCCTTCGTACGGCTTTCCGGATGAGCGAGTAGGACGACGTCATCACCGCGTGCGACTAACCCGTCGACCAACAGGGCAAGGACGCGCTCGATGCTGCCATAGAGCTCGGGCGGGACCGGAATGTACGGGTCGACGGTGATGGCTATGCGCATCTAGCCACCTTGGGAAGATGCTCGTCGAAGAGTTCCAGGAGTCTGCCGCGCTCGTCGTCATGTTCCCAATGCCAGCGGCGCTTGGCCCATTGCCATGCATCTTGCTGCGAGACCAATAACGAGGCGCGATCCGCATCCCACGTCTTCAAGATTGTCGCAAACGCGGCCGTATCGTCGAGTGCTACGATCGGCTGGCGCCCGCCGAGCGCATCGCGAAAGGCGCGCTGGGCGATTGTGTCGGAGTATATTGTTGTAATCCCCGCGAGCATGTAGGTAAAGGCTTTGTTGGACATGACCAAGCGGTTGTTCGAGTTTACGCCCGTCTCGAGAGACAGTCCGATGTCGAAGGGGCGGCAGGCGTCGATCATGCCGGCGGATGGGCCCGGTTCGTGGATCGTGAGCTTCATCTTGGGCGCTACCTGGCGTGCGAGCGACTCGAGGCCCTCGCGATAGCTCCCGTCGATGCGGCCACGCAGGTGAAGCTCCGTCTCGATATCCGCGGCGCTGCAGCCGTGCATCGCCTGCTCGAGCCCGCGGCCGGGTCCGATCGTTTGGGAGAACCAATAGAGCTTCAGTGGTCCTTGCGGAAGCTCGAATGCCGGCGCTTCACTCGGTAGCGGGAACACGTTGTGCACCGCCACACCTTTGATCCCTAAACACTCTTCGTAGCAGGCTGAGATGAGTGGGCTTCCCATCGAGACGAAGCGGGCGTCGCGAGCTGCTTCAACCTCGACCGACGCGGTGAGCTTGCTTTGGAACCGTCCCTCGGCGGTGGTTCCGTGCTCGCCGCGGTGGAAGTCTTCGAAGTCGACGCCATAGGGCACGCTCATCCGTCGCGCCGCCTCTCGAGCGATAGGATAGCTGCCGCCTCCCAAGTAAATAAAGTCGGTGGGCTTCGACATCGTCGTTTCGAGAAGCGTTTCGGACGAGCGAAGGAGCGCACGTCGCCCGAGAGCGGTACTTGCGCAGGCGACACCTAGCATGCGCGTGATGCGCCTCGCGATATGGTAGCGCGCGGCTCCCGGCCAGAATGTTCCGGCGCCGGCTGAACGGCGGGTGTCGATAGTCGCGACGTCGAGCCAAGACAGTTCCTCTTCGAGAAGCCTGTCAGATTGGGACGCCCAGTCCGTGCGCCGGTTCATCACCATGCGCACGCGGTAGCCCTCGGCGTAGAGTACGTCCGCGACTTTCACCATACGCGGACAGGTCGATAGCTGTCCGGCGGACACAATAGTGACGCGTGGTTCGGAGTCGTTCATTCGGATGGGATGAGACGATCTTAGCATGCTGAGGTCGCTTGATATAATCGGGGCATGACTGGAAAACACCGCCGGCAGTTCCTTCGTACCGTGGGCTCGGCCTCGGCCGCGTGGCTCTTCTCGGAGAAAATGCCGTTCGCGCAGAACCAAGAACGGGCGGTCATCGAAGGCAAAGAAGGCCTCACCGTTCTGAATGACCGCCCCATTAACGCGGAAACTCCGATTGCCCTTCTTGATGAGGACGTGACCGGAAACGCGGTGCATTTCATTCGCAATAACGGCCTCGTTCCCGAACGCGCGATCACGCGCGATCTCGGCGGTTGGTCTCTAACGGTCGATGGTTTCGTGCGTCAGCCGTTGAACCTCACTCTCAGCGATTTGAAAGAGCGCTATACAAACAAGACGGCGCTCCTGCATATAGAGTGCGGCGGAAATGGCCGCGCCGGATTCCGGCCTCCGGCAGCGGGGAACCAGTGGAAGCTCGGCGCTGTGGGTTGTGCGAGCTATATGGGCGTGAGGTTGAAAGACGTCTTGGAGGATGCCGGCATCGACGGGAGCGCGGTCTACGTCGCCTATTATGGCGAAGACCTCCATTTGAGCGGTGATCCGGACGCGGTGCCCATCTCGCGCGGCATCCCCATCGCGAAGGCGCTCAACCCGTGGACGCTCCTCGCTTGGGAAATGAATGGCGAGCCGCTGCCCACGCAGCACGGGTTCCCACTCCGTCTCGTTGTGCCGGGCTATCCCGCCTCCGCGTCGGGAAAGTGGCTCAAAAGGCTCTGGGTGCGGGACCGCGTTCACGACGGGCCGAAGATGGGCGGCTACTCCTACCGGGTCCCGCGCCACCCGGTAGAGCCAGGCGCCGACGTGCCGGAAGCGGCAATGGAGATCATCGAAGCGATGCCGGTAAAGTCGATGATCACGCGTCCCTCGACGGGCATCGAAGTTGCCTCTGGCGTGGCTATAGCGCTCTGCGGCCATGCGTGGTGCGGCGCCGGACCCGTCTCCGCGATGCACGTGAGTCGCGATTTCGGCGCGACTTGGATCGAAGCGGAGCTCCGCCCGGCCAAGAATCCCTTTGCATGGCAGCAGTGGTCGGCCAGAATTCGTTTTCCGACGCCGGGCCATTACGAGGTGTGGGCGCGGGCCACCGATCATGCGGGTCGCCAACAGCCGATGGTCGTGCCGGGATGGAATCCTCGTGGCTATCTCAATAACGCCATGCATCGCATCGCGGTGCGCGTAGGATGAGCCCATGAAGCTTTGGATTCTTCTCGCTTTTCTCGCGCAAGCAGAAGGCTCATCCGACACCATTTTGAAGCCGGGTCCAGGACGCGACATCGTGACAGCTGCTTGTACGCAGTGCCATACGGCCGAGATCATCGTCGCCTCGCACATGAGTCGCAAAACATGGGATACGACGCTTACGTGGATGCAGGAAACGCAAGGCCTCGTCGAGCTCGAGCCCGATATCCGCGCGCTGATCCTGGATTATCTCGTTCTGACTCAAGGCTTCGACGATGAAGCGGACAATCGATCGAGCCCATGGGCCAACCCGCTTTATCGTCCCAACCCGATCTGGTGATCCATGGAAGTCTTCGACCAGAGCGTTGCCCTCGAACGCCTCGATGGCGATGCCGATCGGCTGGAAGAGCTTCTCGAGGACTTTCAGATACAGATCCCGGCGGTCATGAAGGCGATCGAAACTGCGGCGAAGCGCAAGCGCGCGATCCGCATCGGGGAAGTGTCCAAAGAGCTTCGCGTGACCGCACACAAGATCGACGCCGAGGGGGTGGAGACGCTCGCGGGACAATTGGTCGAAGCCGCCGAGCAAGAAGACTACGAGAAAGCTGGGACGCTACTCACTCAGATGGGAATAGAGCTCGATTGGCTCCTGCGGATCCTCGACCAGAACCGCTGCTCCGGAAATCTGTGTGCTTCTTAGGTCGGGAGCTAGCTCCTCACCTACCAGAAAAGGAACTCGGTTGGGTAGGGTCTAGTTTCCGATATTCGTGCTTGCGAACTCGTTCCTCAAGATTGCGTCGCGGATCCACTCGGCGGACTCGCCGGCCTCGGTCATTTCGCTTGCGAAGACGGCTTCTTTCATGCAGACCATGCACGTCGAGGCGTGATTGTCGATGTAGCAGTCCAAGAGGCTAGAGTGGTCGTCAGAGGTGTTGTCGCAGCCGCAGAGGCATGGCTGCTGGGCGAGGACCTCGGGAATCTCCTTCGCGACGGCGTAGGAGTTGGCGATGCCTGCATTCTGGAACTGGCTCGGCGGCAGTGTCACCGGGAGGGGATGCGCTGCCTCAGGATTCTCGAAATAGCGGACCTGACCGGTTTGCCCTGGGTCGCGCTGCGCCGGCGTGGCGCGAGCTGTCTCGCCGATGGTGTCGATCGCTTGCGCAGGCGGTCCGTCCGTCGTGAGCGCGTACAAGAACACACCGCTCCCGAGTACCAGGAGCATGATGGCCACCCAGCGGCCGGGATTACCGCTATTGTCCGGCGCTGCAGTCTCTTGCGGCGCTTCCGTTGCGACTTTCTTCTTTTGTTTATTTCCCATGGGTCTCGCTTCGCCTCAAAAGTGTTGTAACGTCCCATTATAGATGATTGTCACCGGGACCACCATTTTCTGGAGCGCCTTGCTTCTTTTCGTCGTCCAGCCGCTCATCGCGCGAAAACTTCTTCCGTGGTTCGGTGGAAGTCCGACGGTTTGGATTGTCTCGTTACTGTTTTTTCAAGCCGTGCTGCTCGCCGGCTACCTCTACACCCATCTTTCGAGCCGCTATCTCGATGCTCGGCGGCAAGCGCTCTTGCACGGCGCCCTTCTGGTTTTGGCGTTCCTTTTTCTGCCCATCCACCTGGTCGAGCCTTTCGACCCGGCTTCCTCTAATCCCACAACCACGATCCTGTGGCTTCTCGCCGTGAGCTTGGGCTTGCCTCTCGTAACTTTGTCCGCGACGAACCCGCTTTTACAGCGCTGGGTCTCGAGGACGGTGCCGGAGGTGGACGGCTCGAGCGTCTACCGGCTATTCGCGCTGTCGAATCTCGGCTCGCTCCTCGGGCTCTGGAGTTATCCGTTCCTGCTCGAGCCGTGGACCACGGTCGCTTTTCAGCTTCGCGCCTGGTCGGTGGGCTATGTAGTTTTCGCGTTTTTTGCGGCGGTCTGCGCATTCCGTGCCGCGCGGACAGACGCGACCGCTACGGCAGGGACCGCAAGGACCAAAGAAGCCGCAGCCGGGGCCGAGGGTGATGTGCTCGAGCGAGTCATGTGGCTCGGCCTATCGGCAACAGGATCGATTCTGCTCATGGCGACCTCGAACCAGCTCACGCGCAACGTCGCGGCGGTGCCGTTTCTCTGGGTGTTGCCGCTGAGCTTGTATCTCCTGTCTTTCATCGTGTCCTTCGAGCGTGAGTACTGGTACGTGCGCTGGTTCTGGGCGCCGCTTTACGTGGGTTCGCTCCTGGGCGTGCTCCATTTGCTTGCGCAGGACACGGAGCCCGATCTGTACCTTCAGTTCGTCATCTATACGGTCAACCTTCTCTCGGGCTGCATGGTGTGCCACGGCGAGCTGGCTCGGCGTCGCCCCGGCACCGAGCGGCTGACCTCCTTCTATCTCTATGTTGCCGCGGGCGGGGTTCTTGGCGGCGCGCTCGTGAGCCTCGTTGCGCCTGAGATCTTCGATGGCTACTGGGAATATCCCGTTGGGCTCGCAGCCGTCTATCTGCTCGGTGGGTCCGCCATGGCGTTCGCGGGGCGCCACCGGTTCTATTGGCTGGGGGGGGCCGTTGTGCTCGTCGTGTTTCTCGCGAGCTATATCCGTTTGCAGAGCGTCGGCGCGCTGACGATGCGGCGAAGCTTCTTTGGCGTCGTCCGCGTCTACGAGCACTCTAGGGATACGGAGAGCTGGCGGCGCTATTTGTGGAACGGGCCGATCGCGCATGGCGGCCAATTCTTGGCGCCCGGCCGGCGGCAGACCCCTATCCTTTATTATAGTCGGCAAACGGGGGTGGGTCTCGCGCTTCGATACGGTGAAGCCGAACGAGGTCGTCATATCGCTGTGCTCGGCCTCGGCACGGGAAGCATCGCTCTTTTCGCTCGGGCAGGAGACCGGTGGCGCTTCTACGAGATCAACCCCGACGTCGTCGATGTCGCGCGCGAATACTTCTACTATCTCGAAGACATGCCGGCCGAAGTCGTGATCGAGACGGGTGACGGGCGTCTTCTTTTGGAGCGCGCGCTTCGTGACCGCGGTAGCCTCGAGCTCGACATTCTCATCGTCGATGCCTTCAACGGCGACGCGATCCCCGTTCACTTATTGACGGAAGAGGCCTTCGCCATTTACGAACAGCATCTCTCGCCCGATGGCATTCTCGCCATCCACGTCTCAAATCTTCATTTCGACCTCAAGCCTGTCATTCGCGCCCGGGCGGAGGCCATGAATCTCGTCGCGGTCCTCGTCGAGAGCGACGCGGACGAACAAAGAGGTCTCTTCGTGTCCGATTGGATGTTGGTTACGACGAACGGCGAGTTTCTCTCAGATCCGGAGCTCCAATCTTTATGGACGCCGCGCCGTGCGGACGTGGCTACCCGTCTCGAAGATTTTCTCTGGACGGACGACTTTTCCAATTTGTTCCGTAGTCTGCGTTGAAGCGTGCTGAAGTGTAGAATCGCCCATGGCGCTGGGACAATATTTCGTTCGAAGCACTGAGGCTGACGCCTCGTCCGCCGCTTTCCTGACGGGCGAGGACGAGATTTGGCGTGAGGCAGACCGCATCATTTGGGGCCCTGCCGCCTAACGGGGAGAGAGATGAGCGAAAAGAAAACACTTACCTTCGCGATCATGGACCCGCCTTTCGAGAACGCGCGCAGCACGACGGTGCTACGCCTCATGCACGTGGCCGCGCGCCGCGGCTATGACATCAACGTCTTCGCCTATGAGGGCGCGGTCGGCCTTCCCTTCACCAAGCAATCGGGGCACGCCAACGCCGTGCATGGACATGACGCTGACGAAGAAGATCATCCGCTGCCTCACAAGTGGGTCGTTGCCTTGATGGAAGAAGCGCAGAAAAACGGTGGCAGGATCGACTGGGTCAATTGTGGGCTTTGCGTTGACGAGCGTGGCGTCGCCGAGGCCGTTCCAGGCGTGCGCCGTGGTACGCCCGGCGATCTTTGGAAGATGGCGAGCTCTTCGGACAATACACTCGTCATCCCGACGAAATAGGGGAGAGGCCAATGAAAGTGATCAACATCATAGAAACGGCCTATCGGGCCACCCTCGAGGAGCAGGACGACACGATCGTCTGGCTCACCCACGCGATGAAAGGCACGGGCGCCGAGCTCGACGTCTTGCTGCGTGGCAACGCGGTCAATTACGGCGTCAAGGGGCAGGACGCTTTTGGTCTCAGCTTTGGCGCCATGTCCCAGACGCAGCCGCCCACGCTCGCGGAAGATGTCGCCAAGCTCATCGAGAAGGGTGTTCTCGTCTACATCATCGAGGAAGACGTGGCGGAGCGAGGCATCGAGGCGTCCTCGCTCATCGACGGGCTGAAACCGGTATCGAAAAGCGGCGTCGCGGAGCTCATAAGCGGCTATGACCACGCTTGGCATTGGTAGCGTGCACCCTTCGAGTCCGGCCGGGAACGCTTTTCGGTCCCGCCTTTCTTGCCCGCATACTGGTAATTAGACGTTATGCTCAAAATCCTGCTTCTCATTGGGGTCGTTCTTCTGGGGCTTTTCTATCTCTTTCCTAAAGAGATGGAAGAGGCTCTGGACGACGTTTCGCAGGGAGTCGAGTCGATTACTGATTCGGCTGGCTCTTCTAGCGTTTCGCTCACGCCTTCGGATACGTCTGCGCTCGAGCTTTCGCTACTCGAAGCTGCATCCGCGGGGGACGGGGCGCGGGTACGAGAGCTTCTTGGGCAGGGCGCGAATGTCAATGGGCGTCGGAGCGACGGGTCGACGGCGCTGATGGTTGCGGCCCTTCTCGAGCACGACGAGGTTGTGCGCATGCTCATCGAGCGTGGTGCTTCGGTTGACGCACGCGATACTCGCGGGCGGACGACGCTTCTCTTGATGGCGGGGAAGGGGCGGGTCGATGTCGCGCAACTTCTTCTCAAAAACGGTGCGGATCCGAATCTCGCCTCGAAGACGGGGAACTCTCCTCTCATCGAGGCCTCTCGCTACGGGAGCTCGGCGCTCGTGCGCGACCTCCTGTCGCATGGCGCTGATGTTGACGCGCGTGCGTTAAACGGGTGGACGGCACTCAAAGCGGCTGAAGAGCGGGGTCATTCGGACGTTGGCCAGCTCCTGAGGCAGGCGGGAGCGAGCCCCTAACCGTCGTTCATCTTTGCTCGCAGTCGTCCCGCCGAGCGCCGCCAGTGGCAGTGATCTTCCAGCTGAGGTTCGCACGTGCTAGCTGGAACGTGTCTTCGCCACGACGTCTCGAGACATCAGGAATTGACCTGCGCCGGAATTGTTTCCACAATAGAGAAACCGCCCTGCATTCGACTGAGCATGAGCGAAGGAACCCAAAAAACCGTCGCGGAGCACATCCGCCAGATACTGGCTCGTCTTCTCAAGGTCGAGCGACACCTCGAGAGCCTGGACAGCCCTATTCCGGCCCAGGGAACGGGGGATCTAGGGCCGCCGCTCGATCGAGAAGTGGTTGCCCACGTTCTGGAGCTCGAGACCCGTTTGACACAGATCGAGGACGAGAATCGCGAGCTCGCGGGCCTGTGCTCACGCCTGAACGAGCAGAACGAAGCGATCTCGAATCTATATGTCGCGAAGCATCGCCTTCAGGCGTCCCTCGACGCGGGCGAGATCATGAAGATTGTGACCGAGCTCGTCGGCGCCGGGACGTTCAGTATCATGTTCGTCGACCAGAAGAAGAAAATCCTTCGGCGCGTGGCCAGCCGCGGGCGACGGATGCCGCGGAAGCGGTGCCTCTCGGAGAGGGCCTGCTCGGGGAGATCGCGGTCAAAGGCACTCCCTTCTACTATGAAGCGCCGAACGGGGAAGAGCGGCCTTCGGAAGTCCGCTCGCGGTGATCCCGCTCAAAGCGGAAAAGCTGTGCGTGGGCGTGATCTTGGTCTACCAGCTTCTACTCCATAAGAGCGGGCTCACGCCCGTCGACCACCAACTCCTCGAGCTTGTGGCGGAACATGCGCCAACGGCTCTTCGTTCCACTCGACTTCACCGGCTGAGCCAGAGCCAGCGCGCCGCAAAGTAGATAGCAGATCCGCGCTCGTTCCAACGCGCCGAATGAAGTCCTAGCCCTCGAGCAAAACAGGTCCATTGTTTTATTGCGCGCGCACAGTTTCTGATATAGATACAAGCTTCGTTCGCCCACAGTTCGATAGGAAGCGGCCCTCGAGGCCGTAGGCCTCGAAGGAGGAATCGCGACGACCTCCTCGCCCTCGACGAAGCTCTCGACTGGCTGTCGGTACGCGACGCGACGCTAGCCAAGATCGTCGAGTGCCGGTTTTTTGGGGGCCTGACGATTGACGAAACGGGCGAGGCTCTCTCGGTCTCCCCCGCGACGGTGAAGCGCGGCTGGACTCTTGCACGAACGCTCCTCTATCGCGAGTTCCGCGTCCTGGAAGAGCACCCGACCCGTCCGAGCGCTTTCGTTGCGCGTTCGAGCGACGTTACCGATCCGTGGAGAGATTCGTCGAAGACGTCGAGCGGCATCAGGCAGGACTGCCCGTTTCCGCGCAAGCGGATACACTCGGCTATCGCGCCCGAAAATTCGTCCAGCGCACAGTCTCGGCCTCGCGGCGGCAGCTGCCTTTGCCATTCTCATTACCGGGTTCGGCGTCGTCACCGTGGTGCAATCCGCGCACCTCGTTCGAGAGCGTGACAAGGCCGAGAAAGTCTCCGAGCTAATCGTCGATTTGTTTCGAGGCTATGACCCGAGTGAAACGCGAGGGCAAACGGTTACTGCCCGCGAGATTCTTGATGAGGGCGTTCGGCGTATCGAAGTCGAGCTGAGTGACCAGCCGGAGATTCAGTCCGCCGTGATGGATGCTATTGGACGCGTTTACCAGAATCTAGGCCTCTATGACAGCGCGGCGCCGCTTCTAGAACGAGCGCTCGAAATGCGCCGAAGCGGCGACCAGGTCGTCGTTGCGCAGAGCCTCGATCACCTCGGGCTCCTGCTTTCGGATCGGGGCGAGTATGAAGGTGCCGAAGCTTTGTTCCGCGAAGCGCTCGCTATGAACCTAGCGGCGCGGAGCCTCATTTGCGCGAAGCGCTCGCGATGTTTCGAGAGCTTCTCGGCGACCAGTATCCGTTCGTCGCGACCAACTTGAACAGCCTCGCGTCGGTGATGGCGGCCCAGGGGGGTGACAGCGAAGCGGAATCGCTCTTCGAAGCTGCACTTGCGATTCGAAGGGACGTGCTTCCGCCGGAGCATCCTCACATTGCCTATACTCTCCACGGGCTCGGACGTCTTCATTTGGCGTGCCGCAGACCAGACAAAGCGGTCGTCTTGCTGCGCGAGGCCTTGGACATCCGCCAGAAGGTGCTGGGAGAAGACCACGTCGACACCGCCGAAGTGCGCGCCGCACTCGGACATTGCCTCATGCAGCTCGAAGATTACGCGCAAGCCAAACGGCTCTTGCTTCGAAGCCGCAAGATACTCGCGGCCCAGCGAGGCGAAGACCACGCGAGTGTGCGCGAGGCCGACGCAAGTTTGAGAGATCTCTACGAGCTGTGGGACCCATCGAAAAGCGGGACCTCACCGCGACCGGGTCCGAAGTAAAGATAAAAAAAGCGGCGCGGGCCGCTTTAGGCCCGCGCCCCCATCCATCCTGGACCCAACTACATTTTCACGCTCTTCATACTTTTCATACTTCTTCCGAATAGGTCCGTTGGCTCACCTCTACAGACGACAAACGGGCCTGGATCGGCTCACAGGAAGGGCTTTTTTTACGCGTTGACTATAATGACGCTGTCGCTATTGGAAAGAGATAACGTGGCCACATTTGGAAGCTACCCGATCGCAGACCTGGCGAACCTCCGTGCCGAGCTGAAAGGTCTCACGAGCGAATGCCCGACTCTCCGGGATGCCGGCCAAATCTGCGTGGACAGATTGCATCAGGAGTTCGCCGAGTCTTTGGCGCTCATCCGTCTGTTCGCCACAGTGCCCTTCGCATTTCTTCCAGAGCGGGAACAAGCCTTCGCCCGTCGGCTCGCCACGGAGCGGAAGGTGCAGTCCCAGATTACGGAGGACACCATCGTGCTCACTCTGCTGGCGTCGCGTGGCTCTATGCCGGAGTGGAACGATCCCCGGCGCTCGCGTCACCACCTCGCTATTCCGGTCCTCAGCGCGAGCTTCATCCAGACGATTCCCCTCGTGAGCCGCGTTCTCGCCGAGACCGGAATCGTTCCGTGGCTCGAGAAGCAAAGCACCCTGATCATGCTGAAGACCGTCGGTGAGATGGCCCAGCTCATTTATGTCGAAGCCGCGAGAACCTCACGCACGAGCGATGGCTTCCACGTGATTCCCAGCCAGGATTTCGTCCAGGCTCACGATATCCGCACCGTGCTTGCTTTGGGCGGGAGCTACCTGAACGGCACCGCTATGGCTCTTTTGTTGTTCACCACCGAGCATTTCACGGAGGGGCAGGCCGCCAAATTCACTCCTCTGGTGAACACCATCAAAACGATGACGATGAAAGCCGTGATGGACTGCAAGATCCTCTGAGCGTTGCTCAACCCAACTTGCCCCCGCGCTTCGACGGTTGCGTGGCGTTGCAGAACCGTGTAGCGTGTCGAGTCAGAAGTTGCCTGGACGACGACAGGCACGCACCCCGCGCCAATAGGGGAGGCTTCAGATGAAGGTTCGATTTCTCTCTGCAATGCTCACCGTTATGACCGCTGTCATGCTGGCGCCGTTAGCCGCTTTCGGCCAGGTCGCTGCGGACGACTGGACGCCGTTCCGCACCGCGGACGGCGTTCCGGACATACAGGGCTTGTTCACCTTCCGCACCATCACGCCCTTGCAGCGTCCCAAAGAACTGGCGGGGAAGGAGACTCTGACGGCTGAGGAAGCGGCCGAGTATGAGGAGTATCGGAATCGAGGCCTGAATCGTGATCTGTTTGATCCAATCACAGGCGCTCCGTGGGCTGGCTACGCGCCGCGGGCCGAGGGTGGCGTTTTGTCCTATAACGAGGTCTGGTACGAGCGGGGAATCGAGCTCACCAAGGACAAACGCACGTCGCTTGTCGTGGATCCGCCGGATGGAAGAATTCCTTTTACGGAAGAGGCGATAGAGAGACGCAGGAAAAGGAGAATGAAGCTGACCACTGGCTGGGGGGATTCCTATACGGATCGCAGCCT
This sequence comes from Acidobacteria bacterium bin61, assembly GCA_963578475.1. Lineage (GTDB taxonomy): Bacteria > Acidobacteriota > Vicinamibacteria > Marinacidobacterales > SMYC01 > SMYC01. The sequence goes on along the minus strand of CAUZCL010000005.1, from coordinate 18,243 downwards.
GGCCGACCGTTGCCTCGTGGGGTTCAACGCTGGGCCTCCGATGGTTTTCGGAGCCTACAATAATAATGTTCACATTTGGCAGGTTCCTGGATATGTGGTGATCCTCAACGAGATGGTGCACAACACGCGGATCATCCCGACCGAAGGGCGTCCACACGGAAAAATCCGTTCAGTGGGCGGGCGATTCCCGGGGCCACTGGGAGGGCGATACGCTTGTCATCGATACCATCAACTTCCTTCGCGAGACGAGTCTCACCGGCTCCACTGCCGACACGCACCTGGTCGAGCGCTTCACGCGCATCGGCGCGGACACATTGACTTACGCTTTCACGGTCGAGGATCCTAATTCCTACTCGCGCCCTTGGACGGCCGTGATGCCTTTGAGAAGAACGGACGGACCACTGTTCGAGTATGCCTGCCACGAGGGGAACTATGGCCTCTACAACATTCTCGCTGGGGCACGCGCCAAGGAAATGGACGCCGAAGAGGCGGCGAAACACTGATCGAGGCAGGTCCGAAGCCCTTTCGACGGGTGTAGGCATGAGGAGAGTCTGTTTTCTCGTTGCGATCTTGATGTCGTCGGTGGAGAGCCTGGCGGCGGAAGGCATCGCGGGCGTTGTCGAGAGCACGAAGGGCGTTGAGCCGGGCGTCTGGGTCATCGCGGAAACGACGGATCTCCCCACCAAGTTCGTGAAGACCGTGGTCACGGATGACAACGGTCGCTTTCTGGTCCCGGATCTTCCCGACGCGAACTACAAAGTCTGGGTGAGAGGCTATGGGCTCGTCCTGAAGGATTTCGATCTTCCCGACCTGGCCGCTTCCCTCGTTCCTCGGCTTGTCTGGATCGTCGACCCCCGAAGCGCCACCGGAAGCTTGCTGTCGGTCGAACGGGCTCGCGAAGAGTACGGAGACGCGGCGGAGATTCGACATCGTCCCGAAGGTAGGGACCTGAAGAAGGTCTACTCAGGCTGGCTGGAGGCGCATCTCGATGAGTCCCTTTAAACACTCCATCTCTCTGCTCTTACTGACGCTTTCCACCCTCGGCTCCACCATTCAAGCCCAGGAGCTGGACCTCGTGCTTCTCGGCGGCCGCGTCATGGATCCCGAAACGGGGCTCGATGCCACACGAAATGTTGGTATTGCCGACGGCACGGTCGCCGTCATCACCGAGGACGACATTCGAGGCCGCGACACTATCGATGCCACCGGGCTCGTCGTCGCGCCAGGCTTTATCGACCTCCACGCGCACGGACAGGATCCGGTCAGCAATCGACTGCAGGCTGCCGACGGTGTTACCACCGCGCTCGAAATGGAAGTCGGTGTTTACCCAGTCGGGGAGTGGCTTGACTCACGTGCGGGCAAAGCGCTCATCCACTACGGCGCCACGGCGGGCCACTGGCCGGCTCGAGCGGCAATGATGGACGCCGTTGCGCTGAAACACCTTCCCACGTTGCCGCCGGCAGAACAGGCGGAGCTCAACAAGGGAGAGCACGCCTACCGCGTCGCCACCGAGGAGGAAATAGGTCAGCTCAGCGACATGCTAGGAGGAGGTCTCAGCGAGGGAGCGCTCGGACTCGGCTTTGGTCTTACGTACACTCCGGGCGCGTCTCGGCTGGAGTTCTTTCGGCTCTTTCAGCTTGCAGCGAGCCGCGGCGTTCCTGTCTATGTCCACTTGCGCAGTGAGAATTCCGGTGGCACGCTCGGCGCTTTCCAGGAAGTCATCGCGAATGCCGCTTCCACGGGAGCGTCCGCGCACATCGTGCACATGAACAGCAGCGCTGGCGAGCAGGCCCGGAACACACTCGCTCTCATCCGCGGCGCCCGCGATCACGGGGTCGACGTCACCACCGAGGCCTATCCATACACCGCGGGCTCCACGCTCATCCAGTCCGCGTTGTTCGACTCCTGGCAGGATCTCTCCGACGAAGACTATCAACGCCTTCAGTGGCCTCCGACCGGAGAACGTCTCAACACGGAGACATTTACGAAATACCGGGCACAAGGCGGTTGGGTCATCATCCACGGACGAAACGAGACCACGAACGAATGGATCGTCGCGCAGCCGGACGTCATCGTGGCCAGTGACGGCATCCCTTTCCTCTACGGGCCAGCGCATCCACGAGGCGCGGGTACCTACGCGCGGGTGCTCGGCCACTACGCGCGGGACCGAAAGGCGCTCAGCCTCATGGTTGCCTTGCGGAAAATGACTCTGTTGCCGGCGCAGCGGGTCGAGACCGTGGCGCCGGCGATGAAGAAGAAGGGCCGGGTTCAAGTCGGCGCGGATGCCGACCTCACGCTCTTCAACCCTGAGACCATCATCGATCGATCCACCTATCTGAAGGGCGACACACCTTCGCAGGGCATCGCGCATGTCCTCGTGGGCGGTACCTTTGCCGTCAAGAACTCACAGATCGTCGAAGGTGTGATGCCGGGGAACGCCATCCTCGGCGTCCGCTAATGTCAGACTCAATAAATGGGCACGGGGATGCCCTTCCACTGACTCTCGTAGGGCTCGTCGGAAACACTGGTGACAGAACCCTTGCCGAGGTCGAGGACGACCTTTAGTTTCGGAACGTAGCCCAGGGTCCTCATCACCAGCTCCTTTCCCTCCGCTCGAGTGGTGGTGTCGATGACGATGGGCTCCATCACTGCAACCACCAGTTGATACGGGTCGAGCTCGATAGAGTTGCCATGGGTCGAGGGATGGAAAAGCTCCGCCAACCCCGACTGCCGGTGCTCGCCTGGTCGGCGCAAGCCGAACTCAGGGACATTCCACTCACGCGGCGCGACATAGCTGAGGAGTGTCGAGAGTCCCAGCCGCTCACGTTCGCGCCGAAAGTCGGGGTCGCTGTCCAAGATTGTCTGTATTTCCATCATGGTTTCGGCCGACGTGGGAGCGAGAGCTATCAGGGTGAGACCGTCGGCAGCGTGGATGGTGACCTGGTCTAGCACGCGATGCTTGACCCACCAGCCACCGGCGACGGAAGCGGTCACGAAACTTGCGTAGATGACGAGGAGTGCTGCGATGCGACGCCAACCACCCGTCGGCAAGAACGGGTTCAAATCGGCAACGACGTGAGCCATTGCTAGGGGAGGAACATCCCCCTCTTCTCCTGGTAATCGCGATACGCCTCTCCGAATTTGGTCAGACAAGCCTCCTCCTCGTGCTTCGCCAAGAAATAGTAGACGAACATCATGGACGCATAGGCCATCAAGACGAGGAATCTCGACCAGTAGATCGTGGTGCCCAGTCCAAGGATGGCCAAGGCGACGTACTGGGGGTGGCGGATATGTCGGTACAAGCCACGTTCCACCTTGGTGTTTCCCGTGAGCTTGCTCCAGTAGACCTGCGCAAAACCCCAGAAAAAGAGCATGAGTCCCATCAGGATCAGCGGCCAGCTCACGATCATCAGAGCATTGCTCAACACGCTTCCCGTGTAGGTGAAGTGCGGGAGTATGTTCAAGGTCGTCCATGCGGTGAGCGAGCTCTGCTGGAGCCAGTTCAGCGGAATGGAGTAAATCGAGTAGTAGTAGAGCCCGAATGGCGAGACCATGAAAAGGATCTCGAACACGATCAGGCAGTAGAGCGCCCACGCGGAAACCCGGAATCCTTTGTCAATCGGTGGTTCGGTCGTGTCAGTCATTGGTTGCCTCCTGGCAGCATGTACGAGCCGTCATGCGAGCCCGGTTGCACCCGGCGAAGCGAAACCGCGTGAATCGGCCGCTTATTTCGTGAACGGACGACCATCGTTCGCCCTTTTCGCGAATGGGCTCTATGGTCGTGAATGGGACACCTGATCGGCCGCGAAGCCACTAGAATTGAAGTCGGATGAAGCTCGCCGATTACCTTTCGACTCGCGTGCCGGCGGACCTAGGCTTATCCGATCAAGCTCGTCTGCTCGCTTTACTCCTGGTGAGAGGACCCGTGACGAGATGCAGAGGCTCAGGGATCGAGCTCAAGAGCTCATCGTCTCGCTGGAGAAGTACCTTGGGTGACGAGGACCACTGGCACCTAGCGTGCTATCCTACCGGACCCATGCTAACGAAACAGCAGCTCATCGAATGCGTTCCCAACTTCAGCGAAGGGAACGACATGTCCGTCATCCGGCAAATCACGTCGGAGATCGAAGGCGTCGATGGCGTGAAGCTTCTTGATGTCGATCCGGGAAAGGCGACGAACAGAACGGTCGTCACCTTCGTTGGGACTCCTCCAGGAGTGATCCATGCAGCGGTCCGTGCGGCAAGAAAGGCGGCCGAGCTCATCGACATGAGCCAGCATCACGGTGAGCATCCACGCTTCGGCGCGATCGATGTCTGTCCCTTGATCCCGGTGACCAACATCACCATGGAAGAGACGGTGCGCCACGCCCACGAGCTCGCTAGACGTCTGGGAGAGGAAGTGGGTCTCACGGTCTATTGCTACGAGCACGCGGCGCGGACACAAGGGCGAAGAAACCTGGCTCTCGTGCGTGAAGGCGAGTACGAAGGGCTAGAGGACAGGATCGCGAGCCCCGATTGGAAGCCGGATTTCGGTCCCGCTACATTCAGCCCGAGCTCGGGGGCCACGGCTGTCGGAGCGCGCGACTTTCTCGTTGCCTATAACGTCAATCTGAACAGTACTTCCACTCGGCGCGCCAACGCCATCGCCTTCGATGTGCGCGAGAAGGGGCGCAAGAAACGTGAGGGGAACCCGCTAACGGGTTCCGTCGTCAAGGACGACAAAGGCGAGGACGTTTGGAATCGAGGGTCCCTGAAAAGTGTCAAGGCCATCGGCTGGTTCATCAAGGAGTACGGCATTGCACAGATCTCGATGAACCTCACCCATCTCGGTGTGACGCCGGTTCACGTGGCCTTCGACGAAGTTTGCGAGAAGGCGCGGCAGAGAGGCATCCGGGTAACCGGCAGCGAGCTCGTTGGCCTCATCCCGCTTCAAGCGATGCTCGATGCGGGCCGATTCTTGCTCAGAAAGCAGCAGCGCTCGACCGGCGTCTCGGACGCGGAGCTCATCAAGGTCGCCGTGAAGTCGCTCGGATTGAGCGACCTCTATCCCTTCAAGCCGGACGAGAAGATCATTGAATATGCCATGGCCGACCGCTTGGAAGAGCGATTGATTGACATGACGGTCTCAGATTTCACCCACGAAACGGCCAGCGAATCTGCCGCACCAGGAGGTGGTTCCGTGTCCGCCGCGGTGGGCGCCTTGGGCGCCGCGCTCGCGACCATGGTGGCGAATCTCTCAGCTCACAAGCGGGGATGGGACGATCGATGGGAGGAGTTCTCGACCTGGGCCGAAAAAGGCAAACGCTTTCACGACGAGCTGCTAGCCCTCGTGGACGAAGACACCCAAGCCTTCAACAAGGTCATGGACGTCTTCGCCATGCCGAGAGATACGGAAGCGCAGAAAGCGGAAAAAAAGCACGCCATGGAAAAGGCGACGAAATACGCGATGGACGTTCCGTTCAGGGTGATGCAGAGCACTTACGATTCTATGGAAGTGATCAAGGCGATGGCGGATAGGGGCAACCCGAGCTCGGCCTCCGATGCCGGCGTCGGCGCGCTCTGCGCCCGCACAGCCGTGTTGGGAGCCTATCTCAACATCAAGACCAACGCGGCGGGACTCGAGGACAAGAAGTTCGTGGACGACATGCTTGCCAAAGGCGAGGAGATCGAGACGAAGGCCATCTCTCTCGAACGAGAGATACTCGCGATCGTGAATCGACAAATCGCGAATTAGCGGCCGCTGCCCTTTTTCGGTTCCTGGTTTTGTCGTTGCCGCGTGCGGCAAAGCCACCCTAAAGTTTGGCCGTTGCCAGCCGATTGGGGTTTCTGAGTGAATTGCGCCGCGCGCACGTCCGCGCACTTGTCGGCTAGGTCATAGGATTGTGGGAACTTTACTCATCGAAGAGGCGGAGCCGGGCCTGCGGGTCACAAGCCCAGTCATCAACGAGAAAGGGCAACTTCTTCTCCCCGTCGGAACGGTCCTTTCTGGTCGACGCCTCCGCCTACTCAAGAGTTGGAGAGTTGGAAGCGTCGAGATCGAGGGACCGACGGACGACGCGCCCGACGGCCAGGGTCTCGCGCCTCTACAACCCATGGAGGAGGAGAGGTTTTTGAGAGTGTTCTCGGATGTCCTGGAGGATCCTTTGATGAAGGAGATCTACGCGGTTATCCAGAGTCATATGGCGAGCTACGCTCGGTGCCTGTCTCCAAGGTGGTGAAAAATAACCCGGCCTCGGACGCCAAGGGTTTCGCCGAGGAAATGGATCGAGTGCTCAACGGTGCCGGCGAGAGCGAAGCAGCCACGGCTCCTGACGACCTGTATCAGGAAGAGAAGCCGATGGACGCGGGTACGGCCACCGCCCTGCTCGTCCTATCCCGGGACTCCAAGAGATGGAGCTGGGTGCTCTGGAAGTAGGGAAAACCCCGGAGCCAAAGACAGGCTCTGAAGCCGAGGTCTGGAACGGCAAGGCGCCCTTGCAGGCTGGCGAAGGGACCGGTCATTTTGTTGATCGTGCACTTTCTGCTCAGCGTTCCGCGCTCGGAGAGGATGCGGCTTCCAGATTGGCGACACAACTGCCCCATGTAAACGGCGAAGCTTCGGAACAAACAGTTAGAACTGCATCGAAAGAGGTGTTTGCGGTGAGCTCGAACGCGGGCGAACCTCACGAAGCGCTAGCGCGAGAGGCAAAGGCCGCGGCGCCGGAGCCTCCTCCATCGCTCACCGTCAAGTCCGGGCCGAGCGGAGCGTCTCAGCAGGGTACGGGAGTACCGCCGCCAAAGCTCGAGCCCGGCGGGGCGATCGCGTCCGTCGAAATCGAAGCACAGCTTTCATCGAGCGCGCAACAGCACGGGAAGTCTCCCTCCGTGAGCTCTGGGGAAGGGTGGCCGCCGGAAGCGAGGGCCGATGCGCGTAGCCAGAGCCAGGGACAAGGGCATCGGCCGTCGGAAACCGGAGAAGGCCGTAGCGCTTTGCGCTCCGCGCCACGCGATGTCACATCTGAAGAGGAGGAGACCGTCCAAAAGGCGCAGCGAGCCCGGACGACGACTCCCGAGGTCCGTCTGTCTCACTCGGAGTCGCAGGGCAACAGTGATTCTTCGGGGCCAAAGAGCCCGGCTCATTCGAGCTCGTTCAGCGGACCGGGCGCCAACTCCGAGACCAAGCTGATGGGCGCCGATAGCTCTCGCAGCGCCACCGCGCTCGAGAAGGGATCCCAAGCTTCCTCAGCCTTCGAGGAGAGCGCACCCACGAAGCCCTCCTCGAGCTCGAGCCAAAAACTGGTCCTGCGCCTCTCGGGAGACGAGAAGGGAAGCGAGCTCGCGGAGAACATGCGGGTGGTTCTACGCGTCAAGGGCTCTGAGGTTGACGCCCGTTTCGTTCCAGAGAGCGCCGATATGGAAGCTCGACTGCGGGACTCTCTTCCTCAGCTACGGCAGGCGTTGGCTCGATACGGGCTCGAGTCTTCAAACCTCGAGGTGATTTCCAGGGCCAATCCCGATGGCCACAACGGAAACGCACGCGAAAAGCAACATCGAAGATGCTCGCAGCAGCACGAGAGCGAATCTTCCGGTCCGAGCTTCGCAGAGATAAGTCGAACCGCGCTCGATCGAGTGAGCGTGAGGGCTTAAGCCGCAGTTTCAGCAGTTGCGGCCGGAACCGATCCGGCGGTAAAGTTGTTCCAACCAAGTCCGCCCCGATTTCTTGTCGGTATCGAGATCGCTGTGATCAAAGTCGACCAATTCGAAAGCGTCTTCAAATCGGCGGCGAAGCTCAACTTCAAACGTCAGGAGCTCTCCTTCCAGAAGATTGCCGTCGTGACCGACCTCGAGGAGGCGGAGGCCAAGACACTCGCTGCGAGGGTTCGAGCTTTCTTGCAGGTTCTCGGAGACGGACCAGAATGGATGGTACTCGACCGCGGCCAGTCGGAAAGAGTCGAGCAGCTTCTTGGTCTCGTCACGCAGGAGAAGCCGGAACTGCTCGTGACGTACCGAAACTTGCATAGCGCGGCCTGGCGTTGGCCGCACAGCCTGGGGCCTCGGCTCGACGTTCTCACTCAGGCGACGCGCTGCCCCGTCATGGTCCTTCCGCACCCGCGCGACGTTTCCGCCTTCGACGCGTCGATGCAGCACACGGAAGTGGTCATGGCGGTGACCGATCATCTTGTCGGAGATAGTCGCCTGGTGAGCTACGCGGCCAGCTTCACCGAAAAGGGCGGCGATCTCTTTCTCACACATATAGAGGACGACGCTATCTTCGAGCGCTACATCGAGGTGATCTCGAAGATTCCTTCCATCAATACAGAAAACGCCCGGGAGCAAATCATCAAACAACTACTCAAAGAGCCTCGCGACTATATCGAAAGCTGCAGGCGGGAGTTGAAGGAAGAGGGGTTGGACCTTCGGATTCATTCCGAAGTTCGGACCGGTCACCACCTCATTGAGTACAAGCAGCTCGTCGAGGACCATTCGGTCCAGCTTCTCGTGATGAACACCAAGGACGAAGATCAGCTCGCGATGCACGGTCTTGCTTACCCACTTGCCGTCGAGCTTCGCCAGATTCCCCTGCTCATGGTCTGAAGCCATGCTGCCGGAAACCACATTTGCCGCTGCCCAAATCGGCGCCAACGCGGCGCACCAGCAAGTCGTGCCACTCTCGATAACCCTTCTCTTCGCTGCCCTTTTTTTCGGTTTGGTTCTCTGCCTTGCGTTGGAAGAGAAACTGCACGCAAAGAAATCAGTCATCGCCGGGCTTTTCGCCATCATTTGTCTCACGCTCGGCGCGTTCATGGAGCTTTTGCCTTTCGGGGAAGTGACCCTCGCCGACGGCCATCACATCAAGCTGCCGGTCTTCATTCCTTCCATCGACTGGGGAGTGGTCACCATCATTCTCGGGGCCAGCATCTTCGTCGACGTCACCAGCAAGTCCGGGCTCTTCACCTGGATCGCTATCAAGTTGACCAAGCTCTCCAAAGGAGACCCCCTGCTGCTGCTCGTCTTTTACGGAGCCATGACCACCGTTTTCTCAGCGGTATTGAACAACGTCACGGCAATGATCATCGTCGGCTCTCTCACCGCCGTGTCGTTGGACAAGCTTGGGCGCAACGACAAGCTCTTGGGCTTCTTGCTCATCGAGGGGCTTCTGACGAACGTAGGAGGACTTCTCACTCTGATCTCTTCCGTTCCCAACATCATCGTCGGCACGACGGCCGGGATCGGTTTCGTCGATTTCTTCGTCAAATCAAGCCCTTACGTGCTCGTGGTCACCGTCATCACCATTTGGCTCGGCGCGAGACGATTCGGGATCGAACGGCTCGCTTCCGAAGAGAAAGCGGAAGCCGCGGAGCGTGTCGATACCTTCGACGAGAATGACGGCATCGAGAGCATAGGATTCTTCTGGTTCGGGGCGGTCATGCTGGTGCTCTTCATCGCCTTCATCGCCGCGGCGTCCTTCGATAGCTGGGCCATTGGGAAGCTGGGCATGGGCTTCGTGGCCATGAGCTTCGCCATGGTGATGCTTCTCCGCTACAAGTCCGAAGCGCACACTTTCTACAGCGCGGTCGATTGGGACTTGATTTTTTTCTTCGCCTTTCTCTTCGTGACCATCTACGTTATGGAACAGGCGCTCGTTCTGGAGCTCATCGGACGAGGTTTCGCACCCATCATCGGGATGGGGGAAAAAGTCGGTGGCGGGCTTCTTCTCCTCGTGGCTGCCATCGCCAGCAGTGTGACCGACAACATTCCGATATCGGCGATGCTCTCCAAGATCCTCACTTCGGGGAACTTTCAAACGCCCGCAGACTCACCACTCTGGTGGTCGGTCATCTTCGGGGCAAACCTGGGCGGGAATCTCACTCCGATCGGATCGGCTTCGACCCTGGTGGCCGTCACCATCATGCACAAGCACGGGCTCGAGGTCTCCTTCCTCAAGTTCGTGACCCTCGCCCTGCCTTTCGCGATTGTGCATATCGGGCTCGCGACCGCCTACGTCTTGATCTGGCTTTCTTGACCTGAAGGCCTAAAGAAAAGTACACGGCGGCCGATAGGGTTAGCGGAGCCATGGTAGACATCAACCGTCGCGAACGCTACATTCGGACGGAGGTGAGGGACGGTAGCCGTGCGGTGGATCCATGGAACTTGCTGGATGTCAGGGTTCAGAAGCAGTTCGCCATCGGACTGTTTCTCGATGCTCTGAACCTTTTGAACGACGACGCCAACGAGAGCGTTTTGTCTCGAACCGGAACATCGTCCAGCTTCGACGTCCGGAGCCGCTTCCTGCCCCCGCGACGGTTGCAGATAGGTGTGAAGTTCCTGTTCTAGACGGATCGCCGGCACGAAACCAGCCCCGGGGGCAACCCCGGGGCTTTTTTCTTGTGGCGCACAAACGCTTCAGGAGACGGCATTCTGGGCGCATAATGTTCACCGTCATGGGTTCTCCGAGCTCGTTCTGCCTCGTTTTGCTCCTAATCCCGCTGGCCAGTTCTCCGCAAACGCCTGTCGAGCGCGGCTTCGACGCCCTCCGACAACACCGTTACCAGGATGCGCTCGTCGCTTTCGAAGAGCTCGTTTCCATGGAGCCGAAGCGCGCCGCAGCTCACTACGGCAAGGGTCTGGCGTTCACCGGGCTCTTGAATTACTCGGCGGCTGTCCGCTCGCTCGAGAAAACCGTTTCTTTGGATCCGGCTCACGCCGATGCGTGGCGACGACTCGTGGTGCTTTATTCCCAAATTCAGCGCGACCAGAGTGCAAAGCATGCCTATGGGCAGGCCCGCGAGCTTGCCGAGGTGCCGGAGGAAGAGAGGCTCGCTCTGGCGCGTGCCTTGAGAAAAACGGGATGGATTGTGGAAGCGCGCGCGCTGCTCCAGGAGTCAGGGGAGCCCCAAGGGGTGAACGAGCACTTGGAGCTGGGCCTTCTCGCATTGGAAGAGGACGATCTCTCGCGAGCGGGCCAGCACCTCCAGGCAGCGACGGCCGATCCGACGCGCTCTGACGCCGATGCCGACTATCAGTACGGGCGGGTTCTCGAATCTCTCGGGCGGCCTGAGGAGGCCCGTGAGCTCTACCGGCGAGCGCTGTCGAAACAGCCTCGATTGTTGAGAGCTCGCTTTCGCTTGGGAAGCCTATTGCTCCGGACGGGAAACGCTGACGAAGGTCGGGCGCTGCTGCGCGGTTACGAACCGTTTCGACAGTGGGATCGAAGGGTGAAGCTCTTGCGGGCCATGGTCACTTCGGGAACGCTTCCCGAGACCGATGCGCGAGAGAAAATCCTGGAATGGGTGACGCTGCTTCTCGAGGGAGGCGCCCTCCAGGATGTGGGGCCGCTCATCAACGCGGCACTGGCCAAGCACCCCGAAGATCCGAATTTGCGCGTCGCCCAAGCAAGATGGCTGTTTCAGTCGCGCCAACCTGACAAGGCCCGGGCGGTCGTGGACCGGCTCCTCTCACTTCGGGAGCCTCCGCCAGATGCTCTTTGGCTCTCGGCTCGGCTGCACGTTCTCGAAAACAACTTGCCGGAAGCGATCGACGCCTTCCATGGCGTGCTCGCCATCGATTTGGATCCGCCCGCTGCTCTCTTGAAGGAGCTTGCCACCGCGCTTGCGTTGAACGAGCAGATGGACGAGGCCGAGAACTACTTCGACCGGGCCCTCGAGAAAGAACCGTTATTGGCGGGAGTCCATGCCGGGCTCGGCGCTCTTCTGGAGTCGACGAAGCGGTTGGCGGAAGCCGAGCGAAGCTATCGACGCGCCCTCAAAATCGATCCCGATCTTCTCGCCGCGCAACAGCTACTGGGCGAGCTTCTTCTGCAGCGAGGCGAGGCGGAGGAAGCGGCAAAGCTCTTTCGGAGGAGTGTGATCCTGAACCCGGGAGCGGCGCTTCTACGGCGCAACTTCGCCCGGGCGCTTCAGCGACTCGGAAAAGCAGAGGAAGCAGAGGCTGAGCTCGAAAAGGCTCGACAGATCGATGCCCGAGAGAAATCTAGGATTTAGGGCTGTAGCTCGCTAGGGTTTTCCGTCAAGAGCAGCAGATTTCCGTTGAGCGCACCGTTATATACGCCGCTCTCGATGCTTATCTTTCCACCGACAATCACCGTTTCGGTTCCGGAGCTGTATCGGCGCGCATTGGCGTGTGTGGCGTTGTCTTTGATTGTCTTCGGGTCGAATATCACGACATCAGCTTTGTACCCTTCAGCCAGCAAGCCCCGGTTCTTCATTTGGAGGGATTGAGCCGGGAGAGAGGTCATCATTCTGATAGCGTTCTCTAGCGTCAAGACGTTCTCTTCTCTGACGTACTTGCTCAGTACTCTGGCCTGGCTGCCAAACGCCCGTGGGTGCTCGATGACAGGAGGGTCGACCTCCTTTGCAATCGGTACGGTATCTCCGTCACTGGAGAACATCAGCCATTCTTGCTCCATCGCTTGACGCATGTCGTTCTCCAACATGACGCCGCAGGCGACGTGCAGGTCCGGTTCTTGAATGACGAGCTTCCGCTACGACGTCGAAGGGATCTCTTCCTGCTTCCTCGGCGATGTCGGAAAGGATCTCTCCGATCAAATGGGCGTTCTCGTTGCCCACGACGACGAGGTAGCTATCCCAGCCCGCCAGGGCTACGGAGCTCGGACGATGAGGGCTGCCTTCGAGCACGGATTGTCTTATCTGCTGGCGTTTGGAATCATCGGAGAGCGCTTTCTCGAGCTCATCCACGTACTCCTTTCGCAGGGCCTTTTCATCCTCGTCGGGCAGATTCGGTTCGGACAGCCGCGCTCTCAGCTCTTTAAACGGTTCCATGTCGTTAGGGAGATGAAAGGGGGCCCAGCCCGCGTTTCGGGTAATCGGGAGAATCGGCCCTCCTGAAGCGAAGTGATAGGGATACATATCTGCGACGATACGAACGCCTCTCTCGCGCGCGTCGTTGATGACATCTACAGCCTCCGCCATCATGCCCCAGGCATTTTTCCTGCATACCTTTAAATGAGAGGTAATGGCCAAGACGCCGACTTCCTCGGCGATGCGAACGGTTTCGCGCGTCGACTCCGGCACACGATCGAACTCGTTGCGCTGGTGGCTCGCATAAACACCTCCGAACTCAGCGACGACTTTTGCGGCGTCAATGATCTCCTCGGTCGTGGCATAGCGGTCGGGAACATATTCGAGGCCGGTGCTCATGCCCCAGGCGCCTTCCTTCATCGCCTGACGAAGGATCGACAGCATCTGGTCGAGCTCTTCTGCCTCGGGCTCGCGCGGCTCCGTGCCCATGACCGCTCTTCGGACATCGCCAAACCCGACGAGGTGGACGGCATTCGTTCCGATGCCTCGTGCTTCCCATTCTGCCTTGATCTTGGCGATCTCGAATGTGCCCGAACCACAGTTGCCGGTTACGACCGTGGTTACGCCTTGATTCAAATAGTTGAGGTTGGCGTTCGAGCCCGGGCGGCCTAGGTCACCGTCGGCATGCGTGTGGACGTCGATGAATCCGGGTGAGATGACCAAGCCGGCGGCATCGATGGTCTCGAGTCCGCTTCTTCCTGTCAGATCCCCTATCTCGGCAATCGTGTCGCCTACGATGCCGACGTCGCCCTGAAACGAGGGATTCCCGGTTCCATCAACGATCCTGCCGTTCTTGATGAGGATGTCGAAATCTTTGGACGGATTATCGGAACACCCGGCAAAAGCGAATACCGCTGCAACGATGAAGATTAGACGACGTCCGCGCATCTGTTGCCTCCTTGCTCGCTTTGATGTGTCGCGCATCGGGCCATGAATGAGGAGTGGACTCTACCAACGAGGAGGCTTTCGATGCCAGTCCATAACGGAACAGGTGTGCTCCGCAAGGTCATGCTGTGCCCTTCGACCTATTACGAGCTCGTCCCCGTCGACGATTTCGCGGACGGCCCTCGAGCGAGGCGACAAAGTCGACCACGAAAAAGCTCAGGCGCAGCACGACGAGCTCGCGGACATCCTGCGCGAAGCAGGGGTTGAAATTTGCACCATTGAGGAGCCCTACCCCACCCGCCACTACGCCGTGAACGCGCGCGATTTTGCCGTCAACTCTCCCGGGGGCGTGGTCATCGGCCGCTTCAAATACTCGGAGCGCCGAGGAGAAGAGGTTCCCGGCGAGAAGCAACTGCGAAAGCTAGGCTATACGATCTTCGGCCGAATCGAGCGCGGTTGCTGGGAAGGAGGAGACAACAAGTATATCGACGACAAGAACCTCGCGACCGGCACCGGTGAGCGAAGCACTTGGCCCGGCATCCAAAACGCGCAAGAGATCTATGCTAAACAAGGCATCAAGGTGCACGGCATTCTGATCCCGCCCAAGTGGACCCATCTCGACTGCCTGTTCGCCCCGGTCGCCCCAAAGCTCGCACTCATCGTGAAGTCGGAGGTTCCCGACTGGTTCGTGGGTTTTCTCGAAGGTCGGGAATACGAGCTGGTCGATCTTCCCGCGGAGAAAGCTGAAGGCGAGGTAGCGCTCAACGTACTTAGTCTGGGGAAGGATCGCGTCATCTCCTTCAAGGACAACGCTTACGTCAATGACATCCTGAAGGGCCTCGGCCTGACCGTTTATGCACCGGATCTAACCGAGTACACGGAGCGCGGCCAAGGACCGCACTGCCTGAGCTTCGAGCTCGATCGAGACACGCCCGGGGTCTGAGTTTCATCGACGGCCGATAGGTATGGACTGCGAGATTTCACCATCCTCGACCCCGACGGCTTCGGAAGATTTGCCACTCGCCTCGAACACGAGAATAGAGGACCGCTTTCAAAGTTCTAGTTGCGGACGGCGAGTTTTCTGAACTCCTGCGCGAAGGCTTCGTTCTCGCGGGGAAGTCCCACGGAGACGCGCATATAGCCATCCATGTCGAACGCCTGGCGTACCGCGATCTTCTGTTCCTGTAGAAGCTCGATGAAGGTCTCCGTGTCCGGTCCGACTTCCACGGTTACGAAGATCGTTTGCGTTCGAAGCGGTTCATAGCCCATGTCCTTGAGCTGCGCGTAGAGATAGCGTTTGCCTTCCCGGACGAGCTCGACGGAACGGGTGACGTGGTCCGGGTCTTCGAGCGCGCCGAGCGCCGCAGCGATCGAGAGCGTGTTCTTGTTGAGCCTGCCGATGCCGAGGCGAGCGAGTCGTTTCAAAAGATCTGGATGGCCAATCCCATATCCAACACGGACTCCCCCGAGACCGTATGCTTTCGAAAATGTCCGCGTCACGAGGACGTTTTCTTTTTCCTGCGCGAGCGGGATCGTTGACGGATAGTCGGGGACCTCCACGAAATGAATGTACGCTTCGTCTATACAAACGATAACATCCTTGGGCACCGCGTCGATGAACTGCCGGAGCTCCGCGGCATCGAGAAGCTGCCCCGTCGGATTGTTCGGATTGCAGATAGTGACGATGCGCGTCTCGGAATCGATGGCGTTCGCCATCGCCTCGAGGTCGATCCCGTAGTCGGGCTCGAGCGGGATCTTTCGGACTTCGCGGCCTAGCTCTTCGGTCTTGCCCGGGACCGAGGGGTATGAGGGAAACGCAGTCACTATATTCCCGCCCCGGTCCCAAAAGGCCGCGAGCACCAGCAAGTTCAGGATTTCTGAAGACCCGACCCCGGTAAGGATCGTCTCCATGGGCACGTCGTGATGCTTCGCGAGCGCCTTCTCGAGCTGATCGTGAAACGGATAGCGATTCATCCCGAACATGCTCTTCGCAACCGCCTCGATGGCCCGCGGCGATGAGCCGAGCGGGTTCTCGTTGATCGAAAGCTGAACGAGCGCGGGATCGTCGAGGCCAACGCTCCGAACGTCCCGGATGGGCGTGCCCTCCACTAATTGCGCGGCGGCCAGACGCCACGGCTGCGACACGAGACCCATAGCGGCGGCGCCTGCGAGCGCGCGGTGAAAAAAGCTTCGTCGATTGAGAGTCGATAATCGGGACATAGATGCCTCCATTGGAAACTGGCACATCATAAGGCCAATCGACCACGATTCGAAAGCGATTGTGGAAGAGCCGCATGGGCTACGCGGCCCGGTAGGATGGACGAATAGTGATAGCATCCAGCGCGTCGGTTTTGCCGAAAGGAGCATCCCCATGTGGCGTCCCCATTGCATCATTTTCGTTCTCGTGGCCCTGGTGTCGGTTCAGGCCTTTGCAGCACAGAGGCCTCTCGTAGCCGGACGAAACGCGGGCGTTTCTGCAGGGCATCCTCTGACTACCGCGGCGGCTGTCGAGATTCTGCAGCGCGGTGGGAATGCTTTCGACGCGGGCGTCGCGGCGCTTCTCGTCGGCGGGGTCGTCGAGCAGGACCTCTACGGCCTCGGTGGCGAAGGGCTCGTGCTCGTTTACCCGCGGCGGGAGGGGAAGGTTATTTCGATCGTCGGCCAGGGTTGGGCGGCGAAGAAGGCGACCATCGAGTGGTACCGCGAGCGCGGTAAGACGGTCGAGGGGAAGGGGCTCGATCCCGCCGTCGTGCCGGGAGCGCTCCATGCGGCACTCACCGTGCTCGAGAGGTGGGGGACGATGAGCTTCGAGGACGTCTCCGGCCGAGCTATCGAGTACGCGCGCGACGGCCACGTCCTGCGTCCCCGGACGGCGCGCGCCGTCGAGCGAGAGCTCGATTTCATCAACGAGTGGCCCGGCAATCAAAGCTACTGGCTGAAGCCCGATGGGTCTCTTTATCAAGCAGGCGAAACGATCGCCTTTCCTGAAACGGCGCGCACGCTCTCCCGCATGGTGGAGGCCGAGCGCGCAGCACGTTCGGATGGACGTGAGGTGGGCATCGTGGCAGCGCGGGATCGATTCTACAAAGGCGATATCGCGCACGAGATGGTGGCGTTCTTGAAAGAACATGGCACGCCTTTCGAGCGCGACGATTTCGCGGAGTACTACGCGCGCATCGAAGAGCCGGCCTCCGTCACTTACCGCGGCTATACGGTCTACAAGCAATCTTTCAACAGTCAAGGGCCGACCTTGCTGCAGACCTTGAACATTCTCGAGACATTCGATCTGCGCTCGATGGGGCACGGAAGCGCCGACTACCTCCATGTTCTCGTCGAAGCGATGAAGCTCGCTTATGCCGACCGGGACAGCTACTACGCGGACCCAGAGTTTGTGAAAGTGCCGGCGAAGGGGCTCTTGTCGAAGGACTACGCTCAGACACGGGCGAAGCTCATCGATATGGCGCACGCGTCCGAAGTCCTCCGCGGCGGGGACCCCGTTCCATTCGACCCCGACGTTGGCGAGTGGCCCTTTTGGGTCGCGGGAGAGAGCGTCGAAAGTGATGCGGCGATCGATAACGCCGCCCTCGAGGCGGCGAGTCTCAAGGACACGACACACATCGCGATCATCGACCGACACGGCAACATCTTCGATAGCACGCCGAGCGGGGGCTGGACGGGCGGCGCCGTGATCCTGGGCGACACCGGGATAGGCATGAGCGTTCGCGGCGAGCAGTTCTGGCTGGACGAGACGCGGGCGGCGCAGCTCCGACCGCGCTCGCGTCCCCGCTATACACTCACCCCGAGCATCGTCATGAAGGACGGCGAGCCCTTCCTTGCCATCGGAACCCCGGGCGGCGACAACCAGGAGCAGACGATCATCCAGACGTTTCTGAACATCGTCGAGTTCTGGGACGACTGGTATCCGAACTTGCACACGGCGATTGAACGACCCCGTGTTCAGACGTTTCATTTGCACGGCTCGTTCTGGCCGCACGCGCTCGGCCTCAACCGCCTTCGGATCGAGGAAGGCGTGGGGGAAGAAGTGATCGAAGCGCTGAAAAAGCGAGGACATGACGTCGAGGTCGTGCCGAATTTCAGGGTCTCCGGGTGCTCGACGGCGGTGATGGTCGATCCCGCCACGGGGAGTCGCATCGCTGGCGCCGACCCGAGACGCGATTGCTACGCAATGGCGTACTGACGGGATCGAATAGCCGCCATGTCGGGGCTTGCGCGCTAAACTGTGGAGAAGAGGGCTTTAGTGTAAAGCCCCCGACGTTGTTACCCTTGCACTCCAGAAAAGGAGGAGTCATGGCGAACCACCACTTGCGCGTCTACGACGAGGTGTTGGAGATGCTCAGTGACGAAGAGAACCCCACGCCGCTGGTACGGCTGAGGCGGGTCGTGCCCCTGGCGCAGGCCAAGGTCTACGCCAAGCTGGAGTGGTACAACCCCTTCGGCTCCGTCAAGGACCGGATCGCGGCCAACATGATCCGCGACGCTCGCGAGAAAGGGCTCCTGCGCGAAGGCCAGAAACTGGTCG
>CAUZCL010000004.1:0-151021 GCA_963578475.1 Acidobacteria bacterium bin61 | reverse complement strand
AAGGCAATGACGAAGAACTGCCACAGGTACGGTTGCATGGGCTCGGATTTTAGCCGCCCATCGAGTCCGGCGGGATTGCTCCTGGACGCTTCAACGACCTGCCAACACTCAGCATCCGGCGTTGATCGAGTTTTGGCACACTACGGGATGTTGCGCATGCCGTGCGCGTAGACGTCTCCTTCTTGGTTAAAAATTAGGTTTAAGCCTTGTATCTAGCCAAAGAGCCGCTCTGTATCAGAGTCGGCAAGGCAATTTAGGATATCCTTCTTACTTTCTTCGTTCAATTCAGAATACATTTCTCTGATCCAGCATTGGGAGGTCTGTTGCCTGAAAAAAAACGCCATGGTGGATGGCCCGTTTGGTTCGAGTGTGAATACTGATACAGATTATGTTGCAGTCGGTATCCCTGTCATCAGGACTGTCAATATAACTAACCATGGATTTTCAAATCAAAACCTCAAATTCATGAGAGAGGGAAAGTTTGAACAATTAAAAAGGCATGCGGTTTATCCGGGAGATGTATTGTTTTTCAAAGTTGGGACAATTGGTAACTCCTGTGTGCTGCCCCAATCCGTTCCGGAAGCAATTCTGTCAACGACAGGAAGTTGCAAAATCACTGCTGATCCTGACAAGTGCCGTTCAGAATTCTTGGTTCTTTGTATTCAACATCGGTCAGTCCAGGATTCGGGATGATGGCCCCGAGGCTTGAGCTGAGGTTTTGCTGGCTGTCCAAGTCTACGAGAAGGACCCGGTGGCCTCTTTCGGCGAGCGCCGCGCCCAAGCTTACGGTGGTCGTGGTCTTACCCACGCCGCCCTTGCAATTCGCAATCGCGATGACACGTGCCTCGCTCCGGTTCGGCGTGACCATTTCGTGACCATTTGGGCTTTTGCCTAGTCGCCGCTCATCCAGCGTGTCCCGGTAATTCACTCTAAGCTCGCGTCTTATATTCCGGATGCGGTCTGTGGGGCGCGAGTGGCTTCCGAAGAGAAAGGTCGACATCGTGTCGGCTTCGCCATACTTCTTACGAAATTTCTCCCAGAGTCCCGGGCCTTTCGAGACATCGAACCCGGCTTCATACGCGTAGCGAAGGCCAACGCGATCGGCCTGATCTTCCAAGTCTCGGCTATAGCCGCTCTGCCACGCGCTCAAGCCGAGCCCTGCGAGCGAGCTTGCCGCGTCGCTTTTGATCGCCCCCGCGCCAATCGCTCCGGCGAGGCCCACGAGCTGGCCCCACATGCTCTTTTTCATCCCGCGGCGCGAGTGCTCGTGCGTGTAGTGCGCCAGCTCGTGCGCGAGAATAATGGCGATCTCGTCGTCGTCCATGTCGTTGAGAAGGCCCGTATAGACCCAGACGGCCCCGTTTCCCATGGCCGAGGCGTTCCACTCTTTTGTCTCGACGACGTGCACCCGTACATCGTTAGGGGAGACGTAGGGTGGTAGGAGCGCGAGCATGATTCTCCGCCCGCGCTCGACCTCGGGCCCTTCAGTCTTGATGTCACCGACCGTCTGACGGCGGCGGCCGTTCCCCATATACATCTCGCCCGCGTCGACCCACAGCTTCTCGATTTGGTTCGTGGCCTCGAGAACGTCCGACTCATACATGGCTTGGCCGTTCGGCTTTACCTCGATTTTCTTTGCGAGCACGGTTCCGTCGGCTTGGCGGTGGCCCTCTACCTTGGCCTCGTAGCCGAGCGGTATTTGAGCGAGGGAGCTTTTGCCTTTGAACTTGGTCTTGCCGTTTACGGCCACCCTCTGGCCTTCGACGACGAGCATCGCGTTTTGGTGATACTCGACGTAGCCGCTGAGCTTGACGCGCGGACCTTCCTGGAGCGCGCCGGATGCAGGGCCGGAAATAGCGATCGCGACACAAACGAGTCGAAACATAAATTCTCCCAGACGGCGGCAACCCCATGATAGACACGCCATGGTGGTTTACTCCAGCCCGAGATGGCGGCATGCGCGACTTAGGAGCTCATCGTAGTAAGTGTATAAGTTGTTACGGGTTACGGGGACGTATTCGTCGACTTCGGCTGGGTTCCCTTCGAGAACCTGCCCGTTGGGCCGGATCGTATGACCGATGGACCACATGTAGCTCACGAGCGGCTTTCCTGGCTTTCCTGTCAGGGGTAAAAGAAGCGTTTCTTCCCACTCCCAAGTATTGCTGTAGCCGCCTGCGGGCATCCCAATAATGTAGCCGAGCTCGTTATCGGCCACGATCGAGGCGAACGGGTCGAGGTGGCTTCCGCCGTGAGGACCGAGAAAGACCACGAGCGGTCCGCGGAAATAAACCTTGGCCGGGTGGACGATGCCGTCGGAATATTTCGGTAGGTGGGCTAGCTTGAAAGGAACGTCGTTCGAGTAGGCTTGTCCGGCGGCGAGACCGAGAAGCACGTCGTTCTCGAGCCAGTCCATGAGCCAGGTTCCGCCATCCGTCGTCTCGGTTGCGCCGCCGTCGAGAAGTCACTGCTCTTTGAGTTGCGCTCTCTTTTCTTCCACGAACGGCTCGATGACGTCGCTCAAGCGAAGATTGTCAAAGGACGTTCTGAACGACTTCGGCGACAGTCGCTGCACCGCGTAAGCGCCCTTCGAGCCGCCTCGGCTTCGGGTCGCGTCGAAGATGAGCGCGTGGTCGAGAAGGTCGTGCTCGACCGCGTAGTCGACGAGCCGGTCAACGTCGGGGACGAGGTTCTCGCGGAAGCCGTGCCAAGCGATGACGAGCGCCTCCTTCCCGTCGAAGTTTTGGTAGAGGTCGTAGGTTGCTGTGGAATAGGCGAGGTCGAATCCCGAATAGCGTGGCTCGCCGGGCCCTCGCCACCGTAGGTCGTCGGGATCTCGGTATGGAAGCGTAACCTTGTAGCGTTCTCCGTTCGCGCGCTCGAGCTTGAGCTCGAGCGTGTCGCGATAGAAATGCGCCGGCAGGAGCGTTTCGCTCTTTTGCGGAAGCATTTTCGCGAGCTCCCACCAGAGCTTGTTGAGAGTCGAATAGCGGATGTAAGGCTCGAGATCGGGGGCGAAGCTCGAGCTCCCGTTCACGGCGATGACGCGGTCAGAAAGCTCGGCTTGGTCGCCTTCGATGTCGCTCACGAAGAACGTGACGTTGTCGAGGTCGGTGAAGTCGGGCATGAACCGGATGGGCGCGTGGGTGAGCGTCGTGTCCACGACGAGGCCTCCGGTACGACGCCCACGCTGAGGTGGCGATCTTTGCGGGCGTTGCTTAGTTTGACGAGAGCGTGAAAGATCTCCTGGTCGGTCTCAGCGTCGAGGAGCTCATCGCGCCACCGGCGCATGTTCTTCTCGACATCAAGCCCGAGCCTTTCATTCTTGATCGCGGAGAACGACTCCCGCGCCATCGTTTTCTCGAGCAAGTTGTCGAAGAGCGCGGCGCGGTCCGCACGGGTGCCCGGCTCGGCCGAGGCAAGAACGGTGAGTAAGATGTAAATCAGCACAAAGCACTCCTCAAGCGAGAAAGTCCTGTCTCCAACTCTTCCCAAGAACGCACGCAAGTGATACGCACATATCCCTCTCCCTGGGGCCCGAAGGCGGAGCCCGGAACGACGGCGACATGAAGCTCATCGAGCCAGCGGTCCGCGAGCGTCGCGCTCGGCTCGCCGAGTGCTCGTATGTCGGCCCAAGCGTAGAAGGCGCCTTCCGGCATGGAGCAGTGGACGTCGGGGATAGCGTCGAGTGCTTCGGCAACGCGTCGGCAGCGTTTTTCCCAATCCTCCCACAGGGCGCGCACTTCTTCGCGTGGCGGCTCGGCATAGGCAGCGACCGCGCCCGTTTGCGCGAAGGATCCGGCACACGTCACGACATGCTGCTGCACGGTAATCATGACCTCGAGACTGGGCGCGGGCGCCAGTGCGAAGCCGACGCGCCAGCCGCCCATCGAGAAGCTCTTGGTGAGGCCCATGAGCGCTATCGTCCGCTCGCGCATGGCGGGAAGCGACGCGATGGAGATGTGCTCGTGGCCGTCCCAGGTGAGCCGCTCGTAGGTCTCGTCCGAGTAAACGAGGAGGTCGTGCTCCTTCGCGAAACCGGCGATAATCTCCAAGTCCTCCCGACGGTGCACGGTACCGGTCGGGTTCTGGGGAGAGCACAGAACGAGCCCACGAGTCTTTGAGGTCAGCTTCTCCGCGAGGGCTTCGGCGGTCCACGGAAGCGGGACGGCGATGGCGCGCCCGCCGCAATATTGTATCTCCGGTTGGTAGCTCACGAAGCCCGGGTCCTCGACGAGCACTTCGTCACCGAGATCGAGCGTGGCCTGGAGTCCGAGGAAGAGCCCTTGCTTGCATCCGAGCGTTGCGATGAGCTCGCGTTCCGGATCGGCTTCGATACCGTTGTCGCGCGCGAGCTTTCGGGCGCACGCTTCGCGGAACTCGGGCTTGCCTTGCGCCGGCGTCTGGTGGGTGTCGCCTCGTTGCATGGCTTGCGCCGCAGCTTCGATGACATAAGCGGGCGTGTGCTCGGCCGCGCGACCCGCGGAGAAGTCGACGACGTCGATCCTGCGCCGCCTCATGTCGGAGACGACGTCGGCGATGCGAACGGTGGCGGAGGAGGGGATCTCGGGGCTACGTGCTGCAATTGGGCTTCTCACGTTGTTCCGATTCTAATCGCGGTGTTCGGTGACGTACAAGGCCGTTCCATCTACGGTCACGAAGCCCGCGGACAAAGCACGAAAGTCAATATTTTGAATGATTGGTTTTGGCACACTCTTGTAAGGCTCTGGATCCATGACCGATTGGCTTCGAGATGCGCGCGTCGGGCTCAGGAGCTTGCTACAGAAGCCCGGCTTTACGTTGGTTGCCGTTTTGACCCTCGCGGTGGGTTTCGGGGCGCACACGGCGATTTACAGCTTCGTTCAAGCCGTGATGCTGCACCCCCTTCCATTCCCCGAGTCCGAGCGTCTCGTCCAGATTTGGGAGACGGCGGAGGAGCGCGACGAGGTCGAGCTGCGCTCGCTGTCCTTCCCCGTGCTCGAAGATATGCGCGGCGCGCACGAGGTGTTCGCGTCCGTTGCCGGCTCGTTTCAGATCCCGCTCAATCTCGGGGGGAGCACGGAGCCCGAGCACATTATGGGCGAAGGAGTGAGCTCGAGCTACTTCTCGATGCTTGGCGCAACGACGCTTCGCGGGCGCTTTTTTACTGATGAAGACGATCGCGGTGATGTGAATCATCCAAACGTTGTGTTATCCGAGAATCTTTGGAAGCGGCGCTTCGGCGCCGAGCCTGCGATCCTCGGCCAAGACATTCTCATCAACGAAGTCGCGTCGACGGTCGTTGGGCTGGCGTCCGGGCAAGGCCTTACGGGCGATACCGATCTGTGGTTTCCGCTCGAGACAACGCCGCAGCTCGTGGCGCGAATCAAGCGCGGACGTTTCGATCAACGGGGCGCACGTTGGCTTTCAGCCGTTGGCCGCTTGAAGCCGGATGTCTCTGCTGAAGCGCTCGACGCCTGGATGGTGCGCGAGAACGAGCGGCTGCGTGCGGACTATCCGCGAGTCATGGAGCGACGCGGTGTTCTCGCGCTCCCGCTCGAAGAGCAGCTCTTTGGTGACGTGCAACAGACCGCGACGATTATCATGATTGCTGTCGGCTTCGTGATGCTCATCGCTTGCGGGAACCTTGCGAACCTCTTGCTCGCACGTGGTGTCGCGCGTGAGCGGGAGATCGCTCTGCGCATCGCGATTGGCGCCACTTGCGGGCGCGTCGTGCGCCAGCTTCTTACAGAAAGCCTCGTGCTTGCGTTTCTCGGTGGCGCCTGTGGGGTCATGCTCGCCCTTTGGTTTGCGGATGTGCTACTCCGCTTGAGTGTCTTCGAGCAGCTCCCAGCCTATATCGAGCTTTCGATCGATGCCCGAACGCTCGGCTTCGCTGTTCTCTTGTGTATCGTGACCGCGTTTGTTTTCGGCAGCGCGTCCGCGATCGCCGCGGCGCGCTCGCAGCCAGGTAGCACGTTGAAAGGAATGCGAGGGGGCGCTGCTGGCGGCAACCGGTGGCTTTCCCCTGGGCGTGGACTTCTCGTCTCCGTGCAAGTTGCCCTCGCCATGCTCTTGACCGTGGCCTCGGGGTTGATGCTCCATAGCCTCTCGAAACAGCTCGATATCGACCCCGGCTTCAGGAGCGATGGCATCTACACGCTGCATGTGCAGCTTCCAGCACGACGCTACGACAGCGATGCGGCTCTCGGCTTCAGCCGCCAGCTCGAAGAGAAAGTCGGCGCCCTTCCGGGGGTTCGGTCCGTCGCGATGAGCACGGACGTACCTCTCGTCGATGGTTACAGCGCTCGTAGTGCGCGTATCGAGGACTGTGGCTGAGCGACCGGCCGGACGACACCGTGCGCGTCTATCACCACTCCGTCAGCCCGGGCTTTTTCTCGACGCTCGATATCGACCTCTCGTCGGGGCGAGATTTCTCGTGGTTCGACAACCGAGAGGCGCCGCGCGTCGTCGTCGTGAGCCGGAAGACGGCGGAGCGCTCCTGGCCGGGTGAGAACCCGCTCGGAAAGCGCATCTCCTTCAGCGGATCCGATGGGCCGTGGCGCAGCGTCGTCGGGGTCGTCGAGAACATCCGCTACCGCGATCTCGTCGCGGATACGGTTGAAAACCCGGACGACCCCGACGTGTACTCGCCTCTAGCGCAAGAGCCGACGCGCAACATCGGCATCGTTGTCGAAGCAGCCGACACGACGGCGAGTCTCAAGAGCCTACGCGCCGAAATCCGCGCGATGGATTCCGCTATTCCGGTCTATGCTGTGCGGGCGATGGCGGACGTGCTCGACGAGCAGCTGGCTTTGCCGTGCTTCGCGTCCTCGCTCCTCGGTCTTTTCGGCGGTGTAGCTCTCTTGCTCGCCGCGGGCGGCGTGTACGGCTTGCTCGCGCATCTCGTCGTGCAGCGCTCGCGGGAGATCGGTATCCAAATGGCGCTCGGGGCGAGTGGGGCGCAGATTAGCCGCCGCATCGTTGGGCAGGGACTCGTGCTCGCCGGGGTGGGGATTGTTGTCGGGCTCGTCACCTCCGTGGCTTTCGGGCGCTTACTCGAAAGCCGGCTCTTCGAAGTTTCGGAAACCGATCCTTGGACGCTCGTAAGCTGCGCGCTTCTCCTCATCGCCGTCGCCGTAGTCGCCTCTTATCTTCCCGCGCGGCGCCGCGCGAGCGCATCATCCGGAACGCAGGAGGCACGCATGAGCTATCTCTTCGTGCCGCTACTAGCGCCGAGCGTTCTCGCGAGCGACAACGTTCGCGTCGTCAAGGACAACTGACGACTACCCGCGCGCCAACTGATTGCGGTGCGCGTCAGATTAGTTGTTGCTCTTGGGTTTCGCCGTGCGCCCTGAGGAGCCGCCGCTCGAGTAACCCTGCCCGCTGACGCTCCCTCCGGAGGAGCCGCCCGATGACATACCGCTCCCGCCGCCTGACCCGTTGCCGCCGAGGAAGCGCGCGCGTCGTGCGCCTGGTCGAGGCGAAACCTGCGCATAGCCCTGCCGACTCACGAGGCCTTGGGACACTTGGCGCGCCGAGACCGGTGCGATAACGTAGCGCGAGTCATAAGGCGCATACCAGTAGTAATAGCTGAAAGGGGCCAGATAATACGGATGCCTCATCGAGCTTGGGACTCCTAGATAGCCTGGGAAGCCGAAACCTCCTATGCCGCCTTCATCGCCGCTTTTGACGACGAATTGCTCGGGAAAAGAGAGCGCGACCATCAAGTCGATGAGCCCTGGACGAATGCCGGCATCGTCCATCCGCATGAGCGCGTCGGCGTCGAGCTCGAAGGCTTCTTCGTGCTCGAGCACGGCCGCCTCGACGGCCTCGGGTGCGACTTTTTGTGCGGCTTCGATCACATCATTCGTGTCTAGAGGGTTCGTTAGATAAAAACGCGCTTTGAAGCTACGCTCGGCGAGCTCGCTCGGAAGGGCCGGGAGCCCCGCATCCAGGATGTCTTGCTCGTCTGCGGGACGGTAGCGTCGAATGAGCACGGCGCGGCCGGCTTGGCTTTCGACAATTTGGATATCTACCCAGGTCGAGCGCCGCGTCATCATACTTAGGCCGGACACTTCGAGCTTGCGATTGTCTTCGCAAGTCAGCTCGGCTTTGTTGAAGAGGCGAAATCCGTCATTGGACCATTCCGTCGTCTGCCATCCGCTGCAGCTGCCTTTCGTCGACGGGTTTCTCGCGGTGTCGGCGATGAGTGTCTCCTCGAGGAAGGCCTCGTCTCCCGCCACGGTTGTAACCGTGACACCGGCACCGTCGGGCGAGGGGCTCAAGCACATCAGCCCCCGCTGGGGAACGTCTTGGCCGCGTGTGGGGTCGGATTCTCCGATGATAGGTTCGCGGTGCTCGTTCTCGACGAGCTGCCAGCAGCCCAGCCAGGGAACCCAAAGCCGGTCGACGTCGGCTTGACCGGCAAAGAGCGCAGCGAAAAGGAGTGCGGATTTCATAGCGTTCCTCCTCTGATATTCTAGTATTCTAACTCAAAAGCTGTAGTTGAGACCGGCGGTGATCCGGAAGCCCGAAAGGTCGATTGGGTCGAAGCCCACGAAGTCCCCCGACAAACCGGCATCCGCCAACATGTAGCGTCCCTCGAACGAAAGATATATAGCCGGGTTCAACTGGAGGTCCACGCCGCCGAACACGTGCGCCTCTAGGCCGAATCCGCTCGATGCGAACTCGCCGCTAAATATTGACAAGTCGACGAAATCGACGAAATCACCGATTTGCGCCAGCCGGTACCACATGAGACCAGCGCCGCCTCCAACATAAGCACGTGCCTTCGAAGGTACAAACGCAAAACGGCTGATATCCCGTCCTCGAGGGGTAAGGTAAAACTTGACGCTACCCGAGAAGGGAAACATCGAGAGCGCCGTTGTCTGCATGATGGGAGAACCGTTGTCCTCTTCGAAGTCGCGATAGTCGGACCGAGTCGTCGATTTGGACAACTCGAAGCCGACGAGAACGTCGATACGGGGATGAACGACGAGCGCAACGTCGAGGCCGAACACCGGGGTGTTGAAGTCACCCTTTTCGATCGTGAGTGTCTCGGTGATGAAATCGTATACATCACTGTTGGCCGAGGCAGTCATGTAGCCGCCGCGGATGGAGACGGCGCCTCGCGGGATCCCGAAACGAAAATCAGTCTCTTCCTGTGCGTTGGCCATGTGCGGTAGCAGGCTCGCCAAAAAGCCAAGGATCACAATCATCGGTATTCGCATGCCGCTTTTATAGTACATACGCACGTTCCGTGCCATTTTTAGATTGTTTGAAATCAATCGCTTACGGCCCCGAGCGCCCTTTTTCGAGGACAACTCTCTTACCCCACTGTCCAAAAATCTCCCGTCAGGCCAAGGCTCGCGAAAATCGAGCGTACCGTTTCCACGGTCTTTGGCGCCCAGCTCTCGTCCAGCCGATCGCGATACCAAAGTTGGCCGAGGCGCCAGCCAATCGCGAGTGGTAGCGTAGCGCCGCGCTCCACGTCTTGTCGTTCACACCAACGGGCGACGAGCTCTTCCGACCGGAAGAATAGGATGGTGGCTCACGTATAGCCGACATTCTCCCAGAAGCGACGAGGCGGCACCACTAAATGGATTAGGCCCTCGCCCTCGACAAGCTCTCCTGCGCGAAAGGCCATGGGCATTGGCTCGCCGCTCTCCGCGCAGCGTGGCTCGGCGCGAGCGTCGAGCTCGAGAAGCGCCGGGATCGCCAGCATGTCCCAGGCGCAGTTCGCCCAATAGGTGGTGTTGTCGCTAACAACGGCGAACGGTGTCGGCACCGCCGAGAACGGATGCGCCATCCATACATTGCGGGTTGTCGGGGCGAGTGCTATAGCGTGCTGCTCTTCGAGCTTCACGAGCGCAGCGTCGACCTCGTCGCGAGTAAAGCCTCGGTACTCCGTCATTGCCTCATGAGAAGGAGGTCGCCCCGTGCGGGCTATGGTCTCGTAAATGAGCTGGCGGAGCACTCGGTCGAAGGGCATCGCCCATCATACTCATGGTGCTTTGAACCGTGCTAATAATGAGCCATGTCCAGTATCTCCAGCATTGCTCGAGATGTGCGTTACGCCCTTCGAACACTCGTCCGCAGCCCCATGTACACGTTCATGGCGGCGGCAGCACTCGCGCTCGGGATCGGAGCGAACACCGCGATCTTCAGCGTCGTCAATGGCGTTGTTCTCCAAGGTCTTCCGTATCGCGATTCCGATCGCATCGTCATGCTCTGGGAGGATTAGACACCGCGAGGCGGTACGAATCGCGTGCCGGTCTCGGCAGGCCAACCCGTCTTTCACGGAGCTCGCGGCGCTCTTCAATTCCAGCTTTCGCGTGACGTCGGTCGACGAGCCGCTCGTCCCGCTGACACACATGGTGACGGCGAACTACTTCGATCTGCTCGGAGTGGAGCCCGCTCTCGGCCGGACGATGCGTCCTGGCGACGACGAGCCCGGTAAGATCGCGTCGTCATCTTGAGCTACGGCTTGTGGCAGCGGGTCTATGGCGGCGATCCGGGTATTTTGGGGAAAACGATACGGCTCGATGACGAGCCTTACACCGTGATTGGCGTGGTGCGGCCTGATTTCCATAGCGTCCACATTTTAGGCGTCCAACCGGATCTCTGGATACCTCTTGCTTTGGCGGGCCGCGAGAACGAGAGGCAGAAGCGCGGGTTGGCGGTCTACGGCCGTCTCGCGGAAGGCACGAGCCTGTCGGAAGCGCAAGCCGCGATGAGCACGGTGGCGGAGCGTTTGGGGCGTGAGTTTCCGGAGACCAATGAAGGCTGGGACGCACGCCTCGTGCCCATCCAGGATTAAGCGCCGGGCAGCGTGCGCCAAACTACGTCTCTAAGGGTGGAACCCCGCAATGGAGCGATCAGTAGACGACGAGCTCGAGGATCTCGAGAAGATGCCGAACGCTGTTTCGCAAGGACGCGACAGGAACTCTTTCATCGTTGCCGTGGACGGAGCCTTCGATCTCGACCGGGACGATGGTTGGGTCGAAGCCGTAGCAGACGATGCCGAGATCCCTCAAAAAGTGGCTGTCGGTGAAGCCGGTCGAAATGGACGGGACGACGCGGGCGTCTGGGAAGTGGCCGCCTTCGAGCCGGGCCCAGAGGTTTCCGCGCGTCCCGGTGCGGACTCCGCTGATTCGTAGGCGATGCCCTCGGCGTCGAGAAGTTTCGCGAAAAAATCGACGGCGTTCGACTCGTTCCCCGGAGGGTTTATCGTGTCGATGCGAAGATATTCTGCGAGGCGGGACACGGTCTCGTCCTCGAGCGATTGTGCGCTCGAGCCGGCCGCGAGCCCGATGGCGAACAAGACGTAGACGATTCTCACGACGAACTTCCTTGGCGAAGCTGGGACGAGACGAAGTAGACAGCGAAGGCGATGATGGCGGCGACGAGCACCGTGCCCGCGTTCAAGAGTCCTTTGTCGGCGTAGAAGACGATGAAGTAGCCGATGGATCCCGGAAGGAGCGCGTAGTACACGAAGGGAAGGATCGTCATGCGTATGACGGTCCCTTCTTTTCCCAAAAGCCCGACGACCGCCGAGGCGGCGACGACGTTATGGACGCAGATCATGTTCCCCGCGGCGCCTCCAACGGCTTGAAGCGCCACCATCCAGCTCGGGTCGACGCCGATGCGCTCGCCGACGCCGAACTGGAACAGCGAGAACATCATGTTGCTCACCGTGTTGCTCCCCGCGACAAAGGCGCCAAGGCCTCCGATGAAAGGTGCGAAAATCGGCCAGGCGCTCCCCACGATGGACGCGACGCCGTCTGCGAGTGCTATGGGCATCCGATCGAAACCGGCCGCCCCGCCGCCACTATTGATGAAGACTTGCACCATGGGAACGGTGAAGACGAGTGCTATGGAGGCCGCGATTGTCGTTTTGATCGCGCTCGACCAGGCTTTCCCGTAAGAAGCCGTGGCGATCCGATGGAGGAGGAAAGTGGTCAGCGACACAACGATGAAAATGGTTCCGGGCAGAAAGAGCGGCTGGAAGCTCGCCGTGATGGACGAGCCGAGGATGTCTGGCCACCGCACCGACCAGGCGTTCAGCCAGCCGGAGAACGGAAGGGCCCGGAGCCGAGTCAGCACGAGGAGGAGCCCGACCAGGCCATAAGGCGCCCACGCCATCAGGGAGCTCATCGCGGCCTTGGTGCTGTCGTCGCGGATCTCAATGGTCCCCGACCACTCCGGATCCCATTTGTCTTTGTTGGGAAAGTCCCAGTAATCCGAGGGGTCCGGTATGAAGAGGCCTCGCTTCGCCGCCGTGACGACGATTGCAAGGCCCGTGAGCCCGCCGAGAAGCGCCGGAAATTCGGGCCCGAGCAGATTCGCGACGATGGTGTACGGAATGGTCATCGAGAAGGCTGCGAAAAGAGCGAAGCGCCAGACCTGGAAACCGTCCGCAAAGGAACGGTTCTCTCCGAAAAACCGCGTCATGAAACCGAGCACGATGAGTGGGACGAGCGTTCCCGCGATAGCGTGGAGAAACGCGACTTTCGTGCCGATCATTGCCAGAAAGTCGGCCCATTCGTGAAAGCCGCCCGCGGCAGCGAACGCTTCGACGTTCTCGGCGCGAGCCAGGCCGGTGCTCACGCCGACGAGGATCGGGGTTCCGGCCGCGCCGAAGGACACGGGCGTGCTCTGGATGAGCATGCCCGCGACGACAGCGGCGAGCGCGGGAAAGCCGAGTCCGACAAGAAGAGGCACGGCGACGGCGGCCGGCGTTCCGAAGCCGGCTGACCCCTCGATGAAAGAGCCGAAGAGCCACGCGATGATGATGACTTGAATCCGGCGGTCGGGCGTTATGTCAGTAAAACCACGACGGATGGTGCGTAAGGCGCCGCTTTCCTGGAGCGTGTTCAAGAGCAGGATGGCGCCGAAGATGATGTACAAGAGCGTGCCGGCGACGATCAGGCCGTTTACCGTTGCCGCAGCCACTTGAATGCCCGGGACCTTCCACACGAAGAGCGCGAGCCCCGCGGCCACGAGGTAGGAGAGTGGCATCGCGCGGCTCGCAGGCCATCGAAGAATGACGAGAAAGAGCGCCACGGTGAACACGGGGGCCAGTGAAAGCAGTGACAGAAAGTAGGTTTCCATATCAGCAATGCCTCGAGGCTTCAGCGAGCAAGGATTCCGTTAGCGGGAGTTTGAGGAGGAGATAGGTCGCAAGCAAAGAGATGGTCTCCTGTCGGCGATCGGCAATGAGGCAGAACACTAGCATATGCCGCGTCGAACTCAAAGGCTCGCAACTATTCCGACACTAGACCAGAGCCTGTTTTCTACCCGCGCAGAGGCAAATGATTCTCTCCCCTTGACAGCCGACATGAGTTGAGTATTCTCTTGTCGATTATCGACAAAAGGGAGGCCATCACGCGCACACTCGGTATTGGATTTATCGCACTTGCACTCGTGCTCTCCGTGGGGATCGCTCTTGCCGTCGGCCTTTCGGACGACGAAACGACCCCGCGTTACGACGATGGAGGGGACTTGCTGCTTCCCGACGGTTTCGAGTCTTGGGTATTCGTCGGCTAGTCTCTCGGCCTGACTTATGGCCCGGAGCCACCGAGCCACGACATGTTCCACAACGTCTATATAGAGCCGAGCGCTTATCAGCATTATGTCGAGACGGGAGCGTTCCCCGATCAGACCATGCTCGCGATGACCCTCTATGGAGCGCGCGAGAAAGCCCATTTCGGATCTGGCCTATTCTCGGGTGATTTTCATGGCCTCGAGATTGCTGTCAAGGACGTCGGCCGTTTCGACGAAGAATGGTCTTATTATGCGTTTTCTGGCTCGTCCGGCCTGGCCGATCGTGCGAGCAGATTCGAGCGCGCGAGCTGCCATGACTGTCACGTCGAGCATGCCAAGGACGACAACGTCTTCGTGCAGTACTATCCCGTCATCCGGCGCGTCAAAACCCCTTAGCCGAAGCGGGCAGCAGAAAGCCGGTCGCAACCTGAATCGCGGAATACAATAGGGGCATGGGAATGCTCCTTTTGCTCTTCATCCTCGTTCCGGCGATCGAGCTCGCGCTGCTTCTCGAGGTCGGGAGTCACCTTGGCACGCTCCCCACTCTGGGCTTGATCGCTGTTACCGGTGTCGTGGGCGCCTCACTCGCACGTCGACAGGGACTCGCCGTTTTGGGGCGAGCTCAGGACCAAATGG
This sequence comes from Acidobacteria bacterium bin61, assembly GCA_963578475.1. Taxonomy (GTDB): domain Bacteria; phylum Acidobacteriota; class Vicinamibacteria; order Marinacidobacterales; family SMYC01; genus SMYC01. The sequence goes on along the minus strand of CAUZCL010000004.1, from coordinate 136,861 downwards.
CGCGCGGCGACCTTCCCGCAGGCTCGCTCGCCGACGGCGTCATGATTCTCGTCGCGGGAGCCTTGCTCATCACCCCGGGAATACTGACGGACGCTTTCGGCTTTCTTCTCCTCGTACCCGTGTTTCGTGAGGCCGTCAAGACTGTCGCGATGAACCGTTTGCGAAAGGCGATCGACGAGAATCGCGTTCACGTGGACGTTGCCGGCATGGGGTTTCCCAGCGAGGCGGGCCCCGTCATTGACGTTCCCCCCGAGCCGTTCGAGCCCGGTACGCCGCCGCCGCCCAAGTACAAAGTGCATTGACCTTCTTTTGGCGCTACTGGCTGCTCCAGATTCCAGGGTGGGGCGTTCTGATTGCGCTTCTTGTCGGCGCGCATTATTGGCTCTCGCTGTCGCTCCTGGCTTCTGTGCTCGTTTTCATCGGGTGGCTCGTCAAAGACGTCTTTTTCTATCCGATCCTGAAGCCGCATTACGACTTCAAGGAACGTGAGGCCCACATGTGGATGCTGGGGGAGAAGGCTGTGACCGAAGAGCCGCTCGCCCCGCGAGGTTATGTAAAACTGCGGGGAGAATTGTGGATGGCGGAGCTTGCCAAAGGAGAGCAGGAGGTTCCGAAAGGGGAGACCGTACGCGTCGAAGGCTTGAATGGCCTGACGCTCGAGGTCAGACGCTGACGGGCGTTTCGTTGAGCTTCACGATGAGCTCGCCGATGAGCACGTCTGCATTCTCCGCTGACAATGGCGTAGCACCCGTGCCCCGGTGGCCTCCGCCTCCATATCTCGACATCAGACCGCCCACATGCACGGGGTAGGTGCGATTGAAAATACTGTGGCCGACCGTTGCTACCACGAACTCGCGCTCCGGGCCCCAGGCAATGCGGATGGAAACGTTGGCCTCCGGAAACAAAGCGTAGATGAGAAAGCGATTGCCGGCCGGCAACCCCTCGACGTCACGCAAATCGGTCACGATCACCGTCGAAACGATGGCCGGGGATCGAGGCATGGATGTGATTGTTGATCGCGTTTCTATAGGAGAGCTCCTCCCAGAAGTGACGCTTGCCCTCGGGACGACGGGTGAAGAAGACGTCGGTCTCGAACGACGTCTGCGTGTCCGGGGGAAAGGTCAGCAGATTCTGCTCGTTGATGATGGCTCGGATCTGCCGCTCGGCTTCGACAACCCTTCGGTCGAGCTCGTCCTTGCTCGTCGCGAGCTCGAGCTCAGGAAGGCCTCGATTGCGGTGCTCCTCGATTTTCAAGAAAGTCAGCACGCGGTCGAGCTCCCGCGCTCCGATGCGCCGCACGTCCTCGACGGAATAAGGCAGAAGCCGGACGTTTTTCAAGTACCAGGCGTAGTCTTCGAGATCTATCCATGCGGGCGTGCTCATCGCCGGGAGCTTCTCCTCGAGCCAATCGCGAAGACCCATTACGGCCTCGAGAGTCTCGTTCACGTCGGCAGCGAGCTCGGGCTGATTACTCGACGCGCGCTCTTCGAGATCGCGGTACCAGCCGATGATGCCAGCCGGCTGTGGTTGGCGAACCGGCTCACCCTGGCCCACGCCGTCATGCTGCTCGAGATGGCGGATGGCGAGTCGCGCGAGCTCGGCGGAGGGCTCCGTAAGCTCGACGCGAGCTTCGGCGATAGTTTTCCGCACATTGGTGAGCCGGTCTCGAAACGCAGTGACATCAGCAACGGGGACGTCCTCATAGGCGGCTCTGCGTATGCGGTCGATGGTGCGAAGCGGGTCGCGTGAGCGCGGGCGCATGACCCGCAACTCGAAGTCTTTGCCGGCGAGGCGGGCGCGCACCAGCAGATAGTCGACTTTCTCCGAGCGCTCCCAGCTCGAAATGTTGATGGCCGCGAGACGGGTCGTAAGCTCGGATACCGGCTCGGCGGTGGAGGCAAGCTCTAGCTCGCTTGCTATCGCGACGAGAGCGTCGTAAGCGGGCGCCTGTGCCTCGAGCATGCCGGCCAGAAAGAAAGCCAGAAACGAGCTTCCTAGCTTCATATCAGTCTCCTTGGAGTTTCTCTTCGAGGCGGTCCACGAATGCCGCCTGTGCGGGGTTCAGTTTGATCCGGGCCGTTTCGGCGGTGAAGAACGCCGCGCGATCGATCTCGGGAAACGATTGCGTGCGGCCCGAGCGGGGCGGCCACTCGATCGCGAACGTGTTCGAGGTTATCGCGTCGGGGTCGCCGTCACCCGGAAACGCCCAGGCCAAAACGCGCTTTCCTCCTTTTTGTTGGATCTCTCCGAGACAGGCATAGCCAGTCTCCGGCACGGGGAGCCCGGTCTCTTCGGCGAACTCGCGTCGGGCCGTCTCGAGCGGCTCCTCGTCCGCTTCGAGCTCGCCTTTGGGGATCGTCCATGCGCCGTCGTCCTTCTTGCGAAAGAAGGGGCCCCCGGGGTGTAGGAGCAACAGCTCGAGCTTTCCGCTTTCGCTCGTGCGATACATCAAGAGCCCTGCGCTTCGTTTGAGCACGGGTTTTAGAATCGGATGAGAATCACGGCAGCAATGATCCAGTCATAGACCCAGCAGAGAACAGGATAGGTCTCTCCGGTATTCGCACCCGCGATCTTGCGGTGGTGCAGGATGTCCCAAGCGCCGTGCGCCAGATAACCCCAGGCGAGGATCCCCGAAGCGTACCATCGCCCCACGAGCGCGACCGCGATGAAAGTGAGCCCCGCGGTTGTCTCTAGTGCGAGCGTGCTTCGGTTGTCCCCAGCGAGCGCCGCGCCGATATAAACGGAAGCCGCGGCGACGAGGATGGCGGTGAGGAAGTCGAGGGCTTGCTGTTCGGAGAGAACTTGAATGATGACGAACGTGAGCGCCCCGAGTACGAGGGCGCCAGTGACACCAGGATGGATCTTCATGTCAGCATTCAGCATTCAGCATTCAGCATGCAGGATACTCTCAATAGTGTGGCGATGGCACTGAAATTTCAGTCTCGAGAGTTCCTGAATACTAAGAAATCCTGAATGCTGAATAATCCTGGACCAGGCGGTAGAATTGGACGAGGATATAAACAATGTGGATTTTGGTTGGTGTTACGCTCGTGGTGCTCGCTGTTCTCGTTTACGACCTCGTGCAGCGGGAGCATGCGATCCTTCGAAACTTTCCGTTCATTGGACATTTTCGCTACATGTTCGAGGCCGTCGGTCCGGAGCTCAGACAATACATCGTCACGAGCAATAACGAAGAAAAACCCTTTAGTCGGGACGAGCGCAGGTGGGTCTACGCGTCGGCGAAGAAGCAGAACAACTATTTCGGCTTCGGGACCGATCACGATCTCGAAACCTCGCCCAACTATCTGATCATCCGGCATTCGGCCTTCCCGCTGCCCTCACCGAAGAAGGGGGACGACGCCTATTCGGAGAGTTATGCGTTACCTGCGGCCAAAATCCTCGGCGGCGCTCGCGGGCGGGCAAAGGCGTTTCGACCCGACTCGGTCGTCAACATTTCGGGAATGAGTTTCGGCTCCTTGAGCGCGCGGGCCGTCGATGCGATGAACCGCGGCGCGGTGCTCGCGGGTTGCTTGCACAACACGGGAGAAGGCGGGATCGCGCCTCATCACGATCATGGCGGCGCTCTTATCTGGCAAATCGGGTCGGGCTATTTCGGCTGCCGTGCGGCGGGTGGTGGTTTCGACATGTCGCGTTTCACGGAGACGGTGGACCGCCACGACGTGCGTGCGATCGAGATCAAGCTCAGTCAAGGCGCGAAGCCCGGGATGGGCGGGGTTCTTCCGGCCGCGAAAGTGACGCCGGAGATCTCCGCGATTCGCGGCATCCCGATGGATAAGGACTGCGTGAGTCCCTCCATCCACTCGGCGTTCCGCGACGAGGACGAGCTACTCGACTTCGTCGAAAAGCTCGCCGATGCTACCGGGCTTCCCGTGGGTATCAAATCGGCTGTGGGTGAAACGGCTTTTTGGACGCGTCTCGCTCATCAAATGGATACGACAGAGCGGGGAGTCGACTTTGTGACCATCGATGGCGGTGAAGGCGGCACGGGCGCGGCCCCGCTCGTCTTCGCCGACCATGTCGCGCTGCCTTTCAAGATCGCCTTTGCCGAAGTCTATCGCGTTTTCAAAGAGGCTTCGCTTGCCGAGAAGATCTTGTTCATCGGCTCTGGCCGCCTCGGTTTTTCCGAGTCGTCCCTGTTCGCTTTCGCGCTCGGCTGCGACATGATCAATGTGGGGCGGGAGGCCATGCTCGCTGTGGGCTGCATCCAGGCCCAGCGTTGCCACACGGGGCATTGTCCGACAGGGGTGGCAACACAGAGCGCCTGGCTCATGCGGGGGCTCGACGTCCAGTCGAAGGGCGCGCGGCTTGCCAACTATCTCGTGACGCTCAGAAAAGAGATTCTTCTGCTGTCGAGAGCGTGCGGCCATCCTCACCCGTCCTTCGTCTCCACCAGCCAGCTCGACATCGTCGACGACCGGCTCCGGACGAAGAGCGTGCGCGAGCATTTCGGCTACCAGGAGGGATGGGGTCTTCCAGCGTCCGCGGATCTAGACGAAATCCAAAAAATCATGAAAAATCCGAACCTCTAGGCGAGAAAGAGCCGGATTCGTTCGTCTATACCTTTGAGTCTAGGGGAGAACAGCGGCTATGGGAGTCTTGCATTACAGTGCGTTCGAGCTTGCGGCTTTGTTTCAGGGCGGTATGCCGGGATTCCTGGTGCATGAGCATGTCCAGGTGTGCGAGCGGTGCGGGATTCTGCTGGCGCTCGTGCGACGGGCACAGGGCGAGCCCACTGCCGAACAAGCGGAAGTCTTGGTCGCTTCTCTGACCGGATCTGGCGTTAGGCAGTCCTAGTACGGACCTGGAAACCATGCGGTACCTGCGTGTTATACTTTTGGTCCACGATTCGTCTCGCTATCTGCCACCGGCTACCCTGTGTGCGCTTGCGCCCGGTTGCAGGTAGCAGGATATAGGCAACATTTCGAATCGCCATTCAAAATGTCCACGGCTTCATTTCACTCGCTTGGCTGTCGGTTGAATCAAACCGAAGTGGCATCGCTCGCGGGAGCGTTCCGAGACAAGGGCTATGACGTCGTCGAATGGGGCCAACCGGCTGACCTCGTCGTCATAAATACGTGCTCCGTTACCGAGCGGGGCGAGGCTGCATGCCGAAGTGCCATTCGCCAAGCGCTGCGCCGTCAGCCCGAGGCGTTCGTGGTCGTGACGGGCTGCTATGCGCAGGTGGGGCTAGAGGCGTTGCGTGCGATCGACGGCATCGACATGATCGTCGGCACCGAGTACAAGAACAAGTTCCCTAAATTCATCGAGAATCCGCGCAAGCTCAAAGAGCCTGTCGTGCTTCATTCGAATCTGATTGATGACGGAGATTTCGAAGTTCCTGGGACTGGCCTGTATCACACGACGCGCGCAAATCTTAAAGTACAGGATGGGTGCGACTTTTTCTGCTCGTTTTGTATCATTCCGTTCACTCGAGGACGCGAGCGAAGCCGCGATCTGAACGACCTTCTCAGGGAGGCGCGAGAGCTCACCGCGCGGGGCTATCAGGAGCTCGTTCTCACGGGGGTGAATATCGGCCGCTATTACCAGGCAGGGACGAGCTTCGCGGAAATGATCCAAAGACTAGAGGAGGTCGATGAGCTCAAGCGCATTCGGATCACCTCAATCGAGCCTACGACGATCGAGCGCTCTCTCGTCCAGCATATGGCGCGCTCGGACAAGCTCTGCGACTATCTGCATATCCCCATCCAGAGCGCCCAAGCGCCCGTTCTCGAGAGGATGAATCGCCGCTACACGCCCGAGGAATTCAAGGAATTCGTCGACTTTGTTGCCGCGACCGTTCCGGATGTAGGTCTCGGTACCGACATCATTGTCGGTTTTCCGGGAGAAACGGATGCGATGTTCGAGGAGACTTATCGTTATCTAGAAGAGCTGCCCTTCGCTTATTTCCACGTCTTCAGCTATTCGAAGCGCTATGGCACGAAGGCGGCCCGTCTCGACGGACATGTAAGGTCAGATGTCATCAAGGCGCGAAGTCAGGCGCTCCGAGAGCTCTCAACCGCGAAACGCCGGGCCTTCGCTAGCCGCTACCTCGAGAAGGACGTCGAGGTACTATTCGAAGTGCAGCAAGACCAGAATGGCCTTTGGACCGGGCTCACGAGCAACTACCTCCGTGTCGGTGTTGTCTCGCGGGAGCCTCTTCGCAACACGTTTCGCCGCGTCACCATACATGAGGTGACCGACGAGCTCGCGCTCGGAGCTATCTCGGCGCGAATAACCGAGTCGTCGCTGACTCCGGCTTAGGAAAAGGCAGAGAATCAGCGTAGCGGACCGCATCGTCGACGATGATGGTGCACTCGGTCTCGGTGGCCTCGAGCGCGGTTGGCGTAAGGCCGCCTTTACCGAGAAGGTATTCTTCGTACAGCTTGATGGGGTCGCGCGCTGCCCAGTAGTCTCGCGCCTGCTGCGAGACATAAGACGCGTCGTCATGCTCGCCGTGGCCGCGCCGGCGGAAAGTGAGAAACTCCAGAAGAGCTGGGCCCTTGCCGCTGCGAGCGTGGTTGATCGCTTTTTTGGCGTGACGGATGACGTTGAAGACGTCGTTTCCGAAAGCGACGTCCGTGTACAGGTTGAAGGCGGGGCCGCGATCCGAGACGCGCTCGACGGGCATTTGCTTGTGGATCGGAGTGGAATAGGCGAACTGATTGTTCTCGATGATGACGACGAGCGGCAGTTTGTGAATCGAAGCGAGATTGAGTCCTTCGTAGAAATCGCCTGGGCTCGTAGCGCCATCCCCCGTGAAGGCGATGTAGACGTTCGGTTGGCGCTTCATCTTGAACGCCAAAGCGAAGCCAGCCCCGGACGGGATCCACGAGGCCATCGAGCCGTTGTGATAGGGCGCGATGCCGTAGGTCTCGAGGTCGGCGAGGAACAGGCCCAAGTCGCGGCCGTGCGATGGGGCTATGTCTTTGCCGAACCAGCGGGCGACGACGTGCTTCGGCTCCACTCCACGGTAAAACCAGGCCGCCAAGTTCCGCGAGACGGTGTTGAAGATGTCCTTCTTGTCCATCAATGACGCCACGCCTGTCGCGATCGCCTCTTGCCCGGTGCCAAGATAGACGGCGCCGATGATCTTGCCCTGGCGGTACAAGGCGGCGAGCCGTGTTTCGAAAATGCGCGCGAGCCGCATGGCTCGATACATGCGCAAAAGCTCGTCCTCGCTTGGCGTGAGGGGTGCGGGGTCGATGGCGAGACAGTCGAGCTCGGGTGGCAGTGGCTCGAAATCGTAAGCGGTGGTCATGGTTGGCGAGAGTCTATCTCAAATCTTCGCTAGCAAGATTCTGCGCGGTCTTCAAGGCCCAAAAAGCATGGCCACAGAGACACAGCGCGGCTGGCCGCAACCAAATCTTCCCCGCGAGCGGTCAGTATTCAGCAGTCAGCTCGTGGAGCTCGGCGCGTCGCTCCGCCGCGCTGTGGCTCTGTGCTTCTGTGGGCATTCCCGCGTTTGGTTGCGGCTACGCCGCTTTATGAACAGCCGCTAGTCGTGCCGCAATTGAGGCATTTGTAGCAGCTTCCATTGCGAACCATGATCGAGCCGCAGGTGGAGCACGGCGGAGCATCCTCGAACAACCGAGGCATCGAAGTCATCGAATCCGGGGCTCCCGATTTCGGTTTCGCGGCGGCCGGCCGCGAGATGGGAGCCGCATGAAGCGGCCCTCCATTCGCGATCGTGCGAGTCTCCTCGAGAACCCCGGCTTGTGCGAGCTTGTCCGGCGAAAAGAACTTCGACGCCAGCCAACGGAAGAGATAATCCGTAATCGACTTCGCGTAGGGGATTTGATCGTTCCCGGTGAATCCCGAGGGCTCGAAACGCGTATGGGCGAATTTGTCGACGAGGACTTCTAGCGGCACACCATATTGGAGCGCATAGGAGATGGCACGAGCGAAAGCGTCCATCAAGCCCGATACGGCCGAGCCTTCCTTGGACATATTGATGAAGATCTCACCAGGCGTGCCGTCGTCATACATGCCGACCGTGATGTAGCCCTCGTGTCCCGCTATGCTGAATTTGTGCGTAATGGCCTGTCGCTCGACGGGCAGTTTGCGCTGCACGGGTCGTGCGGCCTCAGGGACGTCTCTATGCGCTGAAGTGTTCAGGGGTTGCGTCCGCTTGCTGCTGTCCCGATAAATGGCAATCGATTTCAAGCCGAGCTGCCATGCCTCGGTATATGTTCCCATGATCTCGTCGATAGTGGATTCTTTCGGCATGTTGACCGTCTTCGAGATCGCCCCTGAGAGAAACGGCTGAACGGCCGACATCATCTTGACGTGACCCATATAGTGGATGGCGCGTTTGCCACCGGGCGATTGTACCGCGCAGTCGAAAACTGGCAGGTGCTCATCCCGAAAAAGTGGCGCACCCTCGATGAATCCGTTCTCGTGGACGTAATCTACGATCGCGTGGACTTCTTTTTCTTGATAGCCGAGCCGTGCCAGTGCCGAAGGCACCGTCTGATTGACGATCTTCATCAGCCCGCCGCCGACGAGCTTCTTGTACTTTACGAGCGCGAGATCTGGCTCCACGCCTGTCGTGTCGCAATCCATCATGAGTCCGATCGTGCCGGTCGGAGCAAGGACGGAAGCTTGTCCGTTTCGGTAGCCGTGCTCTTCGCCGAACTGCACCGCCTCGTTCCAGGTATCGACGGCGGCACGGTAGAGATCTGGCTGGACACGACTGGGATCGATGGCCTCGACCGCGTCCCGATGCATCTTCATGACCTCGTTCATGGGCTCGCGGTTTTCGTTGTAGGCTTCGAACGGGCCAAGATTGGCGGCCATGAGTGAGGACTGACGATAGGCCTGTCCCGTCATCACCGCCGTGATGGCGGCGGCGGTGTCACGGCCCTTCTCGTCATCGTACGGAATACCTTGATCCATCAAAAGAGCGCCGAGGTTGGCATAGCCGATCCCGAGAGGACGATAGTTTTGCGAATTACGCCCGATCGTCGGCGTTGGGTAGCTAGCATTGCTGACGATTATCTCCATCGCGCTGATGACGACATCGACCGCCTTCTGGAATGCTTTGACGTTGAACATACCGTCGGGCTTCACGAATTTCATGAGGTTGAGGGACGCGAGATTACACGCACTATCGTCGAGATACATGTACTCGGAGCAAGGGTTGGACGCGTTGATGCGTCCGGCATTCTTCGACGTGTGCCACCGATTGATGGTGGTGTCGTACTGCATGCCCGGATCGCCGCAGACATATGTAGATTTTGCGATTTTGTAAAGTAGGTCTCGCGCGCGGTAAGTGTCGTGAGGTTCACCTGTTCTTACGGAATGCGTCGACCATTCGTTGTCCTGCTCGACGGCTTGCATGAAATCGTCGGTGACCCGCACACTGTGATTGGCGTTCTGGTAGAAAACCGACGCGTAGGCTTCACCATTGAAGGAACCGTCATAACCGGCATCGATGAGAGCCCAAGCTTTGTGCTCTTCCCGGAGCTTGCACTCGATGAACTCCATGATGTCTGGATGGTCGATGTTCAAGATCACCATCTTTGCGGCGCGCCGCGTCTTGCCGCCGCTCCGGATGACGCCGGCGAAAGCGTCGTAGCCTTTCATGAAGGAGACGGGGCCGCTAGCGATGCCTCCGCCGGAGAGGCTTTCTTTGGAGCTTCGAATCGTCGAGAGGTTCGAGCCCGTTCCCGAGCCCCATTTGAACAACATGCCCTCTGTTTTCGCGAGGTTCAGGATGGATTGCATCGTGTCGTCGACGGAGTTGATGAAACATGCCGAGCATTGGGGCTTCGACTCGATGCCGCAGTTGAACCAAACGGGGGAGTTGAACGAGGCGTGTTGGTTCAAGAGCAGGAATATGAGCTCGTCTCGGAAAGTTTCCGTGTCGTCCTCGCTGGCGAAATAGCCGCCTTCTCGTCCCCAACGCGTCATCGTGTCGACGACGCGTCCGATGAGCTGACGCGCGCTGCTCTCACGCTCATCCGTTTCGAGCCGGCCATGAAAATATTTCGACGCGACGATGTTGGTCGCCATTTGCGACCAGCTCTTCGGGACTTCGACGTTCTTCTGCTCGAAGACGATGCCACCTTTTTCGTCAGTGATGACCGCGTCTCGGATCTCCCATTCGATGGTGTCGTAGGGGGAGACGCCCTTCTTGGTAAATGTCCGCTCGAATCGAAGCGCTTTCGAACGCTTCTTGACGGCATCCTGACCGTTCGTGCTCCTGGTCATGTGTTTTTGTCCGGGTTTTCCGGGCGAGGCACTATTTTCCATCATCACCAATGAAATATCTTTTTTCGTCGTCGCCATCTTGTGCACCTCCGGTCGCGAGAAAAAAATCGATTTTCGAGCCGCCGACTTTACGGCGCTCGTGTCGCTGTTCTGCCTTTGCTTAGTCGCCGATACCTCGTGGAAATCTAGTTAACCGGCCCATGTTCAGCGAGAACCATCCCGGCTCCCTCAAACGTCCTAAAAGACAAAACGAGGGCACATCAACCGCTGGCCGAGGCCAGCAGTTCCGACTACCTAGTTGTTCTTTCTGAGCGAACCTTTGAAATAGTTTTATAAGCGGAGCACGATTCTCTGTCAAGGAAAAAATACTAGATTTTGGGCTGTTGGTCTATTGGACCCACTAAATGTAGGGGGAAGCCTCTGAGTGGGTAGGATTTAGAGACAAAGCATATTCTAAGAATATCCTCTATAAGAAAAGTCTAAAAAGATTGATAACGGCGATATTGCTAACAGATCCGGGGCGTTCAGGACACAGTTAACGCCAATCTAGTAAAGTGCTGCTTTAAGTGCAGGATGGGTGGCACCACGAAGCGCTTCATGGAAACTCGACGGAATCCCTCTTTCGTGGGGCCTGTCATTAGCTGGAACTGTATTGGTTCAGCGTGAAGATGACAGCGCGGTTCGAATTTAACGCAATGCCGGGCGCCAGGATGTCCCCTCTCGCCCCAGGGATCGTACCAGAGTGCTCGGGGGCGTCAAGGGTAAAGCGCGCTACGCGCGCCGGCTTCGCCGCCCTGGACACCCCCTCCGCTCTCTGGTACTTATTGCTTGTGGGCGAGAGGGAACGGAGTGGGGCTCCTGGGATCAGAGTGATCATGCGGGCACCTTGTTTGCACGCCGCTCACGCCGCAAGTCGCGAGCCTGCTCGAGTTTCCGGTCCCACTCCGACCAGGTCTCGGGGGCCTTGCCATCCATGAAGTCCAGCGGCGCAATGTAGCCGATCGAGCTGTGATCGCAGAATGAAACCAACAATTCTCGAAATTCGAATCTCAAAGGGTGTCAGTGAGCTGCCGGGAAGGTTCGAATGGGCGCGTTCGGCCGGAGCGTCGTTCCACGAAATCGAGCGCGCTCTCGAACGCGCGCGTGTGGATCAACGCATCGGAGCGCTCTATCTCGAGCTTGCGGATATCGAGATCGGTTGGTCGCAAGCGGAGAGCCTGCACCGGGGCATTCGCGCGTTGCGGAGTCAAGGAAAGGCGACCGTGGCCTTTATCGAGGGCGCTGCGAACGCGACGTTTCTTTTGGCTTGCGCATGCGAGACGATCGTCCTCGCACCAAGTGCGACGCTCTCGCTTCAAGCACTCTCGAGCGAAGGGCTGTTCTTCAAAGATTTACTCGGTGAGCTCGGCGTGAGCCCGGAGCTCGACGCGGTGGGTGAGTTCAAATCCGCAGGCGAAATGTTCGAGCAGCGCTGCTCGTCGGAGCCGCACCGTCGAGAGATGAAATCCATTCTCGAGGACATGAACGAGCAATTCATCCGACATATCGCTGAAGGTCGCGATATGACGCCGGATGCTGCCGCCGCGGCGATTGCTTCCGGTCCGCATATGGCCGAGGACGCGAAACGAGCGGGTCTCGTCGACGAGCTCGGCTACGAGGATTCTTGCGACACGCTTTTCGAAGAGGCGCTTGGTAAAAAAGCAAAACGGATCGAGTACACGCGCTACGGGTCGCCCGGTTGGCTCGGGCGCGTCGCACGGTGGCGATGTCCACGAGTGGCGGTGCTCCATGCCGTGGGGGTTTTGACGACAGGAGTCGGCAGGTCGACGGCTTCGGCCAACACCCTGCGCGAAGCGCTCCAAAAACTCAGACGCGATCGACGGGTACGCGCGATCGTCCTGCGGATCGAGAGCCCCGGAGGAGGCGTTATCGCCTCCGATGCCATTCACCGCGAGCTCTCGCTTACCGTGAAGGAAAAGCCTGTCGTCGTTTCGATGGGAAACATCGCGGCGTCCGGGGGCTACTACATCGCGGCGGCGGCGAGTGCTCTTGTCGCGGAGGGGACATCACTGACCGGCTCCATTGGCGTGATCGGGGGAAAGTTTGTAGTGAGGCGTTTGCTCGATCGTCTCGGCATCCACCGCGAGACCATTGCCCTAGAAGGCAATGCCGGCATCCATTCTCCGCTGCGCTCCTTTACGGAGGAGCAGCGTGCGTGGCATCGGCGCTATCTGGAAGAGTTCTACTCGGGCCGGTTTTTACCGGTCGTGGCCGAGGGGAGAGGTCTCACGATCGAGCAAGCCGACGCGGCCGGGCGAGGACGCGTTTGGACTGGAAGGCAGGCGCTCGGGCTTGGGCTCGTGGACGAGCTCGGCGGTCTCAACACTGCCATTCGGCTCGCGGCCCAAAAAGCGCATCTCGATCTTCGGAAAGCGCGCATCGCCTTCTACCCGAGCCGCCGCAGCCTGTTGGAGCGCCTGCGTGTCGGACTCGCCGGTCCCCGTGAAGGCCTCATAACGGAGCTCCTCGAGCGCCTCGCCCTCGTCGACACGCTAGCGCGAGAAGAGCTCCTCTTGCTAATGCCTCGCATCTTTCGTATCCGCTAGAGCGTCAAAGCTCAAGAAAGATCAAAATAAGGAAAGCGAAACGCAAAGCCGCAAAGCTGCAAAGAGAAGAAAAGCAAGAAGAGAGGAGCTCTACTTGCCGGCTTAGCCCCTAACCCGTCAGAACCGAGGATTTGGTACCACGTTCTGAAGCAAATTCTTTCTTATCCCCACATCCCCTCCTATCCCCACATCTCCTTGCTTTTAGCGGCGTTTTTAAAGGCAAGGGGATGTGGGGATAAGAGTCAGCTGTGTGGTTTGGATTTAGAACGCTTTCAGGTTTACCTGGCTAGATCTTTTGTTCGATCTTATGGCGTCTAGAGATTGTTGTTGCTTCGGGAGCGGGCTGAGCCTCGGCTTTGGGAGCCTCGGGTGCCACGGGACGACGACGGGCGCGAGGATGAGCGTGTGCCCCGGGTAGCTGACCCGCCGCGTGACGGTCTTGCGGTCGAGCTCATGCCAGATGGTCGGCTTCGCGTGGTGCCGCGAGTGCCTCTCGTGGTCCCACGCGGTGTGCTCGACCTGGGGCGTGGTGCGGCTGGTGCACGGCGCTGTCGTGTCCGGAAACCTGAGCGGTTGGAACGCGTGGTGGTGCCCGAGCGGTTGGAACGCGTGGTGGTTCCCAAACGGTTGGAACGCGTGGTGGTTCCCAAACGGTTGGAACGCGTGGCGCTACCTGAGCTCGGCGTGCGAAATGTGCGGGTGGGCGTTGCACGTTCGGTGCGGTTACGCGATCTATTCGCGGAACGACTGCCCGTCGTGGTGGGCGTGCGGGGTGTCGTGACGCGCGCGGACCGATTCCTCGAGCGTGTTGTAGGCTGAGTGGTCGCTGCCGCGGGCGTGCGTGGAGTGCCGGTGGATGTTGCGCGCTCGGTGCGGTTTCCGGACCAACTGCCCGTCGCGTTGGGGGTGCGAAAAGTGTGCGTCGTCGTTTGGCTCTCGTCGCGTTCTTGAGACCCACTTCTAGTGATCGCCCTCAGGGTTGTGCTCGACGCCCCGCGCCTCATCGTGCCGGAGCGGCCCGCGCTTAATCTTCGAGCCGCGGCGCGCTCGGTCGTGTTGCTGCGCCGGATCACTGTCGTGTTCTCTCTGCTGACGAGATTCTGCGCCCGCTGCAAGCTCGTCCCGGGCGAAGCGGTCCGGGGTCGTGCGCTCGGCGTTCGCGCTGCGCGGAGGATTACACCTCGAGATCGTCCCAGCCTTCCCTGAGCACTGCCACGCGCGTCGAGCGCATGAGGCGTCAAGTTTCGATCCAAGACGGCGGCGTTTGCGTGGAGTGCGGCAGCGCCCGACGTCGCACGAACTTGGTCCACGCGCAGCCGGGCCTGTCGCCCACGGCGTCCGAAGTTATTCGTATTTGTGAAGTTCCATCCGGCACCATCGTCGTCGATGTGGCGCGGAACAGCTGTGCCGCCACGGTAACGGGCGCCACGGTTGCGGCCGTTATAGCCGTGATTGTTGTACCCGTGGTGGAGGGAGGCGTAAGAAAAAACAGGGCCGCCGTAATAGCCGAGCGGGCTCCAACCGACCCACGAGGATCCGATGGCGAAGGAGACCCAAGCAGGTCCCCAATGGTGACCGGGAACCCAATGCCATCCGTGGTGATTGTAACCCCAGCGACCGTAGTGATAAGGCGCCCATCCCCATGGCTCGTAGGAGATCCACGTATAGCCGTAATTCGTGTAGCCCCAACGGCCGTAACGGTAAGGCGCCCACCCGACGCTCACGCTCGGGTACCAGGCATAACCTTGCTCTTCGTTCTCCCGCCACTCGCCGTGCTCGCTCAGCTCGTCGACGTAGTGATGGGCCTCTTCGGGAACTTCGGCGAGAGGCACTTCGCGTCGTCGAGGTTGGTAGAGATCCCTCTCTGCGCTCCATCGGTCGAAAGCGTCGCCGCTCGCCACGTCGAAGGCCAGCGGCGTAGAAGGGGACCGCGGTTCTTGGGACGCCTCGACAAAGCTTTGCTCGTCTGCGCTGACGAGGACGGAGCCTTCGGTGCTCGCGAGCTCCGCGCGGCCTAGTAACACGGATAGCGTCACGGTCGTGCCGTCGTGCACATCGATGCGATAGACACCTTCAGATAGCGGATAGACACTTCCGGCGGGGGAGTCGATGCGAGGCTTTGCGCTGCTGGCGCCGAGTTTCAGGATGGCGCTTCCGTTCCACAGCACGATGTTGGGCTCGCCATCGAAAGCGACGAAGTCGACTTTCGTGCTTTCGTCGAGGCGAAGGACTGTACCGTCGCCGAAACGGACAACCACACGCGAGCTCGCATGGGTCCAGAGCCGATCTCCCGAAAGTATGGGAACGTTGATGGCTCCGGGCTCGGGCTCGGGTTCCGTCGCTCGTTGCAGCGTGACGTCTCCGTCGACGTAGTGGATGTAGGCGTTCTCGTAAGAATATTCCTGAGCGAGGCTCGTGACTGGCAGAGCGGCGAGCCCTATCAGCGTACAAATACCGAGAACAGATGCTTTCCTCGTCATTTCCCGATCCTCCTGAGAATGAACGGGCGCCCGAAACGCCCAATCATCTCACGTGCAATCTCTATACCACGGAGCCGTCCGCGCGGGCAAATGATTGAAAGAGTTGGTAACAAAGAGGTTGCGTGAGACCATACTCGTGGTCGAAATGTGATCGAGGTCACCCTTCGGGGACAACATTGTCTTCGTTTCGAGACAAGAAAATTGACAAAATCGGACTCATATCGTATGGTTTTGTTTGACTGAATCTCTGTCTGAATCCAGAGAAACAGAGAAGGAGCACCCATGTCCAAAATCATCGGGATCGACCTGGGAACGACCAATTCGGTCGTGGCCGTCATGGAAGGCGGGAACCCAACGGTCATCACGAATCCCGAGGGCGGTCGCACGACGCCTTCCGTCGTTGCTTTCGCAAAAGGCAACGAACGGCTCGTAGGACAAGTCGCCAAGCGACAAGCTATCACAAACCCCGAGAACACGATTTTCTCGATCAAGCGTTTCATGGGGCGTCGTTTCGACGAGGTATCTGAAGAAATGCAAATGGTCCCCTACAAGGTCGTCCAGGAAGAAAATGGTGACGCTCGGGTGGATATCAAAGGGCACCACTACTCGCCGCCCGAAATCTCCGCGATGGTGCTCCAAAAGCTCAAGTCCGCTGCCGAGGATTATCTCGGCGAAAAGGTCGAACAAGCCGTGATCACCGTTCCGGCCCACTTCAATGACAGCCAACGCCAGGCGACCAAAGACGCTGGCGAGATCGCAGGCCTCCAAGTCATGCGGCTCGTCAACGAGCCCACGGCGGCGGCGCTTGCCTACGGTCTCGACAAGAAGAAAGACGAGAAGATCGCTGTGTTCGATTTCGGCGGCGGCACCTTCGACATCTCGATCCTGGAAGTGGGAGAAGGCGTCGTGGAAGTCAAGTCCACCAACGGAGACACCCATCTTGGTGGCGACAACATCGATCAGGGGATCATCGATTGGCTCATCGATGAGTTCTCGGCCTCGGATGGCGTGGACCTTTCGAAAGACCGGATGGCGCTCCAGCGTCTCAAGGAAGCCGCGGAAAAAGCGAAGATCGAGCTCTCCTCGACGATGGAGACCGAGATCAATCTTCCGTTCATCACGGCTGATTCCAGCGGACCCAAACATCTCTCGGCACGTCTGACGCGCTCAAAGCTCGAGCAGCTGATCGACGATCTCGTTCAAAAGACGGTCGCGCCTTGCAAGCAGGCGATTGAGGATGCCGGAATCAAACCTTCCGAGATCGACGAGGTGGTGCTCGTCGGCGGCTCGACCCGAATCCCAAAGGTTCAAGAGACCGTGAAGGAGCTTTTCGGCAAAGAGCCCCATAAGGGTGTCAATCCCGATGAGGTCGTTGCTCTCGGCGCCGCTGTGCAAGCAGGCGTTCTCGGAGGCGAGGTCAAAGACCTTTTGCTCCTCGACGTGACGCCGCTTTCTCTCGGGATCGAGACGCTCGGCAACTTGTTCACGAGGCTCATCGAGCGCAACACGACCATTCCCCACAAGAAAAGCGAAGTGTTCTCGACCGCGGCGGACAACCAAACCCAGGTCGAAGTTCACGTTCTGCAGGGTGAGCGATCGATGTCGGCGGATAACCGCACACTCGGAAGATTCCATCTCGTGGGCTTGCCCCCGGCGGTGCGCGGCGTGCCGCAAATCGAAGTCACGTTCGATATCGACGCGAACGGAATTTTGAACGTTTCTGCAAAGGATATGGCGACAAGCAAGCAGACGGCGATCACGATAACCGTCTCGAGCGGGCTCAGCGACCAAGAAATCGACGAGATGCGCAAGACCGCGGAGCTCAATGCCGAGGACGACAAGAAACGTCGCGAGGAAGTCGAGGAGAAGAACGAGACCGACAACCTCATCCATCAGACCGAGAAACTTCTGAACGAGCATCGGGAGAAGATCCCGGAATCGGACGCCACCCAAATCGAGGCGGCGCTCGAGGATGCCCGCAAAGCGCTCAAAGAAACGGAGGTCCAAGGGATTCGCAACGCTCGGGAGGTGCTCCAAAAAGCGAGCTACCGGCTTGCCGAGTTCATGTACCAAAAAACCGATGAGAGCGGCGCCGACGCGTCGCAAGCTGCCGAAGGTTCCGCGTCGGACGGCGAAGATGTCATCGACGCCGAGATCGTGGAGCCGGACGAAAAGAAATAGGCAGAAACGAACATGGCCCGGAACGACTATTACGTGCTTCTCGGTGTGGCGGCGACCGCCTCGAGAACACAAATCCGTCGCGCGTTCCGGAAGCTCGCACGCAAGTACCACCCCGATATCAATCCTGGAGACAATGTCGCCGCGGTCCACTACCAGCGAATCGCGG
The DNA here is from genome assembly GCA_963578475.1 of Acidobacteria bacterium bin61. GTDB lineage: Bacteria > Acidobacteriota > Vicinamibacteria > Marinacidobacterales > SMYC01 > SMYC01. The sequence continues at coordinate 119,195 of CAUZCL010000004.1, read as the reverse complement.
AGGCGTTCGAAGTTCTCGTCGATCCGGAACGCCGCGAGCGCTACGACAGTATCGGGGCGGAGCCCGAGGCGCCGCCGCACACGGAGCCCGCCCGCTACGGTTTCGAGGGGTTCGATTTCTCGCTCGAAGAACGTCGGGAAGTAGACATCTTTCCAGACTTGTTCCGCCGACCGGCTGCGAGATCCGATAGTAATCGCCTGGATGGAGAGGACATTCACCACCGCTTGAATATCTCCTTCAATGAATCTCTCCACGGGATCGAGAGTCGTTTTCGTGTCGGGCGGCAAGTTTCGTGCGAGACCTGCGAAGGTTTCGGGGACATTCCCGCCAGTCAGCCGCGGCCCTGCACGGCTTGCGGTGGGCGCGGCCGTGCTACACAAACGCGGGGGTTCATGCTCTTCGCTAAGCCCTGCGAAAAGTGCCGAGGCGCGGGCATGGTTGCGCGCCAGAAGTGCCCCGATTGCGCCGGTGGCGGACGCGCCACAGAAGAGCAGACGATCTCAGTGGCGATCCCGGCCGGCGTCTCGGATGGAGACAAAATGTCTGTTCCAGGAATGGGCAATCAAGGAAGGGGCGCGGGCCGCCCCGGGGATCTCTACATCCATGTTCAAGTCCAGCCAGACACTTTGTTCTCGCGCAAAGGGGACAATTTGTTTTGCACCGTGCCGGTCTCGTTTGCCGAAGCGGCGCTCGGTGCGAAGCTCGATGTGCCGACTCCGGAAGGTGAAGTCACGTTGCGCGTGCCGGCGGGAGTGCAGTCGGGACAGAAACTGAAGCTAGCAGGACGCGGTGCACCCTCGCGTCGAAGCGCCGGGGGTCGTGGCGACCTGTTTGTCGTTATTCACGTCGTGACCCCGACGGTCTACGACGATCGCTCCCGTGAGCTCTTGCGCGAGCTCGACAGGTTGAACCCGATGGAAGCCCGCGAGTCGCTCCGCAAGAGCCGAGAAGGGGCACCGACGTGAAAAAGTCGGGGGCCTCCACAACCGGGGGCTCAGACGGCCCGCGCAATCGCGGCAAGGGCAAGGGCTACTACATGATTAGCGCCGTCGCCGAGACCTACGGCATCCATCCTCAGACGCTGCGGCTCTACGAGCGTGAGGGGCTCTTGGCCCCGTCGCGCACCGAAGGCAATACGCGTCTATATTCCGAAGAAGATTTGCGTGAGCTCGAGACGCTTTTGAATTTGACGCGAGATTTGGGTGTCAATCTTGCGGGTGTGGAGATTATCCTCAACATGCGGGAGAAGATGGAAAAGATGCAGGGCGAGATCAGCGAGTTCATCGAATACGTTCAGCGGGAGATGGGGCGGCAAGAGGACGGCTGGAAAGACCGTGTCCAGAATGCTCTCGTGCGCTTGCCTCCCCGCGATCTCGTGAAGAAGGACTCTTGAGCGAGTCTGCCGACTGCCCCGAATGCGCTGGCACTTCCTGGAAGCGCGTCGAGCGTGACGGAGTCGACGCGGTCATCCGCTGCGCCTGTTGGGTTGGGGACCGCCACGACTCTGCGATGGCGAAAGCCGGCGTCCCCACGCGATATCGAGAATGCGCGTTCGACGGGCGAAGCGGAGGGCGTCCCTTCGACGGATTGAAGCCGAGCCTCGTACGGGTGATCAAAATCGCGGAGAGTTGGGCGGATCGATTTCCCGATGTCGAGGCGGGGCTCTTGTTCAGCGGGATGCCGGGAGTTGGGAAAACCCATCTCTCGGTGGCGGTGGTCCGGCGAATTCTGCTCGAGCGCGAGATTGCGGCGCCGGCACTTTTTTGCGACTTTCGCTCTTTGCTGCGCGAGATAAAAGGCTCCTATCATCCGGACACAGCGGCGACGGAGATGGAGGTCTTGAGGCCTGTGCTCGAGGCAGAGCCGCTAGTGCTCGACGACCTTGGAGGGGAAAGCCCGACGCTCTGGGTTCTCGATACGTTCTTCTACATCCTCAATCAGCGCTACAATGAAAAGAAGCTGACCATCATCACGACCAACTACTCCGATAAGCCCACGAGCACCGGACCGGTTGCTGTCAGCAAAGGATCCGCTCGCATGGGGGCGGCAGGGACCACGCTTGCGGATCGCATCACCGCCCGGCTGCGATCACGCCTATACGAAATGTGCCGGGACGTGCGGATCGAAGGCGATGACTATCGGCAGATCACGCTGCAAGCAAATTTTCATTCGTGACCCAGCATTCAGCATTCAGGAATATTACTCCGCCTTCGATGGTTTTGACATTCACTCGCCTTCGCGTGAGGATCTGGGTTCGTTTCAGGTTTGGTGTGCGCGTTGCTTTGGCGTGGTATTATCGGAAACTACTCCAACCTTGACAAAGACGATCGCGCTAGGTTAACAGGAACAGCATTCATAGGTAATTCTAACCGTTGGAAGACGGTCGGGGTCGTGCCCGTTCTCCCCCCTAGGGCTGGCGAATGTTGTCATGCTGTCCATTGAATATAGAGATCTACTCGTTTCGGTATGGCCCGACGAGATGCCGGGGATGTTCCGTGCCAGAGCAGAGGAGGAGTTTGGCCGCAGGACGCCAACGGTCCATTGTTATCTGCCTTTCGACGATCGCAGCTTCGTTCAATTCGCGGATCGACTGGATGAGCTGAACGCGCGCGAGCTCCACTATGTGGGCGCTCGCCTATTCGACGCGTTGTTTCACGGTGAGATCCTTCGCCTCTACGTCCACCTTTTGGAGCAGGCGCGCCATACCGGTGCCACGCTGCGGGTGCGGCTCAAGCTCGAGCCCATGATCGTGGCGCGCCTGCCTTGGGAGTGCCTCTACGACACCCGAGAATCGAAGTTTTTGAGCACGAACAGTGAAGTGACGCTCGTACGTTACGTCGCGCCCCGCGTGGGGGAACCGCAGACCGTCGCGCGTGACGCGGGTGGCTCGCGTTTTCGCCCGAGCTCTCTCCGAGCTCGAATCCGAGGGCATCGTCCAAGTGGTCGAAGCCGGCTCTGAGTTTGATGGAGACGACCTCACTGCCGACGCCCTGGCGGGCTTCTCGCACAGAAGTTCGACATCGTGCACCTCGTTGCGGAAGCGACCAGGGATCCCGAGGGAGCGGTTTTCTGGACGGTGCATGGCGGGATCGAGCTCGTCGCCTTGGCGCGAGTGCTTGCGAGGAACAGCCCGTCCCTCGTCATCTGGAGCGGTGGCCGAGAAGTGGCTGCGGTAGCGCCGACTTTGGCGGCCGGCCTGCTCGAAACGGTACCTGCGATGCTCAGCCAATGCAACAGCATGCCGGACGAGCTTCTCGAGCTCTATACGCTCGAGCTCTATCGTGGGCTCGGCGCCATTCAGCCAGTGGACACCGCGCTAGCGGCTGCGTGCAGCGCGGCCCTCTTCCAATTTCCATCGCAGGCTGAGCGGATGATGCCCGCGCTCTATCTTTCGCGCGAAGATGCGGTTATTTTCGAAAGCGCCTCGAGCGGTAGCTCGACCGATACCTACCAAATCTCCGAGGGGTCGCTATCGCCGTCGCTTGCGCGAGAGCCTCAACCGTATCTGGCCGAAACCGGAGCGCTATTTCCCGCAGCTTCTGCGATGGATGCCCCGCACGCAGCCGCTCGTCGGCTACGTGCACGCCGCCAATTTTCTGGGACAGCCGAAGAGCGCGTCCGAGCTTTCCCGCTGCTTTCAGCGTCTTTTGTTGTTCGGTGAAGGGGGTTCCGGCAAGAGCATGGCCCTCTATCGTTTGTTCCACGAAGCGGAGCAGCCCATCTTGGCCTACGAAAAGAAGTCGCCGCTCCCGATCTATCTCGAGCTTGCGGACCTGAGCGGGTCCAAGGATCTCTTCGAGCTTCTTTCGGCAGAGTACGACCGGGATCTGTTCACGAGCGATCTCGAGGAGGGCCGCTTTCTGTTCTTGTTCGACGGACTCGACGGCCTGAGTGCTCTAGGAGCTGTGCGCCGCACCGATGCTTTGAACCATTTCATGCGGCGCTACCCCTTGAACCGCTTCGTTGTGAGCACTCGCCGTCCGAGCCCGCGCGCGGTCGAGATACCGAATTGGGTCGAGATGCTCCCATTTGCCGAATGGGAAGCGATGGACTTCCTGATGGACCATGGCGGGATTCGCGCCGAATCGGCAAAGATTCTTTACGTGCAGCTCGCGAGAACGCTAGGTGCGCGCGCCGGGAATCCACAGCTGCTCGCGTTCGCGCGGCGCTCGCCCAAGCGGTCGCCTTTCGCAGCACCTTCGCCATAAGTGCCGAAGAGCTCATGGCCGAGGTCTCAAAGAGTTGACTTTTGCGAGGTCCTACGGCCTTCGCGTTTCCCACCCTGGCTTTCCAAGAGTTCCTGACCGCTTACGCGCTCCGGGCCGCCGCTCCTAGCACCGTCGTGAACTTGATTCAGCTCGCGGACTGGCGCCACCTCGACGGCGATACTGTCCGTCCGTTGAACTTGAGCCGCGGACCGTTTCACGGCGCGCTGCCTTTCTTGTGTACTCTCAGCAAGGATGGCCCCCATGTGGTCGAGCATCTCGTCGAGAAAGACCTCGCGCTCGCCTGCGCTTGTTTTCGCGAAACGCGTCCTTCGACAGCGGTGGATCGCAAGTTGCGCGCCGCCTTGGAGCGAAGCGTTCAAAGCACGGATGCGATGACTGTGCTTATCGCATGCCTCGGGCTCGAGGCGCGCGCCGACGCGTGGGCGGTGGAGAGGCTCGAGCAGCTCGCCTGCGATCCGGGCGACGCGCGTGCCCTCGCCCTCGAAGCGCTCTGGAATCTCCGCTCGGTTCGAAGCGTGCCAGTCCTAGAATCCGTGGTGGAGGCCTCGGATACGAACGTCGCCAACGCCGCGATGGATGCATTGGCCTGCATCCAGGTGAGCTGAGAGCAGAAAGAGGAACCGGAAACGCTTCATCCGAGCATCGCTTTCCGACGCTCGACGACTTCGGGAGAGAACCAAGTTTCGAGGAATTCCTCACGCGTCGCTTCTTGCGTTTTCTCGATGCGCTCGAACATCGGTGCGCGCAAAGCGAGCTTGCTGTGGTGAAAGGCGGCGCGCGGTTTCGAGCCGAGCTCTTCGGCTCGTGCGGTGGCCGTGGCGAGAAGCTCGTCCGGCGCTACGACATGGTGGAGCATGCCGGCCGAAAGTGCCTCTCCTGGCGAGAGTAGCTTGCCGCCCAGGAGCACTTCCGGGACGAAAGACGGTGTGAGCGTGTACCGCATGATCTCGAAAGCGCTCGCGGGAAAGGCTATTCCCAGCGTGACTTCGGAGACCCCGAGCTTGTGGCTCCCGCTCGCGCCGATCCTCAAATCGGCGGCACAGGCGAGAACGCAGCCGCCCGCAATTGCGTGGCCGTTGACGGCCGCGACGACGGGTAGCGGGAATCGAAGGATCTCGATGTTCGCCTCTTCGAAACGCGCGACGAACGAAGCCATCCCTTCGCGGGTCTCGGGAAGTGTTTTGAGGTTCAGGCCGGCCGAGAAGAATCGATCGCAACCTGTGAGGACCACGGCCGTTTTTCCCGTGTCGAGCGCTGAGCGAAGCCCATCGGTCAGAGTTTCAAGAAGCGCCTCATCGATGGCGTTCGCGTTCCCGCCGCTCAGTTGGATGGTGTGGACGTTGCTCATTTTTCAATCGGGCCAATACAGACCAAATAGTACAGAGAAGATATGCTACCGGTCTTTGTTTCTCAACCTCTCCCGCGTCTTTTTGATTTGATCGAGCCTCTCGCCCATGCGTTTTTCGAAGCCTTCCTCCGTCGGCACGTAGTAGCGGCGTCCGCGCAGCCGCTCGGGGAGGCATTCCATGCCGGCGATCTTCTCTTCAATATCGTGAGCATATTCGTAGCCTTTGCCGTAGCCCCAAGCTTTCATGTAACCCGTGACCGCGTTTCGCAAATGAAGGGGAACGGGCTCGGTCGCATCTTCGAGCGCGTCTTTCGCCGCGGCGCCGTATGCGCGATAGACGGCGTTCGACTTGGGCGCGGCCGCGAGATAAACGACCGCTTGCGCGAGAGCGAGCTTGCCTTCCGGGATGCCGATGAAATGAAAGGCTTCCTTGGCGGTGACCGCTTGGGCGAGCGCCCCGGGCTCGGCGAGGCCGATATCTTCGGACGCGAAGCGGACGAGCCGCCGCGCGATGTAGAGCGGATCTTCTCCAGCCTCGAGCATGCGGGCGAGCCAGTAGAGGCTCGCATCGACATCGGAGTTTCGGATCGACTTGTGGAGCGCGGAGATGATATTGAAATGCTGTTCGCCGCTCTTGTCGTAGAGAAGCGCTTTTCGCTGGAGCGCGCTCTCGAGCTCGGTGACGCCGAGCACACGGTCGTCCCCGGCCATCGGCGTCAAAGCTTCGAGCACGTTCAATACGAATCGTGCGTCTCCGTTCGCCTGGCGCGCGAGCCACTCGAGGGCCTCCGCGTCGACGCGAAGGGATCCACCGAGCCCGTTCACTTCGTCCTCGAGCGCGCGTTTCATCAAAATAACGAGCTCTTCCGGCGTGAGCTGACGAAGGATGAGCACGCGGCATCGCGAGAGTAGGGCGGCATTTACTTCGAAGGAAGGGTTCTCTGTCGTCGCGCCGATCAAAATGACGTTGCCGCTCTCCACATGAGGGAGGAAGGCGTCTTGCTGCGCTTTGTTGAATCGGTGAATCTCGTCGACGAATAAGAGCGTGCGACGGCCATAGATGTGACGCTGCTGTTCCGCCTCCTTCATCACCGTTTTGATTTCCTTGATGCCGGAGAGGACCGCGCTGAACGGGACGAAGCGCGACTGAGTGCGCTCCGCTATGATCCGTGCGAGGGTGGTCTTGCCGGAGCCCGGCGGACCCCAAAGGATCAGCGAGCCGATCTGGTCTTTCTCGATGGCGGCAAAGAGCGTTGTGCTCGGGCCGGTAATTTCCTCTTGCCCGATGAGCTCGTCGAGATCGCGTGGCCGCATCCGCTCCGCGAGCGGCGCCGGCCCTCCGATGCCGGAGGCTTTCGAGAACAGCTGTTGTTGATCCATAGCAGAAGCCTACTCCCGTCTAGGTCCCCCGTCGAGCCGCCTCGAACAAAACGAGCGCTGCTGCCGTAGCTACATTCAACGACTCGACCTCGCCTAGCATCGGAATGGTGAGCACGAGCTCCGCTCGGGTGAGGAGCGATGGGTTCAAGCCGGCGCCTTCGCGTCCTAGCAGGATGGCCATCGGGCGCGCGTAGTCCGCTTCTCGGTAGTCGATCCCGTCTCGAGGGACGAGGGCTGCAAGGCGGAACCCCTCGAGCGCTGCGAGCGCGTTTCGGCTCTCGAGCGCGCAGATGGGAAGACGCAGCACGCTCCCCATGGAGCCGCGAACCGCTTTTGGACCAAAGGGGTCCGCCGATCCGGCAAGCGTGACGAGCGCCGAGACGCCGGCGGCTTCCGCGATGCGTATGATGGCGCCGAGATTGCCGGGATCTTGAATGCCGGCGCAGACGACGAGTAGACCTCCGCTTTGAAGCTCTGCGCGTGGGGGACGCTTCGCCACCGCGAGGATACCGTCGGGCGAATCCAGGTGGCTCACGCTCGTAAAGAGTTGCTCGGGAAGCTCCACGGCCCGAACATTCTCGGGTACGCTCCCGACGAATGTGCTCGAGACCACCACCGTGTCGATCTGGGCGATGCGCGCTTCAAGAGCGGCATTGACGAGCTTGCGCCCTTCGAGCAAGAACTTGTCTTCGCGCTGGCGCGGCTGGGCGAGGCGGCGGATCGTTTTCACCAGCGGGTTTTGGGGGCTCTCGATGCGTTTCATCTATCCCTTGCAGAAGGCGAACGGTCTGGTTATCATTCTAAAATCCCATGAGCCATCAAATCATCGACAAACTCAAGGCAGAGATCAAGAAATTGGAAGAGGAGCTCCACGTAGAACTCCCAAGAGCGCTCAAAGTTGCCCGAGAGCACGGGGATCTTTCCGAGAATGCCGACTACGACGCCGCCAAGGAGCGCCAGGGTTATGTAAATGCGAGGCTCGGCCAGCTCAAGAAACGTCTCGGCGAGCTCTCGATGGTCAGTTTTGACAAGATACCCGAGGGCAAAGTCTCGTTGGGCTCCAAGGTTACATTATACGACCTGGACAAGGAACAGGAAGTTGTCTACAAGCTCGTCATAAGTGAGGACGTGGACGTGTCGAAGGGCTTTATCTCGACGAGCTCCCCGATTGGGCGTGCGCTCATGGGGAAAGAGGAGGGCGACGAAGTCGACGTCCAGACGCCGGGCGGCGAGAAGAACTTCGAGATCACGAAGCTCATCACCATCCACGACGCGAAGCTCAGCGGATAAGCTCGTAGACGCGGCCTCCTTCGCCCGCTTGGCCCCTTTGGAACGACGCTTTGAGCTCCATTCTGTCCGCGTGGCGAGCCGCGCCCTCGAGCACCGCTTCCCACCCGCGGGCGTCGTAGCCACTGCGATGGAACACAGCGTAACGCACACCGAGCTTCTCGAGCTCGGCCAGGCCGAAGTCGTCCGGGAAGCTCCCAAGAATTTGAAAGAGCCGGCGGTGCGATGGCGGCGTGAAGCCGCTATAGCCATTCACGAGCGGGCGCAGATGCACGAGCGCGTTGAGCATATAGCGTGAGTGGTGACGTGCCGCTTCCACATCGTCAGCCGGATCCGGAATCGGGAGCACCACGATAGGCGCGCGGTCGGATTGGTCTCTCAGCCAGTTATCCATCGGCGTCGACGTCACGGCGTAGAGCTGTGTGTCGAGGGGGAACGCGGCGAGCTCGACCAAAATGAACACCGCGAAGAGCGGCCCCAACAAGGGTCGCCTCTTAGCGAGGCGCTCAGCCCCGAAGCCTGCGAGCATCGCGAGAGCCAGCACCGTGAGAATGGTCAGCCGCGACGGCACACGGATGAAATCAAAACCAGGGAGCCATCGATAGAGCGCCGCATAAAGCCCGGCTTGGGGGCCTACCGATGCCCAGAGCGTGAGCGAGGTGAGGCCGAGATAAAACGCCGCCTGGACTCCCATGCGAGCCTCGGCCCAACTCCGGAGCCCTCGACGATAACCATGTGCGAAAGGCGTTCGGCGATAGATCGCGACGCGAGTGCCGAGAAGGATGGCGGCGACGACGAACGCGCTCCAACCGCTGCTCGCGGAGACGCTCCCGATTCGTAGGCCCCCCGCGGCCTCGATCAGGATCGCAAAGAGCACGACTGCGATGATGGTGACGTCGAGAAGCAGTGAGGGTGACCCTCCAGTTTTTGTAGTCGTCGGCCGTCCCTTGCTGGCCGAGAGAGCCGCCATTGCGAGCAAGATGGGAAGGAAACCAGGAAACAGGAACGCTTTCGCCTCGCGCGCGATGCGAGCTTGCCATCCGAGGAGCTGCCAAACGGCTCGATGCGCATGTGTGGGCGAGGCGAGGAAGCTTTCCGCGTTGGGCGACCAAAATGTGGCCTCCGCCAAGCTACGCTCGAGCCCGAGCTCTTCCTGAACGCTGAGATAAGGAAGCAAGAACGGCACGTTGAGGATTAGGACCAAGACCGTGGCCACCACGATGTCCTTCGAGAGGCGGCTCGAAGGACCGAGCTCGCCAAAGAGAAGGAGGTAAAGGAGCAAGCTCGCGGCCGTGAGGGCGAGAAAAAGGCCGCTTTGACCACCGGACCAAGCCGTCAGCGAGAAAAAAAGACACGCCGCGACGAGGTGTCGCGTGGAGCCCTTGCGCGCGTAGCGGTGGAGATACAGGAGGCAGAATGGGATCCATTGCACCGTAGCCAGATGCAGTTGGCCTAGCCGAAAGAATCGTGGTGGGGTAAAGGCGAAGACGATGCCCGCGAGGAGAGCGCCCCACGTCCCGAGCCCGAGCTCTCGCGCGAGCAGGAAGGCGCCGAAGCCTGAAAGCGCGCACGAGGCGAGCAAGACGAGGTTCATCGCGAGCAGGGGCTCTCCGGTGGAGAGCAGCACGGGTGCCGCGGCGAGAGCGCTTCCGATTTGATGCTCCGAGTAAGCGAGCGTGTTGCGCTTTGGATAGAAGATGTTCGCATCGAAGATCGAAAGGGGCGCGTGCGCGAGGGCGTGGACATCCCAGCCGAGTGTCCACAGAAACAGACGGGTATCCGGACCGAGATCGAGGGCCTGTGTGCCCGGCGCGGTGCTGAGCGGCCACGCAAAAAGCGCCGTCAGCACGACGAAGAGGAGCGCGACCGCGGCAGCGGAGAGGCGGGGATGGGCGAGCATCTCAGCGTATTTGCGACACTAGCACGTGAAAGGCAAACACGCCAGAGGTGGTCCCTAAGCAATTGTTCTATAGGGACTTAACGGGATTTCTGTCTTGACAGCGATGGACCGAAATTCTATAATTCGAGGGTCCATGCGAATAACTCGCGTCCTGTCAATCTCTTGTATTGGCCTTTGCGTAGGCTTAGCAGCGAGTGTCGGCGCGTCCGCAGGGCCGATTTACAAAGTTGTCCTGGACGATGTGATCCACGGCGTCACCGCGGGGCACGTCATCGACACCATCCACGCCGCGGCCGAAGATGATGCCGAGCTCGTGCTCATCCAGCTCAAAACACCTGGCGGGCTGCTCTCCGCAACGCGGGATATGATCGAGGTCATGCTCAACAGTGAGCGCCCTGTCGTCGTCTACGTTGCGCCGGCCGGAGCCCATGCGGCCTCGGCTGGGTTTCTCATTATGATCGCCGCAGACGTCGCCGCGATGGCGCCGGGCACCAATACCGGGGCGGCAACGCCGATATCCGGTAGTGGACAGGAGCTGCAGGAGACGCTGCAAAAAAAAGTGACCTCGGATGCGGCTGCTTATACACGTTCGCTCGCGGAGCGGCGGAATCGCAATCCGGAAATCGCGGAGAAAGCGGTAACGGAGACGCTCTCGTGGACGGCTTCCGAAGCCCGCGAGCTAGGTCTCATCGATTACATCGCGAGCAGCGAAAGCGAGCTGCTCGAATTTCTCGACGGAAAGACGATCCCGAGACCGGGAGGCGCTGAGATCGTGTTGGCGACGGCGGGGAAAGTCGTGGTGCTCCGCGAGATGACGCGCAAGCAAAAAATCCTCGCGTTCATCGCGAACCCGAACATCGCGCTTCTTTTGGGAATGATGGGTCTCGCAGGGCTCTATATGGAGTTCTCGAATCCGGGCCTGCTCTTTCCAGGCATTTTCGGCGCTGTCGCGCTCCTGCTCGCGGCCTTTGCCTTCGAGATTCTGCCGGTGAACATCGTCGGGGTCATTCTTCTCGTCGCTGGTTTCGGGCTTCTTATTGTGGAAGTGGTTACGCCGTCGTTCGGAATCATAGGAACGGGAGGCGTCGTCGGGCTCGTTCTCGGTGCTCTGTTGCTGTTCGACGAACAGCCGCTCCCCACGCCCGCACTTCGCGTGAGCTGGGCTATGGTGCTTCCGGTCGCCATTCTTCTCGGCGTAGTCATCATCGCCCTCGGCCGCAAAATGCTGGAGGCGCAGCGCCGCGCCCCGATGACGGGCAACGAGAGTCTGGTCGGCCAGTCCGCGACCGCGCGCACGCCGATCGACCGTCGCGGCAAGGTTTTCATACGAGGTGAGTTCTGGGACGCTCATGCGGACGAGCCTGTTCAGGAAAACGAGCGCGTCCGGGTTTTATCCGTCGACGGGTTGCTGCTACATGTCGAGCGCGATCCGGAATCGTCATAAACGAGGGACATCATGCCTGGTGGACTTTCAATTGGTACGCTCGCGGTGATCATCGTCGTCGCGATTTTTTTCCTCAACTGGGTCAAGGTTCTGAACGAGTACGAGCGCGGTGTCGTCTTCCGTCTCGGCAACTTGATCCCGAGGCCCAAAGGGCCGGGACTCGTTCTCGTCTTCGCGCCGTTCGATCGTATGGTGAAGGTGGACTTGCGGGTCGACGCGCACGACGTGCCGCCACAGGACATCATCACCAAAGACAACGTTTCGGTGAAAGTCAACGCCGTCGTGTTCTACCGCGTCGTCGAGCCGATCAAAGCTATCGTCGAAGTAGGAGATTTTCGCTATGCGACGTCCCAGCTCGCGCAGACGACGCTTCGGAGCATTCTGGGGCAAGCGGAGCTCGACGATCTTCTCGCTGAGAGAGACCGGCTGAACATGCAGCTTCAGGACATCCTTGACAAGCACACCGATCCGTGGGGGATCAAAGTCACGTCGGTGGAGGTCAAGCATGTCGACTTGCCGACGGAGATGCAGCGTGCGATCGCCAAGCAAGCGGAAGCCGAGCGTGAGAAGAGAGCCAAAGTCATTCACGCGGAGGGCGAGTTTCTAGCGTCCGAGAATCTGTCGAAGGCGGCTGATATTGTCGGCAGGCACCCTCTGGGTATGCAGCTTCGCTATCTTCAGACGCTGACGGAGGTCGCAAGCGAGAAGAACTCGACGATCATTTTTCCGCTACCCATCGAGCTCTTCGAGCCACTCCTTGACAAATTCAATGAGTGGAGGGACAAAAAGGCCAAGGACTAGTAGCCAGGGCTAGAACCATGCGGGGCTTCCAGGAGGAGCTTTCATGACCATGCCAGCCGAAGAGCTGACGATTCGTGGCTCTTTGTCCGAGTCGAGCCTGCCCGAGCTACTCGCTTCGATCAGCCGGAGCAAAGAGATAGGGATTCTCAATTTCCACGACGCTGGACGATGGAAGGCCATTTACTTCAAAGAAGGCCCCATCATCTACGCGATGTCGAACGTACAGGACGATCGGCTCGGCGAGTTCTTGCTGAAGACGGGCAAAATCACGGTTCGGCAGTTCCTCGAGGCGAGCAAGAAAATACAGCCGGACAAGAAGCTCGGCGCCGTGCTCGTCGAGCAGGGCATCATTACCCCGGATGATCTTTTCGTTGCCATCCATCGGCACGCGGAAGCGATCGTCTATAGCTTGTTCGTGTGGACTCGCGGCGAGTACGAGTTCGTGATCAAGGACCTCACCGCTGACGGGCCGATGGTGCTCGATCTCGACTCCGAGAACGTCATCCTGGAAGGCATTCGTCGGCTCAAGGATTTTACGCGGATGTATGCTGGGGTCGGCCCGCTCGAAGCCGTCTTGCGACCGTCGGACGATGCCGACGGTTTGATCTACAAACTGAGCCTCGACGAAGACGAATCTCATGTCCATTCGCTCGTGAACGGACGCATCAACGTCGAGCAGATTCTCACGATGAGCTATCTGCCGAACTTCGAGACCTTGCGCATCCTCTTCGGTCTTCTCGCCGCTGGCGTTGTCGAGCGCGGCGGTACGCACGAATCGGAAAAACGCGGTATCGAGCTCGAGTACGAGCTCCAGGAAGTGGTCGAGCACTACAACCGCAACTTCGAGCGCGTTTGTAATTATCTCAGCCGCAAGCTCGAAGGCGAAGCGGCCCTCGAGTTCAGCTCGGGCGTTATGGCCGACGTCACCACGCAGTTCCCGCTTCTCTTCGAGAGCGTGGAGCTCGGCACGGCCGGGCGAGTGGATTTCGACCAGCTGCTTCAGAATCTAGGCGACAAGCCACACGAGGCTAAGAGGGCTGTCCTTGTTGATGGGCTCAACGAGCTCACCTATGCGCCCTCCTTCTCGAGATTGGTCGTCAGTTAGGCAAGAGCGAGCAGGAAGCTGTAGCGACGAGCATCCTGAGTCAGGACTGGATTTAGAACGCTTTCAGGTTTACCTGGCAATCTAGTGCTTGAGCCCGCTAGGCCGGGTCTGCGAGCAGCCACGATAAGAATTTCCCCCTTCAATGTTGATATTGGGTTAGAATACTTAGTCTCAAGTAAGATATTAGCTTTTGGGGTCAAAGGAGTTGGTAGTGAGATGGCCGAATACGATGATGGGGCGTATTACGAAGTCCAGCTGAACAACAAGCAGTTGGTCTTTTTCTTCATGGCGACCCTAGCCATCGCGGTAGTCGTTTTCCTCTGCGGCGTGATGGTGGGCAGGGGTGTCCGGGATGCGACGCTTGCCGCTGTGCCCAACGACATCGCCGACGGAACGTTGACGCAATCCGCGGAGAAGATCAAAGCGAGAGCGAGTGCGGATAAGCCGAAGCTCGATTACCCTGATCGGCTGGATACCGGCAAGGTGCAAAGCAAGCTCGAGACGGTTAAATCCGACAGTCCGGAAACGATGCTGCGCAAGGCGAGGCGCGAGCCCCCGCCTTCGCCCAAGCGAGCTCCGGTGCGGCGGGTGGCGACACTTGGCGGCGCTGAAGGTGCTTTTGCCGTTCAAGTCGTAGCGCTAAAGACCGAGGATGCGGCGCAGTCTCTCTTGTCCAGACTCAAGAACAAGAACTATCGCACGTATATGGAGGCTGGCGGTGAGGCTGGGCTACATCGCGTGCGTGTAGGTCGCTTTGCGACGCGTGCCGAAGCGGAAAGGGTCGTCCAGAAGCTTCGCGACGAGGAAAGGTTCAAACCCTACATCACGCAGTAGCATCAAGATCACGGAGCGAGCGAATATCATGATTGAGGATCTTCTCGAGCGTTCAGAAAATCTCGGCCGTCGCGCCCGCGATGTTCGAGGCTATCTTTGACCAAGCTGCCCTAGAAAAATCTATTCACGAGCTCGATCAAAAACTCTCTGATCCCAACATCTGGTCCCAAGGGGGAAAAGGTCAGGAACTCTCCCGGGAGCGGAGCCGTCTTCGTACCGATCTCGATCTCATCGAGAAGCTCAACGACTGCGAAGAAGAAGTGAGCACGCTCGTGGAATGGGCGCGGGAAGGGGAGAACGTTACCGATGATCTCATCACCCATCTCGACGCGTGGCAGGAGGAAGTCGAGGCCGCCGAGTTTCAAAAACTTCTAGGCGGAGAGAACGACGCCACGAGTGCCATCGTCAGCATCCACCCGGGGGCGGGCGGCACAGAATCTCAGGACTGGGCGGAGATGCTGCTGCGCATGTATCTGCGCTGGGCGGAGAGCCGCGGTTTCGAGACCGAGATGATCGACTACCAGGAGGGGGAAGAGGCTGGGCTCAAGAGTGCCACGTTCACGGTCACGGGTCCTTACGCCTACGGCTATCTGAGCGCGGAGGTGGGCGTCCACCGCCTCGTGCGAATCTCGCCTTTCGATGCGGCGAAGAGAAGGCACACTTCCTTTGCGTCGCTTTTCGTTTTCCCCGAGATTGACGATGACGTTGTGGTAGACATCAACGAAAAGGATTTGCGCATAGATACCTATCGCTCGAGTGGCAAGGGCGGACAGCACGTGAACGTCACGGATTCCGCCGTCCGGATCACACATCTTCCGACAGGCATCGTCACACAGTGTCAGAACGAGCGCTCCCAGCATCGGAACAAAGATATGGCGATGAAGGTACTTCGGGCGCGTCTATACGACCTTAAGATGAGAGAAAAACAAGAGAAGGTCGACGCCATGCACGACAGCAAGAAGGACATCGCCTGGGGGAACCAAATCCGTTCCTACGTGTTCCAGCCCTACCGCATGGTCAAGGACCACCGCACCAAAGTCGAGGTAGGCGACGTCGATCGCGTAATGGATGGCGACCTCGACCCGTTCATCAAAGCCTTCCTCCTGATCCGCCGCGAAGGGTAGGCTGCCTAGATAATGAGACGAACGCCACCCAGCTCGGCCAAGCCGTAGAGGAAGTGGTCGCCGTGCGAGGCGATGAACATGAAATTCGCCGGGATGTTCCATTCTTTGGAAAGCTTCTTGATGAGCTTGGGGCCGAACTCCCCTATGTGAACGACGAACTCGATGTCGATCTCGGGATAAGCCTCGTCGAGGAACTCGAGGTCTTTTTTCAGTCTCGGCGGCACGTCTTTTTCGTCCTCGACCACCGTCACGACCTTGACACTATTGGTATGTTCGTTGTTGCGCACGTATAGCATCGCTTCGTTCAAGTTGTTGATGCTGTCGCCGCGGGTAAAAAAGACGATCTGCTGCGAGTTGATTTCGTCGATCTTGTCATGAAGACCTTTGGCCAGAGACGAGGTGATCCCGGCGATGGTCTGGCTGATCCGTCGGATAAAATACAGACAAACTTTGAGCAACCCGATGCGTCCGAGCATCACGAAGGCTACGAGCACGGTGGGGATGAAATATTGGAGGAACACCCAGAAATATTCCGGGTTGCTGAGGTAATTGCCGGCGAGACCCACGAGCACTGCGGCGATGCCGAGAAGGACCACGGGCCAGGGCGCTCTCGACGGCCGTGGGAGCCTGGCGCGTTTCACTTTCAAAAGAACGTTGCCGATCCCGAAAAGCGCCATCACCGAAAGAAAGGAGATCGTGTACACACCTGCGAGGGCCCCAATCTCTCCTTGGGTGATGAAATGCACCGATATGGCGAGCAGGAAAAAGACCAGGATGATCCAATGTGTAGTGCCGCACCTGTTCGTGCGCAGAAGAAACTGAGGTAGCACGCGGTCGAGGGTCATTCGCTTTATGAGCCCGGTGACGCCTATGAAGGAGGTCAGGACCGCGCCGCTCAAGACTAGCGTGGCATCTATAGAGACGATATAAGACAGCCATTGGCCGCCCGCGAGATTTCCCATATGCGCCAGGAGATCTTCTTGATGCGCGCCCACCTCCCCGATGGGGACGATGGCGAGCGCGAGAAAGGCCATCAACGGATTGAAAACACTGACCGCCACCCACATATTGCGGAGCGTTTTCGGGAACACACCTTCGGCCTGCTCTTCCACAAAATTGGACGAGCTCTCGAACCCGGAGATCCCGAGTAGCGCCGCGGCAAAGCCGTAAAACAGGGCTTTCGGCACACTTCCGCTCGGCGGCGGTGTGTCCATATTGAGCAAGAGGACCGAGAGACCGTTGCGCGACAAGTAGATGCCGATCACCGCGACGAGAAGGGTCAAGCTCGCGAGGTGAAAGAGAAAGATGCCGACGGAAACGCGCGACGATTCCTGGATTCCGATGATCGTGAGGACCATGAAGATGGTCATCAGAAAGATCGTGGCCCAGAATATGTTCAGCCCGTGCCAGAGCCCATGCGCGTAGTGCATGGCTTCGCCCGCGGAGATAACGGCGGTGGCCATATAGGAGAGGATCGTCAAGCATGCCGCGATGGAAGCCCATCTCTTGCTCGTGGTGTTCAAGAGCGCGTTATACGCTCCTCCGTTGAGCGGTAGGGCACCGACCACTTCGGCATAGATACCGCGGAAGAGGAACAACACGGCGGCGACGATAAGAAGCGATAGGCAGGCCCATTTGCCGCCGGCGATGATGGAGAGTGCGGAGACATAGAGCACCGATGAGGTGATGTCATTGCCGCAGAGCGCCGTTGCCGGAAGCTCTTTCAAGCCTCCGTGTTTATGTGCGGTCGTAGTTTTGCGCGTCTTGGCCTGGGGGTCTTTACTAGCCATACAGGTTGGGTCGGATGTGCTAGGACTACGGTGATGTAGTGATTCGTCTAGAATGGAACGGCAACGTTAGATTCATGTTAATGCGCTCTCGATAGCCGTGCAACCACGGACAGCGATTTAAGGTCGGGAGCGTGCAAGCTCGATCTGGCGCGCGAGAAACGCGTCCATCGTGATCCCCGCTGCTTCGAGCTGCTGAGGGATGAAAGAGGCCGCGGTGAGTCCAGGAAGTGTATTGAGCTCGAGGAACACCGGGCTTCGATCGGGTCCGTCAGGGATAATGATGTCGGTTCGGGAATAGCCGAAGCAGCCGAGCGCTTCGTGCGCCGTCAGAGCGACGCTCTGAGCGGCGGAAGCAACATCGTCCGATACGGGCGCAGGCGTCAGCTCGCGCGTGCCTTTCCCGAGATACTTTCCTTCGTAGTCGAAGGTCCGACCCTCGTCCAAACGGACCTCCGAGCACGGCAGAGCCGTTGGGCCGTCAGCACTCTCGCAAAGGCCGACCGTGAGCTCTCGCCCGGTGATGAACGCTTCGGCGAACACCGTGCTGCGCCCCCGGCTTCGCAGGTCGACGATGACCTCGTTGAGATCCTTTTCCGTCTCGATGAACCGTACGCCATGACTCGAGCCGTCGGCGACCGGTTTCACTACCACTTTCCCGTGAGTCTCGAAGAGGCGGGCGAGCTTCTCGTGCGTGGCACGGTTGCCGTCCACGAGACAGGCGTCGGCCACGCGCACCCCTCGCAGGGCGAGAGCTTGGCGGGCATGGACTTTGTCGAAGGCGGCGCAACTCGCCTCTGCTCCTGAGCCGGTAAAGGCAAACCCAAGTGTCTCGAGTCGCCTTTGGAGCGTACCGTTCTCACCGGAGCCGCCGTGAAGGGCGAGAACGAAAACGGATTCCCGGGCCACGTCGTCCTCGAAAGCGCGGCCGATATCCGCCCAGATCGTGCGTGGCGTCGGCGAGAAATCGCGCTCGAAGGCCCGCTCGAATCTGAGCAAGGCGTCTCGCTCGACATCCTGCACCGCTCCGTCGCGAGTATGAAACCACAGCTTTGCCTCGGCGAGATGCGAGGCGACGTTCTGCGCCGACGCGACGGAGACACGATGCTCGCTTCCGTCTCCTCCGAAAAGAATGATGACCGCAGCCATCCTTACGAGCACCCGAGATGCGCTCGCGGATTCTGTTTGCTCAGGGTGGCGAGCTCTTCCACGAGCTCTTTTTCTCGCTTTTCGAGGTCTTTCGGCACAACGACCATGAGCTTCGCGAATAAATCGCCGTGACCGCTCCCCTTGAACTTTGGCATGCCTTTACCTTTGAGCCGCATGCGCCGACCTGTTTGAGAGCCTTTTGGCAATTTGATGCGGGCTTTGCCAGGCAAGGTGGGCACTTCGATTGCCGCGCCGAGTGCCGCCTCGGCGAAGGTCACCGGCAATTCGAGCGACAAGTCGTCTCCGTCACGCTGATAGATCTTGTGCGGGACCATTTTGACTTCGAGGTAGAGGTCTTTCGACTTGCCCGATCCTAAAGGCTCGCCTTTGCCGGCAACGCGCACTTTGGAGCCGTCCTTCACCCCTTTCGGGATTTTCACTTCGATGACGTCTGTCCCGCCCGCACGCTCAACCGAAAGCCGTCGAACCGTGCCGTCATGCGACTCCTCTAGCGTGATGTTGATGCTGGCCGTCACGTCGCGGCCTCTCTGGGCGGCAGAGGGAGGCGCTGCACCGAAGCCGCGTGGTGCACCCCTCGGTCGTCCGCCGCGAGATCCGCCCCCGGACCGGCCGAAGAGGTCGTCCACGTCCATCCCGGCGCCAAAAAACGTTCTGAAGAAATCGGAGAAGCTGCCCCCACTGCCAGGTCCTTCGAAGCCGACGTTGAAGCCAGGGAAGCCGGCACCACCGCTTGGCCGAGCAGATTGCTCGTACCTCTTCCAGTTTGCGCCGAGCTGATTGTATTTTCGGCGCTTCTCGGGATCGGAGAGAACCTCGTGGGCCTCGTTGATCTCTTTGAATTTGTTCTCAGCCCCGCGATCCCCCGGGTTGACGTCGGGATGGTACTTCCGCGCCAACTTGCGAAAGGCTTGTTTGATCTCCTTCTCGCTCGCGGTCTTCTGGATCCCTAGGACCTGGTAATAATCCTTGTAGTCCATCTACTCGACTGTAGCCGTTCGGTCCCCTGTGTCAGTAATCAATGGTCGATTACCAACAGTCCAACAATCACTAACCACAGGGGACTAGACGGCTATCAACGCATCAGCTACAAGCCGTTACTGAACCCTGATCTCGGATGAAGTCTTGCCTCTCGGTGGCGGGAGCATCTTGGCCGGCAGATCCGGAAACACGAGGGGCAGTACCTCGTCGAGGCTCGACACGAGGTGGATCTTGAGCTCTTTGCGAATCTCCTCGGGCAAGTCCTCGAGCATCCCCTTCTCGTTGAGCTTGGGAATCAGCACTTCCTTGATCCCGTAACGATGTGCCGCTAGCAGTTTCTCTTTGATACCGCCGACGGGCAGCACGTGGCCCGAGAGGGTGATCTCACCCGTCATGGCGACGTCGGGACGCGCCGGCGTATCCGAGAGGATCGAGACGAGCGCCGCAACCATCGTGACGCCAGCGGAAGGGCCGTCCTTGGGCGTCGAGCCTTCGGGAACGTGAAGATGAATGTCCATGTTGCGGTAAAAGTCGCCTTCGAGACCGAGAGAGAGACTATTCGATCGCACCCAAGTCAAGGCCGCGCTCGCTGACTCTTTCATGACGTCGCCTAGCTGTCCCGTCAGGGTCAGGTTCTTGGCGCCGCGCACTTTGGAGCCTTCCACGAACAGAATGTCGCCTCCAACGGGCGTCCAAGCGAGGCCTATGACGACGCCCGGCACGTTGACACGGTCGTGGATCTCCCGCGACAGCGAGGTCGGTGCGCCGAGGAGCTCTTGAAGCTTTTCGGCCGTTGCGTGAAGCGGCTTCGTCTCACCTTCGGCGAACTTCCGGGCCGCCTTGCGGCAGACGGCGCCAATGGCGCGCTCGAGATTACGCAAACCCGCTTCGCGCGTATAGTCGCGAATGATGGAGGAGAGCGCCTCGCGGTCGAAAATGGGTGCGATCTTCTCGTCGGTCAAGCCGTGGTTGTCGAGCTGGCGCGGGATGAGATGCCGAATCGCGATCTGGATCTTCTCTTCTTCGGTATATCCCGCGAGGTTGATGACCTCCATACGGTCTTTGAGCGCGGGCGGGATGGGGTCCATCATGTTGGCGGTCGCGATGAAGAGGACCTCCGAGAGATCGAACGCGAGGTCAACATAGTGATCCCGGAACGTGTCGTTCTGCTCTGGATCGAGAACTTCGAGAAGCGCTGAGCTCGGGTCGCCGCGAAAATCCATCCCGAGCTTGTCGACTTCGTCGAGCATGAACACGGGGTTCTTCGTGCCCGCGCGGCACAAGTTCTGGATGACTTGTCCCGGAAGGGCTCCGATATAGGTTCGCCGGTGGCCGCGGATCTCTGCCTCGTCGCGAATCCCGCCGAGGCTCATCCGGACGAACTTGCGCCCGAGCGCTTTAGCGATGGATTTCCCCAGGCTCGTCTTGCCGACGCCGGGAGGGCCCACGAAGCATAGGATGGGCCCCTTGATGTCGGGCTTCATTTTACGCACGGCCAGAAACTCGAGGATGCGATCCTTTACTTTTACGAGGTCGTAGTGATCGGCCTCTAGAATCTCGTGTGCTTTCGGGATGTCGTAGACGTCTTCGGTCTTCTTCGCCCAGGGAACGCGCACGAGCCAATCGAGATAGGTGCGTCCGACGGTATATTCAGCGGAGGCGGGGGGGATCTTGGAGAGGCGATTCAGCTCGCGCGTCGCCTCCTTCTCCGCCTCTTCGGGCATCTTCGCTTCTTGGATTTTCTCGCGCAGCTCGTCGATGTCCTTGACGTTGTCGTCGTTCTCGCCGAGCTCTCTTTGGATCGCTTTCATCTGCTCGCGCAGATAGTACTCGCGCTGGGTGCGTCCGACTTCGTTCTTGACTTGAGACTCGATCTTGTTGCCGACCTCGAGAACTTCTTGCTCGCGCAGAAGCGCTTCGTGCACCTTTGTGAGGCGGTCTTTCACATCGACGATCTCGAGCACCTCTTGGCGGGTCTCGGTATCCAAGCTGGGAAGGTTCTGCGCGACGAAATCTGCAAGTCGTCCCGGATCGTTCAACGTCGCGGCGAGCGATCCGATTTCATCGGCCAGCTGCGGAGATATCTCGACGATTTTAGAGAACGCGGAATGCACGTTTCTCAAGAGCGCATCGATTTCGATGGCGTCCTCGGCTTTGGAAACGCTTCCCACTATTTGAATGTCCGCGCGGATGTAGGGGCTCACCTGGATGACGCTCAAGACTTTGAACCGGAAACTGCCCTGGACGACGAGTCGGATGGAGCCGTCGGGGATCCGAACTGATTTGTGAATGCGCACGCTCGTACCGACGGGATGGAGGTCGGCCGCGGTGGGGGATTCGATGGAAGCGTCCTTCTGAGTTACGACCCCGATGAAATCCGTCGACTCCCCGATCTCGTTCAAAAGGCGAACGGTGTTCTCGCGGCCGACCGCCAATGGCAGGATCGATTGCGGAAAGATCACAGTATCTCTAAGGGGGAGGATGGGGACGGCGCGATGTATTTCGCCGTCGCTTTCTCGGTTGCTGTCTTCGAATGGCTTCATGGTCTGAACCTCGATGTGTTATCGATAACGCGAGTGTTTGAGGCCGGTTCCGATCGTCTATGGGTGTGTATCACTTCTAGGGTACCAAGGAGACTCCTAGCACTCAAGCAATACAACATCATCGGCAACGCCCGTATTGTTGATATTTAGTGTCGACTTGTCAAATGAGGGTCAAGCCGTTGTAATGGAACAGCTTGTTGTACCTGTGCTGCAGTGATTATATGAGTATCTCGGATGCATATTTTATTGCCCCAGGTAGCCCGTAGGCTCCGACCCCGCGATGAAAGCCTCCAGGATCATTGTCGACGCGCCACCCCCTGACACGGCCGGGTCGCCCGTCTTCTTGTCGACGGGAACGAAAACGATGTTGGACGGAACGGGGAAATCTTCGATCGGCCGACCCGCGAGCGTATGCTCCATGAAACTGATCCACGCGGGGAGCGCCGCCCGCGAACCCGTCTCCCGATCGCCCAAGGTTACCTTCCGATCGAAACCGACCCAGGTACCTGCCACGAGCGTGGGGTCGAAGCCGATGAACCACGCATCTGTGTAGTCGTTAGTCGTGCCTGTCTTGCCGGCGAGCGGCCGTCCCAAACGCGCCGCCCGGATCCCCGTGCCGCGCTGAATGACGCCCCGGAGAAGGTTCGTCACGATATAGGCCGAGTCGGCTCGGATGGCCGAGGCGGCCTCGGGGTAGGTCTCCTCCAAAACGTTGCCTTCGTGGTCCATGACCTTCGTCACGACATAGGGACGCATGCGAATGCCTTGATTCGCAAAAGCTGAATATGCGGAGACCATTTCTTGCAGGCTCGCTTCTGCGGCACCGAGCGTTATGCTGAGATATGGGGGAATGGGTCCGGACAAACCGAGGCGTTGCGCGTAGTCCGCTACTTTCTGCGGGCCGATTTGCTGCGTGAGCCGAACCGCGGGCACGTTCCGCGAGGCTTCGATCAAGTGGCGCAGCGTGATCCAGCCTTCGAATTTGCGGTCATAGTTCTTTGGCTCGTAGACCTCCTCGACATGTGGATCGATGTAGCGTACCGGCTCGTCGAGGATGAGCGACGTCGCCGTGTAGCCTTCTTCCACCGCCGCGCCGATCGCGAAGGCCTTGAAGGCCGAGCCCGGTTGGCGACGCGCCTGGACGGCGCGGTTGAACTTGCTCTTGTCGAAGTCGAGGCCGCCCACCATCGATTTGATTTGGCCGGTCCGCGCCTCGATGGCGAGAAGCGCCCCTTGCACGATCGGCTCTTGTTCGACTTTGAGCACAATGGAGGTCGTCTCCGTGTCCACACTCGTAATCTCGAACGGCGAGATGTCACCAATTTCGAACAAGTCGGACAGCGCCGTCTTCGTCCAGGCCGCCGACTCGGAGTCGATGGTGGCCGTGAACCGGCCGACTCTCACCGTGGGGCTACCCTCCGCCTCGGTGACGACGCCAGTGACGACCTGTCCTGCCACGAACGGCTCGACCCAGTCATCGCTCGAGAACTCCTGGATGGAGACCTCCATGTCGCGGAGCACGTTTTGCTGGATGCCTCTGAAGCCCTGGCGCTTGTCGAGTGCTAGAAGCGCTTGCTCGATAGAGATATTGGCTTGTTCTTGCATCGAGCGATTCAACGTCGTGTGTACCCGCAAGCCGCCCCGATAGATCCGCGTCGAGCCGTATTTTTTCTCGAGATATTGGCGAACTTCTTCGACGAAATAAGGAGCGATGTTCCCGCTCGGCCCGCGTCGTCGCAGCTGGAGCGGGACGGATTTGGCACGCTCGACTTCTTCGGTCGTGACCACGTTTTCTTCCAGCATCCGCGCCAGCACGAGGTCACGGCGTTTGAGAGCGAGCGCTGGATTGACGAAGGGGCTAAAGTTTGCCGGTGAGGGGGCTATGCCGACGATTAACGCGGACTCTTCCAGGGTGAGCTCGATGGTCGGTTTGTCGAAATAGTAGTTCGCAGCAGCCTCTACGCCATAGAGTCCATGGCCGTAATGCTGCAAGTTGCAATAGAGGGTAAGAACTTCTTCTTTCGTATATGCCCGCTCGATTTTGAAAGCGAGAATGGCCTCTTTGATCTTGCGGCTATAGGTTTCCTCGCGGGTGAGGAACAGGAGGCGTGAAACCTGCTGCGTGACGGTGCTTGCGCCCGACACGGTTTCACCGGCCCTGAGATTGTCCCAGGCGGCGCGCACTATCCCCACGGGGTCGAAACCGTGATGGCTCCAGAAACGCTGGTCCTCGTAGGCAACGATCGCTCGTTTCAGATTATCGGGGATGTCCTCGAAGCGGATCACGACGCGCCGCTCGACCGCGAACTCGGCAATCACCTCGCCGTCATCAGCGAAGATTTGCGTAATGACGCTCGGCTGGTAGTTCTCGATTTCCTGGATGATCGGCAAATCCCGCTGATAGGCGAGTACGAGACCTGTCAGCGTGCCGCCCATCGCGGCGAGCGCGAAGAGCGCGGATATGATGATGAGCTTGACGAGCTTGCGGCCGCGATTCGAGGGTGTTTCGACCGGAGTCAATTCCGAGTCATCCATGTGTCCTGCTTATTGGGCGCACAATCATCCTTACTATAGCCAAAGCGCCGGCATCACTTATGGTTGGCGAGAATATCTGAAAGGGCCTCCTCGAGATAGGGGTGCCGGAACGCAAAGCCTGCCGCTTGAAGTTTTTGAGGTTTGACCTTCTGGCCTTCGAGAAGAATTTGAGCCATCTCGCCGAAAAGAAGCTTCAGTCCGAATGCGGGTACTGGAAAGATCGTAGGGCGGCGAAGGACTCTTCCTAGGCCCTTGGTGAAAGCCGCGTTCGTGACGGGATTCGGAGAAGTGCCGTTCACGACCCCCATGAGGTCTTCTTTCTCCATGATGAAGCGCATGGCGCCGACGAGATCGTCGATGTGGATCCAGGGCATCCATTGGCGGCCGGTGGAAAGGGGGCCGCCCAAGCCGAGGCGGAAAGGCAAGAGCATCTTTCTGAGAGCTCCCTTCTTGGTCGAGAGCACGATGCCGGTGCGCAGACAAACGGCCCTTATTCCGAGGCCCATGGCGTCGAGAGCCGCCGTTTCCCACTCCTCGCAGACTTCCGGCAGAAAGCCCTCGCCCCGCGGCGAAGTCTCGTCGAGCTCTCGGTCCTCGCCGTCTCCGTAAAAGCCCACCGCGGAAGCCGAAAGCAGGAGCTTTGGCTTCTGCCTCAAGCTCTTGAGCCCCTCGACGAGGAGCTTCGTGCCTCGCACACGGCTGTGTCGAATGGCTTTCTTTGTTTTCTCGCTCCACCGCTGCGCGACGGGCTCGCCGGCGAGGTGGATGACAACATCGACAGCCTCGAGCAAACTTGCGTCAAAGCGGCCGTTTTCGATATCCCAAGTAATCGTCGTGAGTGGGGGAAGGCGTGCGCGGCGGGATAGCGCGAGCACTTCGTTGCCGTCTGCAGTTAGATTGGCACGCAGAGCCGTCCCCATCAGACCGGAAACACCGCTGATGACAACTTTCATCGAAACCTCCAGATTCCTAAAAAGTATACTGCACTGCGAATCGCGAAGGGTGCAAAGCGGGAGCCGTTCGTGGTAATCTCCGTGTTTCAGACGACTGATTTTAAGGAGGGTTTTATGACGTTACGCAGTATCCTCCCTCCGCTTTTCGTGGGATGCTTGGCCTCCGCTGGCGTCGCGCAAACGACGCGCGTGATGACGATTGTCGACCTTATCGAAGTGCCCCAGCTCAGGAGCCCCCAGCTTTCCCCCGACGGAAGCCAGCTGCTTTATACGCTCTCAGCAGCCGATTGGAAAGCGAACAAGCGCGTGAGTCACATCTGGCGTGCCGAGGTCGCGAGTGGCGAGGCGGTGCCGCTCACCAATGGCGAAAAAGGAGAATCGAGCCCGCGCTGGTCTCCCGACGGCGCTCACATCGCGTTCATCGCTGAGCGTGGCGACGATGAAGCGGCGCAGATCTATCTTCTGATCAATCGCGGTGGTGAGGCGGCAGCTCTGACCGAGCACGAAACCTCGGTCTCGAGCATCAGCTGGTCTCCGGACGGCTCTCACATCTATTTCGTAGCGGCGGATCCGAAGACGGCAGAAGAGAAGAAGAAGGATGAGCTCAAAGACGACGTGTTCTCTTTCGACGAGGACTACAAACAGCAGCACCTCTTCCGGATTACTGTCGCGCTACAAACAGAGGAGCGCATCACGAGCGGTGACTTCTCGATCCGCGGCTATCGGCTCTCTCGGGATGGTACGAAGATCGCGCATCACCGGACGCCCACGCCGCTCTTCGATAATTCCGACGAAGGCGAAGTCTGGCTCATGAACGCCGATGGTGGCGGCGCGAAGCAGCTCACGGACAACACCGTCGCGGAGTTTGGAGCGGAGCTTTCTCCCGACGGCAATTGGGTGCTCTTTCGAACCGATTCGAACGAAGTTTTCGATACTTATTACAACGACAACATCTTCCTCGTTCCGGCGACGGGCGGTACCCATCGGATGTTGCTGTCCGAGATGCCTCACGAAGTCCAGAACGCGCACTGGGCCGAAAGCAGCGCTCACATTTATTTCGCTGCCAATACCGGCATACGTAGCGAGCTGTTCCGCGTCGACGTCGCGAGCGAGGCGCTGACTCAAATCACACGGGGCGACCATGCACTATCGGGTTGGCAATATGCGCACGCGCTCGACAAGCACGTTTTCGGCATCAAGGAGAGGCGCAACGCAGGCGATGTCCACTGGCTACCGGGCGATGGCAGCAGCGATCCCGTTCAGATCACCCACGTCTATGATTATCTCGACGAGCAATTCGAGCTCCCTCGGCAAGAAGGTGTGCAATGGAAAGGCGATGACGGTGCCGAGGTCGAAGGCCTTCTCTACTACCCGCTCGATTACGAGGCGGGCCAGCGCTATCCGCTCGTCGTGCAAACGCATGGCGGGCCTGCCTCCTCGGACAAGTTCGGCTTCGGCCGTTGGAGCAACTACGTCCATGTGCTAGCGGCTAAAGGCTACATGGTGTTCAAGCCGAACTATCGCGGCAGCACGGGCTACGGAGACGAAGTCCTCCGCGACATGGTGGGGCATTACTTCCATCAGTCCCATCTCGACGTGATGACCGGTGTCGACCATCTGATTGCCGAAGGACTCGTTGATGGCGAACGCATGGCGAAGATGGGCTGGAGCGGCGGCGGCCATATGACGAACAAGATCATCACCCATACGGGTCGCTTCAAAGCGGCGTCCTCGGGCGCCGGGGCAGTGAACTGGATCTCGATGTACGGCCAAAGCGACGTGCGCATCTATCGCACGCCTTGGTTCGGCGGGACCCCTTGGCAAGAGGACGCTCCGATCGATCTGTATTGGGGGCACTCGCCGCTCAAGGACATCTACAAAGTGACGACACCGACGATCGTGCTCGTGGGTGAGAACGATGTGCGCGTGCCGCCGCCGCAATCCGTAGAGCTCTATCGGGCGCTCAGGACGAACGGCGTTCCGACGCATCTGTACATGGCTCCCCGCGAGCCCCATGGCTGGCGCGAGCTGCGCCACGAACTCTTCAAAGTCAATGTCGAGCTCGACTGGTTCGACAAGTACGTCCTCGGCAAAGACTATGTGTGGGAGACCGCACCGGGCGACGCGGAGGACGAGGCGGAGAAGCCGACCGAAGAGCCTTAGGCTCTAACTCTAACCCGTCAGAAGCGAGGATTTTGTTCGCGTTCTAGATCTAGAGCAAGAAAATCTCACCGCAGAGACGCAGAGCACGCGGAGAAGAAAAGGTATCCCTAGCCTAGCCTCGGATTCAACGAAATCCCGGTTTTTTCTCCGCGTCCTCTGCGTCTCTGCGGTTCAAACGCTTTCAGGTCTACCTGGCTAGAGCCTGTTGCAAAACGTATCCCATTTCTCCTTTGGGCTCAACGTCCGGAGGGTCTGGCCAGTGGCCGATCTGCTGATCACTCCTGTAACCGATTCGCATTGATTCACTAAAGCTGTCGTTTGTTATTTTTTTTCTTTTTGACATTGCGCCTAATAGATGTTATCTATTAGGCGTGATCGGCACGCTCACAAGGCAGTCCTCGCTTTTCTACGTCAACTTCGGCAAGCAGGCCTCGCTTATCAAAGACGACCTCCTCGAATCTGTCGACACTCTGCTTGATGACAACGGGATTATTGAGCTGGTCCACGATTCGCTCGCGCAACGTTACCCACTTTCCACTCGAACCGGCATCGCGCCCGACCGGTTGGTGCGCTCTTGTGTGCTCAAGCACATCAAGGGATGGTCTTTCCGAGAATTGGAACGTGAAGTGCGCTCGAACCTCCTGTATCGTCGCTTTACCCGGTTCGACGACGCTCCCGTACCCAATTTCTCCACTTTCAGCCAAAACGTCGCGCTACTGAGTCCAGAACTAACTGAGAAGATTCATGCTCGCGTGGTAGGTATCGCGCAGGAAGAGGGTGTTGCGAGGGGGCGCAAGCTTCGGACCGATACGACTGTGGTCGAGACCAATATTCACTACCCAACGGACAGCTCGCTGATTGGTGATGGCATTCGGGTGATAACCCGCAGCCTCAAGCGTATCGCCAAGGCTTGTACTGAGGGTGCGCTCAAGGTGGTCGACCACCGCCGGATGGTGAAACATCGGTCTTCTCGAGATCGATCGAGCCAGTAAGTCATTTACCGAGTCGAGTCGAGCGCGGTTCAAGGACAGCTATGGCAAGTTGATGACTGTTGCTCGTGGCGTAGTTCGCCAGGCTCAAACTATCTTACAGGCACTTCAAGATTCAACGTTCCCATCGCGGGCTTGTTGCTGAGCGTCATCCGGAGCGAGCGTGAACTGCAGCACCTTTTGCCGCTCGTCAGCAAAGTGTTAGAGCAGACGCAGGCGCGCGTTTTTGACGGTGAGCGTCACCATCCCGATAAAATCGTGAGCATTTTTGAAGAACATACAGCCGTGATCCGCAAAGGGAAGGCGTCCAAGCCGACGGAGTTTGGACGACTGGTCCGTGTTGATGAGGTTGAAAACGGCCTCGTTAGCCACTACGACGTCGCAGATGGCAATTCCGCCGACCAGCCTCAGTGGATGCCTGCGCTCGACAAACACACGGAGCAGTTCGCTCAGCCGCCCCAGATGGCCACCGCCAACCGGGGATTCTTCTCGGCGGACAATGAGCGGCAGGCGAAAAAAACTCGGCGTCCAAAGAGTTGCCTTGCCAGCTCCAGGCCGCTCGAAAAAGCGGGTCAAGCTGCAACGAGAGCGCTGGTTTCGCAGAGCGCTCAAATGGCGCGCCGCCATCGAGTCCAGGATCGCCACTCTCAAGCATCGCTTTGCTATGAACCGCGCCACTTACAAAGGTGACAGCGGATTTAAGCGATATGTCGGCTGGTGTGTGATCAGCCAAAACCTCATTTCGATCGCGCGCACAAAGCGAAAAAAAGACAAGGATAAATAGAATGCCCGCAAAAACCGACTCGTGGAGTAAGCGCCGAAATCAACTCCTGCGCCAAATTCAATCCGACGCCCGTAGAGCTATCTTCGGCACGCCCGCCGAGAGCTATCGAACCTGTGGCACGCCCAGTTGTCGATGCCACGGGCCCGGGCCCAAACATGGCCCGCACCTATACATCAGCTACCGCGGCGAAGCGGCCAAAACCACCGGATATTACGTACCGAAAGCGGCTCACAAGAGTATCAGCGACGGCGTTGAGGCCTGGCAGCGGCTTCAGAAGTCTCTCCGCGAACTCACCGACATGAACAAGCAAAACATTCTGGAACAAGCTCGAAAACAGCGCTCGCGGTAATAAGTAGTCCTACCGCCCCGCCACCGTTTATTTCCCTCCTTTGGTGCTAACTGACTTTTGCAACTAGGGCCTAGGTGTCGTCCTCAGCGGGTGACTGCTTCCCAGACGCGGAAGACGTTTCCTCCCATGACTTGCGAGACCTCCGGGTCGCTATAGCCTGCGTCACGCAGGGCTTCGCGGATGCCTTCGAAGCGCGCTTCGCCACCGAAGCCGTCGCTGTAGCTGCTCATACCGCGCAGGTCGCTCCCTATCCCGACATGGTCGATGCCGACGAGTTTCTTGATGTAATCGATGTGCCGCACCATGTCCTTTACGTGAGGAAGTCCCGAGCGGCTCGGCCAGATACCGATGACGCCGCCTTTGGCTGCGATGGCGCGGATGTCGGTGTCTCCTAGATAGCGATCTCCCCGTTGTGGAGCGCCGCGACCCCCGTGTGCGAGAAGATCACGGGATGTCTCGAGAGCTCGAGCGCATTGGCGCGGAAGTGAACGATATGAACGAGCCCCACGCCTTTTCGGTGGAGCTCGTACAGGTGATCGATATCGCCATCGAGGCCGTCGGCGCCTTCGAGAGCGGGGATGAGAGCGAGCTTGCCGTCACGTTTCGCCGCGACCACGTCGGCCGGTTCTCTTGCGAGCACCGCGTCGCCGCCCGCGATGGTCTTCAAGATGCGCTCGAGCCGGTCAAGCGTGTAGGCCTAGGGGTCGCCGGGCTCGGGACGTAGGTTCCCGGTCGCGATCTCGGTGCCGTCGGGCTCGATGTAGCCACCGCGATAAGGTGTGTCCGTGCTGATATTGCACACGACGACGTCGATGCCGCCTCGTCGATACCTCGCGATTTCTTCGTGCGTGATCCGGGGGACATCGGCGCGGTGGAAGCGGCTCGGATGGGCGTGCATGTCGGCGCCGAGCTCCTGCGGCGCGAGAAAGGCCAGGAGATAGACTGCGAGCGGCGTCACGTTAATTGCTCGTGCGCGTGTCGAGCCGCACGATGCCGATGCCGTCGACGTTGTCGATTTCCGTTCCGAAGGGCTCCGAGACCCGTTTCAAATCCAACAAGATCTTGCTGCCGAGCGCGTCGTCGGCGAGCATCGGCCGCCCGCGCACTGTGCGCGACTTACCATATCCGAGGGAAATCGGGTGAAGGCGAAGCTCCACGAGCCTCTTGCCTTCGAAGACCGGCATGGCGATGACGGACTCCCAAATCTCCGGTGTAGCGGGAAAGCCGATGGTATCGTTTTTGTAGCGGGCGTCGTTGAAATCCGCAAGCCCCTTGTCCTCGCCGAGACCGTAGCGCGCGTAGTTCTCGTAGGGGAGCCTTTGGAGCGTCTCGTTTTGAAAGAGAAAATCGCCGAGGCTGTAGAGAATCGGTTTACCGTTATAGATCTCGATGCCGCGTAGCACGTGGGGTCCGTGTCCGACGAAGACGTCGGCGCCTTCGTCGATCATCGCGCGCGCGAATTTCGTCAAAAACTGCGCGGGCACGAAGCGGCTTCCGTCGCCTTCATGAGCGTGAATGGTCACGATCGTGTAGTCCGCTTGGCGTGACGCGTTGCGCACCACCATGCCGATGGCTTCCATGTCGTCGGCGTTCGGCTCGGTCCTTACACCGGGCGTTTCGGATAGGACGAAACGATTGCGGAGAAAGCGCAGCTCTTCGCCGTCATCCGGAGGGTCCATCAAGAGCTCCTCCATCGTGTCCCGGATGGCTTCGAGTCGTGCCCAGCTCACGTGATAGGTCGTCTCGTGGCGCAAGGGGTTCATCCCCGGCCGCGCCGGGATGTCGTCGCGGGACGCGCTCGCCATCGCGTGTTGGGGGAAGGTCGAGGCGACCGAGATGAGAGCGATTCGTGCCTTCGTCGTCTCTCGAAACTTGGCCTCCCGCGCCTCCGCGAGGCTTCTGCCCGCACCGGCGGCCGTGATACCGGCCTCGCGCACGTATTTCTCAGTGAGAAGGAGGGCTTCAGGTCCATAGTCGCCCGAATGGTTATTGGCGAGCGAGCCGAGATCGAAGCCCGCCCAGGCGAGCTCTTTGGCCAGCTCTGGCTGCGCGCGCATATAGGTCCCGCCGCCCGCCGACATCGGGTAGAACTCGTAGTCGTGGAAGAGCATCTCGACATTCGTGAACGCGACGTCAGCGCTCCGGATGAGCTCGATCATCTCCAGAAACTCGGGCTCTTCGTAGACCGAAAGCGCGCGCGTGATGATGGAATCACCCGTGAGCGCGAACGTGTAGCGCTCCGTCGATTGCGCTGAAACCAGCGCTGTTGTCGTTAGGAAAAAAGAGAGAAGGGCACTGATGCGGAAAGCCATAATCGTCCCCTTTCGGAAAACGATTATATCGCAACTCGGTTTCGGATACGAGGTAGGAAGGCTCAGAAGGTCTGAGTGAAATTGATGTTGAAAACGGGCCCTGCCGGCCAGTTGCGCCCCGCGATCGAGAGGTCGGCACGGTGACTTCGATCGTTCGGCTAGCAGCGAGGGTGAAGCGCGCGCCAGGCTCCAGGTAGATGACCCGGCGCCTGAGGCTGTCGATGGAGAGACCGAAGCTCGTGGACCCGAAGCCGTGGAGCCCGCGAAGAACGGTTTTGCTGTAGATGCGCGGTCCAAATTGATAGCCGCCTTCCACGCGCCAAATGAGCTCGTCTCCGAAATCGATGTCGATTTCCTGATTCTTGGTACGGAAACGGTAACCAATCTTACCCGTCACATAGCCGCGCACCGGCCACAACGAGCGGCCCACTTCCACGAAGACATCGAAGTCGTATTGTCCCTCGCCGACCGGCACGATCTCCGCATCGTTGACGAACTCGCCCGTAGGAAGCTTGATCGCTCCACCCACGGTGAGAACGAGCGGAACGCGAACGAGGTTGTAGCGCGACTCGATCCTGAGTTTGCCCAGGCCATTGCTGGTGCGCTCGTCCGCGATGTCGTCGAAGGCGATATTGAAAAAGGGGAGCTGGGCTTTGACGTCCCATCGATCCGTAATGCCCCGTACATATTCGAAGAAAAGAGCGCGCGTTCGGTTGCGTCCGTCGAAGAAGTAAGGGATGCGTTCTCCATCGATGACGTAAGCTTTTGTTCCTCCAGACGACGATCGACCCGAGACTGCCGATGAAGGAGAACGTTCTCTGTATCCGACACGAAGGGGTCGCACGCGCCTATTCGATGACACGTATGCGGGAGCTAGGGCCTCGGCTCGCGATCAATGACGACGTGAACGGCGTAGCCGTGCTCGTCGCTTTTCACACTGCCTCGGCCTTGGCCATTCCGTTCGATCGAAGAGTGGGTGCCACCGAGGAAGCTTGAGAGGTTATCGCGTTCGACATCGCCAAGGGCGAGGGCTTTCCGTTCAAGCTGCGCGACCGACAGACTGGCTCGATTTGGAATCTCAACGGTGTCGCGATCTCCGGTCCGCTCGAAGGCGAGCGCCGCTGTCATGATTCTCTCACGTTAACGGCGCCCTTCCCGATAGTCAAGATGGGTTCTGGCCGCGAGCGATGGGCGCGGAGCCTTTACTCCGTCCACAGAGGCTCGCCATCGGGGAGTTTTTGTTGGAAGTCCGTAAAAGCGCGCTCGACGGCGTTTTTATCCGTGCCGTCGAAAGTGACTTTGGTCTCGTATTTGGGGTCTTGCCATCGCGGGTAGGAGCCGATCGCGACTTCCGGATGCTGCGACACGGTCTCGTCGAGAAAAGGTTTCAATGCGGCTTCGTCGAGCTTGGTGAACACCGAGCGCGTGACGAAGGGCGCACCGGCTTCGAGGTGCTCGCGGACGATCTCGAGCTTCATGCGAAAGACCTCTGGGATGCCCGGCATGATCCAGACGTTGTCGAGAACCGTCAAAGGCCAAGGCGTGCGCGCGATCCAGAGCTTCTTGACTCCTTCTGGAACGTTGGCGAGAAGCAGATGGTTCTCGGTGACGTCCTCGCCATAATGGTCACGGAGCGTGCGCTCCAGATCGGGGTCCCGCACGACGGAAACGTTGAAGGCCTCTGCGATCGCAGCGACAGTCACGTCGTCATGAGTCGGTCCGACACCGCCGCTGGTGAACAAGTGGTCATAGGCTTTCGAGAGTTGCTGTACTTCGTGGACGATGCCGGGGATGGTGTCGGGAATGACGACGACGCGCGCGAGCGCGACGCCCCGTTCGCGCAAGACGCGCGCGAGCTCGAAGACGTTCGCCTCGCGGATCTTTCCGCTGAGGATCTCGTCCCCGATGATGAGCGCGGCTGCTGTTCGCGTTGGACGCATCTATTTCTCAGTCGGTCTGGCTGTTAGCGGACGGAGAGCTCGGGAAGAGGGGCGACGATCAGAGAGACTTGGCGCGACCAGGGTTGCGCGCGGCCCTCGGTGCCGTAGCGGTGCCAATCCCCGAGTGACGTGACGCCGATGATCCTGAAGTAGTGCCAACCGTTCGAGACCAAGAAGCGGCCGCTCTCGCTGCCCATGATGATGCCAGCCTGTTTCTCCCAAGGAATGATGCGGCCATAGAGCCCGCCGAGCGACGCACCGCTCTTCTGCACCGCGTCGTGGAACGCATCCATCCCTGCCATTCCCCGATAGGTCGAGACGACGATCAGCTCGAGGGGTTCGGGACTTTCCGTTTCGCGATAGCCCCGGAAGCGCAGCATCGGCGCATGAGCGCGATAGACGGGGAGCGCTTCCTCCTTGAAGATCGTTACCGCTTCCTGACTCCTGCCAGGCAGGAACTTGAACGTGACGAGCTGTCGAACTTCTGGAAGCTCCTGGGCGGGCGCCGTCAGAGCCGCGAGCAAAACGAGCCATGCGGTCATATTGAGCGTCTCAGGGCAGGAGGAGGCATACAATCGACGCTCACGCTCTGCCCATCGGCTGGATGCGGAAAGCGCAATCGCTTTGCGTGCAGGAAATAACCGGTCTCTCCGGGCAAAGCACGTGTATCTTCCGGAGGGATCCCGCCGGGCGGGTAGAGCGGGTCGCCTTCGAGTGGAAAGCCCGCTGCCGCGAGATGAATGCGGATCTGATGCGCTCGCCCCGTCTCGATGCGGATGGCAACGAGCGATGTCGACTGGCGTCGCTCGACGAGCGTGACGTGGCTTACGGATGGTTTGCCGTTTTTGTGCACTCCGATCACGCTTCCGAGGCGCTGGTGCGGAACAGGGCCGAGTGGGGCATCGATGCGGGCGGTGCCCGCGGGAAA
Organism: Acidobacteria bacterium bin61; assembly: GCA_963578475.1. Classification (GTDB taxonomy): domain Bacteria; phylum Acidobacteriota; class Vicinamibacteria; order Marinacidobacterales; family SMYC01; genus SMYC01. The sequence goes on along the minus strand of CAUZCL010000004.1, from coordinate 84,312 downwards.
GTGACCGGTCACGAGCCCTACATAGTCGCGCTCGACCGCGCCCCGCTGCCACGCATCGACCAGCACGCGTCTCGCACGTTTGTGTCGGGTGAAAAGCGTGATGCCCGAGGTCCCGCGTCCGAGCCGATGCAGCGGTGAGGCGAGCGTGTCCAACGCCTGCACCCGGCGAAGAAGGGTCCGCTCCAAGAAGCCGCCGCCCGGCATCGCGGCCATCCCGCGCGGCTTCGCCACCGCGAGCAAGTCAGGGTCGCGATAGAGCACGGCAAAGCTCGAAGGCGCTTCGGGCTCCATCCAGGGCGGTCGATTCCAAGTCAGAAGCTCACCGAGCTCGAGCCGCCGAGTGGACGCGACTGTTTCGCCGCCCAAAAGAACCCGCCCGTCCTCAATATGTCCTGCCCAGGTGCTCTCGGCGGAATGCGAGTATCTTTCCGAAAGGTAGCCGAGAACCGTCTGCCCAGCGGCCCGAGTTCCGACCCGCTCTGAATAGGAGTAGCCACCGTTCAGCATGCCGAGATCGTGCGGGCTTTTAGGGAAGGAGGTAGCTTACGGCGATCTCCAGGTTGGGAAACGACAGCGGCGAGACGATGTCCGTTGCCTGCAACACTAAGCGTGTTTCGTATGAGCCATCCACCGGATCGCGACATACCTCCAACACATCGTCGATGAGATTCACAATCCAGTAGTCTGCGATACCGGCCTTGGTGTAGATCCGCGCCTTCTGATCGCGGTCGAAACGAAGCGAGCTATCGGAGACTTCGATGACGAGAAGCGGCTTTGATTTCTCCGTGCGCACATCCCGGGGATTGGGGCTCGAATTGACAACTACATCCGGCTCCGGCTCGGACCGAATCTCTTCGATAGTCAGAGCATCCTGGACTTGGACGCTGGCGCGCCCCTCTAGGCGGCGATCAAAGATCTGGGTCGCCAAACCAACGGCGATACTGTGTCGTCTGCCTTTAGGGCTCGTTTCGCGGATCACCCCCCGAATCCGTTCCACGCGCTCCTCGGGCCCGAACACACCTGCCTCACCCATGCGGTGGTACTGCTCTACTGTGAACGAGCGGTGGCCTTCGACTACTTCGACCATGGCTCTATTCTACCTCGATAGGCCTCCGTCCCACGAGATAGGCAATCCAAGCTTCCTCGTCTCCGCCGCGCACTACCCGCCGAAAGACGCTGTTGCCTTCGCCCGTCTCGCGGTCGGTGCCTTCCCACAATACGTGGATGTCCGTAAAGCCCGCTTCTTCCATCATCTCCCGGAGCTCCATGAGGGTCCATAAGCGCCAATCGTAGACGAACGCGTTCTTCATGCGCGAGCTGTTCCGGAACTCGAAGTGGATTTTGCAGAGAATGTGGTTCGTCACCGGGTCGAAATCCGCTTGGTCCCAGACATAAGTGAAGCCTTTTTGGCGCTTTCTCTCTTTCATCACGAACTGCGCCTGGCCGCCGCCCCAGTTGTCGAGGATGAAGACCCCGCCGGGTTTGATGGCCCGAAACGCGTTGTTGATGTAGGCGCCCATCTCTTGACGCGTCTTGAAGACAGAGAAGCTGAAGTTCAAACCCGCGAGCAAATCCGCCTTGGGCTCGCGCACGTCCAGCACGTTGGCTTGCATCAAGCTCACACGTTTCTGCTGATCTTTGTCGAGCTTGCTGACGTTGTGCTGGCGGGCCCAGTCGAGCGTCGGCCCGTCGAGGTCGACACAGATGGCGTGGTTTTTCTTGTTGAGCTTGACGAGCTCGCAGGACAGGATCGCGGTGCCGCAGAAATCTTCACGGAAGACCCGCAGCGGCTCTCCGGTGTACTTCTTGTAAAAACGCGCGAAGAACTGCGCGTCGTCCTCTGGAGCTTGCACGCTTTGCTGGTACAAGAGGTGCTTGTCCGCGCTTTTCGCTGTCAACTTCGTTTTGGTTCTTTTGCGCACGAGTCCTCGAACAGGCGGGGGAGTGGGGGACGAGCTCTAGCCACGTCAATGAACGGTATAGGGCTCACTGAGAGTAAACGGTGCGATCTCCACGTCGAACTCGGTGCCGTCTTGTCCGGTCATCTGATAGGTGCCCCGCATGGATCCGAAGGGCGTTGCAAGGGGGCAGACGGACGAGTACTCGAACGACTCGCCGGGCGCGAGGGTGGGCTGCTCGCCGACCACGCCGGGCCCTCGCACTTCCTTGACCACTTTGTCCGCGTCCTCGATGATCCAGTGGCGGCTCACGAGCTGGACGGTTCGCGAGCCTTCGTTCGTGATCTCGACCGTGTAGAGAAAGAACCAGCGGTTTTGCTCCGGTTGCGAGTTCTCGCGGGAGTAGCGAGAAACGACGCGCACGCGGATGTCGTGGGTGGTTGCTTCAGATGTGAACACTTCGAAGGTGGCTCCGAGTTTCCTTGAAATTGGGAGGGATCGTATCATGTCTCACACGCGTGCTCTAGAGACCTCTCAATTCTGTGACGCGACCGCGGTCTCGCGAGGCATCCCGGGCTGCACGGTCGAGTCTGGTTATCTGGGCTCGCGCGACGAGGCTTCCATTGAGCGCGTCGTGGCGGGGTCCGTCACCTCTGGATGCCGTCGCGATGATAGGAGCCCCCCCGATAGCCGTCCGAACCCCCACAATTTCTGTGGATAACCTTGTGGAAAAACTGTGGGGGCGAGCCTTGGAGACCGCGTTATTCAAGGCCTAGTAACACTATGCACACTTGTTGCGCAGCGTTTTTTTTGAAAGATAGCTAAATTGTGGCTTGTTTGTAAGGTAGCGGAGGGGCTGCGCACAGAAATACAAGATGGGCCACTTTGTGCTCGCGGTAACACAAAACGCAACTTCTCTTGTGTAAAACTCCACGTAATCCTGAGAATCTTCGGAGTCGCTCTCGACTTACCCATATCTCTTCAGGTCGAGGCCGTCGTAGCCGGCCTAACGGTCACCGCCGGCGGCCCGGGCGTCGTGTTCTTTTCGGAGCTCGCGGCTGAGCTGGTAGACCGCCATCGCGTAATACACGCTGTTGTTGTAGCGGGTGATCACGTAGAAGTTGTCGAAGCCGAGCCAATATTCCGCGCCTTCGCGGTTGTGCAGCGCAAGGGGAATCGCTTCCTTCTCGGCTGGAAAAGAGCCCGACACGGTGACGCCTCGGTCCCTGAGCTCGTCGAGGCGAACGCGCGTCGAGAGCTTAGATGCTTCGAATGAAGAGGCCTCCGAGCTTTCGACAGTGGCGGGGATCGCGACCGGCTCGCCGCGTTGCCAGCCATGCGCCGTCAAATAGTTCGCCACGCTTCCGATCGCGTCCGAAGCGTTCTCGAACAGGTCCCGCTTGCCGTCGCCGTCGAAGTCGACCGCGTAGCGCCGATAGCTTCCGGGCATGAACTGCGCAATCCCCATAGCACCCGCGTAGGAGCCGCGCGGGGTAGCGAGCGCCATCGTTTCCTCACGCGCCAGCAAGAGGTAGTGCTCGAGCTCGAGGCGAAACATCTTGGAACGCTTCGGGTAATCGAAGGCAAGGGTGGTCAGGGCTTCGAGGACTTTGAACCTGCCCGTATTTCTTCCGTAATGCGTCTCGACACCGATAACCGCGATGATGACTTCTTCAGGGACGCCGTATTTCTCGCGCGCTTCGGTGAGCTTGTCCGCGTTGTTCCGCCAAAACCGGAACCCGTGCTTTATTTTTTCCGGATTGACGAAGAGGTCCCGATAGTCCTGCCAGGGCTTGCGCTTCGCCTGCCGGTCCATAAGCTCGACGATCCTCGCACTCGAGCGAATCTGACCGAAGACACGTTCGAGCTCGCCACGGTCGAACCCGTGCTTCCCCGCCATCTCGTCGATGAAAACGTCCACAGAATCTTCTTCTAGGGGCGGTGCAGGCGTCACCATAGGCGCGGTCGCTGCAACCGTCGCGACAAGGAACAGCTCAAGGGTCCACACGAACGTACTCCAAACTCGGGTCGCAAAAGGGGCCAAGCCCTTGTCATGCTGACTTTTGAGTATTATAACCTACGAACGATGGATCGCAGTCCGGCCGGCGGCGTTCTCGGTGTCGAGGTTCGGAACGTCGACACGAGCCGGCCGCTCGAAGAGCCCCGGCGCATGTTGAAACGTACCCAGATGTTCGGCGACAAAACCTATCTCGAGGTCTAGTCCATGCTGATGCGAAGAACCTTGTGGCTTTGTATGGCGCTTTCGGCCGCGGCAGGAGCGCAAGAAGCGCTCCTGGTTCGCGACTATTACCGCCATCGAAAGCGCTGACGAGCCGTCGATCTCGCCCGACGGCGTCCTCGTGGCCTTCACACGGCACACCATCAACGAAGCTGAGAACGCCCGGCGGAGCGAGGTTTGGATCGCCGCGGTCGACGGCTCGGCGCCGCCGCGTCGGATTACCGCACCGGCCTTCGACGCTTCCCGTCCGCGTTTCAGCCCCGATGGAAAGCTCTTGAGCTTTCGCTCCCGCCGCGGTGGCGCAACGTCCACATGGTTTCTAAGGACCGATGGGCTCGGAGAAGCTTTCGAGATCTAAGGCGTGAGCGGCGAGGCCGTGGTCAGTCCCGACGGGCGGCTCGTTGCTTTTACCAAGGCAACGCCTCCCACGGATCCGAAGCCCGAGCCGAACGAGCTCGAAAAAGAGCTCGAAGCACGTTTCGAAGGCCAGCTCTACGATGGGATGCAGTTTCGTTTCGACCGGCGCGGCTACCTTCCCGATCCAGCCGATCCCTACAGAAGCCCGCCGCGCGAGCTCTACATCGTTGCGGTCGAAGGTGGGGAGCCGAAGCGGCTCACATCACTGGACGTCGACGTCGAAGATTACTCCTGGAGCGCCGATAGCCTGAAACTCGTCTTCACTGCCGATACGCATCAACGCGACGCCTACGTCTATGAGCACGCCGATTTGTGGATCGTCGATTTGGAGGGACAGATCGAGCGGCTCACCGATGACGGTTTCCACCACAGCGCTCCGGCGTTCTCGCCGGACGGTACGCGTATCGGCTATCGACGCTTGAAAGGCCTGAGCCTCGTCATTGCCGAGAAGGCGAAGCGCGGTGCGGCGCTCGATATCTATGCAATGGATCTGGCCGCCCGAGAATCCGTCAACGTCACCGCCGATTGCGCTCTGCGGCCCGGAGCGCCTACTTGGAAGTCCGAAGGGCGTTATCTCTATTTCGATGCCGGTATAGGCGGGAGCCGTCATTTGTTCCGCGCCAGCGCTTCCGGTCTTGAATCGCTCGAGCGCGTCGAGCTCATGGTCCATCGCTACCATCATCAGACAGAGTGGTGGGACGAACACTTGTCGGGCGCCGCCGCGTCGTCACAATAGCGAGTGCGTTTTTACGCCCCGATGGACGAGTTCGTTCTCGGTATCACTTCGTTCGTGCTGTTGGCGATGGGAGGTGTTCTCTACAGTTTGCTGCTCATCGGGTTTGCCGCGCTCGGTGCCGTGCTCCTCGCCGCCATTGTTTTCTCCGCCTATCTTTATGCGCCGAAGAGCTTCTATCTCGACGCGGACGCCCTTCGAATCGCGGGGCCGGCGGGCGCGGTGGTGATACCTCTTGCCTCGGTGTCCGAAGTCGAACCTCTAGACCGGTTCCTTGGGCTTTCGCTCAAAGCGCCGCCCGGAGGCAATAGCGGGCTGTTGGGCCTTTATGGAACGTTTTGGAAGCGAGATCTCGGGAAGTATCGAATGTACGGAAGAAGCGCGACGGGGGCCGTGTTGTTGAGAACAACCGAAGGCAGTATCGTCGTCACGCCCGATCGCCGCGACCTGTTCATAGCCGCCATTCGTGAGCGTATCCAACAGCATTCGCAGTAGAATCTCGCACACTATGTTCCTCCGCATTCCGTTCGTGCTCGCTTTGCTCGCCTGTAGCGTGATCGCCAGCGCGGCGCCTCGTGTGATTCTCGTTTCGTGGGACGGCGCAGGCTACGAATTGACGTCGCGATTGCTCGCGGAGGGTCGGCTCCCGAATTTGCAACGGATGCTGCGCGAGGGTGCTTGGTCGGACGGTATGGTATCGAGTTTTCCGACAAAAACAGCGGCCGCGCACGCCGTTCTCTTCACCGGCCACTACGGACATCGAAGCGGGATTACGGCCAATGCGCTCCTCTTGTTACCGGCATCCAAGCATGACCGGCTAGAGACTGAGAACGGATATTTTTCGAGCGCGCTCCGTGTCGATCCCGTCTGGATCCTTGCGGCGCAAAACGGCCTCGACACTTACGCGATGCACGCGACCCAAGCCTATCCCTTCGAGGATGCACGGGCGCGGTTGAGCCCGAGCGAGCTCGAGCATCTTTTTCTTGTCCACGGCTATACCGAAGCCCAGTCGCGCGGTGAGAGCTTTGACGAATCCTCGTTGCAGCTCGAAGTGCCGGCGGGTTGGGCCGTGCCAGAAGCTTGGGGAGCAGAGGCCCGGGCGTTTCGCTTTGCGGTAGCAGGAACGCCGTTTTGGGGGCTCTTTTTCGACGACCCACTCGACCCTGTCCGGGGCTTGGACACGCTCGGGATTGTGCGGGAGGCCCGAGCTACGGTTTTCGAAGCCCGTGTCAAGCCGGGCCTTGGTTTCTCGACGTCTATCCAAGCGACGGTTAAGGGGAAGGCCGCCTGGTTCTCCCTCCGCATGCTCGATCTTGCTCCGGATGGACAACACTTTCTCCTGTATCGATCGGGTGCAGCCGAAATGGCTATCTCGAACAGCGAGATGCCGTATGCCGATCTTCCAGTGATGCAAACCTATGCTGGAAACGGCGCAACGCGGCCATATGCGCGAGGTCGGCTCGGGCCCAGACTCGCGGACGGGGGAGACGGTCTTGCCGAAATGCGTTTTCTCGAAACGCTCGTGCATCTTCAAAGTCAAATCATCGCGCAAGCGAAGGTGGCCCTCGAAGAGGATTACGATCTCGTCGTGCTCTATAGCCCTGTAACCGATGACGTGAACCACGAGCTCGTCGGCTATCTCGATGAGGCTCTCAAAGACCATGATGAAGCGGTAGCGGCGGGACTCTGGACGTTTGTCGTTCAGGGCTTCGAGCTCCAGGACACGTTTCTTGGTGTTTTGATGGACGCGGCCGAGCGAGACGACGCTCACGTCGTCGTCGTCAGCGATCACGGGATGGCGGGAACGGATCGTCTGCTCCATTTGAACGTCGCGCTCGCGGAGGCCGGGATACTGGCGCTTCACGCCGACGGCCCGATCGATTTGTCCGCAACCCGCGCGCTGGCGCCAGCTCTCGCCGACGGCTCGATTGCCGTCAACGCCACAGGACGACCCGGAGGCATCGTGCCACCAGAAGAAAAGGACGAAGTTTTAGCGGAGGTGCGCCGCGTGCTCGGAGCACTCCAGGATCCGGAGACGGGGGAGCCCATCATCACCGCGTTCTACGAGCCTGCAACGAGCGGACTCCTACAGCCCGGAGGCGCCTCAACTGGGGATCTCTTTTTGGACTATCTCCCTGGTTACTATCCTTCGACGGAAACTAGTGGGAACGTGGTGGTCGAGATGACCGAGCCGCGCGGGAACCACGTCTTTATTCCGACGCGGCGAAATATGCTCGCGATCGCCGCCGCATGGGGGCCGCGCATCCCGCCCGGAACGAATTTTGGCAAGATTCGATCGATCGACATCGTTCCCACGGTCTTGGATTTGTTAGAGCTAGAGCGTCCCGCGGATCTTCCCGGTCGTAGCCTCGTTCCACCCGCGACGCTCTTGATCGCGACCCCGTCCGCATCCTTTTCCACCAAACATCTGGGTGCCGCCTCTCCTATGGTGAAGTGAAAGCGAGCGCATAGGTGTTCGCAAGCGGACACCCATTTAGGCGGCCAAACGAAAGATGTTCGTATTAGTGATGAATAATCAGCCAGATACGAGATTGGCACCCGTTGGCATACAACTTGCGAATGCTTGCGAGAATGAACTGGGAGATTGGAGCTTAATAAAGGTGGATGTCAAGCGTGAAGGGGTCGCTGAGGCTCGAAAACGCAAGCAGACGATCATGTCTATCGTCGGGGGGGCGGTGTTTCTCGTGCTCGCTGGGTGGGTCGCCCAGCTCGAGCCTGCGGCGCCCTCGGTCGATCGCACGACCGTCTGGATGGACAAAGTGGCGAGGGGCTCGATGCTGCGTCAAGTACGTGGCCCCGGAACGCTCGTTCCGGTCGAGATCCGATGGCTCGCCGCGCGTACCGAAGGCCGCGTCGAGCGCGTGCTCGTGCTTCCGGGCACGGATGTGGAAGCGGACACGGTCATATTGGAGATGGCGAATCCAGAGCTCGTGCAGTCGCTCGAAGACGCTCGGCTCCAGCTGCGCGCCGCGGATGCGAGGTACGAGAACTTGCAGGTTCAGCTCGAAAGCCAGCTTTTGAACCAACGAGCTCTGGCGGCCTCAGTGCAGGCCGAGTACCGCACCGCCGTCTTGCAGCTCGAAGCGGATACAGAGAACCATGGGGATGGCATCATCGGGGATCTCGCGCTCAAATTTTCCGCCGAGCGCGCGAGCGCGCTCGAAGTGCGCAACGGGCTCGAGCAAGAGCGGCTCGAGATCGCGGGAGAATCGAACGAGGCCCGTCTCGCGGCTGAAGCCTCACGCGTCCGGCAGTTGCGCGCTATGACAGCACTGCGCAAAAGCCAGGTCGAAGGGCTCCAAGTGCGACCGGGTATCCGCGGTGTCCTTCAGCAAGTACCCGTCGAAGCCGGCCAGCAAGTTACGCCTGGCTTGAACCTCGCGCGCGTCGCGCAGCCGGAGCACTTGAAAGCCGAGCTGCGGATCGCGGAAACGCAAGCCAAAGATGTCGAGATCGGGCAACGCGCGAGCATCGACACGAGGAACGGGGTCATCGAGGGCCGCGTCATTCGTATCGATCCAGCGGTTCAGAACGGCACCGTCACGGTGGATGTGGAGCTCGTCTCTGAGCTTCCCAAGGGCGCGCGCCCGGACCTGAGCGTCGACGGCACTGTCGAGATCGAACGGCTCGAGAACGTTCTCTACGTGGGCCGTCCGGCCTATGGCCAAGCCGGGACGACGATAGGGCTGTTCCGGCTTCTTAGCGACGGGACCGCGGAGCGCGTCGACGTGATTCTCGGGAAGAGCTCGGTCAATACGATCGAGATCATTTCGGGGCTGAACGAGGGGGATGAGGTCATTTTGTCCGACACCTCTGCGTGGGAAGACTACCGAAAGATCCGCCTGAACTGATCTTGAACAAATTTCGCCATCGACAAACCGAAAACGACAATAGAGGTCCAAGCAAGTGAGTGAAAACGGAGAGCCGCTAATCCGGCTGAATAATCTCGAAAAGTTCTACGAATCCCGTGCGGGGCGCACCTACGTGCTTCGGCAAATCACACTCGACTTCGAAGAGGGCGAGTTCGTTACCATCATGGGGCCCTCTGGGGCGGGCAAGTCCACGCTTCTTCACATACTCGGGATGCTCGATGGCGAATGGGGCGGTGAATATTACTTTCAAGACCACTCTGTCCACGACATGAAGGCCAAACATCGCAACGAGCTTCACAAACAATTCATTGGCTTCGTCTTTCCGGCGTATCACTTGCTCGACAACCTCACCGTATATGAGAACCTCGAAATCCCGCTCTCGTATCGCAACATCCGGCGCTCGGAGCGCCAAGCGATGGTTGGTGACGCAATCGATCGCTTTGGGATCGTCGGCAAGAAGGATCTGTACCCGAGCCAGCTCTCCGGCGGCCAGCAGCAGCTCGTGGGCGTCGCGCGCGCGGTCATCATGCAGCCGAGGGTGATCCTGGCGGACGAGCCCACCGGTAATCTCCATACCGAGCAAGGCCAGGAGATCATGGAGCTATTCAAAACGCTCAACAAGGAAGGCACGACGATCATTCAAGTCACGCATTCGGAGACGAACGCGGCCTATGGGAATCGCATCATCCGGTTAAAGGACGGCTGGGTCGAGAGAAATTGAACATGAGAGGAGCCGTCCCGCGCGTTCTCGTGGCTGACGACCAGCCTGACATTCGCGAGGCGTTAAAGCTTCTTCTCAAATCGGAAGGCTACAGCACCAAGACCATCGACACGCCTGAAGGCATCGTCAAGGCCGTCGAAGGACAGGACTTCGACTTGCTGTTGATGGATTTGAACTATGCGCGGGACACGACGTCGGGGCAAGAAGGACTCGATCTACTCGAATGGTTGCAAGATGTCGACGAGACGCTTCCCGTCGTCGTCATGACCGCATGGGGGAGCGTCGAGCTCACGGTCGAAGCCATGCGCCACGGGGCGCGCGATTTCGTACAAAAGCCGTGGGACAATGCGCGGCGGTCGGCCGATGGTCACGGTGAACGTCGGCGGGTTAGCGGAGGGTGTTTTCGAGAGCGAGCTCTTTGGTCACGTGAAAGGCGCTTATACCGACGCTAAGACCGACCGCGTCGGGCGCTTCGAGCTCGCCGATGGGGGCACGCTCTTTCTCGACGAAATTGCGAACATCCCCCATAGCCAGCAGCGGAAACTTCTGCGCGTTCGGGAAACGGGAGAGTTCGAGCGCGTCGGCTCATCGAAAACGAAACGAGCGCACGTGCGCATTCTGTCTGCGACGAATTCCGACCTGGCACTAGAAGTCTCTGAGGGACGGTTCCGTCAAGATTTGCTGTTTCGGCTGAACACGATCGAGCTCCATTTGCCGCCGCTCCGGGACCGCCGGGCGGATATCGAATCTCTCGCCATGACGTTCTTACGCCAACATGCGCGCCACTATCGCAAGAAAATCGACGGCTTCGAAGACAAAGCGCGCCGCGCGCGCGGAGTTTTCCTGGCTGGGCAATATTCGTGAGCTCGATCATGCGATCGAGCGCGCCGTTTTGATGGCACAAGGGAAGACAATCCGCATCTCCGACCTCGGGCTTCGTGCCGCCTCCGAAGACGGCGTGGGCACGCTCGAGGATATGAACCTCGAAGAGGTCAAGCGTCTTTTGATTCAAAAAGCGCTCGCGCGTTACAACGGCAATGTGAGCAACGCGGCCAAAGCGCTCGGACTGAGCCGCAGCGCGCTTTATCGCCGGCTAGAGCGGTCTCGGCTGTAGCGCCGTGGGCGAAGACCGTCCCACTTCTCTCAGCCTCGTCACCCGCCGGCGAGGCTTGAGCCACGACACCCACGTTCTTCTTCTTGCGCTCACCGCGGGGCTTCCTGGCGTGGTCGTTTCCATGATTCTCATTTGGGGGGGGGAGACTACACCGCGAAAGTGCAGTGGACACTGAGTCTCTTTATCCTCGGTGGTTGGCTCGGGTTCTCCTTCGCGGTGCTGGAGCGCGTCGTGACGCCGCTCCAAACGCTCTCAAACCTGCTCGCCGCTCTTAGAGAAGGCGACTATTCGATAAGGGCGCGTGGCGCCAATACGGATGAAGCGCTCGGCCAAGTCATGCTCGAGGCGAACGTGCTCGGCGAAACGCTCCATGCGCAGCGCCTCGGTGCGCTCGATGCCACGAACCTTCTACGCACGGTGATGGCGGAAATCGATGTTGCGCTGTTTACGTTCGACGACGAAGACAAACTGAAGCTCGTCAATCGAGCGGGTGAGCGCCTGCTCGCGCAGCCCGAAGAACGACTCCTTGGACGAAAAGCGTCCGAGCTCGGGCTCGAGGAAGCTCTGAGGGGCGCGCGCAATCGCACGTTGCAGAAAATGTTTCCTGGTAAAACCGGGCGATGGGGGATGTGTCGCGGCAGCTTTCGCGAGGAGGGAAGACCTCATCACATCGTTGTCCTTACCGACCTGAGCCAAGCGCTTCGAGAGGAGGAGCGCCAAGCATGGCGCCGGCTCATCCACGTCATCGGTCACGAGCTGAACAATTCGCTCGCACCTATCAAATCGATGGCTGGAACACTGGCTCATTTGCTCGATCGCGACCAGGTCGATGATTGGAAAGACGACATGAAGCGCGGACTCGTCGTCATCGGCGAGCGCAGTGAAGCGTTGAGCCGCTTCATGAGCGCCTATGCTCGGCTTGCGCGCCTTCCCCAGCCGACGTTTCAAGACGTGGATGTCGATACGCTCGTCAGGTGTATCGCCGCACTCCAAACGAGCTATCCCGTCGAGATCGCCGCGGGGCCCGCGGGCGCTCTTTCTTCAGCGCAGTCACTTGCTCTCGCAGAGCCAGGTTTTCGATGACAAGGTCGGCTCGGCGCCAGCACATCGCTCGGATCGCGCGCGCGCCGAGAGAGACGAGGAATATGAGAACACGGAGCATGGCGGCGGAGTTTGCCTTTTCCGCTCCCTGGTCTCAAGCGGGACCTCCCCCTGTGACCGCGGCGACGAGGGCGGGTAAGTGCCTGATTTCAAACGCTGACGGATATTGATGAGGGACAGGCGACTGGATAGCCTTGCTGCCTTAATAGCCCACGGCGTAGGCAATGCGGCGTGGATCGGCACCGGCGAGCCAAGTCCCCGTGGCGGGATCTCTCAGGATGCCTTGCATGCTGCCGAGGGCCCACGCGCCGATGAGCTCGACTTCATGGCCGAGCGCTTCGAGACTTCGAGCCATGGCTTCCTGGCCGCGATTCTCCATGCGTAGCGTGATCGCGGCGCCCGCGCGATAGAAGCTCGGATCAGCAACGAGGCTGATGCGCGGCGCTTCGATGGCTTCCTGGATGGACATGCCGAAGTCGAGAATATTCAACAAGACTTGAAACTGGGTCTGGCCAATCGTCTCACCGCCCGGCGTGCCAATCGCCAGAACGACCTCACCCGCTCTCATCACGATGACAGGAGAGTTGTTGAGAATCGGGATCTGGCCGCCGCGGGCATAGTTCACATGTTCGGGATAAGGTGCCGTCGATCCGAGGCGGGTTCCGTTATTGAAGGTGAGTCCAGTCCGCCCCACGACGACGCTCGTTCCGAACGTGCTCCCGTGGGTCGGCGTACATGCGACGGCGTTTCCGAAGCGATCTACGATGGAGAAGCTATCGGTGCTTCCGGGACGCGACCGCTCCGAGGCGGAAGCGACATTTTCGTCGGTGGGGGCGTGAGGCGCGTCGGCTTTGGGGTAGGCCATAGCTCGCTTCGAATCGATCTTCCTGGCGCTCCGACGAGCACGCTCTTTCGAAAGCAGCCAGTCCAGCGGCAGGTCGGTCCTTCGCGGGTCAGCGACGACAGCATAGATGTCCGCCTTTGCAAGCTTGATAGCCTCGCTCACGAGATGCAGCGTCTCCGGCGTGTTGGCTCCGAGAGCTCGAACGTCGAAGGGCTCGACCAGATTCAGTTGCGTCACGACTTCGAGCCCGCCTCGGGACGTCGAAGGGCTGCTATAGACGTCGTAGCCCCGATAATTCGTGTGGACCGGCTCGGCCCAAATGGGCTCGTAAGCCGCAAAATCCGCGAGCGTGAAGAGACCGCCTTGCTCTTTGTAGAAGCGTGCCATCTCGTGCGCGATGTCGCCCTTGTAAAAACGATCGAAGGCCGCGCGCAGCGCCTCCGAGCGCGACGTGCCTTGGCGGAGCGCTCGCTGTTCGGCTTCGGCCACCTTGCGAAAAGTCCTCGCGAGGTCGAGCCTGCGAACGAGCGTGTTCGGCGGAGGAGGGTTGCCGTTTTGGAGGAACATCGCCGAGCTCGTCGGGAACTTTCGGAAGACATCGATCCCTCTTTCGATAGCGTTCACAACGCTGGCTTCGATGGGATGTCCGTTCTCGGCATATTCGATGGCCGGCGCGAGCACCTCGGCGAGACTCATCGTCCCGAACCGGTCGAGCGCTTCGACCCAACCTCCAAAGAGGCCGGGTACAACGCCTGCATAGATGCCTTTGGCGAGCTCGTCTGGATTCCGCAGGCTCGCGTCGAGAGCCATGGGGGCGGCCCCCGTCGCGTTCAACGAGTACACCTCGTGCGTCGCGCTGTCGTAAATTGTGAAAAAGCCGTTCCCTCCAGCGCCGGACATTTGGGGTCGAACCACGTTCAACGTCGCAAGCGTCGCCACGGCGGCGTCGATGGCGTTTCCGCCGCGAAGCAACATGCGCAGGCCCGCCGTGGCCGCGAGCGGATGCCCCGCGGTCACGAGTCCTTGCGTTCCGGGAACGTCGGGCCGATTGGCGGTGCGCTCGCCTTGGGCAAGCAACGAGAGCGGCAGGCTCAAAGCGAGAGCAAGCGCGAGAGCGCTGCGAGAACGGTTCGCGGTCATGGACCCTCCTTCTCTAGAGTCGCTATGCTACCCGCTCGCTGCGCTGGTGCTAGTGCGAATCGTCGAGGAACATCTCGCCGTCGCGGACTTCGAAGACGACACCCGCGTCTTTCGCCGCCTCGTCGAGTGCTTCGCGAAGAATCTTCTTCGCGTCGGGGCCATGCGCGAGCCGGCGCATCAGCCCGTCGCCGGATTTGTCGCTGAGCCTTCTTCGACATGAATGCGCGCGCTTGAGGAACCTCAATCTTCTCCTCCCCGGCCTCGCGAGCCGTCTCGGTGAGGACCCGCATGCAGCTGCTTTCCGTAAGCGTGCCGAGATAGCGCCGGTCGCGATCGACCACTGGGGCGCCGGAGATGTGATGTCGCAGAAGGAGACGAATCCCTCGAAGGACATCGTCTTCCGGATCTACGGTGACGAGCTTCGTCACCCTGATCTCCTTGGCCAATCGTAGGCGACTCATCGTGTGTCCGGCTCTCAGGACTCGGGCTTTGGCGTGTCGGCGCTCCAGCTGCCCTTCATCTGGCCCCCCATTGGCTCACATTGGTGAGGAAAGTCAAGGCTGCAGCCGGTTAACGGTTTACGCAGCGATGGGTCCATCAGCTCATGGATATCGAGCCTCATGGCCTCCCTCGAATAGGCGGCGAGGTCGAGGATTCCGGTGTCCATGCGGACCGCGTCCTCGGGGCAAACCTCGACGCAGTATCCGCAATACACGCAAACGCCCAGGTCGATGTCGAAGCGGACCGGGAACTTCTCGACTTTGGGGTCTGGATGCTCGGCCGGTACGATCGTGATGCACTTGGCCGGACACACCGTCTCACAGAGCATGCAGCCCACACAGCGGGGGGAGTTATCTTCGCGTACGGTGAGCCGGTGGCGGCTTCGGTACCTCGACATGAGGGGCCTGAGCTCTTCGGGATACTGGATGGTGGCGCTGGCACGAAGATGCAGGAGACGGCCAAAGACGTGTGCGATGTGGAGGAAGAGGTTGCGGAAGAAATGCGAAAAAGTGATCTTGAGACCGCTGAGGATCTGGGGGAGGTAGGTCTTCTCCCAAAAGGTCAGCTCGGGTCTGCGGACAACTTTGATGGCCATTAGGTGCTCTCCCCAAAGAAAACTAGAACGATGGCGGTGAGCACGGTGTTGGCCACTGCGATAGGGAAGAGGCCTTTCCAGCCGAGGCTCATGAGCTGGTCGTAGCGAAAGCGCGGCAGGGTCCATCTTATCTGCATGAACACGAAGCAGAAGATCAAGACTTTGATCGAGAAGCTCGCCACTCCGAGGAGAGCGTAGAACCAGTTGGCGAATAGGACTTCTCCCCCCCAGGGGAAGTGGAAGCCGTCCGGCAGGAGGAAGGGCACCTGCCACCCGCCGAAGAAGAGAGTTGTCGCAACGCACGCCACCACGATGGTCTCGAGGAAATCGGTGAGGAGGAACATCCCGAACTTCATGCCGCTGTACTCGACGAAGTAGCCGATGATCTCCGACTCTGCTTCCGGCAGGTCGAAGGGGACTCTTTTGGTCTCAGCGAGGGCCGCGGTCAAGAAGACGATGAACGCGACAGGCTGCGTGACGATTCCCCACATCGGGACCCAGCCGCCAATCATATATCCCTGGGCCCGGACCAGCTCGGCCAGGTCCATGGTCCCATAGACCATGATCACGCCGACGATAGAGATGCCGAGAGCGATCTCATAGGAGATCATCTGCGCGGTTGCCCGCAGCCCGCCCATGATCGCGTAGTTGTTGCGCGAAGCGAAGCCGGCGAGGATCACGCCGTAGACGCCGAGGGAGAGCATGGCAAAGATGAAGAGCAGTGCCGCGTTGATGCTGGCTACCTGCAGGTTTATGACCCGTTCCCCAATGATGAGCTGGTCGCCGAACGGAATTGCGGCAAAGGTTACCAAGGCGAAAAAGACTGAGAAGAAGGGGGCCAGAGTATGGAGGGTCTTGTCCGCCCCGGCCGGGACGATGTCTTCTTTGGTGAACAGCTTGATCGGATCGGCGATGCCATGGAAGAGTCCCAGCGCCTTGAAGCCGAAGATGCTGGCGCGGTTGGCCCCGATGCGGTCCTGAATGAGGGCTGACTGCTTGCGCTCCACCCACGTATGAAACCCCGCAAGATTCAGGACCGCGAGAAAGACCATCCCTGCCAGAACCACCTTGATGACCAGAATTTCCATCATGGGTCCATCATCTCAGGCGCCTCAACACTAATGTCGGCCCCTTGCGATCCGATGGTCTCGTAGCTCAATCCCTCGAAGTGATTCGACGCCTTGGCCAATGCGCCGAAGATCTCCTGCGGTCCCCGAAAGGCAAGCGGCTGACCTAACCGCCCGGCCAAATCCAGAAGAAGGCGCCAGTCCTCCCGCGCGTCCTCGAGAGGTGCGAAGGCGCGGCCGATGCGCTGGACGCGGCCGTGACAGTTGACGAAGGTACCATCCTTCTCCATGTAGGCGGCCGTGGGCAGTACCCAATGCGCGAACGGCACGGTTTTGTTGTCGTTGGTGCCCGAGAAGACGAAGAGGTCCACTTTCTCCGCGAGCTCCCGCACTCTCTCCTCGCCAAAGAGCTCCACAAGATCGTGCCCGAAGACCCATAGGGCACCGAGCTTCCCAGAAGCGGCCTCGTCCATGATCTCCTCGGCATCCGGTGCCTCGGGGTCGGCCAAACCCAGAAGCGTCGCTCCCCGGGTGTTGGGATTCTTGTCGCCCTTGATGAGGAAGTCGTCGGCAGAGCCGGGCTCTTCTGAAACGTTTGAGCTGACTCGGGCTCCCAAGGAATTCTGGAGAATCTCTCGGATCAGGAAGAGCTCTTCATTGGTGAGCTGGGCCGAGGCGATCACGCCGATCCGGCCCTTGCCTAACTCTGCAAGGTTCGTCGCGATCGCGCTGAGGGCCTGCTCCCAGGTGGCATCTCCGTTTGCCGCGGGCCCCTGCACCTTCGTGATCCGTGCCTTATCCAGCCAGCCGAAGCCATAGCGCCCCTCGTCACACAACCACCATTGGTTGACGTCCGCGTTGTAGCGGGGCTTGATGCGCACGAGCCTAGCCCCGTCGTTCAGATGAGGCCGGTCGAGCACGAAGTGTAGATCGACGTTGCAGCCTTGGCTGCAGCCGTTGCAGACGGTTGGGGTGCTCGACAGGTACCAGACCCTCGCTGCGAAGCGGAAGTCCTTCTCGGTCAGGGCGCCGACCGGACAGATGTCCACCACGTTGGCCGAGTACGGATTGTCGAGCACCTCGCCGGGGTAGATCCCGAGCTCCGCACGGTCGCCGCGGTTGAAGATGCCGAACTCACCGGTCTCAGTGATCTCGTCCGTGAAGCGCACGCAGCGGGAGCACAAGATACAGCGCTCCTGGTCGAGCATCACATGGGGACCCAGCTCCACGGCTTTTTTCTTCTTGACCTTCTGCTCCCGGAACTTCGAGTCGTAGAGCCCGAAGTTCATGTAGTAATTCTGCAGGTCGCATTCACCGGACTGGTCGCAGACGGGGCAGTCGAGCGGGTGGTTGGCAAGGAGAAATTCCAGCACGGTCTTGCGCCCGTCCTCAGCCTTGTCGCTCTTGGTGTGCACGACCATCCCCTCCCTGACCGCTAGGTTGCAGGAGATCTCTAGCTTGGGAGATTTCTCGACGTCGACGAGACAGATGCGGCAGTTGCCGGCGATCGAGAGACCGGGATGGTAGCAGTAACGAGGGATGAAGATTCCGAGCTGCTCCGCCGCCTGGATGACCGTGGTTCCTTCGGAAACGGTGATCTCGCGGCCATCGATAGTCACGCGGCTCAGGCTAGGCATGGGCAGCGGCCTCCTTGCTCTCTCGCAAGCGCTCGGTGCGGATGTACTCCTCGAACTCGCTCCGGAACTTCACAATGTAGGACTGCACCGGCCAAGCGGCCGCGTCCGCGAAGACGCAGATGGTCTTTCCTTCCATGTCGCCGGCGATGGCGAGAAGGTCCTCCAAGTCCTGAATCTTCCCCCGCCCTTTGCGGACGCGGTGCATGATACGAAGCACCCAACCGGTGCCCTCACGACACGGCGAACACTGTCCGCACGACTCGTCCGCAAAGAACTTGGCGGCCGACTCGAGTGCCTCCACCATGCAGGTGGTGTCGTCCATGACGATGACACCACCGGAGCCGGCCATGGTGCCTACGGCCCGGAGCGAGTCGAAGTCCATGGCGACGTCGATCTCATCGGCGGTCAGGATCTTCGCCGAGATTCCTCCGGGGATCACGGCCTTGAGCTTGTTGCCGTCGCGGATGCCACCCGCCCTCTCGATCAGCTCTCGTAGTGTGATCGAGACGGGCGCCTCGTAGACCCCGGGCGTGACAACGTGCCCGCTTACGCAGAAGAGGCGCGTGCCGCCCTGACTTTCGGTGCCCATCTCCTTGAACCGATCGACTCCGTGGCGCAGAATGAACGGCACAGCGCAAAGCGTCTCAACATTGTTGACGATAGTCGGGCAGGAGAAGAGACCCGAGATCGCGGGGAAGGGAGGCTTGAGACGTGGGAAGCCCTTACCTCCTTCGAGCGAGGTCAAAAGCGCCGTCTCTTCGCCGCAGATATAAGCTCCGGCGCCACGGTGGATGACCACATCTAGATCGAAACCGGTGCCCTGGATATCCTTGCCCAACCAACCGCTTTCGTGCGCCTCGTCGATGGCCCGCTGTAGGCGATGAGCGGACCGAAAGTACTCGCCGCGGATGTAGACATAAGCCTTGTGACAGTCGATGGCGAAGGCGGCGATGATCATGCCTTCGAGCAGCGAGTGTGGGTCGCGCTCCATGAGGTAGCGGTCCTTGAAGGTACCCGGCTCGCCCTCGTCGGCGTTGACCACCAAGTATTTTGGCTTGTCCGTGTCCGCGGGGATGAACGACCACTTCCTACCGGTTGGGAACCCTGCGCCGCCCAGCCCGCGTAAATTGGCGCTAAGAACCTCGTCGGTCACCTGCTTCGGCGTCATCAAGGTGAGAGCCTTCCTTGCCGCGTCGTACCCGCCATCGGCGACGTAGCCATCCATCCATGTCCCGTCGGGATCCTCGAAGTGCAGAGACAGGACTGGCCCATCCGTTGCGATGTACGGCGTGGGCTCCGGGGTCGATTCTGGGCTTTTGGGCTCGGTCAGCGCGTCCTTTACGATCGCGGCGACCGTTTCGCCTTCGAGGGGGCCGACGAAGCGTTCATCGAGCTGAGCCATGGGCGCCATTTCGCAGGCGCATAGGCACTCGACCTCGGTGAGGGTGACCTCGCCCCCTGGCGTCGTTTCGCCGGGGCGGATGTTCAACTTCTTCTCGATCTGCGCCAGCACATCCCCCGCGCCGCGCAGCATACAGGGCAGACTTGTGCAGACGCGAAGCTCGCGTCGGCCCACCGGCTCGGTGTGGAACATGTTGTAGAAGGAGACCGCTTCGCGCACCTTGGAGCGGGACACCCCTAGGATGCCTGCTACCCAGACCTCCGCGTCTGGAGCGACGTAGCCTTGATTTTCTTGAACGAGCCACAAGAGAGGCAGCATGGCCGCCTTCGGGTACTCGTAGCGTTCTAGAATCTCCGCTGCTTTGCCTTCGAGGTCCGAGAGCTTCAACGGTCGAGCTCCCCACCGATCATGTTCACCGAGCCGAAGGTAGGAATGAGGTCGGAAATCATGTCCCCCTCGAGGAGCGTGGGCAGCGCCGACATGATGGCGAAGCAGGGCGGGCGACACCGTAACCGGTAGGGCCCGCTGCCTCCGTCACTCACCACGTAGAACCCCAGCTCTCCATTGGCCCCTTCCACCGGGAAGTAGACCTCCCCTTTCGGCGCTCGCACTCCGTGGCCGTACATGACCAGCTTGAAGTTCTGCATCAGCCCTTCGATGTTGCCGTAGGTGTCCTCCTTGGCCGGCAGGAAGACTTGTTTCTGGTCCGCCGCAATCGATGGATACTGGGCCCGACTGGAACCCTCGAGGGTTGGACCGGCGACGGCGCAACCGCCCGAGATAGCGTCGATGTTCCCCACCTTGGCGAGGTCGACCATCTCCGCGGCGGGAATTGGACGCCCGGTCTCCGGGTTGGTCAGCACCGGTCCTGGCGGGATGTCGCGTAACGCGGCCTCGACGATGCGCATCGACTGTTCCATCTCTTCCATACGGACCAGGTAGCGATCCATGTTGTCGCCTCGGGTCCCCACCGGCACGTCGAAGGGCAGGCGATCATAGACGGCGTACGGACAGTCTTTGCGGACGTCGTACTCGGCGCCGGTGGCGCGAAGAAAGGGGCCCGTGATCCCGTAAGAGATAGCCTCTTCGGCGGAAATCACACCGGTGCCGTTCATGCGGTCCGTAAAGATGCGGTTGCGTGTCAAGAGCCCGTGCGTTTCGTCGAGGACTTTGCGGGTCTCCATGAACGCTTTGACGCATAGCTCGGCGAAATCGTCTTGCAGGTCGGCCTTTACGCCGCCGACACGGCAGTAGCTCACGGTCATCCGTGCGCCGGTCACCTTCTCCACGAGATCCCAGAGGTACTCCCTGGCCTTTATCATGTAAAGAAAGACCGTGAACGCGCCGAGCTCCATGGCGGTCGCACCCACGCAGGTGAGGTGGTCCCCGATCCGGGAGACCTCCGAAAGAATGACCCGAATGTAGTGGCAACGCTCAGGAACCTCGATCCCTAGGAGTTTTTCCATCGCCATGCAGTAGCCCATGTTATTGATCAGCGGCGATACGTAGTTGAGCCGGTCGGTGTAGGGCATGACGCCGTTATAGTCGACGGTTTCCGCCATCTTCTCGAAGCCGCGATGGAGGTAGCCGATCTCCACTTCGGCGCCTTTTATCTCCTCTCCCTCGAGCTTGGTCACGAGACGGACGATACCGTGCATGGCCGGATGCGCCGGACCGATGTTGAGCATCATTTCCCGCGTCGTGAGACCCGCGGGCTGCTTGGGAGTCGTTCCTGGCGTGTGCGTCGTCATGTCTAGTTGAGGGGTCCGATGAGTGGCTGGCGTTTCGCGACGGGATAGTCCTTGCGCAGCGGGTGGCCTTCGAACTCTTGGTACATGAGGATGCGCTTGAGGTCCGGATGCCCCCGAAAAACGATCCCGAACATGTCCCAGACCTCGCGCTCCAGCCAGTTGGCTCCGGGCCAGAGCGACGTCAGAGAATCCACTTCCGGGGAAGTTTCATCTTCTATCGGAACCTGCAGCCGCAGGCGGTGCTTTTTGGCCATCGAGTAAAAGTGGTACACGACCGCGAAGCGCGCTTTGTCCGGCGGCCCGGGCCACGGGTCGGGATCCGGAATCTGAGGCGAGGGTCTCACCGTCACTCCAGAAGAGGAGAAGAAGGCCGGCACCGACCCTTTACCGAAAGCGGAATAGTCGACTGCGGTCACGTCCACGAGGAAGTTCATCTCCATTGCCGGGTCTTCCTTGAGGAAGCGAGCCGTCTCGAGGAGCGCGTCCAGTTGCAGAACCACGGTGGCGTCGCCCCGGTAGGTGTGGGAAGCCGACACGCCATCGGGAAAGCGCTTGGTGACGGACTCGATCAGGGAGGAGTTATTCATACCTCGTATCCCTCTAGTTGCGGCGGACGCTGTTCGGGCGCCGGCCGCTTACCGCCCATATGTTGGTCCTGGATCTTGTTCTGGAGCTTCATCAGACCGTCGAGGACCATCTCCGGTCGCGGCGGGCATCCCGGTATGTAGACGTCCACCGGCATGATCGTATCGATGCCCATCACGGTCGCGTAGTTGTCGTAGAAACCGCCCGTGCAGGTGCAGACGCCAAAGGAGACCACCCACTTGGGGTCGGCCATCTGCTCATGGATGCGCACCAAAACCGGTGCCATCTTGTGACTGATCGTACCGACCACGAAGAGCACGTCGGACTGGCGCGGCGAGAATCTGGGGAGGCCGGCTCCGAAGCGGTCGACATCGTAGTGAGAGCAGGCCGTTGCCATGTACTCCATCCCGCAGCAAGCCGTCACGAAAGGGTATTGGAAGATCGAGAACTTCCGAGCCCAGCCCAGGGCTTCCTCGAGTCGACTAGTGAGAAATGACGGTTCGCTCGACATGTTCACTTCCAATCTAGGGCGCCGTTGGCCCAGGCGTAGACGAAGCCCACCATCAGCACGCTGAGAAAGACGCCCATCTCGACCAGCCCCAAGAACCCGAGCGTGCGGTACACGACGGCCCACGGGTAGAGGAAGACGAGCTCGACGTCGAACAGGATGAACAGGATTGCGGTGAGATAGAACTTGACCACCAACCTGCCCATCGGCAGGGAGAAGGGTTCTTGGCCGCACTCGAACGGCGACAGCTTGACGGCGCTAGGGTTCTTCTTCCCCAGGGTTGAGCCCAGCACCACCATCAAGCCGGTGATCCCTGCGGCCAGGACGATGCTCACTGCAAGCCCAACGTATTCGTTCACTGCTGATGGTACCTCGAGCTCAATGTTACAGGACTGCCGGCATGCATGGTGGGTTCATGGCGGGATTGCTTGCATTCATGGCGCCACCGCCCAGGACATGAGACTAGCGGGTGAGATGCCGCCGATCAGAGTGACCAGCGCGGCCACCGCAAGCGCCGCGGACACCGCCACCGGCCAGCGTGACGGTGCCGGCTCCTCGGGCTCCCTCATGAACATGTACACCGCCACGCGCATGTAGACGAAGGCCGAGATCACACTGCAGGCCACGGCCAGCACTGCAAGCACCATGTGGCCGGCGCGCACAGCGCTCAGGATGACGACGAACTTGGCAACGAAACCGGCTGTTGGAGGGAGCCCGGTCAATGACAAGAAGAAAAGCAGCATGAGCGCCGCTGCTACGGGCTGCTGAGCGGCCAGGCCTTTATAGCCGTCCAGGGTTGCTCCCCTCTTGCCGAGGGCGATAACCACGCCGAAGGCGCCTAGAGTCATGAACACGTAGAAGAAGGCGTAGGTCATCGTCGCCGAGATCCCTGCGGGAGTGCCGGCGATGAGGCCCAGGATGGCGTAGCCTGCATGCGCGATGGAGGAGTAGGCCAGGAGGCGTTTCATGTCGGTCTGGGCCAACAAGGTGATGCTGCCAACCACAATGGAGAGAGCTGCGAGACCCGCGAGAAGCAAGGACAGTACCTCGGCGGCCGAGCCGTACGCGACAAACGTGACCCGTCCCAGAGCTGCGAGACCGGCCGCCTTGGATCCGGCCGCCAAGAAGGCTGCAACCGGTGCGCTCGCACCCTGATAGGCGTCGGGCGCCCAGGAGTGAAACGGCACGGCCCCGATCTTGAAGGCCAGGCCACCCAGCACCAGCAAGATGGCGACCACGACGAGGGGGCTTCTACCCGGGTCGTGCGCGGACAACGCCGACGCCACGGTAGCGAAGCCGGTGCTGCCCGCTAAACCGTAGGTCAGGCTGATCCCGTAGAGGAGCAGGGCCGAGGCGAAGGAGGCAACGAGGAAGTACTTTATCGCCGCCTCGTTCGAGGTCGGCCTCTGCACGTGGAACCCCACCAGGATGTAGGAGCAGATCGTCATCAACTCCAGGCCCAGGTAGAGGGTCAGTAGATCCACGGTCGAGACCGCGAGCATCATTCCGATCGAGGCGAGGAGCAGCAGGGCGTGGTACTCGCCACGCGGAGCCTCGTCCTCGTCCTCGTCCTCGTCACTGCCGCGCACCGAGAGAAGTGCGGCTAGAGCCAGGGCCGCGGCGATCAGAATCTTGAAGAACCCGGAATAGCCATCCTGGGTGATCATGCCTCCGAACCCTGTTACGGTGTCCGAGGGCAAGACCCAGGCCGAGGCCAGGGCGGCGGCGAGCGCCGCTAGAACCGTCCCGACCGCGGCGGCGGGCCCTCTCCGGATGCGAGGCGCCAAGAGAATGAGCGCTAACGCCGTGACGAGCAGAATCAGCTCGGGTATGATCAGGGCCAGGTCAGCGACCCCCGCTGTGCTGTTCATGGCACGACACCAGCGAGCAGCACGGCTACGGGAGCACGAAGATAGGATAGGACGAGCTCAGGATAGAGGCCGAGAGATATAACGAGGATGGCCAACGGTGCAAGCGTTGCTACCTCGCGTGCGTTGAGCTCGAGCTCTAGCTTCAGAAGTCCCGGGTTGTTCTCACCCATGACCACACGGTAGTAGAGCCAAACCACGTAGGTAGTCCCAAGCGCGACGCCCCAGATCGCCATGGCCCCGAGCCAAGCCTCGGTCCTGAACGCGCTACCTACGATCAGGAACTCCCCTACGAACGAATTCAGACCCGGGAATCCCGCCGCTGCCAGACAGAAGAGCGCCAAGAAGGTGGAGTAGACGGGCGCGGCTTTGCCAACGCCTCCGTAGTCTTTGATCTCTCTCGTGTGCGTGCGTTCGTAGATCATGCCGATGCACAAAAAGAGCGCCGAGGTGACGATTCCGTGATTGATCATCTGGAGGATCCCGCCCTCGACCCCCCGCTGGTCGAGGGTGAAGATGCCCAGAGTTACGAAGCCCATGTGGCTGACGCTGGAATAGGCGATGAGGCGCTTCATATCCTTCTGGACCAGGGTCACATAGGCGCCGTAGACGATGGCTACCGCGGAGATGGCGAGCATGGGTTTCACGAAGAACGCTACGCCGTCGGGAAGAATCGGAAGCGAGACCCGCAGGAATCCGTAGGCGCCCATCTTGAGGAGGATTCCCGCCAGGATCACGCTCCCCGCAGTGGGGGCTTCGGTGTGGGCGTCCGGCAACCAAGTGTGCACCGGGAACATGGGTACTTTGACCGCGAAGGCAGCTAGAAAGGCCGCAAAGAGCCAGGCCTGATGACGGGGCTCTAAACTCTCTCGGGCGAGAGCGAGGGCCTTGAAATCCAAGGTGCCGCAAAGGTTGTACAGAGCCATCATGCCCACCAGCATCAAGACGCTGCCCGTTAGGGTGAAGATCAAGAACTTGACCGAGGCGTAGACGCGCTTTTTGCCTCCCCAGATGCCGATCAACAGAAACAAGGGAACCACGATGAGCTCCCAGAAAATGAAGAAGAGAAACAGATTGGACGCGGCGAAGAGCCCGATCATCGCCGTCTCCGCGACCAGTAAGGCTGCGTAGAACTCCTGCGTTCTCGTGTGAACCGCAATCCAGGACGCTCCGATGCACAAGACGACCAAGAGCGAGGCGAGGAAGATGAACAGCACGCTGATGCCATCCACGCCCATGCCGTAGGTGATGCCCCACGACGGGATCCACTCTCGAGACTCGACGAACTGCAGAGCGCTCGAGGTCTTGTCGAAGCTCAAGTAGAGGGGCGCCGAGGCTACCAGAGTCATGACTGCCGTGGCCAGGGCGATCCAGCGCGCGCGCCGCTCGCCCCCGAGAAACAGTACCAAGGCCGCACCCACCAGAGGGAGGAAGGTCACGACGGTGAGTACAGGATAGGCAGTCATAGGGCGAGCATCAAAAAAGCCAGGAGAGCCAGGATTCCGGCGGCCATGATGAGTCCGTAGTGTTGGGTATGGCCGCTTTCGACGATCTTGAGGTGTTGGCTCAAGCTACGGGTCGAATGCCCCACGCCCACGAGCACCGAATCCACCACCCGGCTGTCGAATCTCTGGAACAGACTCGCTGCGCCCAAAACGGGCCGCCGGATCACGAGCTCGTAAATCTCACCGATGTAGCCGTACTCGAGACACGCCAGGGGCTTCAGGATCAGGTTCAGGAGACGGGTCAAACCACGACGGTAGAACCAGTCGGTGTCGAGGCTTACCGTGCGCTCGGGATCGAGCCGCTTGAGCAGCAGGAAGAAACCCAGCGCCGTGAAAGCCAACATACCGAGTGTGCTCGTGACGTGCGCCAGCGTGTACGGAATATAGTCCACGGCGTTCGGAAGGTGTTGGTAGAGAAGTCCCGGTAAGAGTCCGATCAAGATACAGGCGCTCGCGGCCAGGCCCATGGCCACGAGCATGTTCAAGGGCGGCTCCTTGGCTCGCAGCCCCGAGTCCTTGCCGAAGAACATGTAGTAGGGAAGCTTGAGGCCGGTGTGCAGAAAGGTTCCCGCGGAGGCCAGGGTGAGCATGAGAAAAATTACTGGCAGGTGTTCTTCGCCAGCGGCGGAGATCACCATGGACTTACTCACGAAGCCGCTGAACAACGGCACCGCCGAGATGGCAAAGCCTCCAATCATGTAGAGACCGAGTGTTACCGGCATGGTTTTATAGAGCCCACCCATGTCGCTCAGTTTTCGCACTCCAGTCATCTGCAGGACGGCGCCGGCGCCCATGAACAACAACGCTTTGTAGAGGATGTGCGCGAAGGCGTGAGCGGTGGCACCGTTTATGGCCAGCGCCGTCCCGATGCCTACTCCGCAGACCATGTAACCGACCTGGCTAATGATGTGGTAGGCCAACAGTCTGCGGGCGTCGTTCTCCAGCACTGCGTACACCACGCCGTAAATCGCCATGGCCGCGCCCAGCCACACCAAGAGCTCCGTGCCCGCGAAGCCGCGGATCAAGACGTAGACGGCCGACTTGGTGGTGAAGGCCGTCATGAAGATGGCGCCCGTGACTGTGGCCTCGGGGTAAGCGTCGGGAAGCCACGCGCCGAGCGGCGGAACCGCGGCGTTCAAGAGAAAGGCCGCGAGGATCAAGCCCCAGGAGAGGCTGCCCGAGAAGGCTCCCATGTCCCCGAAGGCGATCGACCCGGTCTGCTCCCAATGGAGCACAATCCCTGCCAGGAGGAGGAGCCCGCCGAAAACGTGAAACAGAAGATAGCGGAACCCGGCTTGAACCGCACTTCGTTCGCGGCGCAGCAAGATCAGAAGCGCCGAAGAGATCGCCAGAAGCTCCCAGAAGATGTAGAGAGTGAGGAAGTCGCCGGCGAACGTTACGCCGAGGGCACCTCCTGCATAAACCAAGGAAGCTACGTGCTGAGAATCTTCTTTGACGTGGAGCGCGTAGATCATCCCTAACAACGCCATGATCGAGAACACGTAGGAGAAGATCAGGCTCAGGCTGTCCACCCGGCCGAACACCAACTCCTGGCCGAGGAAACTGACGACGCCGTAGGTCCCGGGAGTCATCAGAAAGCAAGCGACCACGGCGGCGGCGGGCAGCGCGATCATGGCGACTCGCTGGATCCGGCCCCGGAGCAGCGGTAACACCCAGGCGCCCAGGATGAGAGTGAGTCCCGGGTGGATCCACTCAATCATCGTAGTAGTCCTCGGGGCGCATCAGCGACGCTTTTCCGATGAGCTTCGATAGCACGATGATCGCTACGCAGGAGAGCAACCCATAGAGCGAGCCCCAGGCAGGCCAGCTCTCGAACGAGAAGTGGTGGTCGCCTCCGTGAAACACACGCGGCAGAACGATCTCGGCCGCAATCACCACGACCAGGCCGACGTGAAACCAGAGCTTGACTCGCTTGAAGCGAACCGGATCTTCTAGCTGTCTCTCTAGAAAGCTCACGGCATCGCCCTTCCCGCCAACTCGAGCACCGGACCGGGAAAGAGGCCCAGGAGCAGGCTTACGGCGGCGGTGATCGCCAGGGGCGCCACCATCCAGGGCACTTCGTGGATTTCGTCCCTGTCGTTATTGCCCGGGGGCTCCGGCTCGAAGTAGGCCTTGAACACGATCGGCCCCAGATAGGCCGCGGTGAGGAGCGAGCTTGAAAGGAGCACTCCCAGTACGGGGAGGCTTCTGAACTCCACTGCACCGAGGACGAGGTACCATTTGGAGACGAAGCCGCTGGTGAGCGGAATCCCCACGATGCTCAGCGAGGCTAGCGAGAACGCCGCCATGGTCCATGGCATGCGCTTGGCCAAGCCGGAGAGTTGGCTTACCTCGGTCTTGCGCGTAGAGACGTAGATCGAGCCGGCGCAGAAGAAGAGTGTGATTTTCGATACGGCGTGGTTGGTGATATGCGCGACGCCGCCCATGACACCACTGGCGTTCAAGAGCGTCGCTCCGAGGATGATGTAGGAGAGCTGGCTCACCGTGGAGAAGGCCAGCCGGGCTTTCAGATTGTCCTGACTGAGCGCCAGCAACGAGGCGACCAGGATGGTCACTGAGGCGGCCACTAGGGCCAGCTGATCGGCACCGATCTCGCGCATGGCGCCTGGACCGAAGACGAAGAGAAAGACCCGAACGGTACAGAAGACCCCGGTCTTGACCACGGCCACCGCATGCAACAGCGCGCTCACCGGCGTGGGCGCCACCATGGCCGCCGGCAGCCAGCTGTGCAGCGGCATGAGCGCGTTCTTTGCGAATCCAAAAAGAAAGAGGGCAAAGATCACGAGAAGCAGTGTCGGCTGTTCGGCGAGCTTGTCAGCGGGCAGGATGCCGCCGGCGCGAAACTCCAGGGTTCCGGCGAGGTTGTAGGTCAGGATAATGGCCGCCAGCAGGAACACCTTGGCGGCACCCAGCAAATAGATGATGTACTTGCGGGCGCCGGCCCTAGCCTTGTCGTCTCCGTGGTGACCCACGAGCGGGTAGGTGACCAGGGTCAAGCCTTCGTAGAAGAGAAACATCGTGAAGAGGTTGGCGGAGAGGGCGACCCCGACCGTGGCGGTTAGGGCCAGAGCAAAACAGGCAAAGTAGCGTGTCTGCGCGTGCTCCTTGAGAGTCCGCATGTAGCCGATCGAGTAGGCTGAGGTGAGGAGCCACAGGACCGACGCCCCGATGGCGAAGAGAAGCCCGAAGGCATCCGCCCGAAACGCCAACTCGATACCGGGGAGGAGACGGAAGAGCACGATCTCGGGCGCGCCGCCCAAAAGGACCTCCGGGACCATGCTGGCAATGAGAGTAAGCATCGTGAGTCCGGCGACAAACGACCAGAGCTCCCTCAAGTTGGGGCGACGCTCACCCGTGAAGGCGATGAAGAGGGCGCCGAGGGCGGGCGCCAGCACTGCGAGCAGGGGTATCACGGACATCCCGATCTCGGAACCATCACCATCTGAGCTCGGTGATGTCGCCGACTCCGAGTCCGGGCTTGTTCCGGTTCAAGGCGATCACGAGCCCGAGGCCGACCGCCGCCTCCGCGGCGGCTACCGCGATGACGAAGAGGGCCAGAACCTGACCCCGGGGATCCTCGAGATGCCTGCTGAAGCCGACCAGGCTGAGGTTGACTGCGTTGAGCATGATCTCGGCCGAGACGAACATGAGGATGATGTTGCGCCGGGCCAGAAAGCCGAACGCACCGATCCCGAAGAGAACGGCGCTCAGTCCGAGAATGGTTTGGAGCGGAACGATCATGCCCCTGCTCCCCGGTTCCGGGCGAGGAGGATGGCGCCGATGATGGCCGCCAGGAGCACCAGCGACGCCATCTCGAAAGGCAACGCGAACGGACCGAAGAGCTCCAAGCCGAGGTCCTCGAGGCTCCCCAGAGGCGGGCCATCCGGCTTTGCCGCGGCGGCGATGCCCACTTCGAAGAGGTCCATGTCCGAACGGGCGAGCCATGCCAATGATGCGAAGGACAGCCCCACAAGAGCGGCGAACGGCCAGTGCCGTTCGAAGCGCGGCCGAGCCTCCTCGTCCGGCAGGTCGAGCAGCATCACCACGAAGAGATAGAAGATCAGGATGGCGCCAGCGTAAACGATAACCTGCACGGCTGCCAGGAACTCAGCGTTCAAGAGCAGGAACATGCCCGCCATGTGGAGGAAGAGCGCCAGCACCCAGAGCATGCTGTGGACGGGGTTCCTGCGGGTGACAGCCAGCAATGCGCTCGCGACGCTGGCGGCCGCCATGTAGTAGAAAACTGCCTGTGCGGTAAGCAACGTCTCCACCCGATATGCCTCGCGCAGGCGAGGTCTCCCGAGCTCCGCTCCTCTTTCTGATTCTGGCCGATTCCGGCCGATTCTTGCTTATGCCCGGGGACGATAGTCAGGAGTAGTGGGATTGTCAACTGTAATGAGCGGAGGTATTCGTATGCACTCCCACATTATTGACAGAGACGTCGCGTCACTCCTAAGTATAGGCGCTGCATTGTGGCGCTCATGCGCGTTGAGTGTTACGCTCGCCAACCTCGGAGGTCGAGATGAAGAAAACGCTGGCAATCGCCGTTTCTATCTGGGCATTGGCGTGTCCAGGCTTCGCCGCTGATCTATCGAAAGACACGGCCGTCGCCTCGCAAATAGAGCTTCTGGATGCGTGGATCCAGACACAGATTAAGTATAACGGGCTCCCTGGGCTCGTGATCGGCATCGTCCACGAGCAGGAAGTCGTGTGGGAGAAAGCTTATGGCCACGCCAACACCGCGGAGGATGCGGCGATGGAGACCGACTCCATTTTTCGTATTGCGTCGCACTCCAAGCTCTTTACCTCGATAGCCGTCCTGCAGCTGAGAGACGCGGGCAAGCTGCGCCTCGACGACCCTATCGTCAAATATCTTCCCTGGTTCGACATGAAGGACCGGCATCCAGAGTCTCCGCCCATCACGATCTGGAATTTGTTGACGCATAGCGCCGGCATCCCGCGCGAGTCGATCCATCCCGCGTGGACGGAGTACGAGTTCCCGACGCTCGAGCAAGTCAAGGAGACGGTGTCGGAGCAGGAAACGACCTACCGTCGTGCCGATCGCTTCAAGTACTCGAATCTCGGGCTGTCACTCGCGGGCATGATCGTCGAAGTCGTGTCGGGTCGTTCTTACAAAGAATATGTCGAGAGCGAGATCCTCACGCCGCTTCGGATGGACTCGACGAGCGTCGGTGTCCCGAGCGCCGAGCACAAAAAGCGTCTCGCCACCGGATATGGCCGCCCGATGCCCGACCATTCGCGAGAGGTCATGCCTTTCGTTGACGCGCGCACTTTCGATCCCGCGACCGGTTTGTCGTCGAACGTCGAAGATATGCTGCGATTTCTCGCCTGGCAGATGCGGCTTCGCGCCGGTGGCGACAAGGAAGTTTTGCGCGCGAGCACGCTGCGTGAGATGCAGCGTGTGCACTTCCTCAACGAAACATGGACGGGGGGCCGGGGCCTCGGCTTCGGCATCACGCATAGCGACGCGCGGGACCTCGTTGGACATGGCGGGGGCTATCCCGGCTATCGCACCAATACGATGCTCAGTCCCAAGGAGCACATCGGCGTCGTCGTCTTCACGAATGGTGGGGACGGCAATCCCAACCGCTATGTGAGGAAGGCCTATGAGTGGGTCGCGCCGGCGATCGTGGAAGCGGTGAAGGGCGACGCGCCGCCGCAAAAAGCCGACCTGAGCTGGACGCTCTATACCGGCACCTACCGGTCTCGTGGTGGCGACCGCATGGTCATGGTCCTGGACGACGAGCTCGTGCTCCTTTCTCTAATGAGTGACGATCCGACCACGAGCAAAGGCATCCTCGTTCCGGTGGAAGAGCACCTGTTTCGGCTGAAGGCTACCGGAGGCGGCCCTCATGGGGAGCTCGTTCGCTTCGCGCTGGACGAGAGTGGAAACGTCACGCGCATTTACGTAGGCGTGAACTATTCCGAACGCCTGAACTAGGACATGGCCCCAAATCCTTCGCTCGCGCTCTTGTTCGGCCTCTTGTCGCCGCTTCTGCCGGCTCAGGAGGTCGACAGGGAGCTTTTCGAAAAATCGATCCGCCCCATCCTCGATTTCCACGCGACGGTTCTGCATTTGCTCGGGATGGATCACGAGAAGCTGACGCATCGGTTCAGCGGGCGGGACTTCCGGCTGACGGACGTCGCGGGCGTGGTGGCCGAAAAGATTCTGGCCTGAGCAAAGGAGGTACCGCGTGCGCGGTCGACGGCTTCGAGCACGCGTGTTCCTCGCGTGTGGCTCCCTGTCCGCCCTTGCGGCTGCGCAACTACGTTCGCGAAGCGATTTCGGCGCGACGGGAACCAGGGAGCCGGTCAGAACATACAGCTCGAGAGCTGGTCGATGGGGAAAACGAAGCGAATTAAATCCTTAGCCACACCTCGCTTCTCGCCACTCAGGTCTACCTCGACGCCGACGTGATCGACCTCGCTTCGATGCTCACCACGAGCCATGCGCGAGGCGGCAAGCTATACATTGGGCCAAACAACATCCGTTATCTATTACGGCACCGACAAGCTCCTGCGTACAACCGACCGTTGTGTGACCTTCGAGGAAATCAGCCCGGACCTGACCAAAAACGACAAAAAGAAGCAGGGGCCGAACGGAGGACCGATCACGGCCGAGAATGTTGGCGCCGAGTATTGAGGGACGATCTTGACCATTACGGCATCACCACACGAGCGCGGCACAGTCTGGGTGGGTAGCGACGACGGCGCCGTTCACGTGACACGCGACGACGGCGCGACGTGGGACGATGTGACGCCCGGTGATTTGCGCGGCGCCATGGTCAACGCTCGTGACGAAAACTGACATAGAGCTTGCGAAAATCCAGTCATGGTAGTGTCAAAAGGTTCGTGATAGCGTCTTGGCCGCATGAGCACCTCACTCAATCCGGCACAGCGCAGGGCGGCGGAGATTCTCGAAGGACCCGTTCTCGTCATCGCGGGGGCGGGGACAGGGAAGACCCACACGCTCGTTCATCGCCTCGTTAAGCTCGTCGAGTCGGGCGTGGCCCCCGAGTCGATCCTTCTTCTGACCTTCACCCGTCGGTCCGCGCAGGAGATGGTGGCGCGCGCCGCGAAAATTCTTGGCGACGAGCGGGAGCCCGTAGCAGGCGGTACGTTCCACTCTTTTGCGAACCTAACGCTCCGGCGCTACGGCCGAGACATCGACCTCCCGTCAAATTTTACGATCCTCGACCAATCGGACGTCTTCGAGATTCTGAGCGGCATCCGCACCGAGCTCAAATTGACCGATGAAGGGCTCGATCTTCCCCGCCGGGAGACCATTGCGGCCATCATTAGTAAATCGATCAACCAACAGACCCCGATCGAGGACATCGTCGCTCGAGAATATTCTCAGTTCTTCAACATCACGGACTATCTCGGCATCGCCGCGAGCCGCTACGAGAAGTACAAAAGCGAGCACAACCTCGTTGATTTCGACAACTTGCTCGTTCTATTGATCCGCCTACTCGAGCAAAGTGACGAGGCGAGGGCGCGCGTCCACGATCGTTGTCGCTACGTCATGGTGGACGAATATCAAGACACGAACGTCCTGCAGGCACGCATTACCCATCTGCTCGCAGGCGAGTCCCACAACCTCATGGTGGTCGGTGACGATGCGCAGAGCATCTACGCTTTTCGAGGCGCCAACCACCGGAATCTCTTTGACTTCAAGGAGAGCTTTCCCGACGCGGAGCTCGTGACGCTCGAAGAGAACTATCGGAGCACACAGCCCGTGCTCGACGTTGCCAACGCACTCATGATTCAAATGTCCGAAGCGTTTCAGAAACGCCTGTTCACGAAACGGGCCGAAGGCACCCGGCCACTACTCGTCGAATGCTCGAACGAGCAGGAGCAAGCCGTGTTTGTAGTGGAGGAAATCGGACGGCTGCGCGAGGAAGGCGTGGCGCTTTCTGAGATCGCCGTCTTGTTTCGCGCGAGCCGTCATGCGTTCGCGCTCGAGGTCGAGCTCGGTGGGCACGCAATCCCTTATGTTAAATATGGCGGGTTCCGCTTCATGGAATCGGCGCATATCAAAGACGTTCTCGCTCATTTGAAGCTGGTCCAACGTCCCGAGGACGATCTGTCCCTGTCGCGCGTCCTGCTGATGCGGGACGGCATCGGCAAAAAAGGAGCTAAGCAAATCTTGGACGCCGTGTCCGGACTGTCTCTCGTGAAGAGCTTGAGAAGCTACAAAGCGCGAGGCAAAGTGCGCGCGAGCCTCGACGAGCTGGCCTCGTTCCTCGAATCCATCGAGCCGCTTCGCGAGGCTCCGCCGCGTTGTCTCGAAGCGGCGGTCGACGCGTTCGAGCCGCTGATCAAAACGCGCTACGACGACTGGCCGCGCCGAAAGCGGGACCTGGAGACACTCGTAGGACTCGTGGAGCGTTACAGCAGCTTGCCTTCGATGCTCACAGACCTGACACTCGAGCCCCCGAACGCTGCCCGCGGACAGGGGCTCGCATCCAACGCGCCGCGCTCCGAGCTCGTACTCTCTACGATGCACTCCGCTAAGGGCCTCGAGTGGAAGGCCGTTTTCGTCATCCAGGCGCAAGATGGCTTCATCCCGATGATCTCGGGCTTTAACACTGAACGGGAGGAAGAGGACGAGGAGGCCCTCGACGAGGAGCTCCGTCTTCTCTACGTTGCCGTTACGCGGGCTAAAAAATCGCTTTACGTCGTCTGGCCTCGCGACACCGCGCGGTCGCGCTATTCTTGGCCGATGCCGTCACGCTTCATCGAGCGCATCCCCGAAGAATATTTCGAGCGCTGCAGCGCCTATGATTGGATGGCGTGATATCAAGGCTCAACGACCAGCGCCGCTTGGCGGACTCAGCTTGAAATCTTTGAGGTTCCACCCAAGCTCGAGGTTTTGCCGAAGTTCCGAAAGCTCTCTCGACATGCGGGCCATGTCGCTGTTCTCACGAAGGATAATTCCAAGCTTGCCGTTCATCTCAGACGCGGCATCGAGGACCTGCGAAAGGCTCTCATGCTCGTGGAGGAGCTTGGCCGCGGTCTTCAGCCCGATCCCGGGCACACCCGGGATATGAGTGGAGCTACTCCCCGCGAGGGCCCAGAGATCCACGAGCTGCTCTGGCGGCACGTCGAATTTCTTCTGCACGTAGCCGCGGTCGCGGTCTTGCTTCTGGAAATGATCGCGGAGCGTAATGTTGTTCGAGATGAGCTGACAATAAGCGTGGTCGGTCGATAGGATAATAGCGTGGCTTTCGTGCTCGGCCGCCTTTGACGCCAAGGTTGCCACGACGTCGTCCGCCTCGAGGGCGGGCTTTTCGACGGAGGCGACGCCGAGCTCAGAAAAAGCTTCCCAGTAGCTCGAGAGCGCCGCCCGCAGGGCTTCGGGCATCGGCTTTCTCCCGGCTTTGTAGTCTGCGTAGAGCTCGTCGCGCCACGTCGGGCCCTCACCGTCGAAGATCGCGACCACATGTGTCGGACGGGCGTGGCCGAGCGCCCGTTTCAGCGATAGGACGGTCGCGTTCCTGGCGGCCTCCGTATGCTGCGGCTCCTTGTCTTCCGGTGTCGCCGCGTGGACCCGGCGTATCAAGTTCAGTGCGTCCACGATGAGAAAACGAATCGCCACGGCGCCTATTGTACTGAAGGGGTCCATTCGAGGGTCGGTTGCAGAGCGCGATCTGTAATGTGAGGTGGTGGAGCAAGTAGCGGTTCTTGCCAACGAGCTCAATCTTGCGGCCAAAGGTGTGGCGGCTGTGGTCGCGCTCTTGGCGGACAAGAACACCGTGCCGTTCATCGCCCGCTACCGCAAGGAGGCGACCGGCGGTCTCGACGAAGTTCAAATCCGCGCCATTGAAGAGCGGCGCGCCTATCTGAGCGAGCTCGAAGACCGACGCGCGGCAATCGCCGTGTCGATCGAGGAGCAGGGCAAGCGCACGCCCGAGCTGCGAGCGCACATCGACGCCTGCTCGACCAAGGCCGAGCTCGAGGATCTGTACTTGCCGTACAAACGTCAGCGACGCACCCGCGGAGTGATCGCGCGCGAGCGCGGCCTCGAACCACTGGCGGACCGCATCCTGGCCCAGCCGACTAGCAGCAACCCGGCTACCGAGGCTGCGGCGTTCGTGGGTCCCCCAAAATACGTGGCCGACGTCGATGCGGCGCTGGCCGGCGCCCGCGACATCGTTGCCGAGATCGTCGCCAAGAACGCAACCGTGCGCGCCGCGGCCAGCCAGATCTTTGCTGAGCGGGGTGAGCTTGTGAGCAAGGCGGTGCCCAAGAACACCAAACAGCCGACCAAGTTCGAGCAGTATTACGACTTCCGCGAGCCGGACCAGGTCCGACAAGAAGTGCTCGTGGATTTGAAATCGGCCGTAGAGTGGATAACTTTCGATGTGGACGCGCGAGAGGAAATCCCGGTTGACCGCCAAGGTGCTCTGACCGACGAGCTCGCCAGGCTCATTGCCGAGCGCAGTCCGATCCACATCGATGGCTCTCGAGCCCGAGTCGCGTCGATGATTGGAGAGTTCGTTGCACTTGGCGCGAATGAAGCCCTCGCTCGGGGCACTCCTGTGCCCGAACCGCTCTCGACGGCGATCGTTGGCGTGACGCTCGTCTACGAGACCGCGTCCATCGCGGAGTCCGTCTCGCTCGATTGGGGTTTGTTCTCTGCGGCCGGTTCCGCGGTGCCGCTCACCGTCACGGATCCGTTGGCCGTCGAGGCGTCCGAGCTCACCCAAGCGCGTCACGCTACGAGTGGAGCAACCGCCTCGGGGATTTCGAGCTTCCCAAGATCGTAGCCATTACCGCGACGCGTCCGGAATGGCCGTTCGCGTCGCTAGGGCTCGCTGTTCTGGCGCTCGTGATGTTTTCTCTCGGCCGCGGGCGATCCTTGGCGTCATTCTGTCTCGTCGCGGCCTATGGCTTCTATCCTTTCGTGCGCGTCGAAGCCATGGTACCTTCTATCGGTGAGGCTCGAATCGATCGCGAGGCCTCGACCGAAGTGCTCGAGCGCCTTCTCACGAACGTCTATCGTTGTTTCGACATACACAACGAGGACGCGATTTACGACCGCCTCGCTTTGACGGTCACCGGGGAGCAGCTTTTGGCCGTCTATTTAGAAAGCCGGCGCGCTCTCGAGCTTGAGAATCGAGGCGGTGCGCGCGTACGTATCGACGAAGTCGTGGTGCGGGAGGTGCGCTCGGTCAAGCAGGTGGAAAATGGCGGCTACGCGATCGACGCCGTATGGACCGTGGGCGGCTCCGTCAACCACTTTGGTCACCTTCACTTTCAACAGAATCGCTATGACGCGACGATCACGATCGCGTCTGTCGAGGGCACGTGGAAGATCCGCTCGATGGAGCTGCTTCAAGAAACGCGCGAGCTCTAGCTGGGCTCGGACGGCGCGCCGGCTCCCGCAGTGATTTTGCTGAGGAGTGAACTGCCTCGTTGAAAGAGCGCACGCATGATGAACGGCGTGCTCGCCTGCGCGATGCGCGTCAGCGTGCGCGAAATGATAGCGGGGTTACAGATCAGCACTATCCCCACGAAGGCGCCGGCGACCGTCATCAGGGCCGGATGGCGCGCGAGAATGTTACCCGGTGAGACGCTTTCCTCGGCGCGGCCCTGGAGCGCTGACAAATCTCGGTCGAGCCGCTCGCGCGTCTCATGGAGCGACTTTCTGATTTGGCGTGTCGAGCGCTTGGTCGATCTCATTTTCAATCGCCCGGCTCGGACTTCGAGCGGCCCCAGTGAATACCGGCGGCAAACGCGAAATAGACCACAGCAAAAATAATGAGCGTGGCCGGCCAGTTGCCGATCAGCTGCTGTACCAGCATGGCGAGGCCGGCTGTTGCGAGCGAGCCCCCGATAACGACGGCGACGATCGACAGCACCTGCCGCGCCATGTCGACACGAAACTCCGCGAGCTCTTCGCGCACGGACGCGCCGACGAGCTCCATGCTATCCTCGACGACTTGCGTCAGGTCCAGGACCACATTGCGGAAGAGGGCGAGCGTCGACGGGCGGTCTTTCGACGGCCCCTCGTCGCTCGCGACCTGGCTTTCGGGAATAGGCTCTTCGCGGGGTACCGTCGCCATCAGCTTCGCGTCAGTACTTCCTTGACCCCTTGCACTGTTTTTCTTGCCGCGTCCGTGGTCTCGCTCAGACCTTCGCGCCCTTTTTCGTAAGCTGCCTCGCCCCGCTCACGCAGATCGCCGGCGACTTCGCCGGAGCGCTCGTGAACGCGGCGGCCTTCATCCATCGCGCGGTCGCGCAATTTACGGCCCTCGTCTACCAGCTCGTCACGCAGCTCGCGGCCCGATTTCGGGGCCAGGAGAAGTGCTCCCATGACGCCCATGACAGCGCCGACGAAGAAGCCCACTAGGAAATTCGCACCATTGTTATCGTTCGCCATCACTACCTCCTTTGAAAAAGAGAAGATCCCCATTGTAGTGGGCCAGCAAGCTGCGTGCCAGCGGAAACTCGAATGTCTAGAGATCTTCGGCATTGCATCGCGTGATTTGGCGTTCAGAACTGCGCCACGTGACGAACGGCGTTTCGCGTACTTCCTGATTGCCCCGACGCTCAGAATCCTGTGCGCCTCGCACAATTTGTTGGAGGCGGAGCGCGTTTACGGCCCGGCGTTCATCCAGCAAAAGATTGCTGAGCGGCGGAAGTCTCGTTCGCCGTGAAGATCACGCTTCCGGTGGGCCAATAACTCGTTCAGGGTTCGTGGAAGGCGCCCATCGCGGGCTCGATGTCGGCGACGCCGAAATCCCCGAGACGTTTGAATCTGCGCTGCCTCGAGCGGCTCGACCCATCGATTGGGGCCGCGCGACTCGCTCTTCGCACGGCGGATGGCTTCAGCTACTATCGCGGAACCATGCCTGTCTACACTACGGCCTGTCCGCGCAATTGTTACAGCACGTGTACGGCTCGCGTTCACGTCGAGGACGGCCGCATCGTTCGCCTCGAGCCTCATACAGGGAATCTTGCTACGCCCGAAGGCGTGTGTCTCAAAGGCTTGAGCTACGTCGAGCGGACGCACTCGCCGGACCGGCTGCTCTATCCGCTCCTCCGCCGACCCGATACGTACGAGCACACGCGCATCACCTGGGACGAGGCCCTCGACACCATTGCTGGGAAGATCGAACGGGCCCGCGACACGTTGGGACCACAAAGCGTTTTTTTCTACGCGGCAAGCGGCACGAAGGGGCTTCTGAACCAGGTGTCCCACGATTTCTGGCGACTCTTCGGCGGCTATACGACCACCTATGGCGATCTCTGCTGGCCTGCGGGCCTCGAAGCGACGCGGCTCACCTTGGGAGAGAACAAGCACTCGGATCCAACCGACCTCGCGCGCGCCAAGCTCATCGTGATGTGGGGAAAAATCCGGCGGAGACCAACATCCATCAAACCGTCTTCATCAACGACGCGCTCGAGGCCGGGGGCACCTTGGTGGTCATCGACCCCCGTCGCACCGAGACCGCCGAGCGCGCCGATTTGCTCATCCAACCCCGTCCCGGGACGGACGGGGCACTGGCTCGGGCTCGCCCACCTAATCGTCCGGAACAGACGGATCGACGACACCTTCATTGCGAATCACGTGCTGGGTTTCGACGCCTATCGCGAAATGATAGAGGCTTACCCGCCGGAACGTGTGGCCGCGATCACTGGCGTGTCTCGAGAGGATGTCGAGCGACTCGCGGAGCTCATCGGAGCTCAGTTCCCGGTTACCATCAACGCTGGCTTCGGGATGCAGCGCTACGTGAATAGAGGCCAAACGATGCGCGCCATCATCGCTCTTCTCGCCATCACCGGAAATATCGGCAAACCGGTCGCCGGTTGGGTGTTCGCCAACCTGACGAGCCATATCTTCGCCGAAGTCAAGGACCCCGTCGATTTCTACCCGCCGTCTGAGCCGGACGGTGTCGTGCGCGTCTCTGTCTCGACCGCGCTTCTCGGGCGGACGATGCTCGAGCAGCGCGATCCGCCTCTCGAGATAGCCTGGGTCGAGCGCGGGAATCCCGTCACCCAAAATCCTAACACGAACGAAGTTCTCCAGGCTTTTCGCGCGCTCGATTTTTGAGTCGTCGTCGAGCAGTTCATGACGGACACGGCGCGAGAAGCCGACATCGTGCTTCCAGCCAAAACCATGTTCGAACAAAGCGATGTCATCAACGCTTATTGGCACGACTACATTCAGATCAAACAGAAAGTGATCGAGCCGCCTGGAGAAGTGAAGCCGGAAACGGAAGTGTATCGTCTGCTCGTCGAGCGTTTGGGTTTCCCCGAGGCCGCCATCGCGGAAACACTACCGGGACCCTCGGATGAGGCTATCGAGGCCTATCTCGAAAAGCGTCTCGCTCCCTTTCGTGACTTGACGCTAGACAAACTGAAACAAGGCCCCATCCGCTCTCCCGACCACGAGGAGGTCGCGTTTTCCGATAAACGCTTCTCGACCCCGTCGGGCCGGATCGAGCTTGTCTCGACTGAGGCCCAGAATCGGTGGCAGGTCGACGTTCTACCTGCGTTCCGCGAGTAGGCAGTGTCGCCGAGACGCGTTACCCCCTTTACATGATTACCCCAACACCAAGAACGCGGTCCATTCGCAGTTTCACAACTTGAAGTCGATCCGTCGCCACGCGGCGCCGCCGCGCTTAAGCCTCCATCCTGCCGACGCGGCCGAGCGAGGCGTCGCTACGTCGGACCAGGTGCGCGTCTTCAACGACCGCGGCGAGCTCGTTCTGCCCGCGCACCTGGACCCGGGTATTCGGAAAGGTTCGGTTGCCGCCAATAATGGCTGGTGGATTCGCGACGGTGGTACGGTGAATTTCTTGTCGCCCGCCCTCGAGACCGACATGGGCTACGGCGCCGCTTTTCATGAAACGCGCGTGGATGTCGAAAAAGTGAAGGCATAGGCACCGTTTCAAAAAGCCTTTCATCTCGAGCTCGACCTCTGCACTGGATGTAACGCGTGTGCCATCGCCTGCGAGATCGAGAACGAGATCGAGGACGGCATGAGCTGGCGGCGCGTGCAAACGTTCAACGAGGCTCGTATTCCCGAGCTTCCGCAGTTCCACCTTTCGCTCGCTTGCAACCATTGCCTCGACGCGCCCTGCGAGGAAAACTGCCCCGCTCTCGCCTATGACAAGCATCCAGTGACTGGTGCCGTGACCATCGACCCGGAGCGTTGCATCGGATGTAAATACTGCTCATGGGCCTGCCCCTATGACGCGCCCCAGTTCAGCCCAAGCCAGGGCATCATGCAGAAGTGCACTTTCTGCTCCCATCGCCTCGCCGCCGATCTCTCGCCCGCATGCACGACGTCCTGCCCGACCGGCGCGCTTAGTTTCGGAGATTTCGAGCCCGAGAGAACGCCGGCGCCAGTTCCCGGTTTCTACCGAGACCACATCGAGCCCGCGATCCATATAAAGCCGTTGCGTCGCTTTGGACCGCCCGCTTTCGCGGGAGGGCACGTCGCCCACGCGAATGCGGGTACTGGCCCCGTCAACGCGGGTGCGACCATGACCCGTAAGATCTCCCTGCGCTCGGAATGGTCGCTCCTCGTCTTCACAACGATAGTGCCGATCCTCGTGGCTCTCGTCGCGTCAGCTTCGGCTCCGCTACTACTGGTTCCCGTCCTGGGCCTCATCGCTATGGGTCTTTCCGTCGCCCACCTGGGGAAACCGGCTCGAGCCTACCGAGCGATTCTCAACTGGAGGCGCTCGTGGCTCAGC
This sequence comes from Acidobacteria bacterium bin61, assembly GCA_963578475.1. Lineage (GTDB taxonomy): Bacteria > Acidobacteriota > Vicinamibacteria > Marinacidobacterales > SMYC01 > SMYC01. Next base: position 43,038 of record CAUZCL010000004.1, on the reverse strand, counting down.
CGAGAGATTTTGTTGTTCCCGGCATTTGTGGGCCTTTCGCTTCTACCAAGCGCCCGGCCGCTCACCGCCGCAGTCGGGTTTGCAACGCTGCTCGCGATGGACCAGGTCTATCGACTCTCGACGAACCGCCGTCGCGGGGAGCTTCACAGCGCCGCCGTGCTTCTCACGGGTCTATTCCTGACCGGCGTTTTCGCGAGTGGCGCTGGCTCGTTGTGCCCGTTTGGCTTCTGAAGCTAGGGCTGTATCTTCGAAGACATCACCGCTACCCAATCGAGAGCAAGCCGCTTTTCTTTTCGCGGATCGCGTTCGGCTTCGTCCTTCCGGTCGCGGCCTTCACCCTTTACCGGCTCGCCATCGCTTTCGCCCTGGTGGGTGAGCTCATCGACCGCGTCGAGTTCTATCTCGAGCTCGATTTCGCGCAGCCGTCCACGCAGATGCGCGCGGATCTCGAACGCGCGATGGTATAGTTTCGCACTTCGACGAGCGTCGCACGCTCATTCCCGGGAGGCTCCCATGACGTTCCGCTTTTCCTTCATACTCGGTGCCACCATCGCTGTCGCAGCTCTGATCGCTTGCTCTGGCAATGGGCCCGAGCCGGAGCCCGAGCGCGCCTACGACTTCATCCTCGCTGGCGGCCGCGTCGTCGACGGCACGGGGCTCCCCTGGTTTCGAGCCGACGTGGGCGTCAAGGGGGACCGCATCGCAGCCATCGGCGACCTGAGCGAGGCCCCAGCCGAGTCTCGCATCGACGCTACCGGGCTCGTCATCGCACCCGGCTTCATCGACATGCTCGGCCAGTCCGAGTTCAACGTTCTCGTCGATTCACGGGCGGCGAGCAAGATCACCCAAGGCATCACCACGGAAGTCACCGGCGAGGGCGCCTCGATCGCTCCGGTCAACGATCGCATGATGGAAGCGAGCAAGGCCAGCTATGCTCACTACGGCGTGAAGCAGGATTTTCGCACGCTAGAGGAATATTTTGACCGCCTCAAACAATCTCCGCCGGCCATCAACATAGCAACCTTCATAGGTTCGGGCGGTATTCGCGACTTCGTCATCGGGCGCGAGGACCGACGGGCAAGTCCTGAAGAGCTCGACGAGATGAAGCAGATGGTGGCGCGGGCCATGGAGGCAGGAGCGCTCGGGCTGAGCGCCGCGCTCCAATACGTGCCGGATCGCTTCAACTCCACCGACGAACTGGTGGCCATGGCCTCCGTGGCCGCCGAGTATGGCGGCATCTACATTACCCATCAGCGCTCCGAAGGCAACCTCATCTTCGAGTCGCTCGACGAGGTCTTCGAGATCGCCGAGCGAGCCGCCATCCCGGCCGAAGTCTGGCATCTAAAGACGGCTTACAAGGCCAACTGGGGAAAGATGGGAGAAGTGCTAGAGCGCTTCGAAGCAGCGCGGGCGAGAGGCCTCGACGTGACCGCGAACCAGTATCCCTATATTCGCGCTTCGAATGGCCTCCACGCCTGTCTTCCGGTCTGGGTACGAGAGGGTAGGACCGAAGAGATGCTCGCGCGTCTGAACGACGCTTCGCTCCGCGACCGGATCAAGACCGACATGGCTGCGGATGACGTCACTGAGTGGGAGAACCAGTGGTACGGCTCGGGCGGCGCTGAAGGCGTCATGGTGAGCTCTGTGCTCAACCCGGACTTGCGGAAGTATGAAGGCAAGACGATGGCGCAGATCGGGGCGGAGATGGGTAAGGACCCGCGCGATGCACTCATGGACCTAGTGATTGCTGACGGCGGGGAGAGCTCCTGCATCATCTCCATCATGAACGAAGAGGACGTTCGGACCGCGCTCAAACACCCGCTCGTATCCGTCGACACGGATTCCTCGGCGCGGGCGGAGGATGGACCGTTCTCCGAAACAAAATCCCACCCGCGTGCCTGGGGAACCTTTCCGCGCATTCTCGGCAAGTACGTGAGGGAAGAAGGGCTTCTCAGGCTCGAAGAAGCCGTCCGGAAAATGACGTCGCGCCCCGCGGCCCGCGTGAAGCTCATGGACCGCGGTATCCTGCGCGCCGGGATGGCCGCGGACATCACCGTCTTCGATCCGGCAACCATTCGCGACGTAGCGACCTTCGAAGACCCGACCCATTACTCTGTAGGGGTGAGATATGTGTTCGTCAACGGGCGCGCAGTTGTCGCCGAGGGAAAGATCACCGACCAGCGCCCGGGAAGAGTACTGCGCGGCCCGGGCTATCGGCCGACCAACTGAGCCCCCGCTGAGAGGACACGGCTGTCCCAACGAGAGGTCGTGGGTCGTTGCAATCCGATGCGTGATCCCTGGCACAGAACCTGCTTTGATTCCGAGTAAAGCCAGTCATGCGCGCCGGCTACACAAGGAGGTTCTATCGTGCTTCGAGCAACAGTGATGAGGGTGACGGGATGGATGCTCACGGGCTCTCTGATTCTGGGTGGGCCGGTATCGGCAAACGCGGACGAAGCCTCCGCGAGCGAGCTCGAGCGACTCGAGAACGAGCTCGAACTGCTTCAAGAAGATCTTCAAGTGTCGGTGGAGGTGTCCGAGTCCTTTCGCGCTCGGCCATCGCCATTTCCGAGAGAACCGCGACGGGCGTTTGTGAGCGTCGTACCGACGGAAGACGCGTTCTGGAAGATATGCTCGATCGACATGCTTCAAGAGGAGAGGGTCCGATGATGTTTTGTCCTGGAGTTTCTCTTCACTGAGTGAGACGAGACCCCCACATGCGACAACAATGCCAACGACAGGCCTTGTGGCTCTTTTGCATCCTGCTCCCGACGACGGCTTTCACACAACGGAACCACCACGAGGAACACGAAAGTCGACACGAGATCGCGATCTTGATGGGCGTTACCACCGAGCCCGAACATAACGAGAGCTTCTTCACGATTGGCGGCGAGTACGAGTTCCGGTTCTTACCGCGTATCGGGATCTCGGTAGAGCTCGAATATATCAAAGGCCTCGATGCCGGGGGTTTCGCCTTTCCCGTCGTGTTTCACGTTCACAAAGGCTTGATGTTTGTGGCTGGTCCAGGTTGGGAGACCTCCCCACGCGAGATCGAAGCATTGTACTTGTGGGAGGCCTGAACCTTCCCTTTCTGACTGAAGATCTTGACTTGACCTGGAACGGAGGTCTTTGCGATACGCCGTCCGCGCTTCACCGCGGCGGTCTTCAGCCGGTGAGAGCTCGCCGGCTTTGTCTGTCCTTGCAACTGTACCTCCCACTTGCCTTTGCCGTTCGCTTTCACGCAAACAACCGTGCGTTTCTGAGCTGCCATGTTCCACCTCTCTCGTCGAAGAGAAGCACCTAGCGCTTCTCATGCTCGTGGACCTGCCCGAAACGTTATGAAAACGCTTCGAGCAACGCTTCTTCGTGTTGTCTGTTGATATACAATTAACATAACGACCGCTCACGGAATCGTCAACCGCGATGCGGGCAAAACGACCGCGTTAGGGCCCCCGTTTATCGCTCCAGTGTGTGAGCGGCGTCGTGATATAACATCACTTCTTTCTTAGTGAGCAGCATCTTTGGGTAGCACACGAAGCGACTCCTATCTCAACAGTCTCCATAAGCTGAACGAAGCGCAGCGGGAAGCCGTCATGACGACGGAGGGGCCTCTTCTCGTCCTCGCGGGCGCCGGCACCGGGAAAACACGCGTGATCACGACGCGTATCGGCTACTTGATGTCCCGAGGTGTTGCCCCCGAGAACATCTTGGCCGTGACCTTCACGACCAAAGCCGCAACGGAGATGCGCGAGCGTATCGCTCGACTGGTGGGGGCGCCAGCGAAACGTCTAACCGTAGGGACCTTCCATGCGTTTTGTATGCGGGCGTTGCGCGCACATTCGGAGGCCGTTGGGCTTCCGCGCGCGTTCTCGATTTGTGATGCTTCGGACCAGCTGAGCGCGGTCAAATCCGTGATGCGTGAGCTGCGGGTTCACGAGACGACTATGCACCCCTCCGCGGTGCTGTCGCGCATCTCGTTCAACAAAAATCGCCTGCTCACGCCGAAAGACGAGGACAACGTGCTGGTCGCCTCGGTCTGGGAGCGCTATCAGGAATATCTCGAGCGTTCTCAAAGCGTCGATTTCGATGATTTGCTCTTGAAGACGCTTCGTCTCTTGAAGTCTCGCAAGAAAATCCGCGATCTCTTCCGGGACACCTATCGCTACGTGCTCGTCGACGAGTATCAGGACACCAACCACCCTCAATACGAGATCGTGCGTGCCATCAGCGCGGGCCATCGCAATATCTGTGTCGTGGGCGATGACGACCAATCCATCTATGGTTGGCGCGGCGCCGACATTCAAAAAATTCTTGGATTTCACCGTGACTTCAAAGGGGCTAAAATTGTCCGGCTTCTGACGAATTACCGCTCGACGGCACCCATCCTCGAAGCCGCTAACGCCGTCATCCGCAACAACCCAGCGCGCCATGAGAAGAAGCTTCGCTCTACGCGGGGCGCCGGCGAGCCTGTCCGCCTCACGAGGCTTCGGGACGAAGTGACCGAAGCGCGCTTTGTGGCCGAGGAGATTGCGAAGCTCGTGCGCCGACGCGAGGCCAAGCTCTCCGAATGTGCCGTGCTCTTCCGGACACAGGTGCAGCCCCGTCCGTTTGAAGTGGAGTTTCGGGCTGCCGGGCTTCCTTACGTGCTCGTGGGTGGCATGTCTTTTTTCGATCGCAAGGAAGTCCGCGACATCCTTGCCTTTTTGAAGCTCGTCGCAAATCCGGAAGACGAGACATCGTTGATGCGGGTGATCAACACACCGCCACGATCTATCGGCAAGACGACTATCGACCGCGTCGTCGATTTCGCTACGGAGAACGGTATTTCTGTGCACGCCGTCTTCGAGCGCGGGGATGAGATCGCAGGGTTGAGCGCCTCTGCGCTCGAGTCCTACCGTACGTTTCGGGCTATTCTCTCGAGCTCATCGCTTCCGCGCGCGAGTCAAGGGCTCGTCGCGGGCATCTCGGAGCTACTCGAAGCGCTTAGCTATCGAACGGAAGTACGGCGTCTCTATGCCGACCCTATGACGCGCGAGGCGCGCTGGGCCGCGGTCGAGGAGGTCCAGAACTTCGCGGAGAACTATACGCGCAAGAGCAAGAGTCCCGCGCTCGTCGGTTTCCTCGAAGAGCTCGCGCTTTCGAGTGGGGAGGACACGAAAGATCGTGAGGACGATTCGCGTGAAGCCGTGACGCTGATGACTCTGCATGCTGCGAAGGGACTCGAATACCCGCATGTTTTTCTCGTGGGGATGGAGGAAGGGCTGCTGCCTCACGCGCGCTCTGTCGAGGATGGCGGTCTGGAGGAGGAGCGCCGCCTCGCTTATGTGGGCATCACGCGGGCGATGAGTGCGCTCACGCTGAGCTTTGTCTCGGAGCGCGCGAGATACGGGAACCGCGCTCCGGTCATGCCCTCCCGCTTTCTCTTTGAGATGAAGGGGAAAGAGCCGCCCGAGGATTGGGTGCCGGTGGAGCAAGCGTTGAGTGCGTCGCCTGAGGGTGAGCAGAGCAGGAAGAAGACGCGGAAGAAGTAGCTTGGGTAAAGAGATCAATATTAAGAAAAGCGTAACGCAAAGGCGCAAAGGCGCAGAGCGCAAGGAAAGCAAGAAGATGAGAGGAGATGGTCTTCTCTCTAATTTTGGGATTGCTTGTTATCGGTCGGGGGTTTTAGAGCTCAGGGGTTCTCTTACCGCGCGCCAGGCTTGGTCGATGGCGGATTTGGTTGTGGCGGATGCGCCGGCATCCGAGTTGGCGATGGTGATTCTCCCGAATGGCTTGCGGCCGATGACCCATGGCTTATCGGCTTCCGTGGCCCATTCGGGCTCCCAGATGAGTCCTGGGCTGTAGGCGTAGCCGTGAGGCCATCGGTTGACTGTGATGGCGTGAATGTCATTCTCGGCGTCGAATCCGGCCGAGGACAGTGCTTGATCCAGTTGGTCTCGGACGTGGTGCTCGAAGACCTTGAACGGTGTTGACAACAGCTTGCGGCGACCTTCCCGCCACTGCTCGGGTCCGGTGATGTCCGGGGAATGGTGCACGTGGCACATGTGCAGGACCATCGGATCGTCGGGTGTTTGAGCACGATGATACTTGCCTAGAGAGACCGGGTAGTCGAGCTCTACCTGTTTGTAGAAGTCGTTGGTGTAGTACACGAATTCCAGACCGAGATCGGCAAAGGGACGCCAATTGGGTACGAGGATCTTGACGTAGGTCAGGGCTGCCTTGACGCCGTAGGCGAGACCCGCTTTCTGTGCCTCCGGAAGATCCGGGCAGATAAAGGGAATCGCGGAGTTGTAGCCGGCCATGATGCACCTGTCCGCCCTGACCGTGTGAGCCTTGCCCTTATGGACGTAAGTAACGTCCACCGCTCTCGAGTCAGCCATGTGAACGGTGTGTACGACCGTACTATTGAGGCGAATGTTGACGGCGGCGTTGCTCCGGTCAAGCATGGAGTAATTCATGCGGCACGTGACCACATCCATCGTTGTTCCGGGAACCGCATCTGGGATCAGGGAGCGAACGAGAAGCCGTGCGACGGAAGCATTGCCGTCCGGGAAATGAAAAATATAGGGCTCATCTCCTCGTGACCCCGCGCGTATCAGCGTGTGATTGAGCCTCGGCATACCGCCATCATAAGACTGCACCGATGTCGCCGGTATCTCATCCGTGCCCACGCACCAGAAACTCATGCCCCAGCGCCGGTACATTTGCAAAAGTTGGGGGTCGACTTTCACGTAGTCCCGCAAAAAGCCTCGTAGCTCACCCGCGGGAGTTTCTTGTGCTTCTCTTCGTTCGTCAGTCCTGGCAAGTAGTCACGTTTCTCGGTTTGGACGCGAACGAGATCTTTTTTTGCCTGGGCGTTCATCGGTGTCTGGGCTGCAAACTTCTCCCAATGAATCTTGCCGTATCCGACCACGAGTTTTTGCGTGCCGAAAGTGTCTTTATCGAACAGGATGCCTTTGCCGAGGCCCATGGACGAATAGAGCTTCTGATCGAAGGCCTCGTAGAATTTGGAAGTGTGTATCCCCAATTCGACCAGCAAGTCTTTCGCGACCTGGCTGTAGGAGGACGGCGTGTCGATCGACTCCGTGCCTCTGTAACCGATTCTGGTCTCGTCGCCGGTCTTGAACTCGTTGCACTTGGCATGGCCGCCAAAATCGTCGTGGTTGTCTAGGTCCAGAATACCCGCGGCGGGCCGCTCCTTCCGGTAGAAGTGTGCCGCCGACAAGCCGCTGATGCCGCCCCCGACCAGGTCGTAGCCTCTTCGGGTTCGCCGGCGGGCCAGGTCTTGCCCGTAACGCGGGCGTGCATGGCCTCCCATGAACCTTTATGGCTTCCGCACAACCCAGTGAGCGCGGGTGGATAATAGTCCGCGTCCAAGGTGAACTGCGAAGACTCGGCGCCCAGTAAAGACGCCCACGGCGACAACAGGGAGGCCCCGATGGCGACCTCAGTTCCATTGAGAAAATCCCGACGTGTGACTTTACGTGTCATAGGTGCCCTCTTGCCTTTCTCAATCTTCGACCCTGTCAGCCAAAAGTGCGAGGACGAACGCAATCGAAACGCGGTTGCGTCAGTCTTTCGTTAGGTACACGGTAGACTCTATTTCTGGCGGTCTCCCTCGACGGTCCCGAGACCCTCACTCTCGAGCTGGGTGTTGATGGCGTTTAACCCGCTGTCGAGCAGCGCTTGGAGTTTTTGCATGTGCTCGGCGAGCTCGGCGGAAAGCTCTTCGAAGACCGTAAAGGCTGCGTTCGTCGGCTTGGCGTCCCCGTGCTCGACACTTCGGCGTAGCGACGCGAGTCGGTTGTTGAGCCGGATGGGGAAGTTGAGTGGATCCTGGCTGCTCTGGTTCTTGACCTGATAGAGCGCTTCTTCGATCTCGGAGATGTTCTCGATGAAATCGCGACCGGTCTGTTGGAGCTCGGCGCTCGCCGTTGTCTCGAGCAGCTCTTCGAGCTGCGCGCGGACTTCGCGGATCTCGATGACGGCTTCGTTGGCTTCGCTCGTCTTGTCGCGGATCTTGCTCGAGAGCTCGAACTGCTTCTCGAGGTCCGCCACCGTGACGCCTTCGAACCGGGGATCGATCTGCACTTCGAAAGAAACCGTCTGGGTTTGCTCGAGCGTCGTGACGCGTGCCTGATAAGTTGCCGGAGGGGCTTTGGGGCCGCGTTCGGGCCGGCCGCTCCATATGATCATCCCGTCGAATGTTGTCGCACCTTCGTGGTGGAGGTCCCACTCGAAGTGGTTGAGCCCCGCATGCGTGGATGGTGGCGCGGGCGGCGCGGGACGGAAAGGATTGCCCGCGGGCCTTTCTTCCTTTTCATCTTCGGGAGTTCCCTCGATGGTGCGGATCACATTGCCGCTCGGGTCGAGGATCTCGACCGTGACCTTCTCGGCCTCTTCGGAGAGAAAATATTGGATCACCGCGTTGCCTATTCCGCGGATCGTCGGGCCCGGCTCGAAGACGGTGAGCGTTTTGTTGTAAACGCTCGGAGAGAGCTGACGGAGGGGCTCGATGTCGTCCAGGATCCAGAAGCCGCGGCCATGCGTGCCGAGAACGACGTCCGAATCCTTCACGGCGAGATCCCGTATGGGTGTGTCGGGAAGGTTGAGCTGAAGGGATTGCCAGTTATCCCCGGCGTCGAAGGAAAGGTAGGCTCCGTGCTCCGTTCCGAGGAACAGAAGATCCTTGCGCACGGGATCCTCCCGGACGGCGCGAGCGAAGTGTCCGGCGGCGATACCGTCGACGATCTTCGTCCACGTTTTTCCGAAGTCGCGCGTACGAAAGACATAAGGCTCCCGATCGTCCACCTGATAGCGATTGGCGGCCACGAAAAGCGTTCCAGCTGCGTGCTTGGATTCGTCGATGATGCTCACGCGGCTGAATTTCGGGAGGTCGGGCGGTGTAATGTTCTCCCAGTTCTTCCCGCCGTCGCGCGTGATGTGGATCATGCCGTCATCCGAGCCTGCCCAGATGGTGTTCACGTCGTGGAGAGAAGGCGCCAATGCAAAAACGGTCGCGTAGATCTCCGGCCCGTTCATGTCCATCGTGACGAGACCGCCCGATACGCCGAGCGTTTCCGGATCGCCATAAGTGAGATCGGAACTTATCTTCTCCCACGTCTGGCCGTCATCGGTCGTCTTCCAAACATGTTGGGAGCTCGTGTAGAGGATGTTCTCGTCGAGGGGGGAGAACACGATGGGAAAGGTCCACTGCCAGCGCTCGGGTAGAGCACTTGCCGGCTCCCCGGAGAAAAAACGCGGATAGACCTGGATGTCTCGGATCTGTCCATTGGCTCTGTTGTAGCGGGTCAGTAGCGCGCCCTGGCTTCCAGCGTAGAACAGGTCGAGCTTTGTGGGGTGCTGCGTGATGTAGCCGCTCTCGCCGCCGCCCGCCGTGTAGTACCAGCCATGGCCGGGGCCGCGCGCCTGCATGTTCTGCCAGCCGTCGCTCGGAACGCAGACGGTGGAATTGTCCTGCTGAGCGCCGCAGACGTGGTAGGGCACGTCGTTGGTGACGTTGACGTGATAGAGCTGCGTCGTCACGTAATCCTGCTCCGTCCAGGTCTCGCCGCCATTGATGGAGACGTTGCCGCCGCCGTCATTCGAGTTGCACATGCGCCGCGGGTTGTTGGGGTCGATCCACAAATCGTGATTGTCGCCATGCGGCACCGTGATGGTGATATCGAACGTCTCGCCTCCGTCGACCGACTTGTACATGCGCGTATTGAGCGCGTAAACGGTGTCGCGATCTTGCGTATCCGCGTAGATGCGCGAGTAGTAGAAATGTCGCTGGCGGATCTTGCGCTCGTCATTCGTCCGCGTCCAGCTCGCGCCTCCATCGTCGGAGCGGAAGACGCCGCCATCGTTGGCCTCGACGATGGCCCAGAGGCGTTTCGGATCCGCGGGTGAGACCGTGATGCCGATCTTGCCGATGGGTCCTTCGGGCATCCCGGGATTTCCGGTGAGCTCAATCCAGGTCTCCCCGCCATTTTCCGTCTTGTAGAGACCCGAGTCCGGCCCGCCGCCCCACATCTTCCATGCCTTGCGATAGACCTGCCAGAGCGAAGCATAGAGGACGTTGGGGTTCGTACGGTCGATGATGAGATCGACCCCGCCTGCTTGGTCGCTCTTGTAGAGCACCTTCTCCCACGTATTGCCCCCGTCTTTGGAGCGAAAAATGCCGCGCTCCTCGTTGTCGCCATATACGTGCCCGAGCGCTGAGACGTAGACGATGTCGGGGTTCGTGGGATGAACGCGGATGCGAGAGATGGCTTGCGTGTCTTTCAGGCCTAAAAAGCGCCACGTGTCGCCGCCATCGGTCGATTTGTAGACGCCGTCGCCTTGCGTGATGCTGCCCCGCAGCTGCGTCTCGCCGCCTCCTATATAAATGATGTCGGGATTGGTCTCCGCCACGGCCACCGCACCGACAGAAGAAAAGGCGATCTTCTGGTCCGTAACGGGGAACCAGGTCGTGCCTCCGTCATGGGTTTTCCACAAGCCCCCGCCCGTCGCGCCGAAGAAGTACTCGTTCGGCCGCCCAGGGCTGCCTGTGCAGGTGAGCGATCGTCCTCCACGCTCCGGTCCGATATTGCGCCACTCGAAGGATTCGAGGAGCGCGCTTTTGAGCTCTACGGGTTGCGCGAATCCGTGCGCGGCGAACAGGGTCGTCATCATTAATGCAAGAGCTGTCAATAGAGTGCCTTTACGTTTCAACGAGTCATCTCCTTTTGCCAGCGTGAACTTGGATGGGGGCATTCTATCGGGATTTGCCGTCGGTGTGGAGCCCTAGGACGAAAGGCACGATTGCGTGGGCGGAGTTTCTCTGCGGTCCCCTCGATACGAGTCAGGCCGACTTAGCGCTACAAATCGTCTCCGACGCATGCCCTTCTCCAGGAGGATGCTAAGGTGAGCGCTCGGCTCTTTAATGACGCGGGTCGGCGGCGGCGGTCCATGTTCGATTGCATAATTGCCGCGACGGCTCTCCGATTCGACTCTGCACTGGCGACGGCGAACATAGAGGATTTTCGGCGGTTCTCGTCTGCAGGGCTCGAGTTATTCGAGGCTTGAAGGTTGGTTGTTTTGACGTTCTGCCCTCCGCTACTCCCTCGAGACGCTTCATCCCGTCCAGAAATCCGTCGAGTTCCCCGTTCGTATCCGCGATCAAGACGTCCATGACTGGGCGGTTCTGGTCGATGGCTTGGACTTTCATTGCCGCGGCGAGTGCGAAGCCTGATTCCAAGATGCCACAATCTAAGAATCGGTAGACCGTGTCGCGGACGATGGCTCTCAAGTAACCGAAGCTCTTCTCGAAACGTTGTTCATAGTGGAGGAGAAAAGACTCAAAGTGCTGCGCCAGCGCCCTGTAGAGGACGGATTTTTCCGGCTGGCGGCGACGACAGACGCGTTTTGGGCTGGTCTTGGTGCAGTCCACCTATAAGATGGACGAGAAAGCGACCCCGGAGCCTCCCTAGCGCGCGGCCGGATGTGGCGATGAGCGCGGGCAAGAGTGTTATGACCGAAGCGCTGAGAAACGAGTCCACGATACTTCCGAGCCCGCCGCCGATGACCATCGCGAGATAAAGAATGCTCACTTCGAGCGTGAACCGCTCCCACGTCACGATCGTACGGTAATGCGCGATGAGCGCTCCCGACATGCCGACGAAAAAAGACGACACGGCGAACGCCGTGAGCTTGTAGCGGAACAGGTTGACCCCGGAGGCTTCTGCGGCGATGTCCTGGTCGCAGATCGCGAGAAAGGCACGTCCTACCCGCGAACGAAAGAGATTGGCCGCAAAGAGCGCCGTCCTGCTCGCCGCGAGCACCGCGAACCAATAAAAACAAAAATAACGGGGTTCTTGCCTTCATCCCTCGTGGAGGGGACCGAACGACCGAGCTTGCGTGGTTCGACCGCGGCGGCACGCTCAACGATCGTATGGGCCAGCCCGGAGCTTAGCCGTCCTCTACTTTCGCCGCGCGCTCGAGGCGAAGCCCGATTTCGTCGATGCCGGCAACAACCTCGGCATCGCCTTGATAGGGCAGGGGGAAGGTCGAGGAGGCGATCGAGCGCTTTCGTGAGGTGCTCTCGACCGATCCCGGTTCTGCCGAAGGACACCACAACTTGGGCATCGCGCTCATGTCGCAAAGAGAGCTTGAAGAGGGCATGGTTCACTTCCGTCGCGCTCTCGAGCTCGAACCGCGCTTCGAGGAGGCGCACTATTATCTCGGCATGTTGCTCTATAAACAGGCCAAGCCCTATCGTGAGCCTGTTAACGAACCCTAGGAGAGACTTCGGGCTCGCGCCCTCGCAGACAAGAAGCCGTTTGCTCGCCTGGAAGGTCTTCGAAGAGGTCGCTGTTTATTTCAAGTAATCTGCCCCGTGAGCTCTTGGATACGCGGGTATAGGCCCCCCCACGGCCGGATCCTCGTCTACGACCTCGAGAGCGGTGAAGCGACACATCTCGCGCCGTCCAAAGGGGACGTGGTCGACCCCAAGTTCTCCCCGGACAGCGCGTCCATCGCCTTTGTGTACGAGCACGACATTTGGATCGTTCCCGTTTCAGGCGGGGAAGTTCCAGATCTCACCTGATGATGGCATCGTAAACGGCTCGCCGGTAACCGATCCCAGCAGCGCCAAGATACCCTATTGCCCGTTTCGGTTGCAATCGAGGTCTACTTGGGTATTTCAGGGGATGGCGCCCAGACGTCGTTGACGCCGGCCCCCGCGCAGACGTCCCCGGTGTCGAGGAAGTGGGTGTGGAGACACTCGAGCGACGAGCCCAGACTCGTGAGCAGCTCCACCGTCTCTGGGTACGCCACCCGCATGAAGAAACCGGAACGACCGCCACGCGCCATGTCGGCGGTCGACTGGCCCAGGCGTGTGATTACAGTGACGTCCGCACCCTGCGACACGAGATATTTGATGAGCTCGTTATCGCCTCGCGCCGCCGCATAGTGGATCGGCCGGTAGCCCCAGGAGTCGGTGAGGTTGACGTCTGCTCCGTGCTCCTCGACCAGATACTTCACGGCCGGAAGGAACTGGTTCGGTGCGTTGCGCACGCTAAAGGCCCCGAGTCCGAGGTAGCCTCCCCCCGCGGTAGCGTGGATCGGATAGGCGTTCAGCGCTCTCTCGGGGATGTAGGGCAATGCCGAATCCTCCTGCTGCCTCCCGTCCTGTTGTCGCCGCCCCCTCATCCCGACTTCCGGCCACTTGGTGGGGATGTTGGGATCCGCACCGTTTGCTGCGAGAAGCTTCATGGCTTCGAGGTCCTGCGCGAAGGCGGCGCGCCAGAACGGTGTTGCGCCCGTGAGGTCGATCCCCATCTTGCCGAGCCCGTACTCCCAGTACCATAGATGCGTGTTCAACCGGACGTTCGGGTTGGCTCCTGCCTCAAGTAGGGCCCTCAGCACGTCCATATACTCCGTGCGCTGCTCGTCCTGTGCCCGGGGCTGGGGATAGTTCGACCTTGGCGCCCACTGGGTCTGGAGGACGGCGAACAAAGGTGAGGCACCGTCGGTGGAGGCGGCCAAGTTGGGGTCGGCGCCACGGTCGAGCAGGACGAGCGCCAAATCGAACTGACCGTTGAGCGCGGTCATGAGCAGCGGGCTGGTTCCATCACCGCTCACCTCGTTGATGTCAGCATCGCCATCGAGGAGTGCGACGGCCGCCTCGATATGTCCCTCGCGAGCCGCGTGTAAGAGCGCTGTCATGCCGCCCGTCTTGCCGACGACAACCTCCCTGAACGGAGGGCGCACGACTTCGGGACCTCCCGGGTAGTCCGGCCGGACACGCGCAAGCGAGTGCCCATCGACGTCGCCGACTTCATAGCCGGAGAGCAGGAACTCCCGCTGCGCGCGGATGGCTGCCTGGACCTCGGTCGAGCTGAGCTCCACGTCCGGTGCTTTGATTCTAGAGCTCGGTTTGGCCATGGCCTCGGCCAGCTCAGTTCCGAAAAGCTTCTTCCGAAAGCGTTTGGTCGCCTCCCGATCCAGCGCGAGGCTCGGGAGAACGTCGACGACTTTCGTGCTAACTCCCGGATCCGCTCCGCCCTTCAGGAGCTCTCTCACGGATGCCGCGCGGTTGGATCCGGCCGCGAAGACCAAAGGCGTCTGGCCCGCCGACCCTGCGCGGGCATTGGGGTTCGCTCCCTGACCCAGGAGCGCCGTCACGGCCTCCGCCCCGTCGATCGCCGCTGCCGCCAGGTGCAATGCCGTTACGCTGCTGTTGGTGGTCACGGCATTGGGACGGCCACCCGCCTCGAGCAGCATCATTATTACAACGGCGTGTCCTCCCCGGCTGCCCAGGTGGAGCGGAGTGTAGCTGCCGATGCGCGTCTTCGCCTCTACGTCGGCGGACGCTGCGATCAACAGCTCGGCGACCTCGGAATGGCCGCGCTCGGCGGCCCGGTGCAGCGCGGTCATGCCGTCGCCCCGCGCTTCGTTCACATCCACGCCCTGATCGAGGAGCGACCGGACGGCTTCGGCGTCTCCCCGGCGCGCGGCCTCGATGATTTCGATGCCATCGGCAACCGGGGCTCCGGGCGAGGGGTCGGCGCCTGCCAGGACGAGAGCGATGCCGAAAAGGACGGCTGATTTCGCGGCGATCCTCATGCGTTGCCTCCGCCGCGCGGAAAGTCCAACAGAAACTCTCTCGTGCTGTCGCCGAATGTCTTCATGTCCTTGTGTCCCAACTTTTTCATCAGTGCGAGAAACACGTTCGCCATCGACGTTCCCTCTGGGGCCCGAAGATGCAGTCCTCCTTCGAGGGCTCCGTTCGCGTGACCCATGAGGAGGAGGGGTGCGCGGCGGTGGTTGTGCAGGTTGGGGTCGGCCATCGGAGATCCCCAGATGATGGCCGTCTTATCCAAAAGCGACGCGTCGCCGTCGATCGTATCTCGCATTTTCTGGAGGAAGTAGTTGAGCTGGCCGAGGCGGTACGTGTTGATCTTGTTGAAGTCCAGGATGTCCGCGGGGACGTTGCCGTGGTGAGAGACCCCGTGGATAGACTTCGTAGTGCCGCTCTCTGGAAACACTCGATTCGACTGATCGAATCCGGTCTTGAACGTGATAACCCGCGTGAGGTCGGTCTGTAGCGCGACCATTTGAAGATCGAACATCAACTGCATGTGCTCTTCGAACGAGGCGGGAACACCGGAGGGCGTCTCGGGCATCTCGTGCTCGTCGCCTCTCATGTTGCGGGCCTCGACGAGCTGGATCCGCCGCTCGATCTCGCGGATGTGTTCCGTGTATGCGTCGAGCGCCGCGCGATCCGCGGCCCCCAAGGTTCGCTTCAGGCGCGAGACCTCGGTCGTGATCCAGTCGATCATGCTTCGGTCGGTCCGACGCCGGGCGGCCCGGTCTTCCGGTGTGTCGCCGGCGCCGAACAGTCGCTCGAACACGACCCGAGGCTCGCGAATCGCGGGGAGCGGCTGGTTGGGGGTCGCCCAGGACAGCGAGGTCGTGTAGGCGCAGTGGTAGTTGTAGGCGCAACCGCCGCCGCGGTCGATGCCTTCTATACAAAGCTCGAGCGAGGGTAGCGCGGTGTCGCGCCCGAAGCGCTGCGCGTGAAGCTGGTCGAGCGACGTTCCCAGAAAGATGTCCGAGCCCTGGGTCTGCTTCGGGTGGGCCTGCGTCAGGAACACCGCTGTCGATCGGTCGTGATCGCCACCGATCTCCTCCGCGCGGAACGCTTCGGCCGAGCGACAGTCCGTGTTGCTGACGATCGTCAAGTATTCGCGGAACCCTTCGAGTGGCTTCAGTTGGCTGTTCGCGGCGAGGTCGAAGTTGCGACCGACCTTGGCCGGAGCGAATAAGTGTTGCGCATCCCCCCAGTCGCTAGAGCCGGCGCAGCCCATCGATTCCTCTATACATACAAGGCGTGTGAAGCCGGTAGTCCCGTCTCCGCTCGCGCGTCCCGCGGGGACCATTGCCTCGAGGAAAGGCAGCGCGAAGCTCGCACCCGTACCTCGGAGGAACGCGCGGCGGGACAGGTGCTTTCTGGTAATGAATGCCATGGCTCTAATTCTCCTGTTCGGAACGTTGGACTTCTCCCAACGAGGTCGCTCGGGACCGCGACATCTGAAAGGGTCGGCTCTTCACGACTCCGAGGATAAACGAAGACATCCGGTAGTCGTTCGCTTCCGCTTCTCGCACGATGGCGCGAATCTTGGGCTGGTCGAAATACTCCACGCGGCGCCCGATGGCGTAGGCCAGCAAGTTTGCGGTGTAGTTCCGTACCAACGGGATCGGTCGCTTCATGAGCAAGTCGGTGAGCTCCTTCGGAGTGTTCACCTCCGTGCCGTCGTAATAGGTGCCACGCGTATCGAGCGGGACGCCGTTCTCGCGGGTCCGCAAACGTCCCGTCACATCGAAGTTGTCGAGCGCCAGCCCGATGGGATCCATGAATCGGTGGCAAGCATGACAGGTCGGGTTGGCCCGGTGTATCTCTAACCGCTCGCGTGTGGTCAGACGGCGTCCTTCCAATGTGCCTTCTGTTTCCTCGAGCGCCGGGATGTCGGGCGGCGGCGGCGGCGGCGGCGAGCCCATGAGCACTTCCATCACCCACTTGCCGCGCAGCACGGGGGAGGTGCGGGCGGACATCGACGTCAGGAGTAGCACGCTCCCGTGGCCCAACACGCCGCGCCGGGTGTCATCGGGGTAGTCGACCCTGCGGAACTCTTCGCCCGACACGCCGGAGATCCCGTAATGCCGCGCCACGCGCTCGTTGAGAAACGTGTAGTCCGCGTTGAACAGCTCGAGCAAGCTCCGATCTTCCCGAACGAGGTGATCGAGGAAGGATTGGGTCTCGCGTACCAGGTCATCGCGTAACTGCCCGGTGAAGTCGGGATAGAGGTATGGCTGCGGGTGATTGTCCTCCGCGTCCTGGAGCCGAAGCCATTGCGCGGCGAATCGCGTGGCGAGCGACTTCGAACGTGGGTCCTCGATCATCCTTTCGACCTGCTGCTCCAGGCGCCCCGGATCCGAGAGCCGACCCTCCGCGGCGAGCGCGAGCAGCTCATCGTCCGGGTTTGCGGCCCACAGGAACAACGATAGGCGTGAAGCGAGATCGAGGTCGCGCAGACGATAGCTCGCACCCGCGCGAAGGCCGGCGGGTTGCTCCTCGAGGCGGAAGATGAATTGTGGACTGGCCAGGATCGCCTGTAGCGCGGTCCGGACGCCGACCTCGAAGCCTTCGGCTTCGGCGCCACGGTCGTAGAAGGACATGGGTCCCGCCAGATCTTCTTCCGTGACCGGTCGCCGATAGGCCTCACGGGCCAGGCGGCGGATGATCGTCTCGGCGCACGGACGTTCCTCGCTTGGTGATGTCGGGCCGCAGCTGAAGATCTTTTTGCGACTGGCCGTCTCCGAAAGCCCCACGGAGCGAAGGGGCCCCGTGATCATTAGGTCGCTGAGGTGCGGCAGTGCGGTGATTCCGTAATTCGCCCACGCCTTCGAGTCCTCACCTCCGACGAACGACCATGCGTGAGGGCTCAAACGATCCTCGTACGGTCCATCGATATTTCGGATGAAGGCCGCGGAGACTTGTCGCTGGCCTGCACGAACGAAGATGGGCTCGGTCCGTATCGGAACGGTTTTGGCCCCGCCATGCTCCAGGCCGAGGAGAGCTACGCCTTCGCCGTTGATCGCGATGTCTATGTCCGTAAAGCTCGTGCCGTTACCGAAGAGAGTCTCGATCGAGAAAACGTACTCGCCTTCTGCCGGGAAGTCGTGCGTGACGACCATCCCGCCGCGCGTCCCAAAGGGCGTACCCTCGATGTGATCCCAAGCGTGTTGTGAGACTTCGATCGGGGTCCTGTACTTGGCGGTGCTCGAAAGCGCATTGGGGTTACCGACGGCGAGGCGACTGACTTCGCTCGCAGCCCTCAGATAGGCCTCGAGAAGCGTTGTCGAGAGCCCCTGGGCGGCCGACATGTTGTTGAAGTTGCCGAGATAGGTGTCGGCCGGGAGCCAGCGACTGGCGTCGATATCGAGCGCGAGGAGATCTTTGACCACTCGCTCGTACTCGACTCGGTTGACCCTCTGAAACCGACGGGCGCCGGGATTCGGGTCAGTCCCGGCGGCTTGGTCCACCACCGCCTCGAGGGT
The DNA here is from genome assembly GCA_963578475.1 of Acidobacteria bacterium bin61. GTDB lineage: Bacteria > Acidobacteriota > Vicinamibacteria > Marinacidobacterales > SMYC01 > SMYC01. The sequence goes on along the minus strand of CAUZCL010000004.1, from coordinate 24,933 downwards.
CGTAACGAGTGTCAGCAGTGTTTCGGGTGACGGGCGGTCGATGTCCGGCGGGGGCATCATTCCGGCCCGGAGCTTCACGATCATCTTCTCGGCGGTCTCGGCCCGCTCGTGTGCTGCGGCGACGTCGAAGGTCTCGAGCGAGAGGTTGCCCAAGAGTGTCGAGTCATTGTGGCAGGTCACGCAGTATTCCTGAATGACCGGGTTCAAGTCCGCTGGAAGCGTCGGGGACTCGCTTCGAGTTGGCCAACGGGTCGCACCCGTCGCAGCGGTCTGGCTCCCAACTGCAAGCCAGACTCCGAAGAATGCGACGCCGGTGGCGAATGTCTTCATGCACCATCCTTTCGGGGAATGCACGCGTACGCCGATTGCGCGTACAAGCTCAACCGCCGCGGTTATGTTCTCAGATATGGGCGAGTAGAGGCAAGTCGTTAGTGGCTCGCCAGCTCGGCGTTTCCTGGTTGCTCACCATCCACCACTGTCGTAACATCGTCGGCCTGAAATGTTGCTTTCACCCGGCCACAAACTCGCCCACTACGAAATCCTCGAGCCCATTGGGAAAGGCGGTATGGGGGGAGGTGTATCGGGCTCGAGATTCAAAGCTCGGCCGGGACGTCGCTATCAAAATTCTTCCCGAGCAGTTCTCCCAAGATAAAGAGCGTCTCGACCGATTTCAGCGCGAAGCCCGCCTCCTCGCACAGCTCAACCACGCGAACATCGCCACGCTCTATGGTCTCGAAGAACACGATGGGCAGCTGTTTCTCGTCATGGAGTTGGTGGAAGGGGAGACTTTGGCAGAACGTATCGCCAGAGGTCGCATTCTCGTTGACGAGGCCATCCCGCTGTTCATTGAGATTGCCGAGGGGTTAGAAGCCGCACACAGTAAGGGAGTCGTTCACAGAGACTTGAAGCCAGTAAATATCAAGATCGGGCCGGATGGGAAGCCGAAGATTCTGGATTTTGGCTTGGCGAAAGCGTTCCTTCGTGAAGAGGAACCGGCCGTCGATTCATCCCAATCACCTACCTTGCTAGAGAGACGTCGCTCGGGGCGATTATGGGGATGGCGTCGTACATGAGTCCTGAGCAAACGCGTGCGAACCCTGTCGACAAGCGTACGGATATTTGGGCCTTCGGTTGCTGCCTTTACGAAGCGCTGACGACACGGAAGGTTTTTGCGGGCGAAACTGTAACCGATATCCTGGCCGCCGTCGTTCAACTCGAGCCGGACTACGACAAGCTCCCTTCAGATGTTTGGCCGGCGTGCCATCAACTGCTGCTGCGCTGTCTCGTCAAGGACCCAAAATGGCGCCTTCATGATGTCGCGGACGCACGGATTCTACTTTCGGAGCGTGACGCACCGGAGGCCCCGCACCCCGCCAAGGCACGTCCAGCCGTTTCCTGGATTGCGCTGACCGCGATCGCAGCCGCGCTCATTGCTAGTGGCCTGACATACTTCGCGCGCACGACAGACTTGGAGTCGATGGCGCGCACCAAGCGGTTCGTGGCGCAGCTTCCTGCGGATTCGCCCATCGCACCGCCCACTTCGTTAGGAGTTCCACTTTTGGCTCTGTCACCCGACGGCACAACTCTGGCCTATGTCACTACTGTCGGTGGCGTTCGACAGCTCTTCGTCTGGAGTCCGGACGAGGGGAACGGGACGCTCGTTCCCGGCACCGAAGGAGCGCAAGGCCCTTTCTTCTCGCCGGATGGGACGTGGCTCGGCTATTTCGCCGACCAAAGAATGCACGCGGTCGTTCCGGGCCGGAGTACGCCAACGGAGCTGTCTGAGCCAGGAGAGTACGGCGGCGCCTTTTGGATAAACGACACCACCATCCTCGTGGGAGACAACCTCGGAAGGAGAGGTCTCGTCGCGGTATCCGCGGAAGGACGTGAAGTAAAGCGCCTCGCGGTTCCGAACCCCTCCCGTGGCGAAGTGGGCCTCTTGTGTCCGAGTCCGTTGGGGAACTCCGACTTGGCGCCTGTCACGGTGGTGGGTGAAGGCGGACGACAACTCGCGATTGTCGATCTCGGCGCCGGAGAGGTGGAGGTTATTCTAGAAGACGCGTCCCAGGGTCGGCTGTTGCCAACCGGGCATCTTTTGTTCGCTCGGCAGGGCTCGCTCTTCGCGGTGGAATTCGAATAGGTGAACACGCGCTCCCACGGTGTGCCCGTGCCCGTGATAAACGGCGTTCGCCACGACGGCCTCTTCCATCAGTTCGCGGTGTCCGACGACGGAACGCTCATTTACCGTGCCGAGGATGCGTCGCTCTCCGAATTCCAACTTGTTTGGGTTGACCCAGACGGGACAGAAATGCCCGTCGTGGAGGAAATGCGTGCGTATAAAGATCTTCGACTCGCTCCGGGCTCGAATCGCGTGGCGGTTTCGGTTGTCGACTACGTTGGATTGACCTCGGATATCTTCATCATCGATCCGTCACGCGGCACGTCTAGCAAGCTTACGCTAGACGGCCTCCCTGGACGCCCCGTCTGGTCGCCCGATGGTACAAGAGTTGCGGTTCACTCCGTTTTGGCGAACAGGATTGCGATTCTGTGGGCGCTCGCTGACGGAAGCGGGACCGCGGAGGTGCTTCTCGAGAGCGCGGCTGCCATCTACGTGAGCGCGTTCACGCCCGATGGGCGCACCATCGTGTTTCATGAAGACTCAGTGGAGACGAGTTACGACTTGCGGCAACTCCGGTTAGGTGAGCCATCGAGTGAGCCGCTCGTCACCGATAGTGGAAACCAGGCGGGCCGCTCGATTCTCACCCGACGGCCGATGGATCGCGTACTACTCGGACGCGCCGGGCGGCATGGAGATTTTCGTACAGGCATATCCGCCGAACGGTGGAAAATGGCAGCTCACTCTTGATCGCGAACGTCGCGTCCAGATTTGGATCGGTCGCGTTCCCGGTAACGCGGTCGGCTACGTAATCTCCGAGCACGATCCCGTGCTTGTAGCCGTGGCCGGAGCCGCCGCCCACCAGCCAGACATTGTCCAGCTCGGGATGACGGTCGACCATGAAATGGCCGTCGATGCTGTTGGTACGCGGGCTCACCCGAGTCTCGAGGACCGGTTGGCCCTCGAGCATCGGGTGCGCCGAGTCCACGAGCTCGTGAATCCGACGCAGCTCATCCGGCGTGGCGGTGCGATCGTCGGTGTCCGGGTCGAGTGGTCCCGTGTCCCAATAGGGACCGAGCTTGACTCCCTTGCCTTCGAGATCGGGGAAGCCATAGACTCCGCGGATCGTGAAGGTCGGGCAGTTTGGATAGGAAAGCCGATGATCGTCCTGGGGTGTACCCATGAAAAACAGCACGCGCCGGTTCAGACGTAACTTGTCTCCGAGCACTTTCGGAAACATCTTGGGGTGCCACGGTCCGGACGCAAAGACGAAGCTCTGCGCCGCCAGCGTCTCCCCCGTGGAGAGTTTTACCTCCGGCAATTTGCCGCCCGAGCGCTGGCGCATCTCCGCTTTCGCCATCACGAAGCGACCGCCCTTGCTCTGGAAAGCCTCGGCCACCGCCAAACAGCCTTCCCGGCATTTGAGGATTCCCGTGCTCGGAACGTAGAAGCCGAGCTCCACGTCGTCATCGTTGAACTGGGGAAAACGCTTGATGAGTTCCGCGCGCTGGATCACCTCGTTGTCGAGTCCGAGTTTATCGAGCACCGTCTTCGACGACTGGAGGTAATCGGTCCACTCGCGGAGCAGCGTGATTTGACCCGTTTGGAAGAATGGCTTCTTGCCCCACTCCTCCTCTCGTGTCTTCCACCGCTCGAAGGCGTCGACGACCCAACGCGAATAGAGCTCACGGTCGCCGTAGGTGGCACGAATCTGTCGCGTCTCGCCGGCCGAGCTCGACCGCGCGTTGCCCGGTCCGTACGCGTCTACGAGTGTTACCGACAGCCCCATCTCTCGGAGGTAAAGAGCTGTCCACCCACCGAAGGCACCCGCTCCGATCACGACGACCTCGGGGGACTGCGCCGTCAATGGACGAGCAGCGAGCGCCCCGACGCTGCCACCCGTTATCTCGAGAAATCTCCGGCGATGCACTTTAGCCATTTGCTCTCCTTGTCAAAACTCAGGGCTACCGGACTCACCACCGATAGCGATCCGCGGCAGTTGGTCCTCCCGGGAGGCCATCGCTATCCCGCCCTCGCCGCGTCCCGGCCGCTTCGAAGGGAACGCTTTCGTTTTTTAGGTAACGTCGGCGGGTTAGGTTTAGGTGGCGGGAAACGATTTCGCGGAAGCGTCGTTCTCAGCTTTCGGCGTCAGCCGCTGTGCCGTCGCCGTCGTGGTCAAGAGGCAGGCGAGAGCCGTCATCCAGCTCGAGCGACTGAGGCTCCTTCGCGCGGAGCTTGCTCTTAGCAACACTTGACCACGGAGTCCCTCCGATACCTCTGGGAGGGCTGGACGTTTGTTGACCTACATCTCACGGGGTAGGAGTTGGAATCCTTCCGACAAGGCAGCGTCGCGAAGTCGGCCGTCGAGACATACGAAGCGTTCGCTCGTCGGATCGTCTTCGCAAAAAACCAGCGCCGCGGCTAATTGGAGCGAATCCGCGGCGCGTAGGGGATGCACGGCGAGAAGTCGTCCAGCGCGTCGTCGCACGTCTTCGGTGGCGGCAATGGTGTCCGAATGGTCGAGGAGAAGATCCAGCCGTTGCAGAGCCGTTTCCAACATAGCTCTCGGCAACGGTTCCTCCCGGTGTCGTCGATAGATGGCCGACTTGCACTCGACCGGCGTTCCCCACCAAAATACCGGAGTGGTGCCTGAACGAATAGTCGTCGTCATTTCATTTGAGCGCGCCTCCGGCAGGAGCAAAGGAACCAAAGCCGAACTGTCCCAAAACACTGTACGCTAGCGACCCTCGTCACGCTCTGATAGCAAAGCGGACAGCACATCCTCACCAATGTTCGCGGGGCCCTTGGGCAGCACGAGTAGCGATTTGGGCATGCGGCGCTTGCCGAGCTCGAGCAGACCGCCTGCCGCCAGCCGTTGGCGGCGTTCGTCTCGCTTCTGAGTTGCATCTATCGGAACCAGCTTTGCCACCGGCGATCCGCGCTCCGTGATCAGGATCTCGTTTCCCGACTTCACCTGCTTGAGATATTCGGCCAAGCGCGCCTTTAGTTCGGCTACTCCGGCTGTATTCATATGACTAGTATGGTCAATTGGAGTTGACCTGTCAAACCCCATCGATTTCAAAGCGAGGAGACTACCGCTCTCTCACGAAGTTGCAGACGGTCTAAGCTTGCGAAGTGGCTCGCCCCATGTCGTGGGCTCGAAACCTTTGGAATCGAGCCATCGCGCGACGGCTTCGACGGCATTCCGGGCTATCCAGATATCGCAATCCGCGAATGGCGTGAACGTGATGTGGAAGATCGGTTTCGTCACTCGAGCTCTCTCGGGCGCCATAGATGCAGAAGCGACGTCTCGACGCCGAGCTCTAACGCCCGCCAGCTTTCGATGCCGAGCCCGAAGACCGCGAGTGCGGCGGTGGGAAAGGGCTCGGGATGGCCGGATAGCCTGCTGACCAGGTCTTCCATTCCCGGGTTGTGGGCGACGAGCATCACGCGGTCTGTGCTGTCGTCAACGCGGTTCTGTGCTTGGAAGAGGAGCTCTCCCGCGGTCGCTAGGTAGAGCTCGTCGATGTGCTCGATAGTGTGCTTGTAGTTGTACGCTTCGGCCACGGCTTCGGCCGTTGTTCGAGCGCGGACGGCCGTCGACGACAAGATGAGGTCCGGGACGAGCTGTTTTTCGAGAATGAGGTGCCCCATCACGGGCGCGATTTTCTTTCCGCGCTTGTTCAGAGGACGGTCGTGGTCTGAAATGCGCTTGTCTTTCCAGCTCGACTTGGCGTGGCGCAAGAGCATGAGCGTTTTCATGCGGGGGCCTGTCGCCTGTCTCGAATGACGGCAACGATGCGTGGGACGAGAAAGCTCACCCAGAGGCCGATCGTCGCGAAGCGCAACCATAAATAAAGGTAGTAGTACACGGAGTCTTGGCCCGGTGAGAGCAGCCGAAGCGCGAAGTAAATGAGGGGAAGGCCTAACAGGCCGACGACAAGCCATGCGCGGCGGCTCCGGGCCTGCATGCCTTCTTGATAAAGGCCCTGGTGGTATGCGAAGACGAGGCCTCCAAGGGCCCCAGCGAGCCCGCCCATTGCGAGCGCGGTGTTCCTCGACGGGTGCAAGAAAGCGAGCGCTATGGGAACACAGATCACCAAGAGCACTTGTGCGTTCAAGCTAAGCCTGGCCGCTTTCTCCGCGAGCGTCTCCGACCAGCGCGCATAACCCCAAGCGATCGCGGCCCCGAGGCTCCATCCTGCGAGCACGTCGCTAGGAAAGTGAGCTCCGAGATAGACGCGCGAAAATCCGACCAGGAAGACCGTCAGCGCGGCGACGGTCGTGAACCAGCGTTTCTTGAAGTGAAGCGCAAGTAGGCCAAAAAAAACCGCCGCCTGCTGGGCGTGGCCGCTCGGGAAGCTGAACTCACCGGGCGCGCGCAAATTGGCAATGTCCGCATAGACGAACGGGCGGGGGAGTGACACGAGATCTTTGATGAGCGTGTTGATGTAGATGCTGAGCACCAGCGCAACGAAGAGCCGCGCCCCGAGCTTCCACGAGAAAGCCCACCAAAGGATCGGGAGCATCGCGAGATAGCCCGCGGTCGAGCCGATATCCGTGACGACGAAAAAAAACTGGTTCAGTAGCGGCGAGCGAAAGGCCTCGAGCCAGTGGATAATGTCGATCCCGAGCTCGAGGATTTCAGTCACGGCTCAACAGTCGTCGATAGACATCGGCGTTCACGTTGCCTCCGGTGACGACGCAGCATACCGACCGGTCCCGGAAACGTTCCGGGTCTGTGAGGAGCGCGCCAACGCCGAGTGCGCCCGTGGGCTCCGCTTTGAGGTTGGCGTGGGAGAAGAGAAGCCTCAGCGCTTCGACGATGTCGTCTTCGGGAACTTCGACGATCGTCTCCAGGCCGTCCTTCAGAATCGCCCAGTTGTTCTCGCCCAGGCTCACCGTGCGTGCGCCGTCGGCGATCGTGAGCGGCTCTTTTTCGTTCTTGACGATGTGTCCGGCGCGGAGAGACCGCGCGGCGTCGTTTCCGAGAAGCGGCTCGGCGCCGACGACCCGAGTGCGCGTGTTGCCGGCTTCGCGAAGGCCTTTGACGATCCCTGAGCTCAGGCCGCCGCCTCCGACCGGCACGACGATAACGTCAAAGTCGTGCGGAGCTAGCTCCTCGCCGAGTGTCGCATTGCCATCGATGACGCGCGGGTCGTTGAAGGCGCTCGCGATAAAAGCGTAAGGGTGCTCGGCGGCAAGCTCCGCGACCCCCTCCGCACGACTCTTCACCGTTACGTTGATCGGCACGACCGTGCCACCGTGCTCGCGCACGGCGTCCATTTTCACCTGCGCAGACGTATCCGGCATGACGATGATGGCATTCTTCTCGAGAAGCTTTGCGGCATAAGCGAGCGCCTGGCCAAAGTTTCCTGACGACGCCGTCAATATGGTGCGCTCTTCGACGAGCGCGGCGAGGTTATACCCCGCGCGGAACTTGAAGCTTCCTGTTTGCTGGAACGTCTCGCTCGCGATACGGAGCGAAATCCCGAGTCGGTCGGCGAGGCGTCGCGGCTCGAGGAGTGTCGTTTCCCGGATGACATCGCGTAGGTTCTCGGCTTGTTCCATCATGGGTGCCCCAATCTTATAGTATGGAGTCCATGCGCATTGACGCTCATCAGCACTTTTGGGAGTACAGCCCCTCCGAGTACGACTGGATCGACGAGCGCATGGACATTTTGAAGACGGATTTCGGACCCACCGATTTGAAGCCGCAACTCGACGCGACGGGCATCGGGGGCTCGGTGGCCGTTCAAGCGCGGCAAAGCGTCGAAGAGACGGAATATCTGCTTCGGCTCGCGGACACGAACGACTCGGTGCTCGGTGTCGTCGGCTGGGTGGATTTGTGCTCGGAAGACGCCCAAGCCCAGCTCGAGCGTTTCGGCGCCCATGAACGTTTCGTCGGCGTGCGCCACGTCGTGCAGGACGAGCCCGACGATTACTTTCTTCTTCGCGAGGACTTTCTTCGCGGTGTGGCTCTGTTGAAAGAGCACGATCTGACTTACGACGTGCTCATCTATCCGAGACAGCTCCCTGCCGCTCTCGAGTTTGTCGAGCAGTTTCCCGATCATCGCCTCGTGCTCGACCATCTCGCGAAGCCTCATATCGGGCGGCGCGAGCTCGAGCCCTGGGCCTCGTCTATCGAAAAGCTCGCCAAGCACGAAAACCTGTATTGCAAAGTCTCTGGGATGGTTACCGAGACCGAATGGCATGGGTGGAAGCTCGACGACTTCACGCCTTATCTCGATGTCGTTTTCGGGGCTTTCGGCGCGCGGCGAATCCTCCTAGGATCCGATTGGCCTGTCTGCACTCTTTCGGCGACTTACTTAGAAGTGATGGACATCGTCCATCAGTACATTGCGACCCTGTCCGACACGGACAAAACAGCGGTCCTTGGCGGGAACGCTATCGATTTCTACCACCTGGAGGCACTGACTGATGCTGATGCGCGCTAAAGCCGTCATCCTTTGCTCCCTTCTTGCGGCACTCGGCTGTCAGAGTGAGAGTGAGAACGCCGCGTCTGAAGACATCACCATCACCATCGCCGTTTTTCCTAAAGCCACGACGCACTCTTTCTGGAAAGCCGTTCATGCAGGTGCGGTCAAAGCTTCTGTCGAGCTCGATGTCGAAGTTGTCTGGAAAGGGCCCGCGCGCGAAGACGATCGCGAAGCTCAAATCGCGGAAGTGGAGACGTTCATAAGCCGCGGTGTTTCCGGTATCGTACTTGCCCCTACCGACGACAAAGCGCTCCGGATTCCGGTTACGAACGCCATGCGGAGCGGGATCCCGGTCGTCATCATTGACTCCGGACTCGACAGCGACGACTATGTGAGCTTCGTCGCCACCGACAACTACAAGGGCGGCCGGCTTGCCGGAGAGCGTATGGTAGAAACGCTCGGAGGCTCGGGCCGTGTGATCATGCTCCGTTACCAGGAGGGCTCGGCGAGCACGATGAAGCGCGAGCAAGGCTTCATGGACGTCATGGCCGAGAATCCGGAGATGAACGTCGTGAGCTCGAACCAACATGCTGGCGCCACCGCCGAGCTCGCTTATCAGACGAGCGAGAACTTGCTCGCCCGGTTCGAGGCGGCGGATGGCAGCTTAGAGGTTGACGGCATCTACTGTCCGAACGAGAGCTCGGCCTTCGGCATGCTCCGAGCGCTCCAAGATGCAGGGCTGACCGGCTCGGTGAAGCTGATTGGATTCGACGCCTCCGAGCAGATGGTGAGAGGCCTCGAGAATGGCGAGTTCGACGCGCTCGTTCTCCAAGACCCGCTGAACATGGCCTATCTTGGTGTCAAGACGATGGTCGCGCATCTGCGGGGCGAGCCGACCGAAAAGCGCGTCGACACCGGGGTCACTCTTGTAATAAGCGACAACATGAACGAGCCGAAAATGCAAGAGCTTCTGCGTCCTGACGTCGACAGGTGGTTGAACTTAAGCGTCTCGAAGCGAGAGGCGTAAGGAAGCGCTTCGGTCCGACGCTCGCCGTGGACGGTGTCGATTTTTCCGTTTCGGCGGGTGAAGTGCGCGCGCTCGTCGGCGAGAACGGGGCGGGGAAGAGCACGCTCGTGAACGTGCTCTCTGGTGTTTTTCTTCCCGATGACGGTGCGCTCTTTCTCGATGGCGAAGCCTATCGACCCGCGAGCCCTCGCGACGCTCGCGATCAAGGCGTGCTCATGGTGCATCAGGAGCTCGCGCTCGCACCGCATTTGAGCGTCGCGGAGAACATTTTTCTCGGGACAGAGCCGACGCGTCGCGGGCTATTGCAGCGCGGCGAAATGCGGGCGCGCGCCGCTGCAGCGATCGCGGAGCTCGAACATGACGACATTGCACCCGAGCAGAAGGTCCGTACTCTCTCTCTCGCATCCCGACAGATCGTCGAGATTGCCCGCGCGTTGATTCTGGAGGCCAAAGTCCTCATCCTCGACGAGCCGACGAGCAGTCTCTCGCAGCCGGACGTCGAAAAACTCTTTCGACTCATCGGCCGGCTCAAAGAGCGCGGCCTCGCGATCGTCTATATCTCTCACTTCCTCGAAGAAGTGTGGCAGGTCGCGGACAGCTTCACGGTGTTGCGCGACGGACGATCGGTTGATGAAGGGCAGATCGCCGAGGCGAGCGCCTCCGCAATCGTGAAGTCGATGGTCGGCAGGGACATCTCCGAGCTCTTCCCTCGGACGTCGCGGTTTCCGGGAGACGTTGTCCTCGAGGTCGAGGGGCTCGCAGGAATGGATCTGCCGCACGACGTGAGCTTCGAGCTTCGTCGCGGTGAAGTGCTGGGTATCGCCGGGCTCATGGGAGCGGGACGCACAGAGATGGCACGGGCGATCTTCGGGCTCGAACCGGTTCGAAGCGGTCGCGTGCGTGTGGGCCAATTCGAATCTGCGGTGACGCCGGCCATGCGTCTCGAGCAAGGCGTGGGTCTATTGAGCGAGGACCGACAAGGGGAAGGTCTTGCCGTCACGAGAACGATAGCCGAAAACTTGACGCTCTCTAGGTTGCCGCGCTGGTTGAGACCTTCGGATCTCGACGCGGCTGCCGCGGAATGGATCGCGAAGCTCGGTATCCATTCCCGCGGACCGCGCCAGCGCGTCACGGATCTTTCGGGGGGCAACCAGCAGAAGGTCGCGCTCGCTCGTCTTCTCTATCACGGCCTCGACGTGCTGCTGCTCGATGAGCCGACGCGTGGCGTCGATGTCGGGAGTAAAGCTCAAATCTACGAGCTCATCAATGCGCTCGCCTCGAGTGGCAAGTCCATCCTGCTCATCAGTAGCTATCTTCCCGAGCTACTCGGCATGTCGGACCACATCGCGGTCATGAGTCGAGGCCGCCTCGCGCCCGCACGTCCTGTGAACGAGGTGGACGAAGAGCAGATCATGCAGGAGGCGGCCTCTTGAGCGAGACACCGGCAAGGTCGGCGAGTCCGTGGCTCTCGACGCTCGGACCTTTCATCGGCCTCGTTCTCGTCTATCTCTTCTTTGCGCTCATCGGCCCCGATAGCTTTACGTCGATCCGTACGCTCCAAACCATCGCTCGGCAGACCGCCATCGTCGGCACCGCGGCGCTCGGCATGACGCTCGTCATCATTCTGGGTGGCATCGATCTTTCAGTGGGCCCGATCGTGGCGATGACGTCGGTCGTCGTGGCGCTCGTGCTCAACGGGGGTGGCGGACCCGCGGCGGCAATCGTCATGGCGATGTTGGTCTGCGCTCTGACGGGACTCACGAGCGGCACGCTCGTAACGAGGCTGAAGGTGGCGCCCTTCATCGTGACCCTTGGCATGCTGCTTCTCGTGCGCGGGGTCGCGAAGGGGCTCGCCAAAGAACAAAAAGTCGATGCTCCTCTCACCTGGCTCGTCGAGCTTCTAGCTTCTTTACCTCCTGAGCGCAGCTGGATGATCGTACCTCCAGGAGTGTGGATGCTCGCTCTTTTAGCAGTCGCGACGGCGGTCGTCTTACGGTACACGCGGCTTGGCGCGCACATCTTCTCGGTCGGTTCGAATGAGAAGACAGCACGCCTTTGCGGTGTTCAAGTAGAGAGGGTCAAGGTCATCGTCTACACTTTGACGGGCGCGTTCGCGGGCGTCACGGGCGTTCTTCAGTTCTCACGCCTCACGGTGGGGGACCCCACCGTTGCGGTGGGTCTCGAGCTCGACGTTATTGCGGCCGTAGTGATCGGAGGCGGAAGCCTGTCGGGCGGAGAAGGAACCGTCACCGGCACGCTCGTCGGCGCGTTCATCATGACGGTCATCCGAGCGGGCACTTCCCAGGTGGGGCTTCCGAACTGGGTTCAAGAAATCGTGACGGGTACGATCATTGTAGCCGCGGTCGCAATCGATCGATGGCGCCATCGAAGAGTGGAAGCGGCATGACGCGCATCACCGGCTTTACGACCGAAGACATTCGCTTCCCGACCTCGCGAGACTCCGATGGCTCCGACGCGATGAATCCGGACCCGGACTACTCCGCCGCCTATGTCATTTTCGAGACAGACCACCCCGACGCGCACGAGGGCCACGGACTGACTTTTACTATCGGCCGCGGTAACGACCTTTGCGTCGAAGCGATCCACCCACTCGCAACGAAGATCGTAGGACAAGAGCTCGAGTCGATCGCGTCGGAGTGGGGCGCGTTCTGGCGTGAGATCACCGGGGATAGCCAGCTTCGCTGGCTCGGACCCGAGAAGGGTGTCGTCCATTTGGCGACCGCTGCCGTCGTCAACGCGCTCTGGGACCTCCAGGCGAAAGTCGCAGAAAAGCCGCTCTGGCAGCTGCTTTGCGGCATGTCGCCCGAGGAGATCGTGCGTGTTATCGATTTCCGATACATCACGGATTGCATCACGCCGGATGAAGCGCTGACGCTTTTGAGCGCGCTCGAGCCGACGCGGCGGGAACGTATCGAGACGGTGCTCGTGGATGGGTACCCTGCCTACAACACGTCGGTCGGCTGGATAGGTTATAGCGATGACAAGATCCGGCGCTTGTGCAAAGAAGCGATGGCCGAGGGCTGGACGGCGTTCAAGATGAAGGTTGGAAGAAACGTCGACGACGATATCCGCCGCGCCGCACTCATCCGCGATGAGATCGGTTGGGACCACGCACTCATGATGGACGCCAATCAGACCTGGGATGTTGATGAAGCGATTTCCTGGATGAAGCGTCTCGAGACTTTTCGGCCGTTATGGATCGAAGAGCCGACGAGCCCGGACGATGTTCTTGGGCACGCGACGATTGCGCGCGCGGTCAAACCCATCGGCGTCGCGACGGGCGAGCACGCGCATAACCGCGTCATGTTCAAACAATTCCTCCAAGCAGAGGCGATCGCGTTTTGTCAGATCGATAGTTGCCGCCTCGGTGGCGTGAACGAAGTGCTTGCCGTGCTTCTCATGGCGGCGAAGCACGGCGTTCTCGTCTGACCGCATGCTGGAGGTGTCGGTCTTTGCGAACACGTGCAGCATCTTTCTCTCTTCGACTACGTTTGCGTGAGCGGATCGATGGAAGGACGCATGATCGAATACGTCGATCACTTGCACGGGCACTTCGAAGCACCTGTCATTGTCGAAAAAGGAACGTATCGTGCTCCCGATCAACCGGGATACAGCATCACGATGAAGAAAAAGTCGCGAGCTGCGTTCGCATACCCGAATGGCGTCGAGTGGGTCGACCTCTAAATCACCAAAAACCGCTTGACAACCACTCTTGTACCTCTTTACCCTACAGCTAGCGTTATCAACTTCTCATAACAGCACAGCTTGTTGTTGCGTGTCTTCATTGGGGCGGCGTGCCGCTCTAATCCATGAAGAGAGGAGGTGATGAGTGATGGCGAAGAAAAAAGCTGCTAAGAAAAAGGCTACCAAGAAGGCTACCAAGAAGGCTACAAAGAAGAAGACTGCGAAGAAAAAGTAGCGACTTCCTCAGGGGTAATAAGAGGGGGGGGTGAAAGCTCCCCCTTTTTTTGTGTCTAGACGATCTCGTTAACATGTACTGTCTTTAACTAGACTAACGAGGCGGAGGCTTCAAGTGATCGCACGGCCCGAGCTCCGCGTGCAACGGGGATTCATAGATCACGTCTCCGCGTACGGCGTCGAACTCTCTGCGAGCAACCTCGAGGGCGTTCTTGTTGGTCATGAGCTCGAGCGCTGTCTTAGTGAGGGTGCGGGCCGCGCGCATCATACCTTTGTGGGCGAAGCTCGACGACGCCGACGCCGTCCACTGCCACGTATGCGATGGAACCTCAAGTGGAAAACACGCAACGCGAACCCCCCCGCGTGGTGTGATCCAGCTTGCTTCGGCGGTGTCGTCGCTGATGAGAACGCGCTCGTCCGTATAGACAGGAGGAAGCGTTCCTTCAAAAAATCGCGGCTCGCCTTCGACAGTCCGGCGATGCTCTTGTTGATGAGCCAATGACGGGTCGACGATAAGGTCTGCATCTCGACGCGCGTCCTCGTTTTTTTGCGCGGTCTCTTCCGCCAGCTCGTGGAGACGCCCTCGCAAGGTGTGCACCGCCACGATCGCGCGCGTGAAGGAAGAACCCGAGCACGGCGCGCTCGGGAACGATGGAGGGTATCGTGCCGCCTTCGACGAGAACGTGATTGAGCACTGCGTCTTCGGCCAAAGCGCCTTTTCTCGCTCGGCGGCGGTGCTCAGCTGATAGGCCGCGGCGAGCGCGTTGATGCCCTTGGCCGCTGCATCGGTGGCGTCCGAAGCGAGACCGTGAAAGACGAAGCGGATGGAATTCATCGCGAGTCCGCTCCTCGTGATCACGGTCGTGACGGCGGAAGGATGCCAGAACAAAAGCGCGTCCACGTCGTCGGAGACGCCGTCTCGCGCCATGTAGACGCCTCCGTGATAAATCTCTTCCGCGGGAGCGCCGAAAAAGCGCACCGTGCCGGGAAGGCTGTGTCATCGATCGCTTGCTTCACGGCAAGCACCGCTCCGAGGTCGGCGGCGCCGATGAGATTGTGGCCGCAACCATGCCCTGATCCACCAGGGGAAGTTGGACGGCGCTCGGTCACGAGCTTTTCCTGGGACAGGCCTGGGAGCGCGTCGAGGAGTGCCACGATGCAGATGACCGGAGGTCCGGACCCGTAGCTCGCGACAAAGGCTGCCGGAAGGGAAGCGACCCCGGATTCGATCTCGAATCCGGCGCGTTCGAGCTCATTCTGAATGTAGGTCGACGTGCGGTGCTCCGCGTGCGCGGGCTCCGGCATAGCCCAAAGAGTTTCGGACACGTCGTTCAGATAGTCGTGCTGTTCCGCGAGCCAAGTGAGCGCGGTCTCTTTCGGGCCCGCGGACGCGTCGAACGGCAGTGCCAAAGCCAATGCCAGGAAGGCAAGAAAGCTACTGTTTCTTTTCATAAAAGTACCCCCGTCGCGCATGGACGTTGACGCCGCGGATTTCGACTTTGACCTCGAGGCTATGCCATCCCTCGCGGATGGGCTCTCGCGGTTGATAGGACAGCAGGTAGCGTGTTTTCATCTCGGCGAGGATCGCCGAGAAGATCGGTCCTAGATTCTCGGTCGTGTCGGTCTCGATGAAACGTCCGCCACTCGTTTTGGTGAGCTTGCGAAGAAGCCGGGTCCTTTTGGTGTTGGCGGTGCGGGCATCCCGGCGCGCGCGGTCCCGCGCAAGATGCCCCCGACCGAGCTCCATCGGCAGTCGCTCTTTTCGACCAATGGCGTAGATGACAGCCTGCGACTGCTCGACGAGCGGAAGCATTTGCTCTTCGCGGAGCCAGCTATAAGTGTCCATTCCGTCCGTGAAGAGCAACACCATGGGGCGGTACTCGACGTTCTCGAGCGTCTTTAGCCCGACGAAGAGCGCATCGTGCCACGCGGTGGCGCCGTAAGACTCGACCGCGGTGATCGCGGCCCGCACGCGGTTCTTGTCGCGCGTCAGCTCAGCGTCCCGTTTCAAGTGGTGTGAGAACGAAATGAGGGCCGCTTCGTCTTCATCGTTGAGACCGTCCATCAGCTGAATTGCCGCGTCGCGCAAATGACTCAGGCCCAGGCCTGTGACGCTGGAGCTCGTGTCGAGCACGAGGGCGATGTGCACCGGAATGTTTTGAGCGTCGACGAGGTAGAGCTCTTGGAGCACGCCGTCCTCGAACAGCTCGAAATCCGATGCGCCGAGCCCGAGGACCGCTCGGCCGTCACGGGCGACATAGACGTCGACTTGCACGATCTCGGTCGTTGCTCTGAAAAGAGGGATCTGCGGTTGGATGATGAAAGCTGCGACCATCCAGGAAAGTTCTGTCATGTCAGTGCGCTAACGCCTCGCGCAGCGATGACAACAGCGGCTCCGCGCGCTAACTCATGCCGAGCTCGTATTCCCACCAACTGCTTTGCGTAGAATCCGACAGGAAGAGTGCCTCCTCGAGCGCGGCGCGCGACGCTTCGCGCTCCGAAGTGGTGTGAAGTGCATGACTCAGTGCGAGATAGCCGATCTGCCAATCGGGCTCGAGCTCGATCGCGGCTCGGTAGTAGCGGATCGCCGCTTCGGGGAGCCCGCGGCGCTCCGCCAGATTCCCGAGCGCCATTCGGGCTCTATATATAATGTGGTGGTCCGCCTCGAGCGCGACGAGCTCATCGAGAGGCTGCACGGCCTCCTCGAAGTGGCCTCGTTTCTCCAAAATTTTGGCGTAGCGCAGTTTAGCCTCCGCGAGACTGGGATCTTGCTCGATAGCGCGCCGGTAGAGGCGTTCCGCGCGCTTCAGATGGTCTGACTCGCCAAGAGGGAGCGATCCCGACCACTCCCAGACCGCCCCCGCGGCGACGAGGATCTCCGTGTCTGCGGGGTAACGGTCGACCGCATCGTCAAAAAGGGCGGTGGCTTCCCGGAAGCCGATTTCCTCATCCCCGGCAAAAATCCGTCCTTGATAGTAGAGAGCAACGGCCAGAGCCCAGTCCCGTTGGAAGCGCTGCCCGACTTTGCGGCTCAGCTTCTGCCCAAGCTCGAAATGGCCGAACGCCTTAGGCCAAGCGCCGTTCTCGACGTGGTGGATCGCGGTATCCGTGTGGAGCAAAGCCACGGCTTCTATGCACGGATGCGAACGCGGCCCCATGCGAGCCGGCTCGAGCTGCTTGACAAAAGGCTCGAGCGCCTCGTGGCCGAGGCGCGCCGCGGCTCTAACGGCACCGAGCCGAAGGGGACGACCGTTGCGATAGGCTTCCACGAGAGAGATGTGTTCCGGAGAAGCCGTGGTACCTGCGAATGCGGTCTGACAATCTTCACCCGACGCGGGCGCGGCCCAGACGAGTGCCGCGAGGCTCACCCAGCGGACCAAAGCTTTTCCTCGGAGGGGATGGGCGCGCGTCCCGTCATACCTTCACATTTCTTCGCTGCCGCCGCGTTCGCGAATCGCGCGGACTCGGCAATCGAGCGCGTCTTTAAGTAGGCATGGGTAAAAGCACCATGAAAGACATCACCCGCGCCGGTCGTGTCGAGTGCGTTTACCACCGGCGCTTTCGCGCGCAGCATCGGAGTCTCGCGGCTCGCAACGGCACACCCGTCCGCCCCGAGCGTCACGCCGACAATCGCCGGGCCGTCCTTCGGAAGACGCTCGATGGTGTCCCGCAAAAACGCGCCCACGTCGTAATCGGCACCGTGGAGCGCGCTCGGGTAGGTATGCGAAAAAATCGCGATGTCGCTCGCACTCACGAGCTCCTCGATACCATCGCGGGGATGGCCGCAGTCCAGCACGACGAGCCCGCCAGCCCGGCGCACGTGACGGGCGGCCTCGATCTGCACCGGCACGGTGCGCGCATCGACCAGAAGCGCGTCGCAGTCGTCGAGCGGGAGTCCGTGCACGTCGTCCCAATCGAGAGGGAAACCGATCTCGTGGGGCGCTTCGAGGATCGTACGACGCCCGTTCTCGACGATGATGACGCTCGTAGGAGATTCGAAGCCTTCGCGGACGGTGACGGCGCTCGTATCGACATTCTCGTTCTCGAGGCCATCGCGGATGAAGCGGCCAACGGCATCGTTGCCCACGAGCCCCGCGATCGCGGTTTTGCGTCCGAGACGCGCGAGGGTGACGAGCGCGGTCGGAACCGGGCCGCCGCCGGCTTCGTGGATCTCACGCGCGGATATTTTTTCATCAGGGGCGGGGAAGCGGTCCATGAGGACAAAGATGTCCCGCACGACGAGCCCGATCCCAATGGCATCCCAACCGCTCACTGAGGTAGTTTAGACTAGATGCAACGTAAAGGTCGCGGCGCCGTGAGCAACGCCACCGGCCGTTTCGAGAGACGTGAATATGTCGGATATGTCCCGATCGAAGAGCGGGACCGAGTCGAGACCATCGTCTCGCTTGACAACACCCGCTCGATCCTCGCGAAGAACGACTCACCCGATGTTCCGTTCTCGGTCTCGATCAATCCCTATCGCGGCTGCGAGCATGGATGCATCTACTGTTTCGCGCGACCCACCCACGCCTATCTCGGTTTGTCGCCCGGCCTCGATTTCGAGACGAGAATTTTCTCGAAGCCGAAGGCGCCGGAGCTCTTGAGACAAGAGCTCGCGAAGCCCAAATATCGCCCGGAGCCGATCGCCCTTGGCTCGAATACCGATCCGTACCAGCCCGCCGAGCGCGAGCACAGAATCACGCGTGGCGTGCTCGAAGTCTTGGCCGAGCACGATCATCCGGTAGGCATTGTCACTAAGTCGCATATGGTGCTGCGCGATTTGGATCTGATAGCGCCGATGGCGGAAAAAGGGCTCGCCCATGTGTTCCTTTCTATCACGGCGCTCGACCCCGAGCTCGCAAGCCGGATGGAGCCGCGCGCGTCGACGCCGGAAAGGAGACTCTCGGCCATCACGGAGCTCTCGGCCGCCGGTGTGCCTTGCGGCGCTTTGGCGTCCCCGATGATCCCCGCGCTGAACGACTCGGAGCTTGAGCGCATTCTCGAGGCCTCGGCCGCCGCCGGTGCAACGAGCGCCGGCTACATCCTTCTGCGACTACCTCTCGAGCTCAAAGAGCTTTTCCCGGAGTGGCTCGAGGCTCACTATCCAGACAAGGCCACGCATGTCTTGAGCTTGATGCGCCAAGCGCATGGAGGTGAGCTCTACCGCTCGCAGTTCGGCGAGCGCATGCGCGGAACGGGGCCCTACGCGGCGATCCTGGAAAAGCGTTTTCGCGTTGCCGCGCGAAAATTGGGGCTCGACGAACCCCTGCCGCCTCTCGCCACGACGCGGTTTCGAAGACGCGGTCAGCTCGGTTTGTTCGGCTGACGACTCGTCGGCTTTCGTTTGGCGAGTAGGATTTCCGAGAGTGCTTCGCCCCGTCCCGGCTCGCTCCAAGGACAGACCTCGATGCAAATCGCGCAGCCATAGGTCTTCACGAAATACGGGAGACATTTGTCGAAGTCCACGTACCAGCGCTCGACGCCGCGCACCCACTGCTTGTTGTCGAAGAGGGCGTCGGGCGGGCAGTCGATGACGCAGCGCCGGCAGTTCACGCAGATGTCTTCGACGCCGTGATCGACAGGGCCGTCGAAGGCGAGAGGCATGGCCGTGAGCACGGCCGCGAGGCGAAAGTTGGAGGCCGTACTCCTTCGAGAACATCGAGCCATGCTTGGCGAGCTCCCCGAGGCCCGCTCGAATCGCGAGCGGGATGTGCAGGATCTCGGTACCGTTGGGGTTGCCGTAGCTTTGGCCGGCCAACCGAGACCGCGGATGTGCTAGGCAAGCTCGAGCGCGATGCGGGACACTTCATGATAAGCGCGCATGACTTCGATGGCCGCCCGTTGGTGCGGAACGTGCGTCATCTCCTCGCGATCCATGGGGAGACCGACGCAGATGGCGTTCGGGTGCGGCGCTTCGTGGCCTTCGAAGAGCGCGTCGTCGGTAACGAGTGTGATTCCGACGAGTCCCGCGCCGAGCTCGAGGGCTTTGTCCTTGATCGCGGCCGCGGCAGCCGCGGTGTCCTCGACGGGCTCGCGCTTGCTTGCGACGGGCCCGTCCTGGCGCCGGAGCTGCCACGTGTTCGCGAGGATGTAGCGGACGACTTGCCAATCGTTGATATAGCTGAAGAAATTGTCGAGCGCTCTCCAGGGGAGTTTTTTGCCCGTCGCGTTGTGGAAGACGTGGCTTGCGCGCCTGTTGGTCTTCTCGCCGTGGCCGTTGATCCCGTTACCTGAGCGGGGAGCTTCGTGATAGCCGAAGGCGTATTCCGTGCTCGGCGTGTCGTAGAGCTTCATTGCGGAATCCTACCACCTACCCATCGTCCTGACATAGAATGCCGGGGTTATGTCGATGATAGCGTCGCTTCTTGCACTCCTCCAGACTTCGACGAAGCTCGCGCTCGTGGGTGGCATGCTTCTCGATGGCTATGAAGTTCCTCCCGTCCACCACGCAGTCGTGCTCGTAGAAGGAGACCGCATCGTCAAAGTGGGACGGGCTAGAGGCATCCCGATACCTTCAGGCTACGAGGTGATCGACACGAGTGGTCGCACGATGCTTCCCGGCCTCATCGACCTGCACGCACATTTGACGATCTTGGGCCATGGCAACTACGGCCGCTTCTTTACGTGGCTCGAGGAAGAGTCGGACTTATCGCTCGAAGACATCATGGAGATCTCGGCGAAACAGCTTCTCGAGGCGGGCATCACGACCGCGGTCGACCTCGGAGCGCCGCTCGAAGAGAGCGTGCGGGTGCGCGATCGGATCGAGCGTGGCGAGATCCCCGGCCCGCGGATTCTGGTCAGCGGCGCCTGGGTCGCACGCCGGACGTTCGGCGGCTTCCCGCCCGATTCGCAGCGGCTCGTGACCTCACCGGAGGAAGCGTCACAAGCTGTTGAAGAGCTCGTGAAAGGTGGTGCGGACGTCATCAAAGCGTGGGCGGGTCTGACCCGGGAAGACTATGACGCCATCGTTGCCACGGCGCATCGCCTTGGCGTCCCGGTGCACGCGCATCTATACGATCCCGAATCTCTGAGAAACGCGCTCGAGGCCGGCGTCGATGTGCTCCAGCATGTCGGCTCGGCGGGCACCCCTCCCT
Source organism: Acidobacteria bacterium bin61 (assembly GCA_963578475.1). Classification (GTDB taxonomy): domain Bacteria; phylum Acidobacteriota; class Vicinamibacteria; order Marinacidobacterales; family SMYC01; genus SMYC01. The sequence goes on along the minus strand of CAUZCL010000004.1, from coordinate 4,317 downwards.
ACGAGCCCGAGCTCATAAGCGCCATCGTCGAGAGCGGCCGTCCGGTCGTGCCCACGGGAGCCCACCGCGTCTGGGTCTTTCCCGCGACGGTGCAGTTCCCGGAGCGGCTGCAAGACCGCCGCTTGAGAGCAGACTTCCCGGCGGCGCTCTACCACGAAGTACAAAGGAGCTTCGAGGACTTTCACACGCTCGCTTATTTCCGCACGACACCGCGGCAAATGTTCTTCGGCGAGGCGTCGATGAAGCAGTGGATCGACGCTGGCGCCGTCATCGGCATCGGCACGGATTCGGGAACGCCGATGAACTTCCACACGGAAGCACTTTGGAGGGAGATCAAAGTCTTCGTCGATCTTGGAATGTCGCCTCAGTCTGCCATTTCGGTGGCGACGCGCGTCAATGCACGAATCCTCGGCAAGTCGAACGAGCTAGGCACGATCGAGGCGGGGAAGCTTGCCGATATCATCGTGGTGAACGGCGACCCGCTCTTTAATATTATGGCGCTCGCACAGGTTGAGATTGTGGTCAAAGGGGGGCGCGTTTTTGGACACTGAACGTCGCTACCGCAAGCTGCTTTCTACTAGCTCTTTCGTCCGGGTCAGTGTGTAGCCTTCGTTGCCGTCGTTCTTGGTCACGTGGTCTTGTTGGAACGGTTCGAACTCGAACCGCTTGATGATGCGGCCGTAGACTTCCTTCAGGGCGCGAGCGCCGACCCGGGTTTGGCGGGCTGCGTGCTAGGCGATGAGCTTTTTGGCCTCGTCGGTCATCTGAAGGTCGATCTTAAATCTCTGGAAGAAGCGCTTCGAGGACTTGAAGAGAGAGTCTTTCGTGCCGGTGAAGATCACCTCTAGAACTTCGTGGGTGAGCTCGGCCAGGACAAGAGTCGTGTCGAAGCGGGACAGGAACTGGGGGAGCATCCTGAACTTGAACAAGTCTTCCTGCCTCAAATACTCGGACAACGAGAAGACTTGCTGGAACTCGACGCTCCCGTCAAAGGCCGAGACCAACTCCGTGAGCTCCTCCTGGCCTTTTTCTTCGTAGACCCGAGCATCGACCTTGTCATAGAGCTCTTCGAACGCGCTGCCGCAGATGACCAGGAGCTTCTTTGTGTCGATCTCCATTTGCACGGGCTTGAAATCCCCGTCCACTAGAAGCCGAGTATCGAAGGTCACTTTCTCTTCCTCCATCAGCGTGAGGAGCGATTGCTGAACGTTGATCCCAGTCGGGTTGGCTTTGCCGCCAACGACCGTCGAGACTTTGTTGACCTCGTCGATACAAACCGTGGCGTGCTCGATGTGAAGCTTGACGGCGTCCGGCGTGGCTCGTTCGCCGAAAACCTGCACCGCCCGATCTTGGAGAGTTTGGAAGAGCTGCTTGCCGGTGAGGACGGTCCCTTCTTCGTTCGCGAGCGTATTGGCGTTCAAGCGCGACGACGCGATGTTTCTGAAAGGATGGGTTCGCGAGATAGAGCTGCTCGACCGCGCGCATGACCGTCGTTTTACCGGTGCCAGAATTACCGATCATCAGCAAGTTTCCGACGGCGTCCCCGCAGAGATGCTTGAAGATCGCGACCGAGACATAGCGGAGCGCGTCGTCCTGCCCGACCACACTCGCGCGCATGAACGTGTAGAGGTCGGTTGGCTTGAGGCTCATACGTCTATGATAGCCTTTCTGCCTTTCTAAATTAGCTCTCGAGCTCGAGGAATCTATGGAGATGCGAAACGTCGCGACTTATCCGGAGCCGCTTCTCCGCCGCTTCACGACCGATTTCCTGCTCAGATTGGACGCTTCGTCCGAAGAGGCGGACATCATCGCCGATGGGCTAATGACGGCCTGCCTCTGGTGGCATCCTGGGCAGGGCCAGGGGCTGGAGAAGCTCGTGCGCTATCACCGTCGCGTGCGTAACGGTGGCATCGTCCCGGCGGCGACGATGGAGTGGGTGCGCGAGGGAACGAGCACCGCACTCCTCGATGCCGGGAAGGGTTTCGGCTATGTTGCGGCGCAACGCGCAATGGGCCGTGCGATCGAAAAAGCCTCCGAGACCGGGCTCGCGATGGTCGGCGTGCGCAACAGCAACCACTTTGGCATCGCTGGCTATCACGCATTTTCCGCCGCTCGGAAAGGCTTGATCGGCTGGGCGATGACGAACGCTGGCGCAGAGATGGCGCCAACAGGCTCGGCGAAGGCCGTCCTGGGGACGAACCCCTGGGGTATTGCGATTCCGCGGCAAGGACATCCTCCGATCGTTCTCGACATGGCGCTCACGATGAGTGGCAAAGGCATGATGCGCTGGCTCGACCGCGAAGGACGCGAGATGCCGGAAACCTGGGCCCTGACCCCGGATGGCCGCCGGACAACGACCCCCCGTGAAGCGATGGCAGGCGCGCTCCTTCCCATAGGAGAGTACAAAGGCTACGGCTTGAGCTTGTGGACCGACGTGCTCGCCGGCGTCATGACGGGTGCTTTGTTCGGGACGGATGTGTTCCAAGACGATAGGCATTTCGAAGTCGGTCACCAGCTCGTCGCGGTAGCACCCGAGGCTTTCCAGAGTCGTGAAGATTTCGACCGGCGCCTCGAAGAGCTCGTGGCGCAAGTAAAGTCCGCGCCACCGATCAACGCCGACGAACCGGTGATGCTCCCTGGCGAGCGAGAGCAGCGGCGCAGTCGCGAGAGGCTGGATTCGGGAATTCCCGTGGACCTCACGACCGTCGAGAATCTGCGCACGCTCGCCTCCGAGCTCGGTGTCGATTTCTTCGCCGACGTGGCATGAACGGCGTCTTGAGGGGTCGTACCACTCGACGGACACGCCGCGATCGGCGGAGAAACCAACCAACTCTGTCCAGACGGAGTAACTTAAAATACTGCTTGAAGTCTCGAACGTGTGGTGGACGGCCGACTCGGACAAAAGGGTGGCACCCCCAAAGCCCTTGGCGTAAACGACCGCGCCATCCTTCACCACCGCAATCGAGAGCCCCGCGACTCTCCACTCGGAGCGCACATCCTCGATATAAGCGTCGAGATCCTCAGGCAAGGATTGGGCAAAACGGCGCCGGGGAGCGCAAGGCAGGCGGCGAGGGCCAAGGCCTGAATATCAGAGCGAGTCGACATAGGAACTTCCGGAGCAAGAGTTTAACCTGTCCGACGACCGATTCAAGTGTGGCAATTGGCTGTGCTAGCATCCCGTTATTATGAAGGAGCTCCTCGCGTGGTCCGTTTTCGTCGTTGTTCTCCCGCTAGCTGCCGGTGCCGGCGCTTAAGGTATTCCTTCGCCCGAGGAGCATTTCGGGCACCGCGTCGGCGCGGATCGGAAGCTCGTTAGCTGGGATGGCGTCGCCTCCTATTTGCGTTTGATCGGAGAGCGATCCCCGCGCGTCAACGTTCGCGAAATTGGCCCGAGCACCGCGGGCCGCCCGTTTCTGCTCGTCGAGATCGCGAGCGAGTCAACGATGGCTGACTTGGATGTCTACACGAACATCCAAAAGCGCCTCTACTTTCAAGATCATCGCCCAGGCCAACCTCCGGACACCGCACACAGTGCGTCCGAGCGCGAGGAGATCTTCGAAAAGGGCAAGGCCGTCGTGCTCATTACGTGCACCATCCATGCGACCGAAGTCGGCGCGGCACAAATGAGCCTCGAGCTCGTCCATGGCCTCGCGACGGATAACAGCGCGCGCACGCGGCACATTCTAGACAATGTCATCTTCCTGCTCGTGCCGAGCCTCAACCCGGACGGCCAGGCCATCGTGGCGGATTGGTACAACAAGTGGGTCGGGACGGAGCACGAGGCCGGGCCCACGCCTTGGCTCTACCACCCTTATGTTGGCACGACAACAACCGCGACATGTACATGTATACGCAAGCCGAGACCCGTCATATCGGCCAGGTTCTCTACAAAGAATGGTTCCCGTCGATTTGGCTCGACGAGCATCAAAATGACTACTGCCCGCCTTCGAACGCTGTTGCTGCTCGCGACTTTCCTGCATACCGTGCCTTATGTCTGGGCCGACGAAAAGGACAAGAGCAAGCTACTGACGCGCAGTATCTACATGCCCCTCGAGCTCGAACTGTGTGAGCACCTGCACGACGCCGTGCTCTACCAAAACGAGCAGGCGGTCAGCGCCCTTCCTCCGAAGCGTATCTTTCAGTTCACCTACGATCCAAAACTAGGTCGCATGGAGCCCCTTCGTACGGACGTGCGCGTGGTAGGGTTCCGCGAGGACGGTGGGGAATTTGTTGGGCGTCTTGCCATGACACCGTGGGGTATTTTCACTGCGAACAGGAAAGTCGAGCTCGATTTGAAAGCGCAGCTGCGAAGGTTCC